>JBBSEI010000022.1:0-50347 GCA_038239865.1 Chthoniobacterales bacterium
GCGAACTTCGCCTGCGGATAGTTGCAGTTCCGGTCGCTGAAAATCATGTAGTTCGGGTCGCGGAATTTGCGCCCGTCGCCCATGATGTATTTGCCCTGCAGGCGGCCGAGGATCGTCTCTGGCGGACAGTTGATGTAAGTCGCGCCGCTGACGATGTTCGCCTGTTCCTCGCGATTTTCCATCTTGTCGAGCCACACGCTCGCCTCGTGCAGCGCCTTCAGCATGGCCTTCACGGTCTTCGGATTTTTTTCCGCAAACTCCGCGGTGAAAGCGCACACTTTTTCCGGGTGATCCTTCCAGATGCCCTGCGTGGTGATCGCGGTGAAGCCGATCTCCTCCGCGATGCTGCGCGCATTCCACGGCTCGCCCACGCAGAAGCCGTCCATCTTGCCGACCTTCATGTTTGCGACCATCTGCGGCGGCGGGATCGTGATGAGCGAAATGTCCGCGTTCGCGCCGCTCGCGTCACCGGGATGAATGCCACCCGCCGCGAGCCAGTAGCGCAGCCACATCGCGTGCGTCCCCGGCGGAAACGTCATCGCGAATGTCATCGGCGTGCCGCTCGCCTTCGCCGCGAGCGCGAGCGGCTTCAGCGCGCTCGCATCGTCGGCGACTTTGCCGGCGAGTTCCTTTTTCAAAGTGATCGCCTGCCCGTTGCGATTGATGATCCACGGCACGACCATCGGTTTTTTCGGCGCGCCGCCGAGGCCCATCGTGCTCGCGATGGGCATGCCGAGCAGCATGTGCGTGGCCTGGATGTCGCCGTTGCCGAGCGAATCGCGGATCGCCGCCCAGCTCGCGCCTTTGCTCACCGTGGAGTTGATGCCGTATTTTTTGAAGAGCCCCTTCTCGTGCGCGATGACGATGCTCGAGCAGTCGGTGAGCGCGATCATGCCGAGCTTGATGTCCGCCGTCTCCGGCGCATCGCTGGCAAATGCGGAGCCGACCCAGCCGCGTGGCAGGCCGGCGAAAAGCGCGGCTGCGCCTGCGGTGCGCGTGAGGAATGTGCGGCGGGTGAGATTGCGTGCGATGTCAGTGGTTGGGTTGGTTTTCATGGTGGCTGGTTTCAGGCTGCGGTGGAAATGAGCGCGGGCTGCGTGAGCGTTTCGGTTCGCGTGAGCGCGAGGGCGCGGGCGAAGATGTCGGAGCGGAAAGACCGCACGCACAGGTCGAGCGGGAGTTGCGCGGCAGTGGCGAGGCCGCTGGACACGAGCGATTGCGCGACCCACACGGCCTTGCGTTCATCGGGCTCGCTGGCGTTTTCGCGGGCGAAAATATTGAAGCCCTGGCACGGCTCGATGCGTCCGTTTCCGTAGTCGTAAACGGCGCGCATGCTCTGCTGGATCGCGTCGGCGTTTGCGCCGACGCAGCCGGGGCGCGCGAGCGTCTCCGCGACGGTCTCGCGATTCGCAGGATCATCACAAAAGCGCGCGGCCTCGATCAATGCGGCGATGATCGCGGTGTGCTGCTCATCGTGGCGCTCGGCGAAATCACTGCGGGCCATCAGAATTTTTTCAGGGTGCAGCGGCGCGAGCTCGGCGCTGCGCGCGACGACCCACCCGGCGCGGGACATCACGGCGAGCGAGTTCCACGGTTCGCCCGCGCAGAATCCATCGAGATGTCCCGCGCGCAGGTGGGCGATCATCTGCGAAGGCGGCACCACCACCACCCTCGCATCCTTCTCAAGATCAAAGCCGTGGCCCTTCAGCCAGAGCCGCAGCAGCACCGAGTGCGACGACCACTGATAAACGGTGCCTAACGTGATCGGGCGCGAGCGCCTGCGCACGTAATCGCGCAATTCTTTGCCATCGCGAACGCCCGCATTCCAGAGGCGCTGCGAAAGCGTGATCGCGTTGCCGTGCAGATTCAGGACGATGCCGGTGACACAGTCGGCGCTCGTTCCGCCGAGGCCGGCGGCTGCGGCGAAGAGCATCCCCGCCGGCGCGTGCGCGGCATCCAGTTCGCCGTGGATCACCTTTTCGCGGATCGTCGCCCAGCCGAGTTCGCGGGTGAGTTCCACCGCGAGCCCGTGCTTTTCAAAAAGGCCGAGTTCGCGGGCCATGATGATTGGCGCGCAGTCGGTGAGGCCGACGAATCCGATGCGGATGGCGTGCTGCTTGCCACGGCTTCGGAGATTGGCCGCCTGCGCTGGTGAATTCTTTGCGATGGCCGCGCATCCAGCCGTGCGCGTGCCACGGCGGAGAAACGGCATCAGAAATACCTCGCCACTTTTTCATGAGATGCATGAATTGCATTCATCCCATGCCACAGCCACTCGACAGCAGGCAGCTCCGTGCCTTCAGCATCCTCGCACGCACCGGCAGTTTCACGGAGACGGCGCGCGAGCTTCATCTCTCGCAATCCGCCGTGAGTCACTCGATGAAGGCGCTCGAGGGCGAGGTGGGCTGTCGCCTTTTGGACAAGATGGGCAAAAAAGCGGTGCTCACGCAGGCGGGCGAACAGCTCCTCGCACGCGCGACTCGCGTGCTCGCCGAGATGTCCGAGGCGCGCGCGGAACTCGGCCGGCTCGGCAAGTGGGGGCAGAGTCGGCTGCGCCTCGGCGCGAGCACGACGGCGTGCCAGCACGTGCTCCCCGGAGTGCTGCGCGAGTTCAAGGACAGCTTCCCGAACTGCGAGATCTCGATCGAGCCGGGCGACACGCCGGAGATGATCGAGGCGCTGCGCGCGCACAAGATTGACCTCGCGATCAACCTCGAACCGAAGCGCGGGGAGCCGCTGGATTTCCGCCCGCTGTTCACGGACGAGCTGCAATTCATCGTGAGCCCGCAGCACCCGTGGGCCATCGCGGGCCGGGTGGAGAGGAGTGAAATCGCGCGGCAAAACTACATCGTGTACAAGCGCAAGAGCTACACGTCGGCGATGATCGAGGAGTATTTCCGCGAGGACGACATCGTGCTCTTCAGCCAGCTCGACATGGGGAACATGGAGGCGATCAAGGAACTCGTGAAACTCGGGATCGGCATCAGCATCCTCGCACCGTGGACGGCGCAAAAGGAGATCGCTGCGGGCAAGCTCGTGGCGCTGCCGCTGGGAAAAAGGAAACTCAAGCGCCGCTGGGGCATTCTGCACTGGCAGGGACGGCGGATGAGCATGGTCGAGGAGACATTCATCGGCCTGTGCAAGACGGTGACGGAAGACTGGTGACTCCCCGCGTGAGCGCTGGGGCGCGGAAAAAATCGCGCGTGTGCAGAATTGCGCGCGGGTGGGATTTTCAGCGCGAAGCCGCGGAGGGAAAGGGGAGGGCGGCTCAGCGTTTCGCGTCGAAGCCGGGGCGTTTGAAGGATTTCGTTTTTGGGAATTTCCGCTGCAGGCTGCGGCGGAGGCGATCGAGCTGGACGAGAATTTCCAGCATGGAATCGGTTTCCTCGGGGAACATCTCGCGCATCGCCACCCAGGCCGCGAGGCTGCGATCGATGGCGATGAGCGCGATTTTTGCGGAGCCGGTGGAATCGCGCGTGGCGTTGAGCGTGCGGTCTTCCTCCTCTTCGACGAGCGACATGAAGGCGCGGCAGATTTTGACGTAGATGAAGGACTGATACCAGCGGATGACTTCCACGCAGTCGTTGAGGCGGACGAGGTCGCCCTTCGCGGCGGCGACGCTCACGAGGCCTTTTTCCACGCGGCGCTCGAGGCTGCGCACGTGCTGGAGCGGGAGGCGGAGCTCGTTGTTGAACCACTCGTCCACCATGTGCGAGTAGGTGAGCGCGGCGTTGCTCTCGCGCTGGCCGCGCGCGCGCGCGCGGCGGTCGAGGCGCTTTTCATGCGCGGCGGCGGCTTCGATCGAAGCGACGCTGGCGTGCTGATTTTTTTCCGTGTGCTTTTCCGCATGCAGGGAGCCGGCGGCGGAGCCGAGCGCTTCCCAGAATTTCCGGTTCTCGCTGTCGCGCGTCTGCGGGTCGTCGGGCCGGTCGTGGCTGCGCATCGCGAACTGCGCGCAGCGGTGGGAAAATTCGCAGCGCTCGCACCAGCGGTCGCAGTAGTTGTAAATGCCGGGGATGAAACGCGGATTGCGCGGGTCCGGCTTTTTGCGGCGCGGCGGGGGCATGCAGTCGGTTACGACACCGGGCCGCACGCTGCAAGTCCCGCCGCGCGGGCGCGGTTCAGCGCAGGCGCCAGTCGCCGAGGCCGGAGGAGTGGAGCATGACATTTCCGGCCGCGCCGCCGAGGCCGTTCATGTACCACGCGGCGATCTGGCCGGCGTTGTTTTGGAAAATGAGGTCAGGCTTGCCGTCATTGTTCATGTCGGAGATGCCGGTGATTTTCCAGTCGCCCATGCCGCCGCCGTAGATCACGGCGGAACCGGAGACGTAGCCGTTGCCATTCATGTACCACACGGCGATCTGGCCGACGTTGTTTTGGAAGACGAGGTCCGCGTTGCCATCGCTGTTCATGTCGGCGACGCCCGCGAGAATCCAGTCGCCGAGACCGCCGCTGTAGAGCATCGCCGAACGTGTCGTGACCCCGCTGCCATTCAGGTACCAGACGGCGATCTGGCCGGAGCCGTTTTGGAAGATGAGGTCGGCGTTGCCATCGCCGTTCATGTCGGCCGCGCCTTTCACTCTCCAATCGCCGAGCGCGCCGCTGTAAATCACCGCGAAGCCCGAGCGGGTGCCCGCGCCGCTCATGTACCACACGACGATTTGGCCGGCGGTGTTTTGGAAAATGAGATCGGCATTGCCGTCGCCATTCAGGTCCGCGGTGGCGACCACTTTCCAATCGCCGAGCCCGCCGCTGTAGAGCATCGCGGAGGAAGCGATCGAGCCGCTGCCATTCATGTACCATGCGGCGATCTGGCCGGAGGAGTTTTGGAAAATGAGGTCGGCTTTGCCGTCGCCATTGAAGTCCTTTGCCGTCCCGGGTTTCGGGATCACGACGGGGATCGCGGCGGTGAGATCGGCTTTCGTGTTTTGCGCGGTCACCATGCTCATCGAGTAGTACCAGCCGTCGGTCCCCATGATGCGGTAAGTTCTCTGCACGGGCCGCTTCATCGTCACGGTGCTCGTCCGCGGAGTGGAAAGTGCGCCGCCGCTCCACGTGAGGTTCACCGTCATCGTCGGTGCCGCGGCGATTTGCTGCTGACGATACGCGGCATCATACGGCTGGATTGCCGCCCACGTGTTGCCCTGCACGGCGAAGGGAACATTCACCGTGTCCGTGACCTGCTGCACCGGATCCACCGGGATGGCAAAGCCGCCGGAGGTCGAGGTGACGGCGTACCAATTGCCCACGTCCGGCTTCACGTAAATGCCGCCCAATCCTTCGCCGGCGTCGTACGCGCCGTTGGCATTCGTATCCACGTACGCCACCCCGAGGATGTAGCTGCGCGCCGGTGCGCCGAAATCCTGCGTGAGCTTCCCGCCGTAGCGCGCGCCGTACACGCCGATGCCGACTTCCGCATACGCCGAATTCAGCACGTTCTGCCGGTGGCCGATCGGGTTGGTCGTGTCGATGTTGTCGTAGTCCACCATGAAGCTGAAGTGGCTCATCAAAATGTCGTCGCCCGTGGAAGCACCGCCGCCGTCGATATTTTCGCCCACGCCCACATCGTATCCCGCCGCCGCGCCGCGCGCAGTCGGATCCTGGCCGCTCGGATTCACATGCGCGAAGAAACTGCGCGCGACCATGTCCTGCGAATGCGTGCGTGCCGACTGGATGAGCTTCGCACTGAACGCGAGCGGCGCGACCGCCGGGTAGGAGGCAAATTCGCCAATCAAGTTCGCAAAGAACGAAGGCTTCCGGGCGCGCGCATCGGCGGAATACCACGTGTTCACTCCGTTCAAAATCGATCCTTCCGCCGCGGGGTTCATCCGCGCGCGATTGATGAATTCGAGCATCTCCTGTTCGAGCGCCGTCGGCTCGCCGTGGGAAAACTGCGTTTGCTGCGCGTGAGCGGCGGGGGCCAGAAAACTTCCTGCGAGGCAGGTGACGAGGGTCACGAGGGCGGGGAAGTTTTTCAGAGGCCGCGAGGGTAGAGGTTCCGGATGCATTGTCGAATGAGAGTTTGTTATTGGCGCGGCGTGGATTCGCTTGGTTATGGAATTTATAAGCACGCGCCATTCCATGCCGGGAAATCGGCCCGGTTTTCTGCGTGAATCACTCGTGATTTTTGTCCGGAAAAAAATTCGCGAGTCTAATGCGCAGCCCACGCGCGGGATTTCCCTGACGACTTGCGGGGCGCTCTCAACGCGTGTATCCCTGCCAGTTCGTGATGACATCCACCGATTCCAACATCGCCATCTGCCCGAGCTGCGGGACCATGATCGATGTCTCCGAGCAGGAGCCATTTTCCCTCGTGAATTGCTCGAGCTGCGGCGCGCGCATGCGGGTGCGGCAGGACTTCGCGAACTTTGAAATCCAAGGCGTGCTCGGCGAGGGCGGGCAGGGCGTCGTGTATCGCGCGGTGGACAAAAAACTGAACCGTTCCGTGGCCATCAAGGTGATGAAACGGCAGTACAGCGCGGACCCGGAATTTGTGAAACGCTTCGAGAGCGAGGCGCGCATCACCGCGAGTCTGAACAATCCGCACATCGTCAAAGTGTACTCCTCGGGCGAGTCGCACGGACTGCTCTACCTCGCGATGGAGATCGTGGATCAGGGCAGCCTCGAAGCGCTCATGGCGGAGCTCGTGAAGATGCCCGAAGAGCAGGCGCTCGACATCGGCATCCAGATCGCGCTCGGGCTCAAGGCGGGCTTGGAACTCGGCCTCATCCACCGCGACATCAAGCCGGGCAACATCCTTTTCGCGAACGGACAGACGGCGAAGATCGTGGACTTCGGCCTCGCCATCCTCGTCGAGAAACAAGCGGAGGAGCAGGGCGAAGTCTGGGCCACGCCGTACTACGTCGCCCCGGAGAAGCTCGATCATCAGCCGGAGGATTTCCGCAGCGACATGTATTCGCTCGCGGCCACGCTTTTCCACGCCCTCGCCGGGCGCCCGCCTTTCATCTCCGAGTCCAACTCGATGAGCGAGCTGCGCCGGATCAAAAGCCAGCCTGTGCGCCTGCTGAATTTCGCGCCGCACGTCTCGACGCCGACGGCCTACGCGATCGATCGCGCGCTCAGCTTCAAGCCCGCGGATCGTTTCGACAGCTACGCGCACTTCATCGAGAGCCTCGAATACGCGCAGACGGAACTGCGCAAGCATCCCGTGAAGCGCCGCCGTCCGACGGTGCTCAAAGTCGGCGATCGCATGACCGGTGGGAGCTGGGCCACGTTTGCCATCGTGGCGATCGCCGTCGGCGTCGGCGTGTATTTCTGGACGCACCGGCCCGGTGCGCGTCGCGGAAATGCGGATGCCAATTCCGCGGCGAACGAACCCGCCGAGCCGGACCTTTCCGCGGAGATGCGGTTCGACGTCGGGCGCAGAAAACTCGTCGAAGAACGTTTCACCGAGGCTGCCGCGATGTTCCGCGCGCTGTACGACGAGGCGCACCTGCCCGAGCCGAAAAACAGTTGGGCCGCCGTGCACATCGGGCTGGCGGAATATTTTGCGGGCCGCCCCGGGGCCGCGCGTGCGGCGTTCAAGATGCTCGCCGAGCGCACGACGCCCACCGCGATCGGCCTCGACGCGAAGCTCGTCGCCTTTCTCACGAAGCTCTCCGTGCTCGCCGCCGGCAAGCCGAAGGAAGACGCGCTGAATCTCGATGCGGTCGATCCGGCCACGTATGAATCGCTCGCCTTTCTCGTCGTCGCGCTGGAGCACTGGCACGCGGGCGACTTCGAGGAAGGCATCGCGCTCCTGCGGCGTTTCCAGCAGGCCATGCCTGCCGGCGAGGATGCGTGGGTGGGCGACTACCGGCCGCTCGTCACGCCCTTCCTCGATGACTACGGCACGTACCAGGAAATCGCCGGAGACCTCGCGAAGGCCGACGTTTCCCCGAAGCTGGCCGAGGCCGCGCTGAACAAAATCCCGGCGGCGCGGCGGAAAATGCGCACCGAAAATTTGCGCAAAAAACTCGACGCGCTCGAGAGCGACGCCGGGGAAAAAGTGCGCACCGCCGTCGCCGCGGCCGAGCAGGCGATGAAGCAGCAGAAAGCCGGGGAAGAAGCGCGGGAGGAGAAGCTGCTCACGGAGGCGAAGCTGCAGGTGAAGGCGCTCTGCGAAAATTACCGCTTCACGGAAGCCGCCGCGGTCATTCAGGCCGTGAATGTCAAATCCGATCGCAGCCTCGGCGAGCGCGACCTGCTCGCAAAGCGCGTGGAGTGGCTGATCGAATTCAAGAAGCACCTCATCGAGGACATCAATCTCGCCGGCTGTGCCGCGCCGCTGGTGAAAAAGAACGGTCAAAAACTTCTCGGCCTCGCCTCGCATGCGGACGATCAGCAGATCGAATTGCGCGTGCAATTCGGCGTCCTGCCCGCCGTGAAATGGAGCGACATCAGCGCGGCGAGCATCCTGCAGATGGCGCGCATTTTCATGCGGCCCACGCTGCCGCCATCCGCGCTCGCGGATCGCGAATGGCAGGCCAGCGTGTTCTGCCTTTTCACCCAGCTTCCGAACGAAGGCCAGGCGCTCATGGATGACGCCGTCGCGCGCAAGCCCGAGTATCAGACCGATCGCGCGCTCTTTTTCGGCCAAGCTGCGCCGGCACCCGCACCGTAGCGCCTACTTGATCTCCACCGTCACGCCGGGCGTGACCATGTGGCAGATGCGCGAGATGTCCCAGTTCGCCGTCCTCATGCAGCCGTGGCTCGCGAAGGTGCCGATGCTGTACGGATTGTTCGTGCCGTGGATGCCGATGCCCGGCTTGTTCAGCCCGATCCACGCGACGCCCACGGGATTTCGCGGCCCCGCGGGCAGCATGTAAAAATTGCTCGTGCGCACGCCGCGGCTGAGGACGCCCGCGTCCCAGCGGAAAGTGGGCATCGAGGCAATGCCGAGGATCCGCCATTTGCCCGGCGGAGTCGGATGCGCGGGTGAGCCCGGCGCGATCGGGATCGCAGCGATCAATTTGTCGCCATCGAAAAGCTCGAGGATCGTCTCGCCGCGCGTGATGACGATGTGCCGCGTCTTGTATTCCTCGACTGGCGGGAGGTTGCCCGTGTCCGGCATGTCCTCGACTTTGAACGGCTCGACATTCGGCACGCGGACCTGATCGCCCGCGTTCAGCTTTTCAAAATGGATGCCCGGATTCAGCCGCGTGAGAAACGCCGGCGAGGTGTGGTACCGCTCCGCGACGAAGTCCGCGTAAGCCGCGTACGGCAGCATTTTCCGCTTTGCCTGCTCAGCCGTTTTGCCCGGCAGAGAGCCGACAAATTTCCGATCCGCTTTCGCCACGGTGTAAAAAGTGTAAACCGGATACACGCTGTCGAGCGGCACATTCGCATCGATCACGCCCGTGTCGGGCAGCGCATGCGCCCGCTGCCAGCGCTTGAAGGCATTCGTCAGCGCTTTGCCCGGCTTCCCGTCAATCATCCCCGGGCTGAACAACTGCTGATCGAGAAAAATTTGCAGCCGCGCGGTGATTTCCCGCTTCGTCACGAGGATCGCGCGCGCCGCCTGCGGCTCCGCCGCGGCAGGTGCGTCCGCTTTTTTTTCCGCCGTTGCCGCCGGCACGTCAGTCGTCTGCGACGCCTCATTTTTCGGCGTCGTGGCGGCCTCGATCGCGGGCGATGCAGTCGGCGCAGGTGCCCCGGGTGCCCCAGGTTTCTTCGCCGC
This sequence comes from Chthoniobacterales bacterium, assembly GCA_038239865.1. Lineage (GTDB taxonomy): Bacteria > Verrucomicrobiota > Verrucomicrobiia > Chthoniobacterales > Chthoniobacteraceae > SXWH01. Next base: position 9,680 of record JBBSEI010000022.1, read on the forward strand.
GGCCACCGCCGCTTTTTTCGCGGGTGGGTTCGCCACGAATTTTTTCAACGGCACCGCTTCCGGTTTCTCCTCGGCAAAAATGGATGCGGTCAGCGCGAGGACGGCGATCGTGGTTGGCGCGAAAATGAAACGGGTTAGCATCAGCGCGCACTAGATATGTCAATTCCCGCCGGAAACAAGTTCCGCATCGCACAAGTCGCGCCGCTGTGGACCGCCATCCCGCCCGCGACCTACGGCGGCATCGAGCTCCTCCTCGCGCTGCTCTGCGACGAACTCACCGCGCGCGGGCACGACGTGACACTCTTCGCCAGCGGCGACTGCCGCACCGCCGCAAAGCTGCGCGCCGTCATCCCCGTGAATCTCAGCGAGCTGATGGCCCGCGGCGACGCGCTGATGTCAGAGTACTATCTGAACGCCGCGATGGCCTCCGTGCTCGCGGCGCAGGATGAGTTCGACATCATCCACTGCCACCTGCCGCCCGCGTGGCTGCCATTCGCCGCCGCGCTGCGCACGCCGTGTGTCTTCACGCTGCACACCAGCCCGCACGCGGACGACGAGTGGGCGATGCAAAATTTCCCGCAGGCGAGCGTCGTCGCGATCAGCCGCGCGCAGGTCGCCGCCGCATCTTCGCGGCTCGGGAGAAAGTTTCCCGTCATCTTCAATGGCGTGGACTTCGCCGCGTACGATGCGTGCTTCGAGCCCGGAAAATATCTCGCCTTCCTCGGCCGCATGTCGCCGGAAAAAAATCCGCTCGATGCGATCCGCATCGCGCTGGCTGCGGACATGCCGATCGTCCTCGCCGGCCGTCCGCAGAACGCCGCCGAGGAAAATTATTTCCGCGAAAAAGTGCAGCCGCTGATCGGCGGCGAGCGCATCCGCTGGATCGGCCTCGTGAATCATGCGCAAAAAGTCGCGCTGCTCCGCGATGCCGCCGCGCTCGTCTTTCCGATCCAGTGGGACGAGCCATTCGGCCTCGTGATGATCGAGGCGATGGCCTGCGGCGCGCCCGTGCTCGCAGTGCGCCGCGGCTCCGTCGCCGAAGTCGTGGATGAAGGCGTGACCGGCTTCACCGCCGCGACGCCCGATGATCTCGCGCCGCTCGTCGCCAAAGCCTGCGCACTCGATCGCCGCCAAGTCCGCGCCCACGCCGCCGCACGCTTCGGCCACACGAAAATGGTGGACGACTACCTCGCGCACTACCGCTCCCTGCTCGCGTCGCGAGCAGGAAAAGTGGGATAGCCGTCCCGGCTGTCGGGGTGGGGCAGCGCGTCTCGCCTGCCCATCTCGGACAGGCCGGCGGCGCTGTCTCACTCCGACAGGCGAGACGCCTGTCCCAGCAAAGCGTAACCTCCGCGCCGCGCCGCGCGTCTCCCGCACCACAACGCCATGCCCTACACCGGAAACGTCCTCTTTTTCCTCGCGCTCCACGCCGCCGTTTTTCTGATCCTGCTCGGCCACTGGCTCGTCGCCAGCGGCATGTTTCCCGGTGCGACGGCCCGATGTGTCCGCGTGTACGACGAGCGCCCCGTCCGCGCGCTGCTCCTCGGCATCGTCACCTACGGGCCGATCATTTTGCTGCTGCTGAACACCGCGAGATTTCCCGTGCCGGTCCGCATCGTCATCATCGTCGCCGCCGTTTTCTCGCTGCTCATCGCCTTCGCCGGCAGCGCGGGCCTCGCGCTGCGCATCGGCCGGAATCTCGCCGCCGACGCCTCGCACTGGACGCAATGCCTGCGCGGCGGCGTGATGCTCGCGCTCGTCTTCATCACGCCGTTCCTCGGCTGGGGCCTCCTGCTGCACGCGGGACTCGCGAGCGGCTTCGGCGCGTTCCTCCTCGCGCGGCCGTGGAAAAATTCCGCGCCCGAAATTTCCGGGACGCCCGTGCCGGCGCTCCCGTGAAAAAAACTTCCCGCCGTGAATTCGTCGCCGCGAGCGCGGGCGCGCTCGCGCTGAGCGCTGCGATTTTCAAAAGCGCGCAAGGCTGGCTCACGAACGTGGCCCAGTATGCGGGCGTGGGCGTCGAGCGCTCGCTGCACGGGCCGATGACGCCGCCCGCCGCCGCGGAGATCGATCCCGTTTCGCACGCGCTGAACCGCCTCACCTTCGGTGCCGGCCCGGGCGATCACGCGCGCATTTCCGCGATCGGCGTGAACGCCTTTCTCGAGCAGCAGCTTGCGCCGGAGAAAATCGGCGATTCGCTCTGCGACCGCGCGATTGCGCGCTTCGGCGACATGTGGGCCGAGCCGCTCGGCGAGCAGTTCGACCAGGATCCCGAAGCGCTGCCGCCCCTGCTCCGCCGCGTCACGCTGCTGCGCGCGACGTACAGCGAGCGTCAGCTTTTCGAGGTGATGTGCGAATTTTGGAGCGATCATTTCAACATCGATCCGACGAAGGGCGACTGCCGCTGGACGAAGCCGCTCGACGATGCCGAGGTCATCCGCAGGCACGCGCTCGGCAATTTTCGCGAGCTGCTCCGCGCCTCCGCGCTCAGCCCCGCGATGCTCTGGTATCTCGATGGCCGCGCAAACGTGAAGCGCAAGCCCGCCGACCAGCCGAACGAGAATTACGCGCGCGAACTCATGGAGCTGCACACGCTCGGCGTCCACGGCGGCTACACGCAGCAGGACGTGATGGAAGTCGCGCGCTGCCTCACCGGCTGGACGATCCGCGCGCGCAAGGACGACGGCTACGCCGGCACGCTGAAGTCGCCGCTCACCGATCACGCCGCCGTTTTCTTCCGCGCCGAGGCGCACGACGACGGCGCGAAGCGCGTGCTCGGCCACGACATCCCCGCGGGCCTCGGCGAAAAGGACCTTGATCGTGTCATCGAAATCGTCACGTCGCATCCGAGCACCGCACACTTCGTCGCGCACAAACTTTGCGCGCGCTTCATCGCGGATGAGCCGCCCGCCGCCGCCGTGGATGCGGTCGCGAAAACTTTCGCCGACAGCGGCGGTGATATCAAAACGATGCTGCGCACGCTCATCGCCACGCCGGAATTCGCCGCCAGCACGGGCGCGAAATTCAAGCGGCCATTCCATTTCGTCGTCTCCGCGCTGCGCGCGACGAACGCCTCCACGAGCGCGGATCGCCCCGTCCTTTCCTACCTCGAACGCATGGGCCACATGCCCTTCCGCTACCCGACGCCGGATGGCTATCCCGGCGCCGCGATCCACTGGCGCGCGACGCTGCTGTGGCGCTGGAAATTTGCGCTCGCGCTCGCAAACAACCGCATCGCCGGCACGAGCATCGAGCGCGCCCGGCTGCAGGATCGCGTCGGCTCGGACACCGGCCTCATGGCCACGCTGCTCGGCCGCACGCCGCGCACGGAGGAAAAAAATGCGTGGCTGAGAAGCGGCGACGGCCTCGCGCTGCTGCTCGCCTCGCCCGCATTTCAACGCTGCTGACATGATCGCCGAGACTCACCTTTCCGAAAATCGCGACGACAAACGCACGCTCGTTGTGGTCTTCCTCCGCGGGGCGGCGGACGGCCTCACGCTCGTCGCGCCGCTGGCCGATGACAACTATCACCGCTTTCGCCCGCGCCTCGCGGTGAAGCGCGAAGATGCCGTGGCGCTCGACGGCTTTTTCGGACTGCACGCAAACCTGCGCGCGCTAGAACCCGCGTGGAAGGACGGCGATCTGTGCATCGTGCACGGGGCTGGCGGCGAGAGCGAGACGCGCTCGCATTTCGAGGCGCAGGAACTCATGGAGCATGGCGGTCCGGCGGCGGGAGGATGGCTCGGGAGATTTTTGCGCGGAAAAAATCCGACGCAAAGTCCGCTGAGTGCCGTGGCCCTCGCGCCGACGCTGCCCGAGTTGCTATCGGGCGCTCCTGCCGCGGCGGCGTTTGAATCGCTCGCGGAATTTTCGCTCTCGGAAGGCCGCGGGAAATCGCGCGTGCCCGCGAGTTTTCGGCGCGAACTGCGGCGGCTGTACGAACTGGAAAACGATGCGCTGCGCGACGCGGCGCGAAATACTTTCGATGCGCTCGCACGCATCGAGGCGATCGATCCGAACGCGCGACCGGCCAACGGTGCGAGCTACGACGAGCGCGATTCCTTTGCCCACGGCCTGCGGCAGGTCGCGCAGCTCATCCAGGCCGATGTCGGCCTCGACGCCGCGAGCGTGGACCTCGGCGGATGGGATTCGCACTTTGTCCAGCAGACGCAAATCGAGCCGCTCATGCTGCGGCTCGCGCGCGGGCTCGCGGCCTTCCGCCAGGATCTCGGCGCGCGGATGGCGACGACGACCGTCGTGGTGATGACGGAATTCGGCCGGCGCGTCGCGGAGAACTCCGCCTTCGGTACCGATCACGGGCGCGGCAGCGCGATGTTCGTGCTCGGTGGCGGCGTGCGCGGCGGTCGCATTTTTGGTGGTCTGCAGCCGGGCGGCCCGTGGCCCGGCCTGAAATCCGAGATGCTCGACGGCCCCGGCGACCTGCCGGTTTGGAACAACTACCGCGACATCCTCGCCCCGATCCTCACGCGCCACGGCGCAAATGCGGAGGCGCTCGGAAAAGTGTTCCCAGATTTTTCGCTGAAGCCGCTGCCGCTTTTTTCGTAGCCGTCGAAAAAGCAGGCGAGGTTGGAAAGCTCGCCTGCTTTGCTCCGCCTCCCCGCTACTCTTTGATCACGCCTTTCTCGATCAGCTTCTGCAGCTTCGGCGCGATGACGATGGAGCAGTATCGGTCCTTGTTCTTGTTTTGGTTGAAATAATTCTGGTGGTAGTCCTCGGCGGCGTAGAACTCCTTCAGCGGCGAAATCTCGGTGACGATCGTCGCACCCCACTCCTTTTTCGCGCGCTCCTTCGCGGCGAGGGCCGCAGTTTTCTGCGCGTCGTTTGCGTAGAAAATCACTGAACGATATTGCGGGCCTTTGTCCGCGCCCTGCTGGTTTGGCGTCGTCGGATCGTGCGCCGCGAAGAAGACGTCGAGCAACGTGTCGAGCTTCAGCACGGCGGAATCGAATTCCACGAGCGCCACCTCCGCATGGCCCGTTTGCTTCGTGCAGACTTGCTCGTAGGTCGGATGCGGGACGTGGCCGCCGGAATATCCCGAGACGACTTTTTTCACGCCGCCGACGCGCTGGAGCACGGCTTCGATGCACCAGAAGCAGCCTCCGCCGATGACGATTTTTTGAACGGCGGCGGATTTCGGGGAAGATGCGGTCACGGTTTCAGCGGCTTGGATTTTGGAAGATGCCGCAAAAATCGCGGCGACGAGGAGCGTGCGTAGGATCATGAGCGGAAACTAGCGCGGAAATCCCGCAACGCAAAGCCGACGATGCAAATCTTGGTGCGCGTATAAGCAAAACCCGCGCTGTGCGCACGTTGGGGGTCGCACAGCGCGGGTCTCTCGAGGGAATCCTTTTTGGGAGGAATTCCGGGGAAATTCGTTTAGCGCTTGCTGAACTGGAAGCGCTTGCGGGCACCGGGCTGGCCGGGCTTTTTGCGTTCCTTCATGCGGGGGTCGCGCGTGAGCAAGCCCTCGGCCTTCAGCGCGCCGCGGAGTTCCGCGCTCACTTGCAGCAGCGCGCGGGCGATGCCGAGGCTGACTGCGCCGGCTTGCCCGCCAACTCCGCCGCCCTGGGCATTCGCGGAAATGTCATACGTGTTGCGGCTCTTCGCGACTTCGAGCGGCTTGAGCACCATGCCTTGGAAAGAGGTGACCGGGAAATAGTCTTCGTACGGGCGGCCGTTGATGACGATTTTTCCCGTCCCAGGCGTGAGCCGCACGCGTGCGGTGGCAGTCTTGCGGCGGCCGATGGCGGAAATGGTGGCTTCGTTGGACATGGTGCGAAATTTTTCTGACTAGGAGACTTTGCCGACATTCACGGGCTGCTGCGCGGAGTGCGGATGCTCGGAGCCGGCATACACCTTCAACTTCGTGATTTGGCCACGACCGAGGTGGGTGTGCGGGATCATCCCCTTGATGGCATTCTGGATGAGAAGCTCGGGACGGCGGGCGCGGCGCGCTCCCAGCGTCTCGCTCTTGTGGCCGCCGACGTAGCCGGAGAAGCTCATGTATTCCTTGGCCGTCTCCTTCTTGCCGGTCACGCGGACCTTGTCAGCATTCACGACGATGACGAAATCGCCGGCGTCCATGTGCGGGGTGAAAATAGCCTTCTCTTTTCCACGGAGGATGTTCGCGGCGCGGGCGGCGACACGGCCAAGCACCTGGTCGGCGGCATCGATGATCCACCAGCGGCGCTGGACTTCGTTGGCTTTTGCGGAAAGTGTCCTCATAGGTTGAAAAAGGGGCGGGAAACTAGGAAGCAGGGCCGGGAGTGTCAACGCCTATTTCGGGTGATGTGCGAGAAATCTGGCGGCCCCTGTTTTCTTACTCTTTGTCTTGCTCTTGCTCTCTTCCGCACACGACGAGAGCAAGAGCACGAGCAAGACAAAGATGAAAGATCAGAGACGTTGCGCCCCCGCGCTGCGTGTGCCACCACTCGCACGCGTCCCATTTTCACCATGAACATCCTCCACATCGCCGCACTCGCCGTCACCGTCACGCTCAGCGCCTCGCTCTTTGCGGACGAGCCGAAGTTGCAGACGATCCCCATCAAGGACATCGATGGAAAGGACACCTCGCTGAAGGCCTTCGCGGGGAAAGTCGTGCTCGCGGTGAATGTCGCCAGCCAGTGCGGGAACACGCCGCAATACGCTGGGCTGCAATCGCTCCACGACAAGCTGAAGGACAAGGGCCTCGTGGTCGTCGGCTTTCCGTGCAACGATTTCGGCGCGCAGGAACCCGGGACGAATGCGGAGATCAAATCGTTCTGCACCTCGAATTACAGCGTCACTTTTCCGATGATGGACAAGGTCCACGTGAAGGGCCCGGAGCAGCACGCGCTCTTCCAGGAACTCACCGGCCCCGGCGCGGCGTTCCCCGGCAACATCCGCTGGAACTTCGGCAAATTTCTCATCGGTCGCGACGGGAAAGTGATCGCGCGCTTCGAGCCCGATGTGGAGCCGGGCGACCCGCAGATCGTGAAGGCGATCGAGGACGCGCTCGCGAAAAAATAGCGCGCGCAGATTCATGAGAGCCGCGATGAGCCTCGCCGAAAAACAGCGCCAGCTTGTGGCGAAACTCGCCATCATCGAAGACCCGCACGAGCGTCTCGCCGCGCTGATGTCGCGCGCCAAAAAAATCCCGGCGCCCGACGCCGCGCAGCTTACCGAGGAGAATCGCATCGCCGGCTGCCAGTCGCGCGTGTGGCTCACCGGCGACTGCGAACCGGCCGGCTTGGCCGAAGTTTCCCCACGCGCGTGCCGCTGGCGGATGGAAAGTGAAGCGCCGATGGTGAAGGGCCTCGTCGCGCTGCTCTGCGAACTTTACGAAGGCGCCGCGCCGGACGACGCGCTCGCGTTTGAACCGACGATTTTCGAGGACCTCGGCATCGTCCGCATGGTCTCCGGCACGCGCCTCGCCGGCCTCGCGTCGGTGCGGCTGCGCATGAAGCAGATCGCCGCGGAGTTTGCTGCCGCATAAAAATGACGCCCGCCCCGCTGCTCGACGCGCACAATCATCTGCACGATGCGCGGCTGCTGCCGTGGCGCGCGGATTTTCTCGCGGAACTCCCCGTGCTCGGCGTGCGCGGCGCGGTCGTGAACGGAACCCGCGAGGACGACTGGGCCGCAGTCGCCGCGCTCGCGAAAAGTGTGCCGTGGGTGCTGCCGTCCTTCGGGCTGCATCCGTGGCACGTGAATGCGCGGAGCGAATCGTGGCTCGGAAAATTGCGCGGTTTCCTCGATGCGCATCCCGGCGCGGGCGTCGGCGAGATCGGGCTCGACCGCTGGATTGAAGGTCACGATCCCGTCGCGCAGGCCGAGTGCTTTCGCGTGCAACTCACCCTCGCGAACGAGCGCGATCTCCCCGCGACGATCCACTGCATCCGCGCGTGGGGCGCGCTGTGGGACATCCTCCGCGAAGGCCCGGTGCCGGCGCGCGGCTTCCTCCTGCACGCGTACGGCGGCCCGGCGGAAATGGTCGCGGGCTTCCTCGATCGCGGCGCGCATTTTTCCTTTTCGCCGTCGTTTCTCCACGAGCGAAAATCCGCGCAGCGCGAAATTTTCCGCACGCTCCCCGCCGACCGCCTCCTCGTGGAAACCGACGCGCCCGACCTCGCTCCGCCGCCGGAACGCAACCCGCGCCCGCTCTCCGGCGCGGACGGAAAGTCGCTGAACCATCCCGCAAATCTGCTCGTCGCGTACGATGCGCTCGCGGAACTCCGCGGCGTGACGCGCGCGGCACTCGCCGCCACCGTCGCGGAAAACTTCGCGCGGTTTTTTCGCGGCACGCGCTGAACTGCGCCCGCTGGCATTCTGCTTGGCGACGCCGCGCCGCGCTGCTGAAACTCCCGCGCATGAGATCCCCTCTTTTCATCCTCCTGTCGCTCGTGCTGTCCTTCGCCCTCCGCGCCGCGGAGCCGGTGCAGACCGCCGCGCGCTTGCTGCCGCCGGAGACTTTTCTTTTTGCCGAGGTGCATGATGCGCCGCGCACGGTGGAGCGCCTCGGGTTGTCTTCGTGGGGCGACCTCGCGCGCGAACCGGAGGTGCGGGATTTTTTCCGAAAGCTGATCGATGCCGTCGCGCACGAGGTGCCGGTCGAGGCGCGCGCGATCCTCGATGAAATCGTGCGCGTCGAGCCGTCGGGTGCGTTCTTCGCGCTCGTCGAAATGCCGGACATGATGGCCGTCCCGCGCTTCATCCCGAAGATGCTCATCGGCGTCACATATCGCGGCGAGCCGGCGCGCGCGGAGGCGCTGCTGCAGAAAAGGCGCGACGGATTGCACGGCGAAGCCCTCGGGAAGCACTCGAAGGAAACCGTCGGCAACATCGAGGTCGAGACGTTTGCCGACAGCAAATTTCCGCTCTTCGTCGCGCATGCGGACAAGCAGGTGCTCTTCGCCACGGACCGGCAGACGCTGCTCGATGCGCTCGCGCGCCGCGCCGGAAACGGGTCGCGCTCGCTCGCCGACGCCGAGCCATGGAAAGCAGCGGAAAAGGAACATCTCGCGGCACCGGATGGGACGGCCTATTTCTCGTACGACGAGTTTCTCAGGAAGATTTTCGCCGCTGGCGGACCGAACGCCGCGGCGCTGTCCACGATGAAGGATCTCATGCCGCGATCGTTCACCGTCTCGACGAAGATGGACGGCCACCTCATGCACGAGCGGGCCTTTTTGGATTCACGCATCGTGCTGCCGCGCGCGGAATCGAAGCACCGCTCGCTCGCCTTCACGGGCGAGGACACTTTCGCCTACCTCGAGTCGAACATCGCGCAGTCCACCCTGTACCTCGAAAAGATGGCCAGCGGAGATGCCGTCATGAAAGCGGCGGCCGACGAACTGGAAAAGCACGGCCTCACTTTGGCGGACATCGCGCAGGCTTTCGGACCGGAGATCGCCGTGGTCTCGGACTGGGAGCCGGGCGGCCTTGCGGTGCCTTCGCTTTTCGTCGCGGTGGAGGTCCGCGATGCGGAAAAGGCGGGCAAGTTTGCCGGGCTGATCCGCGAGGCGATGAGCATGGAGGGCAAGCTGACCGAGAAGGAATATCACGGGGCGAAAATTTGGAGCGCGAAGTCCATGCTGCCCGTCATTCAGCCGACGCTCGCGCTGGACGGCACGCACCTCATGTTCGGATTGAATCAGTCGTCCGTCACCGCGGCGCTCGATCACGCGCGCTCGGGCAAGTCCGCCCTCGCGGAAGCCGCCGCCTTCACCGGCGCGCTGAAGACCGTCGGCGAACCGAATGCGGGAATGCTGTATCTGGACTCCGCGCGGATCACCGGGCGGCTGTACGATCGCGCGCGCCCCTTTCTCGCCAACGCCATCGCGGGGAACCCGAAGCTCGCGCCATTTCTCGACGCGTCGCTGCTGCCGCAGACCGCCACGCTGGTGCGCCACATGCCGCCGTTCATCGCGAGTTTTCAGAGCGGGATGCACGGCTTCACCGTCGAGAGCACCGGCCCGGCGACCTACGTCACGGGAGTGGGTGTCGTGGGCGTGGTGGCCGGCTTTTCCATGACGATGTACCAGACCGCGAAAACGCGCGCTGGGGAGAAGGCGGGCAAGGAAAAGACGCGCAAGGAAAAGGCGCGGTAGTTCAAGCGCGATCGCGGCAGCGGGAGAATTTCGCATTGCCTCGCGAGGGCGCGCCGCTAGCCTCCGCGCCCTCTCAAACCAATCCGCACCATGAGCCATTCCCTCCCCAAACTTCACAACGCAATGTGGCCCGGACTCGTCGGCAAAGGTACCGGCGAAGGGCAGGAACCGCCCATCAGCCTCGAGCACATGCTCGACCTCACCGCGGCGGCGGAAGTGAACGGCCAGAAGTTTGAGGGGATAGACTATTTTCTCTTTCTCCCGCACACGAATCCCGAGGCGAGTGACGATGAGCTGAAAAAGATCGCCGACCTCATCGCGGGAAAAGGTTTCAACGTGGGCTCGCTCGTCGCGCCGGTGTGGGGCGGGACGATCGGCGACAGCGCGATGGGCGACGCCGCGCAGCGTGAGAAATTTCTCAGCGCGGTGAAGATGGCGTGCCGCATCGGTGGCATTTTCAAAAAGCACGGCGTCCGCAAGTATGGAGTCATCCGGATCGACTCCGCTGAGTTCGGCGTGAACAAATGGGGCGAGAACCCGACGGCGAACACCGCGAAGATCGCCGAGACTTTCCGCGAGGCCGGCAAGATCGCCGAGCAGCACGGCGAGCGCCTCGCGGCCGAAGGCGAGATCTGCTGGGCGGGCATGCATTCGTGGAAGGACATGCTCGATCTGCTCGAAGCCGTCGGCATGCCGAAGACCGTTGGTTTCCAAGCCGACCTCGCGCACACCTACCTCTACCTCCTCGGCTACAATGCGCCCGAGCACGCGCTCATCAAGGACGGCGCGAGTGACGCGGAATTCTGGGCCGCGTACGCCAAGATGACCGACAAGCTGCGCCCGTGGACGATGGATTTCCACGTCGCGCAAAACGACGGCGAAGTCCACGGCGCCGGCGCGCACGACAAGACCGGCAAGCACTGCCCCGCCGACGATCCGAATGGCAAACTCGATATCGTGAAATGCGCCGGCTACTGGCTGAAGGACGCCGCCGCGCGCGGCATCCAGCACATCTGCTGGGACGGCTGCATGTTCCCAAATGCGAAGCTCGAACAGGCGCAGACGTGGAACGCGATTCTCGACGTGATGCTCAAAGTCCGCGCCGCCCACGGGTGGAGCTGACGTCCGCGCCGTTTGACAAAGCGCACGCTCTCCCGCACGCTTTGGGTATGACTTCGCTTCCGATCACGCAGTCTCGTTCCAAGCTCTACCAGCTTCTCGATGAGGCGGCGGAAACTCGGCGCCCCTCCTGAATTGAAACCTGAAACCCCGAGATGACCGAAGCGATTGATTTCGTAATGAAGGGCAGAATTGACGGCGCGGAAATTACTCCGACGACGATCAACTTCACGCGCTTCAACGAATTTAATCAGCAAGTTGAGGATTTCGTGGCAGGGAGCGACCGCCGGGGCACGCGCAAAAAACTTCTCCTAGATACCGTATTCGTACAGGTTCACTCAGGCTCCTATCGTCTGCGAGTTGCCATGTCGATCGCGATGCTGGCTTCAGTTGAGCCGGAAGTAAGGCTGCTGACCCGCGACAATGCCCTTTCTCGGCTCGATGAGCAGCGCGCAAAGATTGTGGAAAAGTGGCAGTCGAAAGCGAAATCTCACGACGATCTTTCTTTCGAGATTCGCATTTCACGTTCTGACGGCAGAGAGACGCCGGTAATCCACATCGGCACTGATACCAATTTCCAGCGCATTGAAGTCAGCCAGTGGATTCCATTCGAGACTTATTTCCTTGGTGAAGTTTACGACATTGGCGGGGAAAATCCCAATGTGCATATCCGCCTTTCTGACACTGGAGAAACGCACATCGTTCAAACGGACAAGGACACGTTAAGGAATTTGGAAAAAAATCTTCTCTATCAAAGGACTCTCTTGCATGTGACTGGTGAGCAGGATCAATCGGGAGAGTTGCGAAAACTTCGATTACTCGAATTTGTAAGTTACAAGCCCGATTATGATGAGGCAGCCTTGCGGCGCTTCATTGCGGAGGGCCGCGAAGCATGGGCTGACGTGCCAGATGCCGCGGCGTGGGTAAGAGATTTGCGCGGAGGTTGATGCATGTCTAGCGGCGTTCTAATCGATACCAGTTTTTTAATTACGCTCGCCAGCGACACGCGCGAGCATCACGATGCTGCCGTAAAGTATTGGAGGCATTTCAAAGATTCCGGGATGCCGGTTTACCTTTCCGTGATCGTCGTGTCAGAGTTTGAGGTTAGACAGACTATCTCAGAAGCCATTAGGCTTTCGTGCATTCCTTTGATATTCAATTGGGATGATGCGATTCGGGCGGCGAAATTTGAACGCCACAGAGAAAAGGAAGAAGGCAAGGATCGCACAGCGGTAAAAGATGACATAAAGCTTCTTTCGCAGGCCGCTGGAAAGGATGTCGCGTTCGCAATCACGGACGATCACAGCTCGTTCGCCAAATACAGCAACAAACTTCAGAAGGAGGGTTTGTTGAAATTCAAAACGCTTGTCCTGCGCGACGGCTTTGATGTGGGCCATTTCCGGAAAGGCGGAGTGGATTTATTGACTGATCAGGGTTATTGAGGAACTTGAATAACATGAGACTTTGCAAAGATCATAAGCCGGACGAGGACGGGTCCGCGATCCGTGCAGTGCGTGAGTTGACGGACGCGAAGCCACTCAACATCCTTCGCTTTTGGCACGGCGCGCGCGGAGCGCCGGAATTTCCAGCCGCCTGAGTGCGTGCGGCAGAAAACCCGATCCGCATTTTCCTCCCTCCTCGCCTACGGCTTCGCGCCGCTGCCGATGCGCCAGAGCGCTTCGTCGGTGCGGAGGATGAGGGCGCCGTCCACGGCGGCGGGGGTGGCCATGATTTTTCCGGGGAGCTGATTCTTGCCGAGTGCCTCGAATTTTTTGCCGGGCTTGATCACCGTGACGAGGCCGGTGCGGTTGCCGATGTAGATTTTGCCGTCGGCAAAAATGGGCGAGGAACTGTAGTCGCCGCCGAGGCGTTCGCGGTAGATTTCCGCGCCGGTCTTGGCGTCGAGGCAGGTGAGGAATCCGCCGTCGCTCACGAAGTAAAGTTCGTCGCCCACGAGCAGCGGCGAGGGCTGGTTCGGCGCGCCTTTCGCGTAGCGCCAGGCGATGTCGCGTGCGCCGTCGTGGCGGATGGCGATCATCTCGGGCTTCATGAAGCCGGTGCTCATGAAAATCATCCCGTGCCCGCTCACGGGGCGCGGCGTGATCGAGAAGCCGAGGTGGCCGTACGGCACTTTCCAAAGTTCGCGGCCGGTCGCGGGATCGTAGGCATAGAGCCAGTCGGAGGCGGGGGAGATGAGTTCCGTTTTGCCGCCGCTCTCGAGCAAAATCGGCGTGCCGTAGGATTTCTTGAGCTGCGGATTGTCGTTCATCGCGCCGGAGCGATCGGTCTTCCACGCGAGCTTGCCGGTCGTCTTGTCGAGCGCGACGAGGCCCTGCGTGTCGCTGCCGTCGAGGTGGAAGATGAGCATGTTTTTCCACACGACGGGCGAACTGCCGGGGCCGTTCTCGTGGTTCGTGTGGAGGTCTGTGTTTTTCCAAAGGAGCGCGCCCTTTGCGGTGTCCACGCACGCGGTGCCGAGCGTGCCGAAGTGGCAGTAGAGCCGGCCGTCTTCGATGACGGGCGAGGGCGAGGCAAAGCTGTTCAGCTCATGCACCCACTGCGGCTCGCGCTCGGTGAGGAGGAGCACGTCGTGCAGGATGCGGCCCGAATCGAGGTCCACGCACACGGCGCGCAGCTCGACTTTTTCGAGCATCGTCACGGGCTGGTTGCCGGTGTTCGCCTTCATCCGGCGCGCGGCATCCTCGGGTGAAGCGGGAGTCTCGATGGCGGTGGTGAGCCAGATTTGTTTTCCATCCACGACGGGCGAGGACCAGCCGCGACCGGGGATGTTCGTCTTCCACGCGACGCCGCTGCTTTCGCTCCACACGGTCGGAAGATTTTTCGCGTCAGCGTGACCTTGCCCGCCCGGCCCGCGCCACTCGGGCCATTCAGCCGCGGTCGCGGAAAATGCGGACGAGGCGAGGAGGGCGAGCAGGAGCGGAGCGAAGCGGGGTGTCATGGCAGCGTGGAGTTGGAGTAAAGCGAATATCCGGGAAGGGCGGCGAGCGTAGCGGATTTCGATCGGATGCGATTGCGCATTCGGAGGCGCGGGGGGAAGCCCGCGTCCGCGTTCTTCCGAGCGCGATTCCTTCCGCAATTCGAGTTCAGCTCGCGCTCGGCATCGGCTGCAGCGGCTCGGCCTCGGCTTCGTAGTTGATGCCCGCCATGCCAAATCCAAACAGCCGCAAAAATTCCGCCCGGTAGCCCGCGATGTCGCTCAGTGTCGGCAGCGTTTCGGTCGTCACCTGCGGCCACAGCGCGGCGACTTCCGCCTGCACGTCCTCGCGCATTTCCCAATCATCGATCCGGATGCGCCCTTCCGCGTCCGGCTGCGGATTCGCACCCGGCGCGAGGCGTTCCGCGAACAGTCGATAAATTTGCTCGATGCAGCCTTCGTGAGTGCCCTTCGCCTTCATCACTTTGTAGAGCAGCGAAATGTAGAGCGGCACGACCGGAATCGCGCTGCTCGCCTGCGTGACGAGTGCCTTGTTCACGCTCACCCACGCGCGGCCTTCGTATTTCGCGAGCTTCGTCGTGATGAGCGCCGCCGTTTTTTCGAGATGCTCCTTCGCCGCGCCGATCGTGCCGTTGCGATAAATCGCCCACGTCAAATCCGGCCCGATGTAGCTGTATGCCACCGTCACCACGCCCGGCGCGAGCACGCCCGCGGCATTCAGCGCGTCCATCCACATCTCCCAATCCTCGCCGCCCATCACCGCCACCGTGTCCGCGACATCCTCATCCGTCGCAGGCTCGATCGTGATCTCGCTCACCGCGCCCTTGTCCGTGTCCACCGTCTTGTTGGTAAAAGGCGCGCCGAGCGGACGCAGCACACTTTTGTGAATGACGCCCGTCTTCGGATGCGTGCGCCGCGGCGAGGCGAGCGAATAAATCACCGCGTCCACCGTCCCGAGATCCGCCTTGATCAGCGCGATCGCCTGTTCCTTCACCGCATCGGAAAATGCGTCGCCATTGATGCTCTTCGCATACAGCCCCGCCGCGTGCGCCTCGCGCTCAAATGCCACCGAATTGTACCACCCCGCCGACCCCGTGCGCTCCGCCTCGCTCGGCTTTTCAAAGAACACGCCGATCGTCGCTGCCTCGCCCGCGAAGGCCGGCACGATCCGCGAAGCCAGCCCGTAGCCCGTGCTCGCGCCGATCACGAGCACGCGCTTCGGCGCGCCGGCGATCGCGCCCTTCGATTTTACAAAATCAATTTGCTGCCGCACATGCGCCGCGCAGCCGCCCGGATGCGCCGTGATGCAGATGAAACCACGAATCTTCGGCTTGATGATCATGCCGCAACGGTGCGCAAGCCCCGCGCGCGGCGTCGAGGAATTTTCCTCCGCAGCGCCGCCGCAACGGATGTGTGGAAAAGCACCCGCGTCCCGCTACGTTGCGCCTCGTGCATCTCCGCTCTCTTCTTTTTCTCCTCCTCGTCTCCTCCGCCGCCGCGCAGAGCGCCGGACCCGCGCTCGATGCGCTCCGGCTGATTCCAAGGGACGCCGCGAAGCGCCTCGTGCGCATCGAGGCGCGCGAGGGTTCGCCTGCACCTGAGCGCTGGTACCTGCTCGTGCATGATCCCGCGGTCGCCAGCGGCGTGCGCGAGCTTGTCATCGCCGATGCGAAGCTCGTGACCTCGCGCACCCTCTCGCAATTCGCCGAGACGCTGAACGCCGCGGACATCGTGGGTGCGGATGCGGTGCAGATCGATTCCACGCATGTCGCAAAGCTCGCCGCCGCCTTTGCCGACGCGAACGGCGCCAAAGTCGGCACGCTGAACTACGTCCTCGCGCGCGACGCCGCGACGAATGCGCCCGTGTGGAGTGCGACCGTTCTCGATGCCGTCGGCGATCAGATCGGAGTCATCGTCGTGAATGCCACGAAGGGCACCGTGCTGAGTTCGGATGGTTTTGAAAAATCGCCCCCGGCGGCATCCCTCGCGCCTCCCGCGGGCGTCGCCGGCGTGGCCGTCACGGAGCGGAGCGGCGGAAAAAAATCCAGGCCCGCGCCCGCGCCCGCGCCGAAACCGGGCCTGCTCAAGCGCCTTTTTGGCGGAGACTCAAAGCGCGCGAAGTCCGGGCAATGATGCGTCCTGCGCGGGCGCTCGTCGCTGCGGTTTGAGAGTTGCACCCCGCGGCTTGCCGCTCGCGCCGCCTGCGGCTACAGAGCAGGGATGCCCACGCGCATTCTGCTTTTTCTCGTCCTCCCGGTCGCACTCGCCGCGTGCGACGATTCGCACGCGCCCGCCCCGAAGCGCGCCGCGCGCACCTCGACGAACGTCCGCTCCGGCACCGAGGACTTCGGGCGCAAGACCGAAAAAACTTTCCGCGGCGTCGGCGGACATCTCGAAAAATTCTTCACCGGTCACGACACGATCTCCCGATGAATCTCGCACGCAGCCTCACCCGGATTCTCGGACCCGAGGTCGTCCACACCGACGACGCGACGCTCGCCACGCACGCGACCGATCGCTGGTTTGCCTCGCGCAAGCCCGACGCCGTCGTGCTCGCGCGCACGCGTGCTGATGTGGAAAAAACGCTGCGCTTTGCAAATCGGCACGGCATCCCCGTCACGCCGCGCGGCTCGGGCTACGGCTACGTCGGCGGCTGCGTGCCCTCGCACGGCGGCATCGCGCTGAGCGTCGCGCGCATGAACCGCATCCGCGAAATTCATTTTGCCGATGGCGTCGCTGTCGTGGAGCCCGGCGTGATCACCGGCGAGTTGCAGGCGAAAGTGCGGGAGGCGGGCCTTTTCTACCCGCCCGATCCGGCGTCGAAAAATGAATGCAGCATCGGCGGCAACATCGCGACAAATGCCGGCGGCCCGCGCTGCCTGAAATACGGCGTGACGCGCAACTATGTGCTCGGCCTCGAAGTCGTGCTCGCGGATGGTCGCGTGCTGCGCTGCGGCGGGCGCACGCACAAAAACAAGCAGGGCTTCGATCTCGCCGGCCTGTTCGTCGGCAGCGAAGGGCTGCTCGGCATCGTCACCGAAGCAACGCTGCGCCTGCTCCCGCATCCGCCCGCGCGCGCGACGCTCGCCGTGAGCTTTCGCAGTTTCCGCGAGGCGGCGGATGCCGTGCAGAAAATTTTCGCCGCGGGCTTTTTGCCGTGCGCGCTGGAGATCGCGGACCCGTTCACCCTGCAAAGTGCGCGCGATTTTCTCGGCCGCGAGGTCGCGCCGGGTGCGAAATCGCTCCTGCTCATCGAGCTCGACGGCCAGGCGGAATCCGTGAAGGGCGAGAGCGCCGCACTCGCGAAACTGCTGCGGAAGCTGGCTCCCATCCGCGTGCTCACCGCATTCGGCGAGGAGGAATGCGAGAAGCTCTGGGGCCTGCGCCGCGCGCTCAGCGCTTCGCTGAAAGCGACCGGGCTCACGAAGCTGAATGAGGACATCGTCGTCCCGCGCGGGAAGCTGACCGAGCTCGCCGAATTCGGCGAACGGCTCGCGAAAAAACACGGCTACCCGGTCGCGTGTTTCGGCCACGCGGGCGACGGCAACATCCACGTGAACATCATGGCCGCAAACTACCACGAGGACTGCAAAGTGAAGGCGCGCGTGGACCGCGCGCTGGACGAGCTTTTCACCTGGGTGCTGAAGGTCGGCGGCGTGATCACCGGCGAACACGGCATCGGCCTCGCGAAGAAACCGTGGTGGAAACAGGCCGTGGACAAGACCGGCCGCGACGTCCACACCGCGCTGAAAGTCGCGCTCGATCCGAAGGGGATTTTGAATCCGGGGAAATTCGTGCGCTAAAGTTCCGGTTCGTCGCGGCGGCTGTGCCAGAAGCGCAACACTTCCACGCGTCCGGATTGTTCGTTCACGACATAGAAAATCCGGTAGGCGCGCTTGAAAACCCGAAGTTCACGAATCGCCGTCGCGCCGTCGCCCGCAAGCGTTTTGCCATGCAGTGCAGTGTCCTCGTCACTCAGCTCGGCCGTCGCGGTGCGGTGCAAATCCTCCGCATATTTTTCCCCGCGCTCCGGCTCTCCGCGTTCCAACCAATAGGTCGCAATTTCGTCGAGATCCTCGCGGGCGGCGGTGGTTAGGAAGACTTTGAGCGTCGCTTTGCCCATCGCTGTTTGAGTTCCGCCAGCACTTGCTCAGCCGGATATACGCGGCCTGCCGCGACGTCGTCCAGGCCCTCCTGAATCGCATTTCTCAATGCGAGATTTTCGCAGATTTCATGCAGCGAGGGCGAGTCGTCGGGCATCGCGTCGATCAACTGGTGCGCGCGTTCTTTCAACGTCATGGTCGGACGCTAGCGCATGGCGTTGGACTGCGCACTCGCAAAAATTTTCCACTCACTCCAGCGGATATTTTTTCAGCCCCGTGCGCTGGAGAAAAATGCGGATGAGGTAGCTCGGCACGATGATGGCGTAGCGCCGCCACAGGCGCTTCGGATCGCTGCACAGGCGGTGGAGCCACTGCAGGCCGCAGCGCATCATCCAGCGCGGGGCTTCCTTCATGCGGCCGGTGTGAAAGTCGAACGCTGCGCCGACGCCGAACATCACCGTCGTCTCCAGCAGCGGCAGGAATTCGGCCATGAAGCGCTCCTGCTTCGGGGTGCTGAGGCCGACCCAAAACAGGTCGGGCTTTTTCTCCGCGACGTCCGCGGCGAGCGCGGTGCGTTCACTTTCATCGAGCGGACGGAAGGGCGGGCAGTGCGTGCCGGTGATGCGCACGCCGGGGAAACGCTGCTCCATCGCGGCGCGAAGCTGATCGGCCACGCCGGGCGCGCCGCCGTAGAAATAGTGCGTGAACTTCCCATCGCGCGTCGCGTCCATGATGCGGAGCATGAGGTCCGGGCCATATACGCGGTCCACCCATGCGCCGTGCGCGCGGCGGCCTTCCCACACGAGCGGCATGCCGTCGCAGGTGTTCAGAAAGGCGTGGTTCAAAATGCGGCGGAAGTCCGCGTCGTGCTGCGCCTCGGTGATGCCGTGGACGCCGGTCACGCACACGTAGCCCTTGCGCCGCTCCGCGCACGCCTTGAGGACCGCCTGCGTGGCGAGGTCGAGATTCATCGCGCTCATCGCGACTCCGAGGACGTTGAATTTCCGGATCTCCATTCGTAGGGACGCTACGGGGCGGGCGCGCTTTGCTCAAGCTGTGCGCGAGGCATCGGGATTTCAGGCTGTGCTCTCTTTTGATGTTAGAAGTTTGACGTTAAATGTTAGGCGTTGAGCCCCGCGCAGCGGAGGGATCGGTTTCTGAACCAGCGTCCCAAGCCGGGAGGCGCCTTCGGCGGGATCAACGTCTAACGTTTAACGCTTAACTTTTAACGGGAGCATCACCCAGCCGCGCGCGGCGGCGGAAACCCCATGCGCCGAGTGCGGTGCAGGCGAGCGCGGCGAACTGGTAGCCGGAGAGGATGCCGAACATTTTTGGCGTCACGCGCATCCACTCGTGCGCGAAACGGAAGATGCCGTAGGCGATCAGGTAGAGGTGAAAGTGCTGTCCGCGCAGGACGCCGCGATGGCGCAGGACGAGAAATGCGGCGAGCGCGAGGACATTGAAGCCGAGCTCCACGGGCACCGCGGGCCAGCGCGCGACGCCCTGCGCATCGCGCAGCGTCCACCACGCCGGCGCGCAGCGTTCGCCGAGGCAGCAGCCGTGCAGCAGGCAGCCGATGCGCCCGATGCCGATGCCGAGCGGCGCGACTAGCGCGAAGCGATCGCCCGTGGGCGCGCGGTAGCCGAGCGCGAACTTCGCCGCCTCCACGCCCGCGTAGCCGCCGAGCAGCGCGCCGAGCACGGACTTGCCCGTGGCGAGCCGCAGCCAGCGGTCGGGCATCGGCCAGTCGAGCCAGCCTTCGGCGAAAAGGTAGGTGAGCTTCGCGCCGATGAACGCGCTGAGCAGCGCCGCGACGTAGATGAGCACCAGCCGCGCATCCCCGCGCGCCAGCCGCGTCCATGTGAAAAGGCTCACGGCGATCCCCGCGAGCAGCAGCCAGCCGTAGGGCGACGTATTCACAGGCATGTCTTCATGCACGCGACGGCA
This sequence comes from Chthoniobacterales bacterium, assembly GCA_038239865.1. GTDB lineage: Bacteria > Verrucomicrobiota > Verrucomicrobiia > Chthoniobacterales > Chthoniobacteraceae > SXWH01. The sequence continues at coordinate 29,914 of JBBSEI010000022.1, forward strand.
ATTGCCATCACAACATCGAGCACGAAGAACGTGGCTGCCAAAGGCAATGATGCCATTGCGTCTTCCATCTTCTTTCCTGTCATTCCATGCGTGAGACCGAACGCGCCAACAACGCAGGACAAAGCAATGGCTGTTAAGAAAATTGTGATACCCACGTATCCATTCAGAACCCCCCAATCCAAAGCGCCGAGGCCGATGGGCCATAGAGCGAGCAGCAACCAACCGGCCTTTTTCATTTTGAAGAAAACCCTGAATAATACCTGCAGAACGAATCCAGCTTCCCGTCGGGGCGGATGACGTGGGTGCAGCAGCGGTCTATGCGATCCTCGTCCCACGTCCACGCGTCCATGAAGGGCTTGATGAACAGGCGGAAGGCGGAGGCGGCAGGCGATACCGGATTGGAGATACCGGATACCGGATAGGGCGGTGCGCTTTCGTCTTTCCGGTATCCGGTATCCGCTTTCCGAAATCCCGTCTCCATCTCGTGCAGGAGTTCGCCGAGCGGTTCGCTCTCGCAGCCGCAGCGGGCGAGGTCGTCGGGGGAATAGCGGACTTTGTCGCGGAGGAACTCCTGCACTTTGGTGAAGTCCACGAAGTCGCTGATCGAGCGCGTGGTGCCGCCGATCTTCAGCAGGTAGCCGATGGTCGCGCAGTTCGGATCGCCGCAGGGGAGCGGGGTGAAGTCTTCGTAGCGGAGGCGGGAGGCGGAGTGCTCGACCAGCGCGAGAATCACGTCGGCGGTGTTGAGGTGCGCGTTGTGGGGAGGGACAGGATTGACAGGATTTTCAGGATTAACGGGATGGGAGGGGGCATCTGAAATCCTGTCCATCCTGCTAATCTTGGTAATCCTGTCCTCATCCGCTGACGTGCGGGAAGCAGAGGACGGATTATTTTTCTCCGTCACGCGTCCGCTCCCGAAGAGCGGCTGGAAGCTGATGCCCCGCACGTTTTCCCAGCGCAGGCCGAAGTCCACGGCGTCCCAGACGTGCGGGAGGTTTTCGGGCGTGACCGTCATCGCGAGGGTGAGCGGGATGCCGAGGTCGCGGCAGCGGGCGATGGCGCGTTCGCGGGTGGCGCGGAGGTCGGCGCCGCGCAGCCAGTGCTGGGCGGCTTCCTGCGTGCCGTCGAATTGCAGGTAGAGCTGGAATTTTCCGCGCTGAAAGGTGCGCCCGAGTTCGGCGGAGAATGCGTCGTCGTTCGCGATGCGCACGCCGTTGGTGTTCAGCAGGACGTAGTCAATGCCGGGGTGCGCGTGCAGCCACGCGAGCAGTTCGAAGAATTGCGGGTGCAGCGTGGGCTCGCCGCCGGAGAGCTGGAGGATTTCGATGCCGCCCTTGCGGTCAATCACGCCCTGGATGCGCGCCTGCAAGTCGGCGAGCGGCACGGCGTCCACGGCGCGGCTCTGCGGCGAATCCGCGTAGCACGTGGGGCAGGCGAGGTTGCAGGAATTGACGATCTCGATCAGCGCGAGGCAGGTGCTCAGGCGCTCCTGCGCGGTGGTGTTTTCGTCCACGGAATTTTTAACCACGGAGGACACGGAGAGCACGGAGGGGGAAGAGGAGGCGGAAGTTGGGCAAGCGGACGATTCCGCGTTCGCCGTCGGAACAGGATCTCTCAGGAAGGCAGGAAGCGAGGAAGCAGCGGGCTGCATCGCCGGCTCATTCCTGAGTTCCTGCTTTCCTGAGCTGTTCACCGTGCCGTCCGAATCCGCATCTCCTCCGTGCTCTCCGTGTCCTCCGTGTCCTCCGTGGTTAATTTCCGGTGGCGAGGCGTTGCGGCCGAGGGTGCCGGTGGCTTCGCCCTCGGCGGCGTGGCAGGTGCCGCCGCAGCACTGGTTCTCGGGCTTGCCCTGCGCGAGCCAGTAAAAGCGCGCGTCGCTCGCGATGCACGCCTCGGCGCGGCCATGCTCGGGGCAGTCGCGCCGGAGGAAGACGCGCGCGGTCGGCGCGGCGGAATCCCCGCCATTGCCGTCGTTCACCTTCCACACCTCGCCCGGCACCGCCGCGTGGCAGACCGGGCATCGCGAAGTGGTGCGCTTGAGGAGCGTTTCGGTGGTGCAGGGAAGGTTCATTTGAGATCCGGAAAAATAATGACGGTGCAGCCAGCGATGAAAATGCAGCAGTTGTTGACGAGAATCAGGAATCCCAAGCCGATGGCGCGCACGACGCTTTTGAATTCTCCACGCTGCCATTCTTCCAAACGAAAGCCGAACCAGAAGCAGAGGGCCGCTGCAACCGCGATGCTTGGCGGGAAGAACCAAGACAACTGATAGGGAAGCCCCGGAGCATGGGCGATCAACAGTGCAGCTAGCACGAGCACCGACGGCAGCAGCATCAGCAGCCAGCGGGCGGGGGAGACGGCGCGCGGCTTCGGTGGCTGTGGATCAGGATCGGGCACGGAAGTTCATTTGTTAAATGCTCCGTCGCGGACGGCGCAGCCAGTGAAGCCGATGAGGCAGTTCACAAAAAAAATAAGAAGGCCGTAGCTGAATGCTCGGAATCCATCTTCAACGGAGCCTCGTCGCCACCGTTCCAACAAGATGCCGAACACGATGCTGACCACTGCGGCGATTGCCAAATTCAACAAGCCCGTACCGACAAGTTTGGCAATGCGAGCTTCAGTCGCTTCACCGCTCGGTATCTGGGTCGGTGTGACGAGTATCATTACCGATGGCAGCAGCAGCAGCAACCAGCGGACGATGGAGACGGCGCGCGGCTTCGGTGGCTGTAGATCAGGATCGGGCATGGCCGGGGAGGACTTCGATGTTCGCACTGCTACACATGGCAGCGCTCGTGGCGATTCGCATTTCCGCGCAAAGAGGATGGAACTACGAAGGGCACGAAGAACACGAAGAGTTGCAGAATTTGGCAGCATCCCATTTTGAACCACGGAGGTTCACAGAGGATGCACGGAGGAATCACGGAGGCTTTGTGTCCCTCTGTGAATGCCTCCGTGTTCCTCTGTGGTTTCATGCGCGCGTTTCAAATCAGGACACCTCCCAAAATTTGAAAACCTTCGCGCCCTTTGTGCCCTTCGTAGTTATTTCCCCGCTGCGAAGTGATGCAGCGCATCCGTGGTGCGCCCGTCCTTTTCCCAGCGGAGAAAACCGGCGATGGCGGCGGTGACGAATTTCTTCGCTTCGCCGACGGCGGCGGGCAGCGCGAGGCCGCGGGCGAGCGCGGTGGCGATGGCGGCGCTGTACGTGCAGCCGGTGCCGTGGGTGTTCACGCCGGGGACGAATGGCGCGTCGTAGCGGTGCTCGGTGCCGTCGGGCAGGATGAGGAGGTCGGTGGCCACGGCTTCGCGCAGGTGGCCGCCCTTGATCAGGAATGCGGTGCCGTGGCGCGCGGCGAGTTCGCGGCCGGCGTCGCGCATCCCGGCGAGCGAGGTGACGGGGCGGCCGGTGAGGGTGCGGACTTCGTCGAGGTTCGGAGTGACGACGGTGGCGATGGGAAAAAGCCGCTCGCGGTAGCGCGCGACGGCGTCGGGGAGCAGCAGCGCGTCGCCGCTCGTGGCGACCATCACGGGGTCCACGACGAGGGAAATTTTGAATGCTGAATGTTGAATTTTGAATTGAGCGAGCGTGTCGGCGACGATGGTGATGATCTCGGGCGACCAGAGCATTCCTGTCTTGATTGCGGCGACGGGGAATGCGCCGAAGAGCAGGCGGATCTGCTCGGCGACGATCTCGGGCGGGATGGGATGCACGGCGCTCACTTTTCCCGGCACCTCGGCGACGACGCACGTGATGGCGGTGACTCCGTAGCAGCCGAGCGCGCTGATGGTTTTCAGATCGGCCTGCGCACCCGCGCCCGCGCTGTTGTCAGAGCCGGCGATGGTGAGGACGACGGGGAGCGGGGGCATTTAAGATTTAGGATTTAGGATTTAAGATTTGATGTTTGCAGGACCGATGGCGCTGTGTGGGCGGAAGCGTAAATCTTAATTCTTAAATCCTAAATCTTAAATGCCTCCCCCGCCCCTCACCGAACTGGAAGGTCTCCGCGTGACGGTGGATCGCGTGACTTTCATGCCGCAGCTCGAGGTGGCGAAGGAGCGTCCTTTTCCGTTCGTGTATTTCATCACGATCCACAACGACTCCGCGGAGGCGGTGACGATCAAGGGGCGCAAGTGGGTGGTGACGGATGTGTGCGGGGAGACGATCGTGGTCGAGGGCGACGGGATCGTGGGAAAATTTCCGCGCCTCGAGCCGGGCGAACATTTTTCCTACAACAGTTGCCACACGATCGGGGCGGACAGCGCGGCGGAAGGCGCATACCTCGGGGTGACGGATGAGGGTGTGCCGGTGTTCGTGCGGATTCCGCGCTTCGAGATGAAGGTGCCGGCGGATTCGTAGGCGCGTCCGGCAGAGCGCGGACGTGAGCTTTCGCGCACGCCTGCGCAGTGGCTCAGTTTGAAATCTTCAGTCTTTGTCCTGCTCGTGCTCTCGTTGCCGCTTTTGAGAGCGAGAGCACGAGCAGGACAAAGCGGAAGAGTCGCCGGGTCATCAAATTGAGCCATGACCCTGATTTCAGAAAGCAGATGTGAGCAATCACGCCACCGGCTGCAGCCCGCTTTCCGTCGCGAGGAAATCCACGCGCTGATCGTGTGGTTCGAGCGGCAGCTCGGCGAGGATCTGCGCATCGAAGCACACGCCGATTTTGCGCGTATGCGCGAGCAGTCCGGAGAGGAGCCGATCGTAAAATCCGCCGCCGCGCCCGAGGCGTTCGCCGTCGCGCAGGAAGGCGACGCCGGGCACGAGGAGGAGGTCGAGCATCTCCGGTGCGACTGCGTGCGCGATGTCCGCGCGAGGCTCGCGCACGCCGAACGCGCCGGGGGCGAGTTCGTGCAGGGATGTGACGCGGAAAAGATCGAGCCGGTCTTCGACGACGCACGGGTAGGCGAAAGTTTTTCCGCCGCCGTGCATCCACAGCAGCTCCACATCCGGCTCGCGCGGCTGCGGGGCGAAAATCGCGACGGTGCGCGCACTGCGCCATGCGTCGGACCCGGCGATCGCCGCGCAGAGGCGCGCACTTTTCTCCGCCCTCGCATCGGGAGGCATGCGCAGCAGCGTGCTCATCTCTCGGCGGATTTCGGTTTTCGAGCGCATGGGGGAAAATCATGCCGGATTTTTGCGCGGCGGCGAACGAAACGATTGCACGCGAGACGGCAGGCTTTATCCTCCGCGCTGTGCCCAGACTTTTCTCCCGAAAAGCAAAGCCTCCCAAGGCGAAAATTCAAAAGTCCTCGAACGGGCATCACGATGCCGCTGCGGGCGCGCACAAGGTGGGGCTGAAGCCCAAGAGCGGATGGCGGAAGCGAAATTACGTCACGGGCATTCTCATCCCGTCGCTGTTTCATCCGCGCGCCGCGCGCGAGGTCACGCCGGAATTTCCCAAGCTCAAACGCGGTGAACTGGGCGTGACGTGGATCGGGCACGCGTCGTTTTTGCTGCAGTTCGGCAGTCACAATGTCCTCGTGGATCCGAACTGGGCGCGCTGGCTGAAGATCGTGAAGCGGCTGAAGATGCCGGGCCTGCATTTGCACGAACTGCCGGACATCGATCTCGTGCTCGTGACGCACGCGCACTTTGATCACCTCGACCGGAAGACGCTGCGCAAAGTCGCGGCCGATCAGCCGATCGTGGTGCCGTTCGAGGTCGGCAATCTCGTGCATGACCTCGGCTTTCGCAGCGTCCACGAACTCGGCTACTGGGAGAGTTTCAAGCTCGGCCCGCTCACCGTCACGCTCACGCCTTGCGCGCACTGGGGCGCGCGTGTGCTGCACGACACGCACCGTGGCTTCGGCGGCTTCATCATCGAGCACGAGGGGCGCACGATTTACCACTGCGGCGACACGGCGTATTTTGGCGGGTTCAAGGAAATCGCGAAGCGCTTCAAGGTGGACGTGGCGCTGCTGCCGATCGGCGCATACGACCCGCCGAGCGGCCGCGAAGTCCACATGAATCCCGAGGAGGCGCTGCTCGCCTTCACCGAACTCGGCGCGAAGACATTTGTGCCGATGCACTACGGCACTTTCCAGCTCAGCTACGAGCCGATGGAGGAGCCGCTGCGCCGCCTGCTCGCCTGCGCGCGGCACTGCGGGCTGAGCGAAAAAGTCGCGGTGATGCTCGAGGGGCGGCCTGAGGTTTTTTGAAAATCGCGCGCGACGCGCTCCGGCGCGGCGTTGCCGGATTTATTTCTTTTTCTTCTTCGCCGCGCTCGTCCCGCTGCCGGAAGTCGTGCCCGGTTTTTTCTTCGCCGCGGGCTTCTTCTCGGTCTCCGGCGCGATTTTTTTGAAGGTCAGGTAAATCATGAGTTCGCGATTCTTCGTCTGGATCGAGTCCGCATTTTTCACCGCAGCGGAAGTCGATGGCCCGGCATTCAGCAGGATGGTCGAGCCGCTCGCCGTCGTGCCTTTGAAGTAAATCTCGCGCGCGACACAGGCGAGGACGGAGAGCGATTCGCCGGCGCGCTGGCCGTGCTTGAAGCGATCCGTCGCCTTGCCGCTGAACGCAATCGCGCCTTTTTCCGTGAGCGTGGGCGTGATGGACAGCGAGACGCCGAGCGGCACCTCCGAGCCATCCGGCGCGGCGAGGCTCTGCGTGATCTCGATGGTCGCCGCCTTGCCGGGATTTGTGATCACGCGCGGCGAACTGAGGACGTCCACGCCCTTCGTTTTCGCGAGCAGTTCCGGCTTCGCTGGAATCTCGGCACCCGCGGGCACGTCGGCGAATTTCGCGCTGATTTCGATGCTCGTCGCGGCGATGCCATGCGCCGTCAGGGCGAGCAGCGACGATGCGATGAGCGGCAGGAGGAATTTCATGCGCGGCGTTTTAGCGCCGCGCGGCGGCGAAGCAAGCGGGCGCAATGCGGGGCTGACGATTCGTCCGTCCGAGGCGTCCGATTTGCGAGCTACGGAGAGCCGAGCGCGTCGCGCATCTTCGCGAGCTGCGCTTGTTTCTCGGACCAGTCGCGTTCGCGCTGCTGGTGATCTTCGAGGACTTTCGCGGGGACTTTTCCGGCAAAATTTGGATCAGCGAGTTTCACGCGCACCTTGGCGAGTTCATCCTCGACCTTCGCGATCTCCTTGCCGATGCGCTCGCGCTCGGCGGCGACGTCGATGAGGCCGTCGAGCGGGAGGAAAAGTTCGCCGAGCGGGGTGAGCGCGACGGGCGTGCCTTTCGCGGCTGCGAACGCTGCGTTCACCTCGAGCGGCTCGGCGTTCAGCAGGATTTGCATCACGGCGGTCTCGTGGTCGGCGAGCTTGGCATTCGGCTTCAGGACGAAGCGCACCCGTTTGCTGCTCGCGATGTTGAAATCGCGGCGCAGTCCGCGGCCGAGGTTCACCACTTCATATTTGGCGTTGGCGAATTGCTCGTCGCTTTCATCGAGGATGAAGTACTCGCGTTCCTCCGCGGTGAATGGCTCTGGCCACGGCGCGAACATGATCGTCTTGCCGCCCTGATTCGCGGGCATGTCGTTGGCGAAGCCCATGCCCTGCCAGAGTTCCTCGGTGATGAACGGCATGAACGGGTGAAAGAGCCGCAGTGTGTGTGAGAACACGTAGTCCATCACCGCGAGCGTGTTCGCCTTTCGCGCGTCGTCGGTGCCGGCGAGCGTGGCCTTGCTCGCCTCCACGTACCAGTCGCAATACTCGCTCCAGAAAAATCGGTAGAGCGCGGCAGTGGCTTCGCTGAAGCGGTATTCATCAAGCGCGGTGCTGACTTCGCGGACGGCGGCATCGAGACGCAGCAGGATCCACTTGTCGTCGCTCGTGAGCAGGGTGGGGACGATGTCGGCCTCGGTCTCGCCGCCTTGCATTTGCCGGAAGCGCGCGGCGTTCCAGAGCTTCGTGCAGAAGTTGCGGCCGAGCTCGATGTTCTTTTCATCGAAGGTCACGTCCGTCCCGAGCGGCGCGCTGCGCATGGTGCCGAAGCGCAATGCATCCGTGCCGAACTTCGCGATGAGGTCGAGCGGGTCGGGCGAATTGCCGAGCGACTTGCTCAGCTTCCGCCCCTGCTTGTCGCGGATGATGCTGGTGAAATAGACGTTCTTGAACGGCAGTTCGCCCATCCACTCGAAGCCCGCCATGATCATGCGCGCGACCCAGAAGAAGATGATGTCCGGCCCGGTCACGAGGTCGGTGGTCGGGTAAAATTTCGCGAGCGTGTCCGTTTTTTCCGGCCAGCCCATCGTGGCGAATGGCCACAGCCACGAGCTGAACCACGTGTCGAGCACATCGGTGTCTTGCGCGAATCCGTTCTTCTCCAGTCCTCGTCCCTTTTCTTCGTCCGCCGTCGCGACGAAGACATCGAACGTCTCCGTGTCGTCCTTCGTTTCCGAAGTGCGGAAGCTGTAATCCTCGGGCGTGACTTCGAGTCCGTCGCGCACGCGGAAGACGCGCACCACGACGCCAGCCTTCTCATTTTCCTCGCGGCTGGCGTTCAGCCCGCTCCACCCGAAGACGTCGGCATCGAGCTGGTAGTCGTTGATCGTCACGCGCTTTTTCCACACCGGCACGCGATGCCCCCACCAGAGCTGGCGCGAGATGCACCAGTCCTGGATGCCGTTCAGCCAGTGGTCATACACCTTCGCCCAGCGGTCGGGGAAAAAGCGCATGTTGGCGTTGGAAGAGGGGAGCGCGGGCATCCTGCCTGCCGTGGCCGGCATCTTGTCGGCCACATCGTTCGACCCTCGATCGTCTTGTGCATCCGGCAGGATGCCGGACGCTGCAGGCTGGAAGCCCGCGCTCCCATTTTCCTTCTGCAATTCGCCGGGCTGCATGACGCACGCGCGCGCCTGCTCGACGCTCGGGTATTTCAAAAACCACTGCTCGCTCAGGCGCGGTTCGATGGGCACATCGGCGCGTTCGCTGAAGCCGACGTTGTTCACGTAGGGCTCGGCCTTTTCCAGCGCGCCCGCGGCTTCGAGGATTTCCGCGGCTTTCTTGCGCGCGGCGAAACGATCGAGGCCCGCGAGTTCCGCGCCCGCTTCGGCGGCCATGCGGCCGTCGGGCGTGAGCACATCGATCACCGGCAGCTTGTGGCGCACACCGATCTCGTAGTCCGCCTTGTCGTGCGCGGGCGTCACTTTCAGCACGCCGGTGCCGAAGTCGAATGTCACATGCTCATCCGCGATGATCGGGATGCGGCGCTGCTCCTTCGGCACTTCGAGCGGCAGCGCGCGATACACGTGCTTGCCGATGAGATGCGTGTAGCGCGGGTCGTTCGGGTTCACGGCCACGGCGGTGTCGGCGGGGATCGTCTCGGGGCGCGTGGTGGCGATGGTCAGAAAAGTGCCCGGCTCCTCCGCAACCTCGACGCGAAAGTGATACATGAACCCCTTCTGCTCCTTCATCTCGACCTCCTCGTCGCTCAGCGCCGTGAGCGAAGCGGGGCACCAGTTCACCATGCGTTTGCCGCGGTAGATGAGGCCCTTTTTGTAGAGGTCCACGAACACGCGCGACACGCAGCGCGAGTAGTCCTCGTCCATCGTGAACCGCGTGCGCGACCAGTCGCACGAAGCGCCGAGCGCGCGGAGCTGCTTCAAAATGATGCCGCCGTATTTTTCCTTCCACTCCCAGATTTTGCCGACGAGCGCCTCGCGGCCGAGGTCGTCGCGGTGCTTCATCGCGCCTTCCTTGCGCAGCATTTTCTCCACGACATTCTGCGTCGCGATGCCCGCGTGATCCGTGCCCGGCAGCCACAGCACCTCGTGCCCCGTCATGCGCGCGCGGCGTGCGAGGATGTCCTGGATCGTGTTGTTCAGCACATGTCCGAGCGTGAGCGAGCCGGTGACATTCGGCGGCGGGATGACGATGGAATACGCGGGCTTCGGCGACTTCGGGTCGGCGGAGAAGCAGCCGTTCTGCTCCCAAAATGCATACCATTTCGCCTCGATGGCGGGCGGCTCGTAGGTTTTCGGAATCTCGGACATGGCGGTGTTTTCTATCTCAGAAAAAGGGCGCGCAAAGTGGCGCGGCGATACGCGAGTGGCAAACGGGAAGTGCTCAGATGCGGGCAGTGGCGCAGGCGACTCCGCCTGCGGGAGTCTGTTCCGGCGACTCGTCGGAACATCGGGCGAGTCGCCCGATGAGACGAGGCAGGCGAGTCGCCTGCCCCACTGCCGCTGGCTTCGCCCTTCTCAGTTCGTCTTCAGCACCTCGATGAATGCTTCCTGCGGGATGTTCACCTGCCCGATCGCCTTCATCCGCTTTTTGCCTTCCTTCTGTTTTTCGAGGAGCTTGCGTTTGCGCGAGATGTCGCCGCCGTAGCATTTCGCGGTCACGTTTTTGCGCAGCGCGCTCACGCTCTCGCGGGCGATGATTTTTCCGCCGATGGCGGCCTGGATCGCGACTTGGAACATCTGCGTGGGGATGACTTCCTTGAGCTTCGCGGCGAGTGCGCGGCCGCGGGCCTCGGCCTTGTCGCGATGCACGATGCTCGAAAACGCGTCCACGATTTCGTTGTTCACGAGCATGTCGAGCTTCACGAGCTTGTCGGCCTTGTAGCCGGCGTGCTCGTAGTCCATCGAGCCGTAGCCGCGGGTGATGCTCTTCATCTTGTCCACAAAATCCACGAGGATTTCGTTGAGCGGGAGGTCCGTGGTGAGCATCACGCGGCGCGGGTCGAGTGTCTCCGTGTGATCCACGAGACCGCGCTTCTCCATGATGAGCTGGAGCATCGGCGAGATATACTCATTCGGAATCATGATGAAACACCGCACGATGGGCTCCCGGATTTCCTGGATGACGCTGGGATCGGGCAAGTTCTCCGGGTTGTCCACGCGAAGGATTTCGCCGTTCGTTTTCACGATTTCGTAAATGACGGACGGATACGTGGCGATGATGTCCATGTTGTACTCGCGCCGCAGCCGCTCGATGATGATTTCCATGTGCAGCAGCCCGAGGAAACCGCAGCGGAAACCGAACCCCAGCGCGACGCTCGACTCCGCCATAAAGTGAAACGCAGCGTCGTTGAGCTGCAGCTTGCCCATGGCCATTTTGAGGTGCTCAAAATCCGCCGTGTTGATCGGGTAGATGCCGCTGAAAACCATCGGCTGCAGCTCCTGAAATCCCGCGAGCGGCTCGGTCGCGGGCTGCTTTGCGCTCGTTAAAGTGTCGCCGACCTTCACCTCGGTCACGGTCTTCATGTTCGCGATCACGTAGCCGACATCACCGGGACCGAGCTCGTCCTGCGGCACGAATTTCGGATGCTGTGGACGGAAGATGCCGACCTCTTTCACCTCGTAGGAACTGTTCGTCGCCATGAGGCGCACCATGTCGCCGGCCTTGATCGCGCCATCCACGACACGCACGTACACGACCACGCCGCGATACGTGTCGAACGTCGAATCAAACACCAGCGCGCGGAGCCGCGAGGTGCGGTTGTTCGGCGGCGCGGGGATGCGCGCGATGACGGCCTCCAAAATGTCCTCGATGCCGATGCCCTGCTTCGCGCTCGCGAGGATCGCCTCCTCGGCGGGGATGGCCAAAATTTCCTCAAGCTGCCGCATCACGGACGGGAGATCGGAGTTTGGCAAATCGATCTTGTTGATCACCGGGATGAGCTTGAGCTGCTGCTTCTCGGCGAGGTGGACATTCGCCACCGTCTGCGCCTCCACGCCCTGCGCGGCGTCCACGATGAGCAGCGCGCCCTCGCACGCGGCGAGCGAGCGCGAGACTTCATACGCGAAGTCCACGTGCCCCGGCGTGTCCATGAGATTCAGCTTGTACTCCTTGCCGTCGCGCGCCGTGTACATCATGCGCACGGGATGCGCTTTGATCGTGATGCCGCGCTCGCGTTCGAGGTCCATCGCGTCGAGGAGCTGCTCCTGCGATTCGCGCTTTTGGATCGTCCCGGTGAATTCGAGCAGGCGGTCGGACAGAGTCGTCTTGCCGTGGTCAATGTGGGCGATGATGCAGAAATTGCGCGTGTTGCTCGGCATGGAGTTTCTTGGAAAAAAGGGGGCGGAATATGCTCGGCCTTCGAGGTGGCGTCAATGGCCCGCGACGCCCGTGATTTTTCGAGCCGGATCGCGAGCGGATCGGAAGACAGCCGTCCCGGCTGTTGGGACAGGCCGGAGGCTTGTCTTCCGGGCGTCCGCGATTTTGAAACCGCGCGCCGGGCTAGCGAACTGCGGACGCAGTTTGCCCGACCGTGGCGACCGCGGGGCGGCGGCTCCAGTGCATGCACGCGAGGAAGAGCGCGGTGAAAAGCATGTCGCCTGCGAGCGTGTTGCGGTAGAAGACCCACGTTGGCGCATAGCCGGGCAGACCGGTCGTCAGTGCCTGCAGCCAGCCGGCGGCGGACTTTGCATAGCCGGGTTCGTAGAGCCACGAGGCGGTGTTCGTCGCGATGTAGAAAAAGAGCGAACCGCCGAGCACGGCGGGGAAGATGACCGCGGCGCGGGGATTTTTGCGGAGCTGCCAGCCGAGCGCGGCCACTGCGGCGAACGCGACGGTCTTCCCGAGAAATTCCACGGTAAAAAGCGGGAAGCCGTAGTGCGCATTCAAAATCAGATCCGTGCCGAGCAGCGCGACGAGCGGCACCGCGATGGCGAGACGCCGCGGGAGGAACGCCGCGCCGCAGAGGCAGAGCGCCGCCATCGGGGAGAAATTCGGCAGCCACTCGGGCTGCTGCAATTTCATCCCGAGCAAGACGGGCAGCAGGCGATACAATACAGCGGCGGCAAAGAGAACGAGTCCGGCAATCATTTCCCGAAGCACGTAACTGAGCGGCCCGAATCAATCAACCGCGAATCGTCCGGCAGTTTTACACAGGCTGTCCGCCCGCGGCCCATTCCACGGAAGTAACGAGCATGAGGTTGACGCTGACAATCCGGTCCTCCGCCGGGAGGAAAAAGTGGAGCCCTCCGCGGCCGTCGGCCGGCATCCAGATCATGTCCGGCGAAGTGACATCGAAGCGCCGGCCATCCGCGAGCGCGACGGTGAACTGGCGGAATGGATTTGCCTCCAGCAATTCGCGCAGCTTCTGAATCATGCCTGAGAATATGCCGGAGCTGCGCACAAGCGCAAGATCGTCGTAGCGCACTTGCCTCCGCGATTGCAAAGTGCGCGCCGGGCGTGATCCTGTCCGCCGAATGTCCGTCCATCGCCGAGCGTTTGCCTATTTCCGTCCGTACATCGGGGTGACCACCGGGGCGATGGCGCTGACGCTGGTTGGAAATGCGTTCAATCTGCTGCGCCCGTGGCCGCTCGCCTTCATCGTGGACAAACTGCTGCCCGCGTCCGCGTCCGCGTCGGCGAGCGGCGCGGGACTTTCGATCTGGGGCCACGATCTCGGTGCGTGGAGTCTGCCGGCCATCCTCGCGATCGTCTGCTCGCTCATGGTCGTGCTGCACATCCTCGCAGGCGGCATCGGCTACCTCACGAGCATCATGACTTTGCGCGTGAGCCTGCAATCGCTGCTGCGGCTGCGCACCGAACTGTATGCGTATCTTCAGTCGCTCCCGCTGAAATTCCACGACGAGCGGCGCAGCGCGGACAGCAGCTTCCGCGTGGCCTACGATTCGCAGAGCATCCAGGCGGTTTACAGCAAGTGGTTTTTCATTTTCCAAAGTGTGATCACGCTCTTCGCGACGTTCGCGACGATGTGGGCGTTCGACTGGCAAATCGCGCTGCTCTCGCTCCTCGTCGTGCCCTTCATGGTGCTCGCGATTTTCCTCTACGCGAAACGCATCCGCGATGAATCCACCCAGATCGCCGAGCACGAGAGCGCCGTGCTCACGGTCGCGCAGGAGGGGCTCAGCTCGGTGAAAATCGTGCAGGCATTTGGCCGCGAGGAGCACGAGGTGGAGCAGTTCAAATTGCGCGCCCACGGAAGTCTGGAAGCGAATCTCCGGCTAAACGCCACCTCGATGAAAAGCGCACTGCTCATCGGCACGCTCATCGCGGCGAGTTCCGCGGTGATGTTCTACGTGGGCGCGCGGCATGTGATGGAGGGGAGGCTGACCATCGGGCAAATCTGGTACCTCAGCACGCTGTTGCTCATGCTTTACCAGCCTCTTGAGGCGCTCACGCACATCGCGTGGGCACTGCAGGGCGCGGCCGCGGGCGTGCAGCGCTGCCTCGAAGTGCTCGACCGGCAAAACGACGTGCCCGATGCGCCCGACGCCAAGACGCTCACGGACACGCTCGGCGAGCTGGTCTTTGAAAACGTGGCCTTCGGGTACACTGCGGATCGCCCGATTTTGCAGAAGGTGAATGTGCGCATCGCGCCCGGCCAGACGGTCGCCTTCGTCGGCGGCACCGGCGCGGGGAAAAGCACGCTGCTCGCGCTCGTGCCGCGCTTCTACGATCCGACTGCCGGTCGCGTCCTGCTCGACGGACACGACCTGCGCGAGTTCACGAAAAAATCGCTGCGCAACTACATCAGCATCGTGCTGCAGGACACGCTGCTCTTCTCCACGACCATCCGCGAAAACATCGCGTACGGCCGGCCAGACGCGACCGAGGAGGAAATCATCGAAGCGGCGAAGCGCGCGCAGGCGCACGACTTCATCATGGCGATGACCGACGGCTACCGCAGCCAGGTCGGCGAGCGCGGCGGGCACCTCAGTGTCGGCCAGCGGCAGCGCATCGGAATCGCGCGTGCCTTTTTGAAAAACGCACCGCTGCTGATTTTGGACGAGCCGACCAGCGCACTCGATCCGACCACCGAGGCCGCGATCATGACCACGCTCGAGGAACTGATGCGCGGCCGCACGACGCTCATCATCACGCACCGCATCGCGACCGTGCATCGCGTGGATAAGATCGTCGTGCTCGGCGACGGCACGGTCCTCGAGGAAGGAAAAGGCCCCGAACTGGTCGCGCGCGGCGGCCGTTACGCGCAGCTCTACCGCTCGGCGAATCTGGGGAATTAGAGCACCCGCGGTCAGCGATGGATCGGTGCCGGAGCAGCCGGTGCATTTCGGGTCATCGCCGCGGAAGAATTTGCGGGACGCGGCAGCGCACGATTGTCGGCACGTCCCCCACTTTCTCCCGGCAAAAAGTCAGCGTGGAGCGGGTAGGGGGACTCGAACCTCATTTCGATTTCGCATGGTTAGATGTCTGTGGAGCACGATGCCGGACGAGACGCTGCTCGCAGTCGCGGCGGAGGGCGAACTGCGCAAACCCGGTGTGCTGCGCGCGCAGGTCGAGCGGATGCTGGCTCTTCCGAAGGCGAAGGCGTTCACGGAAAATTTCACCGGCCAGTGGCTCGGCCTGCGCGACATCGCGGCGAACACGCCGGACAAGGTGCTCTACCCCGAATTCGAAGAGCTGCTGCAGTGGTCGGCGGAGCGCGAGACGCATTTGTTTTTCGAGGAATTGCTGAAGCAAAATCTCAGCGTGAAGAACTTCGTGGACTCGGACTTTGCGATGCTGAACGGCCGGCTCGCGACGCACTACGGCATCCCGGATGTGCATGGCGTGGCGTTCCGCAAAGTCGCGTTGAAGCCGGCGTATCACCGCGGCGGCGTGCTCACGCAGGCGAGCGTGCTGAAGGTCACGGCGAATGGCACCACGACCTCGCCAGTCCTGCGCGGCGTGTGGCTGCTCGATCGCATTCTGGGCCGCCCCGCACAGCCGCCGCCGCCGAACGCATTGGCCATCGAGCCCGACATTCGCGGAGCGAAAACGATCCGCGAAATACTCGGGAAACATCGCGCGACGGAAAACTGCGCCGGGTGCCACTCGAAGATCGATCCGCCGGGCTTTGCGCTCGAAAACTACGACGTGATCGGCGGCTGGCGCGAACGCTACCGCATCGTGGCAGAGCAAAAGAACCGCGTGAACAACCGCACCGGCCCGCTCGGAAAATATCTCGCCGCCTGGCAATACGGCCTCGGCCCGGCCGTGGCCGCGGGCGACGTGCTGCCGGATGGGCGGAAATTTTCCGACATCGGCGAATTCAAAAAGCTGCTGCTCGCACACCCCGAACAGATCGCGCGTTGCGTGGCGGAGAAGCTCGTCACCTACGCCACCGGCCAGCCTGTCGGCCTCGGCGATCACGCGGCGGTGAACCGCATTGTTGCGGAAGCGAAGCAGTCGGACTACGGACTGCGTTCGCTCGTCCACGCGCTCGTCGCCAGCGAATTTTTCCAGCAAAAGTAAAATCCCCATGACCACTTCCCACCGGATCTCCCGCCGCACGTTCCTCCGAGCTGCAGGCGTCACCCTCGCACTGCCATTGCTCGAAGCGATGATCCCGCTGCGCGCGCAGGCCGCCGCGCAGCCGCCGCGCCGCATGATCTGCATCAACACTTCGCTCGGCCTGCACACGCCGAATCTTTTTCCCGCGAAGGCCGGGAAGGACTACGCGCTGACGCCTTACCTCGAAGCCATTCAGGATTTTCGTAAAGAGTTCACCATCTTCTCCGGCCTCTCGCATCCCGAGGTGGATGGCGGGCATACCGCGGAGCGGAGCTACCTCACTGCGGCTCCGCGACCGCGCGCGGACAATTTCAAGAACACCATCTCGCTCGATCAATTCGCCATCGAGAAGCTCGTGCCGGACACGCGCTTTGCTTCGCTGTCGCTCTCGTCTTCGTCGAGTCGCGGGTTGTCGTTCACGCGCGGCGGCGTGCCGATTCCGCCGGAGGAAAGGCCGTCGCGCGTTTTCAAAGGCATGTTTGTGGACGGCACGGCGAACGAAATCGGCGCGCAGGTCCAGCGGCTCAAGCAGGGCGAGAGCATCATGGACACGGTGCTCGGCGAGGCGAAGGATTTCCAACGCGGCCTCGGGAAAAATGACCGCGACAAGCTCGACGAATATTTCACCTCCGTCCGCGAGGTCGAACTGCGCATGATCAAGGCGCAGGACTGGTCGCGCCGGCCAAAGCCGAAAGTGGACGCGAAGCCGCCCATGGACATCGCCGCCGCCGTCGAAGTGCCCGCGCGCGTGCGGCTGATGATCGATCTCATGCACCTCGCGCTGCAGACGGACTCGACGCGCTTCATCACCTTTGCGCTGAATGGCCTCAACGCCGTGCCCATCATCCCCGGCGTGAGCAGCGACTGGCACGTGCTCTCGCATCACGGCCAGGATCCCGCGAAGCTCGCCGAACTGAAAGTGCTGGAAATCCAGCAGATGACGCTCTTCGGCGAACTGCTCGCGAAGCTGAAGGGCACGCGCGAGGAAGGCGGCACGCTGCTCGATCGCACCATCGTGATGTTTGGCAGCAACCTCGGAAACGCGAGCAGTCACGACAACAGGAACATGCCGATCGTCGTCGCGGGCGGCGGCTTCCGGCACGGGCAGCACCTTGCTTTCGACCCGAGGAAAAATCCGCCGCTCTCGAATCTCTACGTGCAGTTCCTCCGCCGCCTCGGTGCGGACGTGAATGCCTTCGGCTCGAGCAACGGGACGATTCCCGGTTTTGAGCTGGCGTGATTTTGAATCTGCATCCCGAACTCCAATCTCTTCCACGCCAAACCCTGTTCCCGCGCCGTGCGCCTCATTGCCTGTTTCCTGTCCGCACTTTTTGCCGCCACATCGCTCCAAGCCGGTGATGCGGATATCCTCGCCGCGCTCTCAGCGCTGCCGCAGTTGGAGCGGCTCACGGTGGCGGGATCTGTGGGGTGTGGCGATGCCGGCATGGCGGCGGTCGCCACGATCACGCAGTTGAAAAACTTCCGCACATGGCACAGCGACCTGACTCCCGAAGGCGTGAAGAAACTCGCCGCGCTGAAGAGCCTGACAGGCATCACTCCCGGCCAGCGCCTCAGCTACACGCCGCCGGCCACGCTTTCGGATGCCGCGCTCCCGGTGCTCGCGGAACTGCCGTTGCTGGAGGACATCGCCTTGCAGGAAGCGCGGCTTTTAGTCGGCGCGCTGAGTGAATTGAAGAAGCTCAAGCATCTCAAGCGTCTCACGCTCGACGGCATCGACATCCCGGCGAGCGATGTCGCCGCGCTGAAGCAGCCGAAGTGAAAAGCTCGAATCCCGATTCATCCGATCATGAAGCACACCATCACACTCCTCATCGCCCTGCTGCTCGTGCCGTTCGCTTCGTTGCGTGCCGCCAACGCATCCGCAAAGCCCAACATCGTCGTCATTCTCGTGGATGACATGGGCTTCTCTGACATTGGCTGCTACGGCTCGGAAATTCCCACGCCGAACCTCGATGCGCTCGCGGCGGACGGCTTGAAATACACACGGTTTTACAACACCTCGCGCTGCTGTCCCACGCGGTCGGCACTGCTGACGGGTTTGTATTCGCACCAAACCGGCGTCGGCAGCATGATGGACAATCAGGGGCAGCCCGGCTATGAAGGTCATTTAAATGATACGTGCGTGACCATAGCTGAAGTGTTGAAGCCAGCGGGGTATTTCACCGCCATGGTCGGAAAATGGCACGTTGGCCAGGAACAAGGAGTGACCCCGTGGGGCCGCGGGTTTGATCGCAATCTCAGCTCGCCCGATGGCGGATTTTATTATGCCGACGGGCCAAAGATTAAGACACAGTTGTATCTCAATGGCCAGCACATTGAGAATAATGACCCGCGTTTGCCAAAGAATTGGTATTCCACGGATATGTGGACCACGTTTGGCGAAAAGTTCGTGGACGAAGCCATCGCGGCGAAGAAACCGTTTTATCTGCATCTCTGTTACAACGCGCCGCATTTTCCACTGCAAGCGCCGGCGGATGAAATCGCTAAATTTCGCGGCCAATACAAAGCCGGCTGGGACAAGATGCGACTCACCCGCCACGCGAAGGAACAACAGCTAGGCGTCGTGGATTCCGCCTGGCCTGTTTCGCCGCGCGCCACAGCCGTCAGTGCCTGGGATAATCTGACCTCGCAGCAGCAGGATCGTTTCGATCACCTCATGGCCGTTTACGCGGCGTGCGTGGCGCACATGGATCGCGGCGTCGGTGAATTGTTGAATCATCTGAAAGAACGCGGCGTGCTGGACAACACGGTGATTTTCTTTATGAGCGATAACGGAGGCAATGCCGAGACTGGTCCAAATGGGCGTAACATTGGCGATCCATCCACCGGCCAATCCGGTTGGTTTTGCGGTGAAAGCTGGGCGTTCCTGGAAAACACGCCGTTCCGACGATATAAACATTTCACGATGGAGGGCGGCATTGCCACGCCACTGCTGGTGCATTGGCCGGCGGGTCTTGCCGCAAAAGGCGAATTGCGCAAACAAGTCGGCCATGTCATCGACATCATGCCCACGTGCGTGGAATTGGGCGGCGCGACCTATCCAAATGAATTCAAAGGCAAACCGATTTTGCCAATGGAAGGAAAAAGCCTCGTCGCCTCCTTCACCGATCAACCTGCCGCATCGCGCACAATTTACTGGGAGCACATCGGCAACGCCGCCATCCGCGATGGCGACATGAAGCTCGTGCGCAGTGGCCGTGGCGCGCCGTGGGAACTATACGACATGGCTAAAGACGGCACAGAACTTCATGACCTTGCCGCAGCTCGTCCCGCCGAAGCCAAGGAGCTGGCCGACAAATGGGAAGCCTGGGCGCTGCGCGCGCATGTGAAACCGTATCCCAACGAAGGTGGTGGCAAGAAAGCCAATGCCAAAGACAAAAAAAACGCTGCAGCTACGGCCGATGCCGAGTAGTCTTGGAAACGAAATCACCCTTGGGAGTGATTTCCTATTGGCAAGATCGCTGTAAGGGAATCAAACAATAGCCTGCGAACACGATCCGATACATCATTGGATTCTTACTGGCATCGTCCGGTCTTCTTCACGCCGCCGCTGTTCGCATCCAAATGGACCCCGCCACGGCCGTGATGCCGATTGCGGATGACTTTATCGAGTTCGGCTATGAAACCTCAGCCGTCGCCCGCGAAGGTTTTTTCAGCGCGAAGCATATGCACATGGTGCAGCTCTACCGCACCTTAAGCACCAGCGGGCTGGTGCGGATCGGCGGCATCATCGGAGATCACACGCGCTTTGAGCCAGACGGAAAGCCGGTGGCGCAGACCATGAAAGGCACGACCATGATCAATCAAGCGGTTCTTGCGGATCTGGGCAGCTTTCTGCGGGCGACGGGTTGGAAAGCCATGTGGCCACTCAATCTCGGCACTGGAACAAAAGAAGAAGCGGCGACGCAGCCACTGGCAGTTGGCGCGGCGCTGGGCGACCGGTTGCAATCGTTCGAGATCGGCAACGAGGCGGACAACCTAAAACGCTTCAAAAACTAAGAGGAATATCATGCGGCCTACCTCGGATTCAAAGCCGCAATCCGGGCAGTGCTGCCAGTCGCCGTGTTCTCCGGGCGGGACGCCACCGGGCGGACTACCGATTCGGTTGTCCATTTTTGGTATTTATTTACTTGACGCATAATCCAAACTGCGCCAAACTCCGCGCATGAACACGGAAGAACTTCCCGAAACGCTGCTGCAAGCGGTCACGTATTTTGCGGACGAGGCGCGCGCTCACGACTTCTTCGTTGCGATGCGC
>JBBSEI010000023.1:0-49573 GCA_038239865.1 Chthoniobacterales bacterium
CGCGCCGCCTTTCACACTCAGCCGCCAGATGCGGCCGTGCTCGTGGTCGCGGCGCGGGTCGCGGAAGTCCACTTCGCCGTGGTTGATGATGGGGTTGCTCCAGTCGGCGATGTAGAGCGCGCCGTCGGGGCCGAGCTTCACGTCAATGGGGCGGAAGGTCGCGTCGCTCGTCTGCACGAGCACGGGGAGCTGCTCGGTGATGTAGCCGGATTTTGCGGAGGAACTCGGGCTTCCAGCCTGAGTGGTCGGAGCGTGTTGGCGGACATCCTGTCCGCCGCTGGCAGGCTGGAAGCCTGCCAGCCCATTCCCGCCCACAGGCTGGGAAGCCTGTGTTCCGCCTTGGCCGGCTTGGCCGACTTCGCCGAGATCGTTGATTTTGAAATGCACGACCTTGTGCGCGCGGAAGTCGCACGTCACCGCGCTGCCCTGCCAGTCGGCGGGGAAGTGCGGGCTGTAGATGAGCTCGAGGCCGGCGAACTTCGGGTAGCTGCCGGGGCTGATGCTCGGCATGGTGCGCCGCGCGCCTTCGTTCGGGGCGAACGTCGCGCCGGGGAAGCCCCACGAGATACCGCTGCTGCCCGCGCCGTCGGTGTAAAAGCTTTGGCCCCATTTGTCCCACGCGTGGCCCCACGTGTTCCAGAGGCCCTTCTCGACGACCTCCACGCGCTCGGTGCGCGGGTCGTAGGCGAAGACGCCGCCGCTGTTCACGCGCACGACGCCCCACGGCGTCTCCAGGTGCGTGTGGATGTACACGCTCTGCGAAAAATAGAGCCGCCCGTCCGGCCCCCAGCGCAGGGTGTGGACGATGTGGTGCGTGTCCTCGGTGCCGAATCCGCTGAAGACGATGCGCTTCTTGTCGGCCTTGCCGTCGCCATCCGTGTCCTCAAAGTAAAGCAGCTCGGTGCTCTGGCCGACGTAGCAGCCCCAGCGTCCCTCGGGCGTGAGCACCGGCGCGACGCCGGTGGGGATGAGCAGGCCGTCGGCAAAGACGGTGCTCTTCGTCGCCTTGCCCGTGTGGCCGGGGTCTTCGAGGATGAGGATTTTATCGGAGGCGGCCTGGCCGGGGGCGATCATGGGATACATCGCGCTGCTGGCGACCCACAGGCGGCCCTGCGCGTCCCAATTCATCTCGGTGGGCTTGGCGAGGAGCGGGTTCTCGCCCCAGAGGGTGATTTCGAGCCCGTCGGCGAGGGTGAAGGTGGGCGGGGCAAGGGTGGATGACGGGATGGGGAGCTTGGAAAGGTCGGGCTTTTCCGCGGGGGTCTGGCGGGCGGGGTCGGCTGGCGGCTGGCTGTCGGTCGCCGGGGCGTCGTTGGCTGCGTATAATTGACCAGTGGAGGTCAAAATGGGCGTTTTTGGGTGAAAATCGGCATTTTTCAGGGTTTCGGGCGCTCCATCCGCCATGGCCGATAACACAAACTTCATGGCCGATGCCGCATCCGCCATGGCCGATGGCGCACCCGGCATGGCTGATGGCGCAAGCTTCATGGCTGATGACGCGTCCGGCATGACCGATGGTGCAAACTTCATGGCCGATGGCGCACCCGGCATGGCCGATGGTGCAAACTTCATGGCTGATGCCGCATCCGCCATGGCCGATGGCGTAACCGGCATGGCCGATGGCGTAACCGGCATGGCGGATTTCGCAACCGACATGCCGGAAATGGCAAGCGGCATGTCCGAAGCCGCGTCGGGGCGACCCGAGATGGCATCGGCCAAGGCGGTCTGGGTGCTGCCGGGGGCGGGAACCGTGCTGGCTCCCTTGGGCGCTTTCTTCAGCCGATCGATCTCGGCCTCGGCCTTTTCGATGAGCGGGTCGAACATCGGAATCTCCGCGCCGTTCTTGCCCTGCTCGCGTTTGCGGAAGCCGAAGAGGTAGGTCTCATTCGCCGGCCGCCAGCGGTGGAAGAAGAGTTCGTTCTTGCGGACGATGGCGGCGCGGAGGGATTGAATTATGCGCTCCACTCGGTCCACTACATCCTGTTTCACTAGTTCCGGATGATCACCGAGGAGGGGGTCGTTCTTCCAGTCCAGCCAGTAAACAATCTGTGCTGCGAATGATTGATATCCTGACGTGCTCAGGTGGATTCCATTTTCCGTTAGGTAAATACCCTGTTCCTCTCTTCCCGTGCCCAACCCTTGGAGACTCACAAACCGCGCGCCACGCTCTTTCGCGAGTTCCTCGATGGATTTGGTGTATTGCTCCAGCAGCTTGTTGTGCTCCGCCGGGTCGGGCAGGCCGGGGCGCGTCTTCCGCAAGTCCTCGTGGCGAATCGGCGAGAGCAGGACGAAGCGGACTGAGGATTTTTTGTCCACGGAAGACACGGAAGACACGGAAGGGGCGGAAGGGGCGGAAGGGGACGACGCGGGCGGGCTTTTCTGCTTTTCCGTGCCCTCCGTGTTTTCCGTGGACGCAATTTCCACGATCGCATCCATGCACTGCGCGAGTTCCTTTTTGAAACGCGCGGCGCTCATCGGCTCGGCGCCGTAGCGGGCGGGGTCGCGATTCAGCGTCCAGTCCTGCGAGCGGTCGGTCATTTCCTGGAGGCTCGCGGCCATGCCGTAGCCGAGGAAGACGACCGTGGGCTTCACGAGCGCGAGCTGCTCCTTCAGCCGATCGAAGCCCTTCGCCGCGGGGTCGAACGACGCGCGCGACCAGCCGAGCGGCGTGTCGGCGCTGAAGGCGAGATTGCGCACGGTGAAATGGCGGTCGGGGAACTGCTCGACCATGCGCGTCTCGAGGTAGCCGTAGGTGCCCTCGCGCTCGAGGAGCGTGTCGCCGAGGAAAAGCACGCGGTCGCCGTCCTTGATTTCAAACGGCTCGGCGCGCGCGGTGAAGGCGGCGAGGATGCAGGCGAGGGTGAGGAGGAACGTGCGCATGGGGATGAAGTAATCGGCGGAGTGTGCCGCGGGCAATCCCGGCGGGCGGGGAAATCCTTGCCCTCGTGGTAAAAGGGATTTTGAAACGCGGAGACGCAGAGACGCAGAGGAAGAAAAGACGAGCCTCTCTGGAGTCCGCTTTGTTTTTTTCCGCGTCTCCGTGTCTCTGCGTTTAAACCAAGTCCCCCGGCGGTCGCGGCTCGCCGTGGCCTTTCGCGTGGAGCTGGCGGATGCCGTCGCGGACGTAGAGCAGGCCGGAGATGAGCGTGAAGAAACCGGCGACGAAAACCGGCATGTCGAGGAACGCGACCTCGTGCCCGGCGATGCGCGTCTTCCATTCGGCGCCGGAGAAAAGCATCGCGCAGCCGATGGCGATCATCTGCGTGACGGTGGCCGTTTTTCCGAGCCAGCTCGGCCGCACGCGCGCGTCGCCATGGATCACATGCACGGCGAGGACGCCGGTGATGAGTGCGATGTCGCGCGCGATGACGAGCACGGGGAACCACAGCGGGAATTCGTACTGCCAGTTGCTCACGCTCAGCGTGATGATGCCGGCGAGGAGCAGTCCCTTGTCCGCGATGGGATCGAGCACGGTGCCGAGCTTGCTCATTTGATGGTAGCGGCGCGCGATGTAGCCATCGATGCCGTCGCTCGCGGAGGCGATGACGAAGAGTGCGATGGCGGCGTAGCGCATCCATTCCTGCGGCTGCCCGTGCGCGACGCTGCGCCCGTAGTAAAGTGCCATGAGGACGAAGAACGGGATCATCAGGATGCGCCCGATGGTGATCTTGTTCGCGGTGGTCATCGCACGGCGAGGATGCACCGGCTGCGGGGTGAAGGGAAGGCGCGTTGTTCGTTTTGAAGTTGGAAGCTGGGAGTTGGACGTTGAACGTTGGATGTTGAGCCTGCCGCAGGCACCTCTCGGAGGATGGAAAAAAAACCTGACATCGATGGATCCGCTGCGCGGGGCTCTAACGTTCAACATTCAACGCTCAACTTTTAACTCGGAACCCGGAACTCGGAACTCGGAACCAGCCGTGACCACGCCGCGGTGGACAATTCTCCGCCCCCGTTGTTTAACGGGCGGCATGACTTTCCGCACCTTCCTCCTCACGCTCATGCTCGCCGCCTCACTGCCCACTTTTGCCGCGGAGCCCGACACGCGCTGCTTTGAAATGCGCACCTACTTTGCCGCACCCGGAAAACTCGACGACCTGCTCGCGCGCTTCCGCGATCACACGGTGAAGCTTTTTGAAAAGCACGGCATCACGAACATCGGCTACTGGGTGCCGGTCGAAAACACGGCCAACAAGCTCGTGTACGTGATCGCGTTTCCAAATCGCGAGGCGCGCGAGGGGGCGGATGGATCGTGGAAGGCATTCGCGAAGGATCCCGAGTGGCAGGCCGCACAGAAGGCATCCGAGGTGAACGGCAAGCTCGTCGCGAAAGTGGAGTCGGTCTTCCTCAGCGCGACGGATTTTTCGCCCGCGATCCGGCCGTCGGCTGCCGCGCCGCGCGTGTTTGAACTGCGCACTTACACGACCACGCCCGGCAATCTCAGCCGGCTGCAGGCGCGTTTCCGCGATCACACGCTCGCGCTTTTTGAAAAGCACGGGATGACGAATCTCTTCTACTGGACGCCGATGGCCGACCAGAAAGCTTCGGACAACACGCTGGTGTACCTGCTCGCGCACAAGGACGCGGACGCGGCGAAGGCGTCATTCACGGCATTCCGCGCGGACCCCGTGTGGGTCGCGGCGAAGGAGGCGAGCGAAAAGGAAGGCGGCGGCTCGCTCACGGTGCCGGACGGCGTGAAGTCGGAGTTTTTGAAGGCGACGGATTTTTCGCCGACCAAGTAGGCGCGGTTGCGGTCGCATCGGCACGGGCGTACCCTCGGCCACACTCCCGTGAACACGCGCCCGCAACTCCCCGCAGACGACCAGCGCAAGCTCGATGCACTGCACGCACGGTTGAGCGGACTGAAGCGGTACTACGTCGGGTATCCGTGCAACGAGGACTTCGACTACTCGGAACTGCTGCCGTTCTTCGAGTTTGCGATCAATAACGTCGGCGACCCCTTCGGCGGCTCGAACATCCCGCTGAACACGCATGATTTCGAGCGCGAGGTGCTCGCCGATTTTGCGGAGTTTACGCACGCGCCGAAGGACGCGTGGTGGGGCTACGTGACGAGCGGCGGCACGGAGGGAAACATGTACGGCCTCTACGTCGCGCGGGAACTTTTCCCCGACGGCATCTGCTACTTTTCCGAGGACACGCATTACTCCGTGGCGAAGGTGCTGCGGCTCCAGCACACGCGGAACATCATGCTCAAAAGCCAGCCGAGCGGCGAGCTCGACTACGCCGATCTGCGCGAGACGCTGCGCATCCATCGCGACGTGCCGCCGATCATTTTTGCGAACATCGGCACCACGATGAAGGGCGCCGTGGACAACCTCGCGACGATCCGCGCGGTGCTCGACGATCTCGCGATCACGAATGCCTACATCCACGCGGACGCGGCGCTGAGCGGGATGATCCTGCCTTTCGTGGAAAATCCGCAGCCGTGGGACTTCGCAGCGGGCGCGGACAGCATCGCGATCTCCGGGCACAAGATGCTCGGCTCGCCGCTGCCGAGCGGAGTGGTGATCGCGAAAAAATCGCACGTCGAGCGCATCGCGCGGAGCATCGAATACATCGGCGCGCTCGACACGACGATCGCGGGATCGAGGAGCGGGATCGGCCCGCTTTTCCTGTGGTACCGGCTGCGCACGCTCGGCCGCGCCGGCATCACCGCGATGGTGCGGCGCAGCCTCGAGCACGCGGCGTACGCGGTGGAGGCGCTGCGGGCGCACGGCATCGAGGCGTGGCGCAATGAAAATTCCGTGACCGTCGTTTTTCCGCGTCCACCCGCCGCGCTGATGAAAAAGTGGATCCTCGCGCCGCGCGGCCGCATCGGCCACCTGCTCACGATGCCGCACGTGACGCCGGAGATCATCGATGAATTCGTCGCCGATTTCGCCGCGGCGCTCGCTTCGGAAAAGGAACCGCACACGCCATGAAACAGCTCACCGTCCTCGTTCCGAACAAGCCGGGCCAGCTTGCGATCCTCACCGAGAAGCTCGCGGAGCACTCGGTGAACATCGAGTCCTTCGACGTGGAGAGTCACGGCGAGGACGGGCTGATCGTGCTCATGGTGGATCGCTACGACGAGGCGCTGCGCGCGCTGCGCGACGCGGGCTATCGCGCGATCACGCAGGACACACTGCTCATCCGCCTCGAAGACAAGCCCGGCGCGCTCGCAAAGATCGCCGTGCGCCTGATACACGCCGGCCTCGACCTTCGCTCCATGCACATCGTGCGCCGGACGGGGGAATTCTCCATCGTGAGCCTCGTCGCCAGCGACAATGCCGCCGCCGCGGAGGTGCTGCGCGACGTGCTGATCGGCGAGCCGCCGGGGTGAAGAAGGAGGGGGAGAGAGGGCGAGGAGGAGAAGGGGAGAAGGGAAGAAGGGAAGAAGGGCACGTCGGGCGGCTCATGCGGTTTTTTCTCCCACTCTCCCCCTCGCTCTCTCTGCATCTTCTGCGGGCATTGCGCGCGGCCTCTTCCCTGCTATAAAGCTGCGAACTTTCCAGCTGAGAACATCCCGCGAATGCCGACCTACGAATACGAATGTGAGAAATGCAAAGGTGCCTTTGAGTGCGTGCAGTCCATGAAGGACGACGCTTTCAAGACGTGCCCGAAGGAGTTCTGCCGCATGAAAAAATGGGGCAAGGGCAAGGTGCGCCGGCTCATGGGCACGGGCGCGGGTCTCATTTTCAAAGGCTCGGGATTTTACATCACCGACTACCGCTCGGAGGGCTACAAGGCCTCGGCCAAAAAAGATTCCGCAGACTCGAAGCCCGCGAAACCGGCCGAGAGCAAACCCGCCGAGAACAAGCCCGCCGAGAACAAGCCCGCCGAGAGCAAGCCCGCCGCACCCGCGCCGAAGCCACCGGCCAAGAAAGACTGAGCCTCGCGGCTCCCACCCGCTTTTTATGTACAAGACCGACCCGCGCAAAATTGTCTGCACCGCGTGCAAACATGAGAATGAAGTCGAACGCGTTTATTGCCACAACTGCGGCGAAAAACTCGATCGCTCGCTGCTGCCGCAACTCGACGAATCGCAATCCGCGGAAGCGATGGCGAAGACCGCGCGGAAGGTGAAGAAGCAGATGAACCCGAACCGCTTTGCATGGGTGCGGACCATCAAGACTTTCGTGCTGATCGAGATTTTTGCGGCCGTCGTCGCGGCGGGCTTTCTCGCGATCCAGGCTCCGGAAAATGTGCCGCCCGCGAAGAGCGATCGCCTTCCCGATTTCGAATTCGGCGACATGTGGACGGGCATGATGAATACGCGCGCGAGCGCCGCCGTGTCGTTCAAGGAATTCGACATCAACTACTATTTGCGCAAGACGGTGAAGGGGACCGAAGGGCCGCTCGGGATCAAGTTCGAGCGGGCCTTTGTGACGTTCGCGCCGGGGCTCGTCACGCTGGTGAATCAGCGCAACGCATGGGGCCTGCCGATCTACAACAGCGTGACCTTCAAGCCGGAACTGGCGGGGGCAAAATGGACCGCGAATGTGCAGCAGTTCACGATCGGGCGGCTGAGCATCCCGCCGGCCTTTGCCAAGCTGGTGAAGCTCGACACGGTCACGCTGGGAGCACTTTCCAAAGTCTTTGAAAAGGAAACGCAGCAGCTCGATCGCTTGGCGGCGATCGAGCCGGGGGAAAAGATGATCCTGATCAAAACCAAGCCCGCGCCATGACGCTGCGCCCGCCCAGGGGCCGTTCGTTTTTGTTCCTGCTCGCGCTGATCTCGATGACGGCGGTGTGCGCCGCGGTGGACTTGAGGCATCGCAGCGTGAGCAATTCCGGGCAGTTCGCGATCTACTGCGACGATCGTGATCTGCGCGGGCGCGTCGTCGGCTTTGTCGAGGAGATCAAAGGCGAGATCCTCCGGCTGCTGCACGAGGGGGATGATTGGAAATTCCCCATCGTGATCGCCCTCGAGCCCGACCCCGATCCGGAGTCGCAGGCCGCGCCCGTGAGCATCACGCTCGTGAGCACCGTGGCCGGGCCGAAGGTGGATGTGACGGTGCGCATCGGCGAGGATCCGTCGAAGGTTTTTCTCCAGCGCCACATCGTCCACGCACTGCTGCTCGAGATCGCGTACCGCGAGCGGCCGCCGATCCGCGGCGGGGAACGTTTTGCGCAGCCGCCGTGGTGGCTTACGGAGGGATTGCTCCAGAGCATCCGCGCGCACAGCGGCCTGCGCGATCCGGATATTTTCAGGAGCATCGTGAACACGGAAAAACTTCCCTCGCTCGAGAAGATGCTCGGCCAGCCGCCGGTGGGCCTCGACACTGCCGCCGGCGCGATCGATCGCGCGAGTGCGTTTGCGCTGTGCGAGGCGCTGCTCCGGATGCCGGGTGGCCCGGCGAATCTCGGGCGCTTCATCCGCGCGTGGCCGGATGGTTCCGGCGATCCGCTCACGCTGCTCGGGAAACATTTTCCCATCCTCGGCGAATCGCCGCAGAGCCTCGCGAAGTGGTGGACGCTGCAGCTCGCCGCGCTCGGAAAATCCGAAATGTCGCGCGTCCTCAGCCCGGTGGAGGCGGATGCGGAATTGACTCCGTTGCTCACGCTCGAGATCGCCGCCGGCAAGCCGCCGCGCAGCGAGCGTTTCGCGCTGAAGGACTTTGAAAAATACGGCAAGCTCCCGGGCGCGCGCGCGGCGCTGCGGCTCGCGCAGGTGAAAATCGTCACGCTCGGCACGAAGACGCACAGCCTCTTCCGGCCGATCCTCGCGGAGTACGCGGAAGTGTGCGGCGAACTCGCGAGCGGCAAGACCAAGGACCTCGCGGAGCGGCTCGCGCGCATCGAGCGCTTCCGTGGCGCGGCGCTCCAGCGCTTTGGTGACATCACCGATTACCTGAACTGGTACGAAGCCACGCAGACGCCCGGGCGCACCGGGCAGTTCGATCGATACCTGCGCGCGGTCGAGAGCAGCGAGGCGAAGAAGCGCGCCGCGGCACCGGTGGATCCGAAAATCGCGGAGTATCTCGATGCGCTCGAGCAGGACTTCGCGCCGCTGCGCCCGAACATGATCCCCGGACCGGAAATCGGCGGCAGCGCGCTGCGGTAACGGATTTTTCCGCGCGGTCATTTTCGAGTGAACGGCGCGGGGCGTCGCCAATCCGTCTTGGAGGTCAGGTGGATGAAACGTTTGTCGCGGAAGTTTCGCATACGTCACTTCGCCGCCATCTATTCGTAACAATGGGCGGCGAGGTTCGTGCCGCACTCCAAACACCCACGACACCCATCATCATGCTGAAAACCACTCTTACCCTGAGCCTCGCGCTCATCGCCTCCGCGGCCTTTGCCGGCCCGGTGACCGTCACCAAAACAGCACCGAAGGAAAAGTCCGCCCTGGATAAACTTTGGGACCTTCCGGTGCTCTACAAAAACGACAGCAACCCGATCATCGAGGAGCTGGATTTCACCGGGCGCTTTCAGCTCGATTGGTTCGGCATTGATTCGAACAAGGACAAGACTTTCAAGCAGGGCGACATTGATTACACGGAGATCCGGCGCTTCCGCCTCGGCATTGATTCGTGGTTTCTGAACCGCCACGTGCAGTTGAAGGCGACGGTGGACACCGCGCTCGCGAGCTATCACCGGCAGGCGGTTTTTTACAACCGGATGACGGACCTCTACCTGAACTTCAAAATCAGCGAGGCGCTGCAAATCCGCGCAGGAAAATTCGAGCCGCACTTTGGCTTTGACCGCGAATACTCGGACAATCTTCAGAAATTTTTCGAGCGCAGCTTGTTCGACGAGCAGGTCTTCAACAACACCGGCAACGACTACACGGCCGGCGCCTCCGTCCTCGGAAAAATCGGCAACTTCGGCTATCAGGCCGCGATTTTCTCGAACCAGGTGAACAAGGAATTTGGCATCTTCAACGGCGGCTCGAGCGAGTTGCTGGAAGTCAGCTACGATTTTGCCAAGGCGATGGGCGCGAGCAAAGCGCTGTGGGCCGCCGACTACATGCACATGGATCTGAACGGGCAGAGCAACATCTTCAACACGATGCACAATGCGTTCGCGACCTACTTTGACTACCAGCGCGGGCGCTTTGGTCTCGTGACGCAGATCGGTTTCGGCAACGGCACGACGGCGAAGGGCGATCTCGTCAGCTTCCAAGTCATGCCGACTTACTACCTCATCCCGGAGAAGCTGGAAGTCATCGCGCGGTATCAATACACGAGCTCGGACAAGGCGAATGGCATCACCACGCAGAACCGCCAAATCAGCACGGTCGGAAAATTCACCGGCGACACGGAGAACTCGGCCTACGTGGGGCTGAACTACTACATCTACGGCCAAAAGGCGAAGTTCATGGTCGGCGGCCAGTACGACGAGCTCACCGGCGGCACTGGCAAAAACGCGAACTACCGCGGCTGGACGACGCTCGTCGGCTTCCGCATTTTTTGGTAGGCGGAAAAAATTCGCGGGCGCGATTTCGCGCGGCTGCCATTCGATCCGGGGCCGTCGAAGCCGCTTCCGCTTTTCCTCCGGAATTCCACCGTTGAACCGCTGCCACGAAAGGTTGCAGTGTCACGACATTGGCTCCCAAATGCCGCAACGCCGTCACACACCGCTCGCAACCTCCCACCCTTGCCACGCCTGATGCCATCCCACTACGAAGACTCGCTGCAGCACGACATTGATCGCATCAAGCACAAGGTCGCCGAGATGGCGCGGCTCGCGGAGGGCGCGCTGGAGGCGTGCGTGAAGGCCCTCACGACGCGCGACCGGCAGCTCGCGTATGCGGTGATTTTGCGCGACCGGCGGATTGATGAGCTGGAAAAGGAACTCGATCGGCTCTGCCTCGAATTCCTCATCCGCCAGCAGCCCGTCGCGCGCAGCCTGCGATTTTCGTACATCACGATCCGCGTGACCCTCGAACTCGAGCGCATCGGCGACTACGCGGAGAGCATCGCGCGGCAGACGCTGAAGCTCGCGAAGCTGAACGCGCATGTCCCCGTCGAGCGGTTCCAGCAGATCGCCAGCCTGAGCATCCCGATGTTGCGCGACGCGGTGAAGGCATTCATCGCCGCCGACGAGGTGCTCGCGCGCGATGTCCTCGCGCGGGAATACGAGGTGGATGCGCTGCGCAACGTGATCAACAACGAGCTCTTCAAGCTGCGCGCGGAAAATCTCATCCCGCTCGAGGCGCTCACGCCGCTGATGACCATTGCGCGCCGCTTCGAGCGCGTGTCCGACCAGGCCACGAACATCTGCGAGGACGTGATCTACATGGTCACCGGCGACTACCCGCGCAAGCTCGGCGGCGAAACGTGGCGCATGGTTTTCATAGATGAGCACAACCGCTGCCGCAGCCAGATGGCCGAGGCCATCGCGACCGAGCTGAACCGCCCGCAATTTGTCTTCGCGAGCGCGGGGCTCACGCCGACCGACATCGATCCGGGCACGGTGGAATTTATGCGGAGCAAAGGCGTGGACCTGTCGCACGCCAAGACGCACAGCGTCGAGCAGCTCCCGAATCTCGACGCCGCGCAGATCATCGTCGCGCTCTCGCCCGCGGCGAAGAATGCATTCCCAAAGCCCACCAAGGCCGTGTGCCTCGATTGGAGCCTGCCGGATCCTTCGACGATCACCGGGACCGACGAAGAAAAGCGCGCGGCCTACGAGTCTGCATACCAGTTCCTCCGCGAGCACATCGTCGAACTCTGCGACGCCGTGCTCAGCGACAGCATCGGCTGACCCGAAATTTTCCCAAACCAACACATCATCGAATGAAACGCATCAGCACACTCACACTCACACTCGCCGCAACCGCGGCAGCCGGAATTTTCCTGACCGGTTGCGACAAGAAATCCGCCGACAGCGGCAGCGGCGGCGAAAAGAAAAGCACCATCGCCAACATCGGCTCCGACACGATGGTGAACCTCGCCGCCTCGTGGGCCGAGGCCTACCGCACGGTGGACAAGAGCGTCTCCGTCGAAGTCGGCGGCGGCGGCAGCGGCACGGGCGTGACCGCGCTCATCCAGGGCACCGCGCAGATCGCGAACTGCTCGCGCACTTTCGAGGAAAAGGAGATCGCCGACTTCAAGGCGAAGCACCCCGGCAAGGAGCCGAAGGAGCACATGGTCGGCTACGACGCGATGAGCATCCTCGTCCACAAGGACAATCCGCTGAATGAAATCTCGGTCGAACAGCTCGGCGAAATCTACAAGGCCGACGGCAAGATCACCAAATGGAGCCAGCTCGGCGTCACCCTTCCGGCCGGCAAGGACGAGATCGCGTGCGTCACGCGGCAGAACAACTCGGGCACCGTGCATTATTTCAAGGAGGTCGTCATCGGAAAGAAGAACGAGTTCCGCCTCGGCGCAGTCGTGGCGAACGGCTCGAACGACGTCGCCAAAATCATCGGGCAGACCGTGAATGCGATCGGCTTCAGCGGCATGGCCTACGCGACGCCCGAGGTGAAAGTGCTCAAGGTTTCCAAGAAGGCCGGCGAACCCGGAGTCGCGCCGAGCATCGCGACCACGCTCGACAAGACCTACCCGATCAGCCGCCCGCTCTTCATGTACACCGCGGGTGAAGCCGAGGGCGCGGTGAAGAAATACATTGATTGGATCCTCTCCGACGCCGGCCAGCAGATCGAAAAGGAGAACGGCTACGTGCCGCTTCCCAAGCAGTAGTCGCGGAAACTCCACGTTCACGCGGGCCGGGAGCCGTCCATGGCACCCGGCCCGCTTTTCCACAAAATGCAGTCACACCGCAGCAAGATCGGAATCCTCCTCGAGCAGGCCATTGAGCTGCTCATCCGTCTCTGCGGGATCAGCGCGATCATTTTTGTCTTCGGGATTTTCTTTTTCGTCTTCCGCGAAGGCGCGCCATTCCTCTCGAAGCTGAATTTTGCCGAGTTCTTCGGCTCGATCAACTGGATCCCGAATTCCACGATCAAGCCGCAGTACGGCGTGCTCGCGCTCATCGTCGGCACGCTCAGCGTCACCGGCCTCGCCATGCTCATCGCGGTGCCGTTCGGCATTGGCGCGGCGGTATTTGTCTCGGAGTTCTGCACGGGGCGCGCGAAGGAATTGCTGAAGGTGACGATCGAGCTGCTCGCCGCGATCCCGTCGGTCGTGTGGGGCTTCATCGGCCTCGGCGTGCTGCAGCCGCTCATCATCAAATGGTTTCACGCCACCTTCGGCCTGAACCTCCTCAACGGCGCAATCCTCCTCGCGCTGATGAGCGTGCCCATCATGGTCAGCATCGGTGAAGATGCGCTCAAGGCCGTGCCCGACAGTTTCCGCGAAGCCGCCACGGCGCTCGGCGCGACGAAATGGCAGATGGTCTGGCGCGTCCTCATCCCCGCCGCGAAAAACGGCCTGCTCGCCGCCGTGCTCCTCGGCGTGGGCCGCGCCGTCGGCGAGACGATGGCCGTGCTCATGGCCACCGGGCAGAGCATCCGCATCCCGCACTCGCTCCTCGATCCCGTGGCCACGCTCACCGCGACCATCGCCGCGGAGCTTGGCGAGTCGCCCAAGGGCGGCGACCACTACCAGGTGCTCTTTCTCATCGGCATTCTGCTCTTTGGCATGACCTTCATCGTGAACCTCGCCGCCGACCTCATCGTGAAAGGGGTGCGGAAAAAATGAACATGCACGCCGACGGAAATAACGCGCCAACATTTGGCGAGACGCAATTCACGCGCAGAAAGCAGCGGCAGGAATTCACCGCAAAATGTTTCTTCGGCGGAATGGCCGCGCTGATGGTCCTCCCGCTCATCCTCATCGTCGGCCACGTCATCTTTCAGGGCTGGCATTCACTGAGTTGGGAATTTCTCACGACGAATCCGCGCATGGGCGGCGTGAAGGGCGGCATCTGGTCCGTCATCGTCGGCACGCTCTACATCGTCACCATTTCCCTCTGCGTCAGCGCGCCCGTCGGCGTGCTCGCGGCTGTGTATATCAACGAATACGCAAGGGAGAGCTGGTTCACGCGCATCGTGAATCTCGCCGTCGTGAATCTCGCCGGCGTGCCGAGCATCGTTCACGGGCTCTTCGGCGTCGGCGCGTTCGTGTATGCCGCCGGCATGGGCAAGAGCATCATGGCGGCTTCGCTCACGCTGGCGATCATGACGATGCCCGTCATCATCGCCTCGACGAAGGAAGCGCTCTCCAGCGTGCCCATGCAGTTTCGCGAAGCGTGCTGGAATGTCGGCGCGTCGCGCTGGCAGACGATCCGGCGCATCGTGCTGCCGAATTCGATCAGCGGCATCCTCACGGGCGTGATTTTGCAAGTGAGCCGCGCCGCCGGCGAGACTGCGCCCGTGATGATCACCGGCGTCGCCATCTACAAGGCCGTCGAAGGCACCGGCTTTTTCCTCTACAATCCCTTCCGCGAGCAGTGCATGGCGCTCTCGATGCACCTCTATTACATCGCCACGCAGGCGCACAACGCGGCGCCATCGCTCCCCTTCGCGATCGCCACAGTGATGATCGTCCTCGTGCTTTTCGTGAACTTCACCGCGATCATTTTCCGCTCGTGGCTCCGCTCCCGCAGAAAATGGTGAAGCCCAAGGTCCAGGTCGAAAATCTGCGGCTCAGCTACGGGCCGAAGGAAGTCATCCACGGCATCTCGTTCAACGTCGAGCCGAACGAAATCCTCGGCATCATCGGCCCCGCGCAAAGCGGGAAGACTTCGCTGCTGCGCTGCATCAATCGCACGATCGAATTCACGGCAAACGCGCGCCCGAGCGGCGTGATCCGCGTGGATGGCGAGGACGTGTCGAAAATGCGGAACGTGTACGAGCTGCGCCGCCGCGTCGGCATGGTTGCGCCGCTGCCCGTCGGCCTGCCGCTGACGATTTACGAAAACGTCGCCTTTGCCCCCCGCGCCGCAGGGATGAGGCGCAAGAGCGAACTCGATACGCTCGTGGAAAAATGCCTCACGCAGGCCGCGCTGTGGGACGAGGTGAAGGACCGCCTCGATTCGCTCGGCACGAAGCTCTCCGGCGGACAGCAGCAGCGGCTCACCATCGCGCGCGCACTTTCGCACAGCCCCGAGATCCTGTGCCTCGACGAATTCAGCATCGCGATCGATCCGGTCACGACGATGCGGATCGAGGATGTGCTGAAGGTTTTGAAAAAGGAGATGACAATCATCCTCGTGACAAATCTCGTGCAGCAGGCCCGCCGCCTCGCTGCGCGCACGATGTTCCTCTGGAACGGCGAGATCATCGAACTCGGCCCGACCGAGCAGCTCTTCGGCGACAAGCCGAAAGACAAGCGAACCTACGATTACGTGCACGGGATTTTCGGATGAGCGACCAACGCATGAGCATCACGACGCGTGACTTGAAGCTCTGGTACGGAAAGTTCCAGGCGCTGAAGGGCATCAACACGGACATCAAGCACGGCAAGATCACGTCGCTCATCGGCCCGAGCGGTTGCGGCAAGACGACGCTGCTGCGCTGCTTCAACCGCGTGAACGAGCGCTACGGAAAC
This sequence comes from Chthoniobacterales bacterium, assembly GCA_038239865.1. GTDB lineage: Bacteria > Verrucomicrobiota > Verrucomicrobiia > Chthoniobacterales > Chthoniobacteraceae > SXWH01. Next base: position 15,462 of record JBBSEI010000023.1, read on the forward strand.
GTGACCACGACCGGCGAAATCAAGCTGCTCGGCAAGAACATCTACGACGAGGATGTCTCGCTCATCGAGCTGCGCAAGGCGATCGGCATGGTCTTCCAGCGCCCGAATCCGCTGCCGCTTTCCATTTACGAAAATGTCGTCTTCGGTCTGCGCATTCACGCGGAGAAAAGTCTCTCGCGCAGCGATCTCGACGACGCGGTGGAAAAGGCGCTGACGGAAACCGGACTGTGGAATGATTTGAAGGATCGCCTCGGCGAGCGCGCCATCGGCCTCCAGCTCGAGCAGCAGCAGAAGCTCTGCATCGCACGTTTGCTCCCGCTGAAGCCGGAGATCATCCTCATGGACGAACCGTGCTCCGCGCTCGACGTGGACGGCACGCGCGCCATCGAGGAGCTGATGTGGAGTCTCGCGGGCCGCTACACGATCGTCATCGTCACGCACAACATGGCGCAGGCCCGCCGCGCGAGCAACGAGACCATCTTCATGCTGCTCGGCGAACTCATCGAGCACGCGCGCACCGAGGACCTTTTTCTCACGCCGCGCGACAGCCGCACTTCGGAATACATCGAGGGACGCTACGGTTAGCGGTTTTCCCCGTGCGCGATCTTTCCACTGGCGCGAGTGGCACACCCGCAGTTGACTCCCGCGCCATGTCAAAAATTCCCCGCCTTTTTCTCGCCGTCGTCGCGCTTCTCGGCTCGCAGATTTCCCGTGCCGCCAGTCCGCAGGAACCCGTCGAGCCCGGCGAAACGATCATCGTCTCCGGGGGCGTGTCGCTTTTCGCCTGGGAAAAATACAAGGTCCAGCCGCACGACAAATGGTGGATGAATTTCGTCCGCGCCGCGCAGCTTCGCATCGCGGAAATCCAGCGTGCGAAGCCGGAGCAGCCCATCACTTGGCTCGTTTATCGCCCCGCGTACCACTCGCGTTCGCGGCAGGATGGGCAGGACTACGTGAGCACGATCAACGGCATCGCCGCCTCGCTCCATGTCCGGATGATTTGGTTCGATTCCACCGCGCAGCTTCTGAATTACATCAATCACGGCCAAGCGCGCGACCGCGTGAAAATCAACGACCTCGAGTTCTTCGCGCACAGCAACAAGGCCTGCTTTCTTTTCGACTACTCGAACATCATCGACAGCGCGTCGAAGGTCTGGCTCCACGAAAACGAACTGAACAAAATCAACCGCGGCATCTTCACGCACGACGCGCTCGTGCGGAGCTGGGGCTGCCACACCGGCGAGAGCATGTCGTCGCGCTTCCGTTCCGCGACCGGCGTGACGATGTGGGGCCTCACCGGCAAGAGCCAGTACCTCACGGATGAGCTGCCCGTCGCCGCGACCGCCGCCGGCCGTTGGACGCGCTGACGCACCAGCCGCGCGGCGCTTCCGTGGCGAAGTGCGTGCAGTGTCGGGCGTGCGAGAAAAATATTCCTTTGCGTCCTCCGCGTCCTTCGCGTGACGCTGCCCCGGCAAGCGCACTCCGTTTTGAAATTTTCTCTCAACCACATCCGATGACGCTCCACGAACTGCAGGCCATTTACGAAACGCCGTTCTTCGATCTCATCGGCCGCTCGCGGCAGGTGTATCTCGCGCATTGGAAAATGAACGAGGTGCAGCTCTGCACGCTGCTCTCGATCAAGACCGGCGGCTGCTCGGAGGACTGCGGCTACTGCGCGCAGTCCGCGCGCTACAGCACGGGCATTGAGCGCGAGACGCTCATGGCGCCTGCGGACATCGAGGCCGTCGCAATCCGCGCGAGGGAAAATGGCTCCACGCGCTTCTGCATGGGCGCGGCATGGAAGGGCGTGCGCAATGGCGACCCGCGTTTCGAGAGCGTGCTGGAGAGCGTGCGCCGCGTCGCGAAGCTCGGCATGGAAGTATGCGTCACGCTCGGCCAGCTCGGGGAAAAGGAAGCCGTGCAGCTCAAGGAAGCGGGAGTGACCGCGTACAATCACAACATCGACACCTCGCCGGAGCACTACCCGAGCATCGTCACCACGCACACTTTTCAGGATCGCCTCGACACCATCGGCCATGTGCAAAAGTCCGGCATGAGCGTGTGCTGCGGCGGCATCATCGGCATGGGCGAGACGGAACTCGACCGCCTGAAAATGCTCGAGGTCCTCACGAACTTCACACCGCCGCCGGAGAGTGTGCCGATCAACTGCCTCATGCCCATGCCCGGCACGCCGCTCGAAGAGCAGGCACCCGTGGACATCTTCCAACTCGTGCGCCTCATCGCCACCACCCGAATCGCGCTGCCGCGCGCGAAAGTGCGCCTCAGCGCAGGCCGCACGCGCCTCACGCGCGAGGGCCAGGCGCTGTGTTTCTTCGCCGGTGCGAATTCGATTTTCTACGGCGACAAACTCCTCACCGCCGCGAATCCCGGCGTGGACGCCGACCGCACGCTGCTCGACGATCTCGATCTCGTGCCGCAGCCCGCGCACACCGGCGAGCATCGCGCCGGCAGCGAGTGCGGCACCGCGATGGCCTGCCTCACGTAGGCGTGGGCGGAAGACCACGTCGCGCACTCCTGCGCGCCTACGTTCCGAGCCGCAGCACATGCGCGTCCGCCGCGTCCGGCATCCAGTCGAGATGCGTCGTGGTGATGATTCGCTGGGCGCCTGTGGGCAGCGCAGCGAGCAGCGCATTCCGCCGCGCGGGATCGAGTTCTCCGAAAATATCGTCGAGCAGCAGCAGCGGAGGCTCGCCGAAATGCCGCTCCAGCAGCCGCGCCGCGCCGAGCTTCAGCGCGAGCACGAGCGTGCGCTGCTGTCCTTCGCTCGCGTCGTCGGCGCTGAGATCGTTCAGCAAAAAATGCACGTCATCGCGATGCGGCCCGATCGTCGTCTGCCGCAGCCGCGCATCCTCGTGCTGTGCGGCTGCGAGCATCGCGGCAAAATCCCCGCCGTCGCCCGCCGCGTATTCCAGCCGGAGCGACTCGCGCTTCCCGCTGATCGCGAGATGCGCCGCATCGGCCTCGACCTGCAATTCCGCGATCAATTTCCCCCGCGCCGCGCTCACGTGATTTCCGTGCAAGATCAGCGGCGGATCGAAGGCCGCGATCTCCCGCCAGCGCGGTGACGGCTGCTTCAGCAGATGGTTCCGCGACCGCAGCGCGTGCTCAAATGCGCGCAGTTCCGAGCGGTAGCCCGCATCGCGCTGCACCGCCACGAAGTCGAGAAAGCGCCGCCTCTTCTCCGCCGAGCCGCGCACCAGTTCGATGTCGTCATTCCCGAACCACACGACCCGCGCGATCTGCAGCCACTCCTTCGCATTCGTCTGCTCCACGCTGTCGAGGGCGAGTTTCTTGCGCTCGGGGCTGAAGTAAAATTGCAGGTGCCGCGTGCCGTGAAAGCCGTCCGTCACAAAGCCGCGCCGCCCGTGCTGGATGACGCGCGCGAGCTGCGTGATGCGCGGCGATTGCAGCCGCAGCAAAATGCACGCGGCCTCGAGCAGCGAGGTCTTCCCGCGTGCATTCGGGCCGACGATGAAATTCGTCCCCGGCGCAAACTCCGTCTCAAACTGCTCGAAGCAGCGAAAGTGGCGGAGGGTGAGGCGACCGAGCATGGTCTTTACCAAGAGCACGAATCGCGTGCCTCAGGGGAGCGGAATCTTCTGTCACAGCCGCTTCCGCCTTGCTCGCCTGCGCGCGCTCCCTAGCCTCCGCGGCCCACGAATATGGACAAGCTTCCCGGATTCCGCGACTTCTATCCCGCCGACTGCGCGCGGAAAAACTACGTCGTGGAAACATGGCGCGGCGTCGCGCGGCGCTACGGCTTCGTGGAGTTCGACGGGCCGGTCGTCGAGTCCATGGAGCTTTACGAAAAGAAGAGCGGCGGCGAATTGGTCGGCCAGCTTTTCACCGTCGGCGTGACCGCGGAGCCAGGCTCGGTAAAAGGCGCGCTGCGTCCCGAGATGACGCCGACGCTTGCGCGCATGGTCGCCGCGCGGGAGCGTGATTTTAAAAAGCCGCTGAAGTGGTTTTGCGTCCCGAATTTCTTCCGCCACGAGCGGCAGCAGCGCGGGCGCTTGCGCGAATTTTACCAGCTCAACTGCGACATCCTCGGCGAAGCTTCGCCTGCCGCCGATGCGGAGTTGCTCGCGGTGCAGATCGACATGCTGCGTGCCTTCGGGCTGACGGAGAAAGATTTCGTGGTGCGACTCTCCAGCCGCACGGCGTGGCAGATTTTTTTCCAGTCGAACGCAAAGCGCGCCGACGGCGCAGCGCTGACGGCTGATGACGAATACGAATTTTTCCAAATCGTGGACAAGGCCGAGCGCGCGCCGCAGGAAAAGACCGCGGCGGCGCTCGCGAAATTCGGCATGACCGCCGAGTCGCTGCTCACCTTCATGCGCAGCAAGGAGCCGACGGCGGAACTCGCGCCGATCCTCGCCGACTTGCAGGCGCGCGGGCTTGGTGCATTCACCGAGGTGGACTACGCCATCGTGCGCGGGCTTGCGTACTACACGGGCGTCGTCTTCGAGGTTTTCGATCGCGCGAAGAACGAGCGCGCGCTCGCTGGCGGCGGGCGCTACGACCGGCTGCTCTCGCTGATGAGCGACGGCAAGGTGGACCTGCCCGCGCTGGGTTTCGGCATGGGCGATGTCGTGCTGCTGAATCTCCTCGATGAAATCCCCGCGGCGAAGGCGAAGATGGAAGCGTGGTGCGCGGCGCAGCATGCGTGCGATCTTTTCGTGGTCATCGCGAAGGAGGAACTCCGCCCGCAGGCGCTCGCGCTCGTGCAGGAGTTGCGCGACAGCGGCAAGCGCACGGACTTCGCGCTCGCGCCGGCGAAGGTCGGAAAGCAATTCCAAGCCGCGGAAAATCTCGGCGCACGGCTCGCGGTCATCATCGGCGAGGAGTGGCCGCGGGTGAAAGTGAAGACGCTCGCCACGCGTGAGGAGCGCGAGGTCGGACGCGAGGAATTGTCCGCGCTGTGACTCACTGAAGGACGCGTAGCGTCCGCAACAACAGTAGCCGTGGGTGACGAGGAACGAGGAACCCACGGATCAGCGAAAATGCGAACGAGCCGCGTAGCGGCGCAACCACCGTGCGGCTTCCCGAAGTTGTGACGCCGCTACGCGGCTTTCACTCACCTACGGCTACTGTTGTCTTGGCACTACGTGTCACAACCTTCGCGCCGCTGCGCAAATTCTGCGGCGAGCTTTGCCCCGATGCTGCGCGGGCCGAGCGGGCGGCCTTCGAGCGTGGCGATGGGCATCACGCCGAGCCGGGAATTCGTCAGGAAAATCTCGTCGGCATTCACGGCGGCTTCGCGGCGCAGGCGGCGCTCTTCGACTTTGCGGCGTTTGATCACCCATTCGCGCACGACGCCCGCGCGGCAGCCGGAGCCGCGCGGGGGTGTGAAGATGCGCTCGTCTTTCACGATGAAAATGTTCGCGCAGCACGCGGAGACGAGTTCGCCGAAATCATTGCAGAGCAGCGCCTCGTCGAATTTCCGCGCGCGGGCCTGCGCGAGCGCATCGGTGTTGAACCAGTAGTTTGCCGTCTTCAGCCCGCCGAACATCGGGCGGTAAAAGTCGTCGTGGAAACCGAGCTCCCAGCAATCCTCCCGCTCGGGCTCGCGCGGCTCGATGAAAATGAACACACGCGGCGCGGTGATCGGCGAGGCGGGACCGCCGTCGCCAGCCGTCACGTAAATGCGCGCGAAGCCGTTCACGCCCGCATTTTCAAAAACCGCGGCCGCCGCGGCGACGGCCGCGTCGGGCATCGGAAAATCGCGCTCGGCGCAGGCGATGAGCAGGCGCTGCTGGTGCTCGGGCCAGAATTCGATCGCGCCAGTCCACACCGCCATGCTCTCGAAGAGCGCCATGCCGTGCCGGAAGCCGCGATCGGAAATCGGCACGCCCGCGGCGGGCTCGAACGTGCTGCCGTTCCAGAGCCACGCCTTCACTGCACGTGAAGTTCGCGGGTGATGCCAAATCGTTCGAGCCGCTTGCGCAGCGTCGCGCGGGTGATGCCGAGGAGCTTCGCGGACTGGACCTGGTTGCCGCGCGTCTGTCGCATCGCGTGGACGGTGAATTCGCGCTCCAGCCACGGGAGCAGTTCGATGCTCGGATCGGCCTGTGCGACGCGCAGCAGCGCCTCGATGGCTTCCTCTTTTTGAATCGAACCGGACGGCATCGGCTCGGCGCTGGCGATGCCGAGCGGGATGTCCTTTGGCAGCAAAATGTCGCCAGTCGCGAGCACGCACGCGCGCTGGATGGTGTTTTCGAGTTCGCGCACATTGCCCGGCCACGAATGGCCTTCGAGCACGCGCACGGCTTCCTCGCTGAGCTTGAGCCGCGGCAGATGTTTTTCCTCGGAGACGCGCTGGACGAAATACTCCGCGAGCAGCCGGATGTCCTCGATGCGCTGGCGCAGCGGGGGGAGCTGCACGCGCACGACATTGAGCCGGTAAAAAAGATCCTCGCGGAAGCGCTTCGAGGAAACCTCGGTTTCGAGGTTCTTGTTGGTCGCGGTGATGATGCGGACGTTCGTCTTCACGATGTCGTTGCCGCCGACGCGTGAGAGTTCGCCATCCTGCAGGACGCGCAAAATTTTTCCCTGCAGCGTGAGCGGCATGTCGCCGATCTCATCGAGGAAAAGGGTCGCGCCATTGCTCTGCTCAAAGCGCCCAATGCGCTGGCCGGTCGCGCCGGTGAAGGCGCCCTTCTCGTGGCCGAAGAGTTCGCTTTCCAGCAGTTGATCGGGGATTGCCGCGCAGTTGATCGCGATGAAACTTTTCGCGCTGCGGCTCGAGTAGTGGTGGATGGCGCGCGCGACGAGTTCCTTGCCCGTGCCGCTCTCGCCGGTGATCATCACGGGCGCATCCGAGTGCGCGACGCGGCCCACGAGTTTGAAGACCTGCTGCATGGATTCGCTTTGGCCGACGATGCTGTCCTGATGCTGCTCGACGGTGAGCTGCGGCCGCGAGGCGCGCGCCGCGCGGGTCGCGCGCTGTTCTTTAAGCGTCGCCTCGACGACTGCGCGGAAATTGAACGGCAGGCTCTCCTTTCGCAAAAAATCAAACGCGCCGAGCTTCATCGCCTCGATGACGGCCTGCGTGGTGCCGTACTGGCTGACGAGCAGGACGAAGGCATTCGAGTCGCGCTCGCGGATTTTGGTGAGCAGTTCCTGCCCGGTGTACGGCTCGAGATGCGTGTCCGCGATCACGAGGTCGGGTGATTCGCGCATGAAGATCGTGAGCGCCTCATCCGCGCGCGCGGTGGAAAACACGTGCATCTCGGATGCGGTGAGCTGGCGCACGGCCCACTTGAGAAAGTCGGCATCGGGATCGACGACGAGGACGGTCTGACCTTTGGGCATTATTGGATTCCGCCGAAGCGGCGTTCGCGTTTGTGGAATTCGGCGATGGCCGCGCGCAAGTCCTGTTTTCCAAAGTCCGGCCAGAGTTTCGGCGTGATGCAGAATTCCGCGTAGCTGAGCTGCCAGAGGAGGAAATTCGACAGGCGCATCTCACCGGAAGTGCGGATGAGCAAATCGGGGTCGGGGAATTCCGCGGTGTAAAGGCGCGCGCCGATCGTCTCCGGCGTGATCGTCGAGGGGGCGAATTTTCCCTCCGCCGCATCGGTGCAGAGCGATCGCACGGCATCGGCGATCTCCGTGCGCGAGGAATAGTTCAGCGCGAGGATGAGCGTGGTCGCGGGATTTCCGGCGGTCGCGGCGATCGTGTCGGCGAGTTTGCGCTGCGTGCTTTCGGGCAGTTCGCCGATGCGGCCGATCGCGCGCAGGCGCACGCCGTTCTTCATCATCACGGGGAGTTCGGCTTCGAGAAAATGCTCGAGCAGCACCCACAGGCCGCTCACTTCCTCGCCGGGCCGCTTCCAGTTTTCCGTCGAAAAGGCATACAGCGTGAGGAACTCCACGCCCTGCGCGACGCATTCCTCGGTCACCGCGCGCACCGTGGCCGCGCCGCGCTCGTGGCCCTTCAGCCGCGGCAGGCCGTGCTTTTTCGCCCAGCGACCATTGCCATCCATGATGATGGCGATGTGCCGCGGCGTGCTCGGCGCTGCGCCGGCCGGTCCGCGGGTCTTTCCCGTGTCGGTCTCGTCGCTCATTTTGCCCGCAAATTCATCGCGGGATCACAGCACGATGGTTTGCTCGCGCCCGGGGCCGACGCTCACGATGGCGAGTTTCGCGCCGGTGAACTTGGCGATGGCTTGCAGATAACTCCGGCATTTTGCGGGCAGGTCGCTCCATTTTTTCGCGGCGGTGGTGTCCTTCTCCCAGCCGGGGAATTCCTGGTACACCGGCTGGCACTTGGCGAGCGCGTCGAGGTCCGTCGGCGGGTAGTCGAGCGTCTTGCTGCCGAGCTTGTAGCCGACGCACACTTGGATCGTTTTCATCGTGTCGAGGCCGTCCACATTCGTCACCGCGAGATCGTCGATGCCGTTCACGATCGCCGCGTAGCGCGTGAAGATGCCGTCGAACCAACCGCAGCGCCGCGCGCGTCCGGTCGTCGCGCCGAACTCGCGGCCGAGGCCGTGCAGGAATTCGCCGAGCGCGTCATTTTCCGAGGGGAAAGGCCCCTCGCCGACGCGTGTCGTGTAGGCCTTCATCGTGCCGATCACCTTGTCGATGCGGTTCGGCGCGACGCCCGAGCCGGTGCAGGCACCGCCGGAGATCGTGTTCGACGAGGTGACGTACGGATACGTGCCGTGATCGATGTCGAGGAACGTGCCCTGCGCGCCCTCGAAGAGCATGCTCTTCTTCGCCAAGCCGGCGTTGTGCAAAAAGATGACCGTGTTGCCGAGGAAGGGCGTGATGATTCTCGCCGCCGCGAGATATTCGGCGTTGGCCTTCCGAAAATCGAGCGGTGCCACTTTCAGCAGCTTGAGTTGCGCATTCGCGTCGGTGAGCCGCGCCTTCAGGCGTTCGGAAAATCGCTTCGGCTGGAGCAGGTCGCCGGTGCGCAGCCCGGTGCGTGCGGCTTTGTCGCTGTATGTCGGGCCGATGCCGCGGCCCGTCGTGCCGATCTTGCCCTTGCCCTTCGCGGTTTCCTTGGCGCGGTCGAGCGCGCGGTGGTGCGGCAGCGTGAGGTGCGCGCAGTCGGAGATCATCAGGTTGTCCCTCGTCACGCGGATGCCCTGCTCGCGCAGGCCCACGATTTCCTCGGCGAGCGAGACGGCATCGATCACGACGCCATTGCCGATCACGCACATCGTGCCGCTGCGCAAAATGCCGCTCGGGATGAGGTGGAGGACGTATTTTTTTCCGTCCACGATGACGGTGTGCCCCGCGTTATTGCCCCCTTGCGAGCGGACGACGAGGTCCACTTTCTCGGTGAGGAAATCGATGATTTTGCCTTTGCCTTCGTCGCCCCATTGAGCGCCGACGAGGATGGTGTTGGCCATGTGTTTGGTGTGCTTGCGTTGGGAATTCAGCCCCAAGGTCTGGCCTTGGGGCCGGGGAGACTAGCGCCGCCTCCAGTCGCCGCAAGGTGGAAACCAGACGGAGCCGCCGACGGGAGGAGGCGGCTACGAAAACCGATTGCCTCGCACGCGCGCATCCGGCATCCCGCAGCGCACCATGCCCGACCGCTCGCTGCTCTCGACCAAATCCATCGCGCCGCACGACCGCCTCATTTTCGCACTCGATGTGCCGACAAAAAGTGAGGCGCTCGCGTGGATCGATCGGCTCGGCGATGCGGTGACTTTTTACAAGCTCGGCCTCGAATTTTGCATGAGCGGGCAATACTTCGAGGTGCTCGATGAGCTGAAGGCGCGCGGGAAAAAGGTGTTCGCCGATCTGAAATTTTACGACGTGCCTGCGACGGTGCGCGGCGCGGTGGCGAACCTCGCGCGCTGCGGCGCGGACTGCTGCACGCTGCACGGCGTGTCCTCGATCTACGCCGGCGCGGTGCCGGTGCGCGGCGCGATGAAGCTGCTCGCGGTGACGGTGCTCACGAGCCTCGATGCGAGCGACATCGCGGAACTCGGCTGGAGCGGCACCGTGGAAGATCTCGTCTCCATGCGCGCGCGCCGCGCGGTGGAGGCGGGGATCGACGGACTGATTTGCTCCGGCCAGGAAGCATCGCGCCTCCGCCGCGAACTCGGCCACGGCCCGCTGATCATCACCCCGGGAATCCGCGCGGCGAACGAGCGTGGCGGCGATGATCAAAAGCGGACGATGTCGCTCGAGGAGGCGTTCCTCGCGGGAGCCGATCACATCGTCGTCGGCCGCCCGATCCGCCATGCGCAGGACCCGCGCGCCGCGGCGCAGGCGATGCAGGATGCGATCGCCGCGCTCTTTTCCGCGCGATAGCTGAGGCCCCGGCGGCGCTGCCGGGCGTTTCCCCCTTTACTCCGCCCGGCGAGCCCGTAGAAGACGGTTTGCCATGGCTCTGTGCCGTCATGAAAAAGCAGTTCTGGCGATCCCTCCGGACGGGAAAGCCGGGGACTTTCCCCCACGGGATTCCCGCTCATGAAAAGCGAACACCGGCGCGCGGTGAACGCGATCGTGGTCGTCGTCGTCGCAGTGCTCGGGCTCACGTGGATGCTCTGCTCCGTCGCGCAAGACTGGCGGATGGCGAATGAACCGCTGCATTCCGTGATCGAAGCGGCCGGCGGAATCATCTCCGTGATCATGGCGGTTTTTATGCTGCAGCGGGAGGCCGATCCGTACGGCGCGCGGCTCGTGGCGGTGGCGCTGGGTTTTCTCGCGATGGGCATCCTCGGTGTCGCGCACGCGATTCCGCACGCGGGGCAATCGTTCGTGTTTTTGCGATCGGCGGCGAGTTTCTTTGGCGGCCTTGGGTTTGTTCACGTGTGCCTGCCGGAGCGTTTTTTGCTCCGTGCGAATCCGCGGAAGTGGCTGCTCTCGTCCCTCGTCGCGGGCGGGGCGATTTTGTTGGCGGTGTGGGCGTTGATTCCGGGCGCGCCGCTGCCCGTGATGATCCGGGACGGCGATTTCACGGAGATTTCCTATGGCATGAATGTGGCCGCCGGGGTGTGCTTTCTTGCGGCTGCGATTCGGCTGATGGCCGACTTCCGGCGGAGCGATCGGCGCAGCCTGTGCATGCTCGGCGGCATGGCAATCCTGTTCGGCCTCGCGAACGTGCTCTTCTCGTTTTCCAGCCTGTGGGACAACACTTGGTGGTCGTGGCATCTGGTGCAACTCATCGCGTCCGGCGTGGTTTTTTACGAGGTCATGGCGGAGCACCGCGCGACCTTGCGGCATCTCACCGAGGCGCTGCAGGAACGCGAACGCGCCGACGCTGCGCTGAGCCATCTGAACGAAACCCTCGAGCGCCGCGTGAGCGCGCAGACTGCGGAACTGACGCGCTCGAATCACGAACTCACGCAGTTCGCCTACGTGGCATCGCACGACTTGCAGGAGCCGCTGCGCTCCGTCACCGGCTTCCTCGACATTCTCAAGCAGCGGAAAATGGATCTGCTCGATGCGGAAGGGAAAGAGTTCATCGGTTTCGCGCGTGCAGGCGCGGAACGCATGCGCGGCTTGATTCAGGATTTGCTCCGGTATTCGCGCGTCAGTTCCGACGCGAGGACGCTCGCTCCATGCGATCTGAATGCCGTGCTCAAACGCGTGCAGGTTGATTTGAGATTTGCGACCGAGGAATGCGGTGCGCGCGTGGAGGTGGAGCCGCTTCCCGTGGTGAGCGGCGATGCCCGGCAGCTCGGGCAGGTGTTTCAAAATCTCATCTCGAACGCGCTGAAATTTCGCGGTCCGGCTGCACCGCTGATCCGCATTTCGGCGAAGAGGGCGGGGGAGTTCTGGGAGTTTTCCGTGGCGGACAACGGCATCGGGATCGAGCCGCGTTTCGCCGAGCAGATCTTCGAGGTCTTCCGCCGGCTCCACACGCGGGAAGAATACGCGGGCTCTGGCATCGGCCTGGCGATCTGCCGGAAGATCATCCATCGCCACGGCGGAGAGATCTGGGTGCTCTCCCCGCCGGGGCAGGGATCGAATTTTCAATTCGTGCTCCCCGCGGCAGGCAAGACGGCGGCCGATGGTAAGAGCCCGGAAACGATCGCGGCGGCGAATTGAGACGCGGCGCGCGGGCCAAACGCGGCGCTACTTTTTCTCCGACTGCTCGAAGAGCGCGCGCCAGTAATCGAGGCGTTCCTTCACGCGCTTTTCATAGCCATTTTCGGACGGCTCATAGTAGCGCCGACCCTCGGGCAGGTAGGCCTGCGGGATGTACGCGCCCTCGCCTTCGTGCGAATATTGGTAGCCGGTGTGGCCGAGAGTTTGCGCGGCGCGCTTGCTGCCGGTGCTGCGCAGATGCCGCGGCACGGCGAGCGTGACGCCGCTTTTCACCTCCGCCATCGCCTTGTCGATCCCGACGTAGGCGCGGTTCGATTTCGGCGCGGTGGCGAGATAGACAGTCGCATGTGCAAGCGTGATGCGCGCTTCCGGCATGCCGATGAAATCCACCGCCTGCTGCGCGGCGACCGCGATCGGCAGGCCCTGCGGATCAGCCATGCCGATGTCTTCACTCGCCAAAATCACGAGCCGCCGCGCGATGAAACGGATATCCTCGCCGGCGTAGAGCATCTTCGCGAGCCAGTACAGCGCCGCGTCCGGATCGGAGCCGCGCACGCTTTTGATGAAGGCCGAGATCGTGTCGTAGTGCCCGTCGCCCGTGGCGTCGTACATGACGGATTTTTTCTGGATGCTTTCCTCGGCGACGAGCTTCGTGAAATGCACGACGCCGCGCGCATCGGGCGGTGTCGTGAGCACGCCGACTTCGAGCGCGTTCAGCGCCTTGCGCGCATCGCCGTCCGCGATCGTCGCGAGATGGGAAAGTGCGTCGTCGTCCGCGATGATCGTGGGAGCGCTCGGAAGCGCGCCCGCGTCTTTTCCCGCGAGGTCGAGTCGCGCCCGGGCGAGCGCACCTGCGATGCCGCGCTCCTCGTCCGCGAGCGCGCGGCGGAGCACAGCCTCGATGTCCGCGGGCGCGAGCGGCTCAAGTTGGAAGACTTGCGAACGCGAGACGAGCGCGCTGTTCACGTAGAAGAACGGATTCTCCGTCGTCGCGCCGATGAGCCGCACGGTGCCGCGCTCGACATCCGGCAGCAGCACGTCCTGCTGCGCCTTGTTCCAGCGGTGAATTTCGTCCACGAAAAGGATCGTCTTCTGCCCCGTGTTCGCGAGGCGGTTCGCCGCGGAAGCGACCACTTTCCGCAAGTCCGCGATGTTGCTCTCCACGCCGTTCAGCCGCTCGAAGCGCGACTTCGTCGCAAGCGCGATGATCTGCGCGAGCGTGGTCTTCCCCGTGCCGGGCGGGCCAAAAAGGATGATGCTCGCGATGCGATCCGCCTCGATCGCGCGGCGCAGCAATTTCCCCGGCCCGAGGATGTGCTGCTGGCCCGAATATTCATCGAGCGTGCGCGGCCGCATCCGCTCCGCGAGCGGTGCTGCTGCTGCGGTCGCGTCGGACTTTGTTTCCGTGAGATCAAAAAGGTCGGCCACGCGACGATGATAAGACTCGCGCCGGGCTTCGCAGCTTCTTTCCGTCGGCGGCCGCTCCGGCAGGCGGACGCACCGCGCCCTTCACTTTGCCCAGCGCATGTTCAGCGCGTGTTCAGCGGGTAGCCCGGCTTTTCCTCGAACATGGTGATCCCGGGACTGCTGTTGCCCTCATAATTCCGGGCGCGGGATTTTTTCTTCCCGCTCGTGCAGCCGGCGCTGAAGGAACACGTGACGACCAGAACGGAGAGGAGGATGATTTTCACGCAGCAAAGATACGCACCGCGGTGCGCGAATGCCAAATGGCGAATGGCGGCGGTGAATCATCCATTGCAAAACGCCGCGCGATGCGTACCGTCACTGCCTCCCAAAAAATAACGGGGGCGTACTGGTTTCGACTGAAAGCTCGAGTCACAGACGGCATGCCGCGGAAGCCTGGTTGGCCGCGTTACCAATCCTGGGCAAAACACACAAAAGCCAAAACCGAAGAACTGGCCCTCGCAGCCTAAATCGCTGTGACGTTCCCGAGCCGACGCCTGCTAGGCCTCGGGGACGACGACTAGCAGGCTGGCCCTCAGGCGGAGCGACCGCGCCGGGGGGCGAGACTTCAAATCGTGGACGACCGGCCTCGCATGGCGCGCCCGCCCGCAGCGTGAGGCTTAAACTAATGGCACGGCTAAGCGTGTAGATGTTTATGGCAAAAGTTTTTAGGACAGGGGTTCAACTCCCCTCGCCTCCACTTTTTCTACAGAGAAAAGCAGCACCGGTCTGACGGCGTGTGACAATGTGTGACAAAGCGGGTTTGTGAATGAGCCGCTTCGAGTCACCGCAGTGAAGGGTCATGAGATCTCCACCTACCGCCTCTCGTCGGGTCGGTGCATGGTGGTTTGGTACGATTCCGAGGGCCGACGGCAGCGGCGCTCCCGCGAGACTTTGAAGGAAGCTGAGGAACTGGTTCGGGAAGTCTCGCAGGCTTTGCTGGAGAAGGTGAACGGCGCGATGACGCTCGATGACCGCCAGGCCTACAACCTCGCCCGCGAAATTGTTGAACCGTTCGGTTATACCGTGCTCCAAGCGGTGCGGGAATGGGAGCGGACCAAAGCGCCGTATCAGGGAAAGAAAACCGCCGATGTCATCGCGGAATTGATCGCCGCGAAGCGCCGGGAGCAACTCTCCGTTCACTACGTGGACCGCTTGGAAGACGACCTGAAGTCGCTTGCCGCAGTGGTTCCGGACGAGATCGAAAAGGTGCATGCACCGCACATCAAGGAGTTCCTGAACGCCTGCAAAGTCGGCCCGAGGCGTTGGAACAATCTGCGCGATCAGGTCGTCATACTGTTCCGCTTTGCCCGTTCGCAACGCTACCTCCCGAAGGATCGCACGACCGAGGCGGAGGACGTGACGAAGATGAAAGTCGCGCGGAAGACGGTCGATATGTTCACGCCCGAGGAACTGCGAATCATCATCGAGAACACCCGTCCGGTCTGGCTGCCGTGGGTTCTCATCAGCGCATTCGCCGGTATTCGCACCTTCGAGGTGATGCCAATGGATTGGTTGAGCGTCCGCTGGGATCAGAAGCTGATCGATCTGCCGCCCGAGGTCACGAAGGTCAACGAGCGGCGCATCATTCCGATGTGCGACGCGCTGATTGAAGCGCTCACTCCTTGGCGAAACGCGACCGGACCGGTGTGCCAGGACAAAGTTCCGCAGCGCGAGATCGAGCAGATCATGGCGAAAGTAAAAAAGACCCACCCTTGGTTTCGATGGAAACACAACGCACTTCGTCATGCGTACGGCAGCTACCGCACCGCGCTGACTCAGAACATTCCGCAGGTAGCGCTCGAAATGGGCAACTCGATTCAAATGGTGAAGCGGCACTATTTGGAAGCGAGAACGTTCGAGGAGGGCTTGCGTTGGTTCGGGATCACATGGCCGCTGCCGGGCAAGGATCGCGCGAACAGCCCGTTTCTCCGCTGGGTTGCCGCTGCGACGTGATGGCCGATTCAAAGTTCTTTCCTCAGACCGAAACAGGTTTTCGCCTGCGCGAGATGCGCTTCGAAACTGAAACGGTCTGGAAGGATTTTCCGTCGATCAGCGCCGCGAGATCCGCTTCCCGAACGCGGTATTCCCTTCCCACTCGCACTGCCGTGAGTGCCGCCCGTTTGATCCAATCGCGAACAGCCTCAGCCGTGAAGCCGGTCCGTTGGCTGACCTCGGCGACAGTCAGCAGTCGCTCCCCGTTCGCTTCGGCCAACTGCGTTTTAAGCGCAGCGGAATCCGCGACTTCAATGACCAGCCACCCATCACGAACAAAGATCGTCGTGGTCTCGGCATTCAGTCGCAGGCGGGCACAGTTCATACGGAGTGGATGTGAGCGAATGTGCCGCAAATCCGCGCCTGTGCTGCGCGCTTCCCAGAGTAACAGCAGCTCCTTGGATTCGATCAGAAACCGGGGAATGGAAGCAGGTCGCGACCATCGGGAAAACCGATGAGCAGCGGAGCTATTCGGAAGGCTTCACTTCGATTCCCGTGACCCAAGCGCCCTTGCTGTCCCGCAACTCCTGGTAGCGCTGAGGCACGACGCCGATTCGCACGACTGCCAATTCTTGGAGAGCCGCGGCAATCTCGCCGAGCTGGCTTCCTGAAATGATGATCTGGTGTGTTCCGAATGCGATTCTCAGCGTCTCGTCGCCGTTCGCCCGCGAGTGCTGCGCACTGAGAAACCGCTGATACGGAAAGATGAACGATTCGCCCGGAGGGACCTCGATCTTCAGGCAGGTGCAGTTGCGATCACGCCGCCAACACTCCCGATCGTTCTCCGCCGTTCCGGGACGCAGGTTTGGAGGTTCGTTGGACGATTGTTTGAGGCTCATACGGTGATGGACTGTTTGTTGTTTTGAATGACTCGCTTTCTCGCAAACAGAAGCGCCACGGCTCTGGCGAACGCGCGCCCGCGGCGGAGCAGATGGAACATCCCGAGATGGATCGCCTTCCGTTCCCGTTTGGCGGCGTCAAGGTCCATGGCGAGCGGTCGGTCGCCAGTTTTGGTGATGTGCGCGCGGAGTTCCGCTTTATCCGGGGTAAAGATGCGGATGCTCTTTCGGCCTCGCGAGATGCTCACATACCACTGCTGCGCATTTGTGGCGCCGCGGCTGGCCGCGTCGCCGAGGAGCACGTGGTCCACGGTTTTTCCCTGTGAGCCGTAGGAGGTCACGGCGTAGCCGCGGACGAACTGCCGGTAGTCCGCCGGGAGCGTCCGACCGTCCGTGAGTTCAATCTCCCCCGAGGCGCGGATGTTCTTGATGGTGACGACTTCACCGTTGGCGATCAGCTCGCCGCGCACCGCTTTGCCGTTCGCTTTCAGTTGCAGCCGATCTTTCCGACTCAGCGGTAGCGCGTGCGGGGCGCAGACCGTCAGGTGATCGGCGTGCCTTGCTTTCACGAGTCGGATTCTGCCTGCGGCTTCAACGATGATTCCTGCCCGATTGACGGCGATCATTCGCCCTGTCGCACCGCGCGCTGTGCGACCGAGCTTGCGGTTGAAGACGAGCACATGGTCCGCAGGGTAGTATCGCGGATCGAGCTTCTGCGCATCGGTAAGGTCGAGGGCATCGAGTGCCGCGACACTTCGCGCTTCTCCAGACAGCGATCCTCGGCAGCGCAAAGCTTCACGGATGGTCTCATTCAGCGCGCTCACCTCGGCGCGAGTTTGCGAAACGATCAGTGCGGATTCCCCTCGGTCGCTCAGTTCGAGAAATGTGCGGACGATGCTGTCGCGCATCGCCTCGGAGTTGCATTCCACCACTGCACCGATGCCCTCCAGCATCGCGAACGAATCCGCCACATCGCCGGCCGCAGCGGCTTTCACGGCTTCCCGATACTTCCGAATCCGTTCGCGCTCGCGCTCCGTGGCCGCGCGTTTCGGATCTTGCCGCCGGATCGCGTTCAGTTCCGCTGCACGCAGCCCCGAATACCGCTCAATCGCGCGCAACGCGTCGGACGCTTCGACGGGACCGTGCTGACGCGTGTCCCCCGAAAGAAGCACCCTGCCCTGACGGGCTTGCGCCAGTTCGAGAAGCGCGAGCATCTGCCGTCCGCCGATCTGCCCCGTCTCATCCACAACGACCACAGCCCCGACCGGCAATGACTGCTTCTGCAAAAACTCCGCGACTGTCGCGGTGTGCAGGAGTCCGTCCCGCTGCAGATCAAGCGCCTGCTGCCGCTGCGGTGCCAGGACGACCGTTGCCCGGCCGTCCCGCGTGATCGCCTCTTGCACACTGCGCAAGACGTAGCTCTTTCCAGTTCCCGCCCCGCCGCGGAAGAGCGTCACGAAATCGCGGGATGCGAGAATCTGCTCAAACGCGCGCTGCTGATCTTCGGCGAGCTGCTGCGTCCGTTGCGAGGGGTGCGAAGCGAGAGGCCCGAAGTGCGCGGCACCTTGCTTCGCCATTTGAACAATCCTCCACTCACGCGCAAGCACGTCCTTGCGGGTCAATTTGCCATCCGCTTCGCGGATGTAATCCCGTGACGCCGTTTCGTGCTTGAGGTCTGCGAGTGTCAGCGCCGAGCCGCGCGCGAACTCCAGAGCGTGACGCCACAGTTCATGCTCATGCACGATGGAACGTCGGTCGAACAGATGTTCCTCCGCCCACGAGACCGCCGTCGCCGCTGAGATTGCCTCTGGCTTTCCAACGCCGGACGGTGCCCTCAACGACGACTCATCCCCCGCAGTGAGTTGGCCCCGCCACAGCGTTCGCAGCCGGTCCGGTGGCATGTCAGCGATCTTGCGGGCACGAAGATTGTGCGCCAGGTGCTCGCGGACATCGTTGATGTTGCCGCCGGCCTTTTCGGGATGCTCGGCAAGGAACTGCCGCGTCTGTTCATCGATCTGGCGATGGCGTTTCGAGAATCGCTCGGCCAGCTCAGGCGAGATTCCGATCACGCGGAAATCACCCCGCGCTGAATTCTCGATCGTGTAGCCGCACGTCCGCAACGAACGGGCAAGTTCGTGGTAATAGACGTTCTCAACGTATTTCCGAGCCAGGAGCATCTGGTAGTTTTGCAGCGCCTTCCAACGGTCCTCGGCGGCATCGTGAGTCGCGTTGAAGATGATGCAGTGCGTGTGCAGATGCGGATCGAGTGCGCGCGAGGTTTCATGCTCGAAAAGCGCAGCGACGATGTTCCCGGTGGCTCGATCCGAGTTTTGTCCGGCCTGGCGAATCCGCGTTCCTGCAAATGCCTCAAGTTCGCCCACTGCAATCTTCACCGCCTCCCGGTGCGCCTCGATGATTCGCGTGTCGCCACTGACAAGCACCACAATGGAAACCGACTTCGGCGGTGAAAATGTGAAGTCGTAAAAGACACGCCGGTTTGCGGTCTGATGTTCATCGTCAGTTCCGTCATCCACAGTCCGCGTTGTCTTGAGCCGCTGAGTGAGACGCGCGCCTGTCCGCGGATGTGCGTTTTCACACAGCGCTACGAAGTCATTTTGTGCAACGTCGCCATCGAGGCCGAGCATCTCCGCCCCTTTACCAGTCCATTGTCCGATCACGCGCTCTGCTTCTGCGTAGTAATCACCGACCGCGAGATGCTGCTCGAAGTAAGACTTCGCATTCTTCAAGTTCGTCTGCGTTTGCGGAGAGAGCATGCGCCGGAGGTCTAGCGCAGCAGCGGCGGAACGTTGCTCCCACGCGAGCGCCGACGTGCGTGCAAAGTCTGCCATCAACGGCGCATGAAATTCATGCGAGCACTCCGGCACAGCGAAAAGACGCTGTGTGAACCATCTTTGCCCACGGAAGGAACCGTGGGCCTTGATACATTGGACGCCCGACCCCGAACATTCGTTTGGAGAGAACGGCGCAGCGATTCCGAAGGAGGTGCGTCATGAGCAACACATCCGCGGCTGATGCGCCGCCGCAGCGGTTCGCCGAAGCGGTTCGCAATTTCGCCGGCGTGCCGGCGAAGCGGTTTGCAGCGCTGCTGCCGCTTCGCGAAGGCATCGCTGAACTGCGGCTGAAAGGCGCGTCGTTCGGAATGATCCGTGAACTCCTCGCGACGGCAGGCATCGAAGTATGCACCGATACGGTGCGGCGCTTCCATCGATCACTGATCGAAGAGCAAGGCACCGTGACGAAAAAGTCGCTGAAGCGCGAACGGTCCGGCGCGCAGCCGTCGCCGAGGCGCGCCGCATCAGCCACTCCTCCGCCGTCGGGCAGCGTGGCACCAGTCACTCCGCTCCCACCGCTGAACGCGGCCCCCGCCGCTGAACCGCCACGCACCCGCGGCCCACGCATCGCTGATCCGCGCAACCTCTGATCACGCACCGTATACTTTATGACCAAGCAACTGAACCTGATCATCAACGGCAAGGGCGGCGTCGGCAAAAGTTTCTTCGCCGTCAATTTCGTGCAGACGTTGAAAGACCGCCGGCTGCCGCACCGCGCAGCGGATACCGATGACGAAAACTCGACGCTGCTGCGCTTCCACGCCGACGCGGAGTTTGTGAACATCCAAAAGCCGCGTGAATTTGACCGATTGTTCGCGCTGCTGGAGACGACCGATCTGCTGATCGCGGATTGCCGCGCGGCTTCCACGGAACTGTTCCTCGACTACTTCGCCGTGATCAATCTGCGTGAAGTCCTCAGCACGCTCGACGCACGGCTCACACTCGTGACGCCTGTGAACCACGAACCCGACAGCGTGGAGCAACTCCGTGTGCTTTCAGCGCGGCTGAACGACGGCTGCCGCTACGTCGTCGTAAAGAATCAGGCGCACAGCGAGCAGTTCCGCATCTACGACGAGAGCAGGACGCGCTCACGCATCCTCGGCGAATTGCAAGGCCGCGAGATCACGATGGCGCGACTGAACGATTGGCTCGTCACAGCGCTGAACGAAAGCAACGTCACCGCGAGCGCGGCGCTGACGCATCCCGCATTCCCGCTGATGGACCGCGAACGGCTGAAACACTGGCTGCGGCAGTTCCACGACCAACTGGCGCTCGCCGAGGACTTGCTCCTGCCGCAGCCGCACGTCGCACCCAAATGAAAGCCGACGAAGCATTGCAGCAGGCAGTGGCGGAGTGGCGAACGAAGCATCAAATCCGCGAGGACGACCCGATGGTGGCCGCGCTGGATCTCGTGCGCGTTTATCTCGCGCACGCGCCGCTGCCGGTCCGCGAAGCGCCGG
Organism: Chthoniobacterales bacterium; assembly: GCA_038239865.1. Lineage (GTDB taxonomy): Bacteria > Verrucomicrobiota > Verrucomicrobiia > Chthoniobacterales > Chthoniobacteraceae > SXWH01. Next base: position 36,108 of record JBBSEI010000023.1, read on the forward strand.
ACGTGCCGCCGAGCTACGCGGAATTCCGCGAGACAGTCGAGTTGCTGGACCGACGCGGGAACGCATTCGCAAAGCAGTCGCTCGACTTGATCATCGAGCTGCGACGCACCGCCGAACACGGCACGGCGCAGCGGCAACTTTCCATCAAGCCGCTTCTGCTGATTGCCGCGCTCGCTCTCGCTGCGGGGTTCCTCTTGGACCGGCTGTTCCGATGAATGCCGACGCACTGACAATCGGCGCGACCGCGGCGGCCCTCGCGGGCGCGGCGTGTCTCGCGTTTGGCTGCGCATCGCGCAAGCCGCCGATCGTCGAACTCGCCGGTCTCAAATGGACGCGCGAGGATTTCTGCCGCGGCTGGCTCATCACCGGCGACACCGGCTCTGGAAAGACGCGCTCGGGCATCACCCCGCTGCTCTATCAAGTCTTCAAAAACGAGCCCGGCTGGGGTGGCCTCTGCATTGATGACAAGGGACTCTATTGGGAGACGCTCTCAGAGATGGCGAAGCACTTCGGTCGCGAAAACGATCTCATTCTCCTCCAAGTCCGACCCGAGGGCGCCACGGGCGCATGGCAGCCGCGCCACACCTACAATCTCACGTCCGACCGCAGCATCCCATACAACACATTCGCCAAGGCTGTCGTGGACACCGCTTCGAGTCTCGGCCAATCGGGCGACAAAGGCTTCTTCCGCAATCAGGCGCAGACGCACATCGCCGCAGCCTTGGAGACACTGCGCGAGATCGGTGCCGACGTGACGTTGGAAAACGTCCATCGCCTGCTCCTCAACCAAGGCGACCTCGATGAAGCGATGGCCGACCTCGCCTCCGGCCACGAGACGCCGCGCCGTCGCGAACTCGCCGCGCATTTCACGAACCGCTTCCTCACCCAGCCGCCCGAGCAAATCGGCGGCGTGAAGGAACCGAGCGGAGCGAGATAGCCGAAGGGCGGAGCCTTCGCCCGAAGGGCAGCGCCGGAGGGCGCTGGCAAACCATCGCGAACTACCTCCAGGCATTCATCACGTCCGAGATCGCACAGGTCTTCTGCCCCGGCGCAAACACGTTCGACTTCGCCGACATCGACCGCGGCAAAATCATCTGCGTCGCCATGCCGCAGAAGTTCCAGGTCGAGCGCCGCTACGTGAACACCTTCCTCAAGATGCTCTTCTACACCCACGCGCTGCGCCGCTTCGACAAGCCCGCCGACGAGCGCCGCCGCGACAACCTGCTCATCCTCTGGGCCGACGAAGCGCAGCGTTTCGTCAGCGCGAGCGAGGAAGGCATGAGCGACTACAACTGCATCGACGTCATCCGCGAAGCCCAGGCCACCGTCGTCGCCGCCGCGCAATCCTCGACCTCCTTCATCCCGCCCCTTGGCCGTGAAAAAGCCCGCGTCTTCACGCTCAATCTCCGCAATCGCCTGATCTTCAAAGCCGCCGACGAAGAAGGCGCATTGGAAAGCGCCGACTTCTTCGGCAAGAAACGCGTCATCAAAAAATCGTGGGGCTACACCGGCGGGAAAATGTCCCGCAATTTCTCCGAGCAGGAAGAGCACAAAATCAAACCGCACCTCCTCCGCAGCCTGCCGAAGCACACCGCCGTGGTCATCCACTGCGAACGCGGCCACCGCCGCAAGCTGCTCCCTCCGATCGAGCCCAATGGCGAAGTCGCCCCGTGGTTTCGGCGATTCTTCTGAGTTCGCATCGCGCCAGTGAGGCAGGGAAGATCGCTTTCGATGCCAAGGCGCGTCCGCTTGCGTCGCCACCGTCATCTATCTACCAGTCTCCACACGCCGAACACCTTTCATGCCCGCCAAACGTCCTGTCTCAAAACATCCCGTCGCGGTCAATAAAGCCGCCGAGGCATTGCTGCCGCAAATCCGCAGCCTCATCGAAGCGGCCCGGCATCAGGCCATCACGGCCGCGAACCTCTCGATGGTCGCGCTGTATTGGAACATCGGTCGTATCATTTCAGTCGAAGTCCAGGACACCGCAGGCTACGGCGGCAAAGTCATCCGCCGGCTTTCTGAGCGATTGGTGAATGAGTACGGTTCCGGTTTTTCGCCGGTGAATGTCTGGGACATGCGGCGATTCTTTGCTGCATTCCAAATGGTTCAGACGCCGTCTGAACCATTCGCCGGGCAGACAATTCAGGCGGTGTCTGAACCATCCGCCTCGCCACCAATTCGCCAGACACCGTCTGCCGAATCCCCAGCCACCGACCGCCTCGAAATCGACTTCACCCGGCACTTCCACCTTGGCTGGTCGCACTACCGACTCCTCCTCGCCCAGAGCGACCCGCAGCACCGCCGCTTCTACTTCGAGCAGGCCGCCACGCAGCGGTGGTCCACCCGCGAACTCACCCGCCAGATTGCCGGCGCACTGTTTGAGCGCGTCGCCCTCTCGCGCGACACGCGCAAGCTCGTCGCCATCGAGAAAAGGAAAGGCCCGCCCGCGCCCGCCGACTACCGCGACGCCTTCAAAGACCCCTACCTCCTCGATTTCCTCGGCCTCGCCGGCGCATATTCGGAGAAGGACTTAGAGTCGGCCATCATCGCCAACCTCCAGCAGTTCCTCACCGAACTCGGCAACGACTTCTGCTTCATCCGCCGCCAGTTCCCGATGCGGATTGATGACGACGACTACTTCCTCGACCTCCTCTTCTACCATCGCGGCCTGCGCTGCCTCGTCGCCATTGATTTGAAAATCGGCGCCTTCACCGCCGCCGACAAAGGCCAGATGGACCTCTACCTCGCCTGGCTCAAGCGCCACGAATGGCGCGACGGCGAGAACGAACCCGTCGGCCTCATCCTCTGTACCTCGAAGAAAAACCAACACGTCGAGATGCTCCTTGCCGACGGCCCGCACAAGATGCAGGTCGCCGAATACCTCACCTTGCTGCCCGACAGGAAGGTGCTGGAGGAACGCCTGCGCATTTACAGCAAGCTCATCGAAAGTGAGCCCGGCAGATGAAAGCGTTCGACCTCCGCAACTTCAACGCGGCGCTCGCGCCGGGCGGTATTGCGAACGTGGGCCGCGATGAAGTCCGGGGCCGGATGGAGCAGGACGCTTCCTGCCCACAGTCTCTTCGCGGCATGAACGCCAAATCCCGCCTACCGTCACGTCCAAGCTTCACTCGGCGGCGCGCAACGCTATCCTCGGAAGATGCCCAGACTACCTCCGATCAAAAATACTGCCGGCGAGGGCTTCGCCGTGGAGAATGCGGTGGTCGCATGGCTTGCGTGCCATCTGTTGGCAGGTGTGCCGTGGCCGAACGCGCAAGCGGGTTCAATCCGCGCATTGAACTGCCAGATGCGCCAGGATGGATGGCATTTCGACGATGTGGTCGTCGAAGTTGTCGGCGGTAGCGGCGACTTTGACATCGGCTGCTCAGTAAAGAGCTTTCCAGTCTTCGGAACCGAGGGCGCTCCGGCGGATTTCGTCACTGCAATATGGCAGCAGTGGCTCAGTACTGACACGCCGTTCAAGCGTGGACGCGATCAACTCGCTCTTTTCGCGGCTGGTCACACTCATGAGATAGCTGAATCTTGGAAGAGCCTCCTCGATGCTGCTCATGCGATGACAGCGGAAACGCTGGCGCGACGGCATGCAGAGCAGACAGAGCCTTCCGCATCCAAACGCGCGGTTTTTGCAAGTATGCGATGCCCGCAAGCACTTGATGCTTCCTTCCACGCGAACCGCGAAGAAACCGCGCGCCTGCTGGCCTGTCTGAGTTTCCAGGAGAATGATTTCGATCACTCCCATTCTCGAAGCGTTGCGCATGCTATTGCGCTGTGCCAGCAATCGCTCGCCGACTCCGCGCGAGAGCAGGCGGGCGACCTTTGGGAAGCGATCCTGACCTTCGCCGGAGAGGTGCGGCAGAAAGGCGGAACGATCAACTTGCCTCGGCTTCTGAGTCGTTTGGTAAGGCGCTTTCCTCTCAAGCAACACCCAACATTTGCAGCCGACTGGGAGAGGATGCGCAGCGTCAGCGCCGAAGAGATGGCCAACGTGCCCGCGAAGATCGGTGGAGTCGTTAAGATTGAACGCTGTGAGTTGCTGAATCGGATATCGAATGTTGCAGCGCCGGGCCGATGCGCCGCCATTCTTGGCGGCTCTGGTTATGGAAAAACTGTGATGGCGCTCGCATGGGGGTTACTCGATCCGGCGGCAACAGCGATTTGGATTCGGTCGAGCCATTTGACGATTCCGGGTGGACTTCGCTCCGTCTGGTCGCTGCGTCACGGGATCGCGGAGATAATTGCAAACGCAGCCACTCCCGTGCGGGCAGTGCTCGATGGTCTCGACAGGTGCTTCAACGACGAAGCTTTTGGCGAAGCCGCGCTTATCCTGAAAGCGTTAGCGCAGGCCGAAGTGCAGGAACGCTGCCAGATCGTCATCACTTGCCGCCCAGACGATTGGGATCGCGTGCGCCGCCATCTCGTCCGCCACGGAGTAGTGGCAGGGTTCGAGTCGGTGGCAGTGCGCGAAATCTCCCACACCGAAGTGGAAGCGATTGCGCGACAGATTCCGGCCCTGCGCGCGCTCGTGCAGCGTCCGCATCTTCGGTCGCTACTTTGTTGGCCGAAAGCCCTCGACATCGTTGCGATGCACTGGACGGACGGGAGTGCCTCGCCAACTTGGGTATCGGAGTCCGATTTTGCGCGCTGGTTTTGGCAGTCGGCGATTACGCGTGAGGAGCGCATCAGCACACGCGGAAGAGTTGCACGAAAGCTCGCAACACTCGTTGCTGACCGCCTTTCCATCGCGGCGCGGGTGGACGAGTTTGCCCCGGAAGAATTGGCGGCGCTGCGTGAACTCCATCAAGAACGACACGTAGAGGTGGATGACATTCGGCAAACTATCCGTTTCGCTCATGATCTCGTCGCGGACTTCGCCAGACTGCGTGAGTTGCAAGCGCAGGGTGAAAGTGCCGCCGCTTTTCTCCGCACGCGGCTTCACTCGCCGTTCTGGCATCGCGCTGTGCGGATTTACGGTCTCGACCTACTTGAACAGCAGGCCGATTCCGCGCAATGGGAGCGATTTTTCGCACAGTTTTCCGAGCAAACCCCGACCGACGAAATGGCGCGGAATCTCCTGCTTGAAGCTCCCGTCTTTGCCCTCAATCAAGGCTTTGCGCTCGAACGTCTTTGCCCGGTGTTGATCGCAGACCAGGGAAAACTTTTGCGCCGCTTCCTCCGGCAGTTTCTGCGGGTTGCCACAGTGCCGAACGAACACATCCTCGCTCAGTTTCGTGACCGCGGACCGGACTTCCAATTGGAGGTCGCTGTGCGCCACCGCTGGCCGTTTGTTCCATATTGGCTCGGCGTGCTCGGCTTCCTTGATTCTCATTGTGCCAAAGTCGTCGGCTTAGCTCGCAGGGAAGTTGCAGAGGTCTGTTTGCTTTGGCTGCCGCTCGCAGGGGCAACGAGTCTGGGGATGAGGCATGCGGCCAATCTCGCGGTCACATCCGCACGCGTATTTTATCGCAGCGGCGAGAAAAAATATTCCTCTCATCATAAGATTTCCGCGGAGGAAAGGGTGTGCGAGGCATTACTTGCCGCCGCGCCCTTGATGCCGGAAGAAGTGACAGAATTGGTGCTCAAGCTTAGTGGTCGCCGGTTGCCTGATCCCGAGGACGGGCTGTCCACAGCGGAACCGGAACATCGCTCGCGTCTTTTCCCACCGCCCGGTCCGCCTCGCCCTTGGCCGGAAGGACCGCAAATTTCATCCGTGCCGGTTTTTTGCGGTGCCTTCATGAATGGAGCCGCAGCAGAGCCGTTTTTGAACGCCCTCCCCGAGGTCGCGGCGGAGGTAATGTTCGCCACACTGCTGGACATTCCGCGAGAGGGTCACTCTCCGAACGACATTCATGATTTCGATGAACATGGATTTCGCCGGGGAGAGCTAAGATATGAAACGCTTTTTTTGAACGAGTGGCCCATTCCTTACATTTCTCCGTGTGCAGCCAGATGTTGCGCTGAAGGCCATCATCCGCCTCGTGAATTTCGGAACTGATCGCGGACTCGAATTGAGGGAAGACTACCGAACGCCGATTGATCTGCCGATGATGGTGGATGGCGAAACGACTGTCTGGCAAGGACATCAATACAGCTACTTGTGGCATCGAGGTCATGTCTTCGGTCCGTGGGCAGTTTGTTGTGCGCTCATGTCGCTGGAACGCTGGCTATATCTGCTCATGGACGCCGACCAGCCCTTCGAGACACACCTTGCAACGATATTGCGTGAGAGTCGTTCGATTGCCTTGGGAGCAGTCCTTGTCTGCGTTGGCAAGCGAAAGCCCGAGCTATTCCTGGGTGTGCTGCGTCCGATACTGGCAGCATTGGAGTTTTATCGGTTGGAGGAGATTGCGCAGAGCCCAATGAACGCCGGGGGTTTTCGCTCGCCGATGTTGTCCGAGTCCGAGCCGATCCGAAAGGCGTGGAGTGACTGGATGCAGATGCCACATCGGAAAGAAGTGCTCGCTCAGGTTGCGATGCGGATGCTCCTCGCGCATTCCGAATGGCGTACGGCGATCAAGGAAATTTGCGAGGACTGGCAAGAGCGCCTCGACGCTGCGACAGAGGAGAATCCGGCGCCCGTGTGGTTGCCTCGCATGATCGCGCAGTTTGATCTCTCCAACTGGCGAGCCCAGAGCCATGAGTCCGGAACACTCCTCACCTTCGAGCCGCCGCCAACGCTGCCCCAACCCACTGCTGAGGAGCAAGAGCGACTCCAGCGTTTTGAAAAGCTGAGCCTCGTTCCGTTTGAGTGCCGACAGATCCTGATGGGGGAAAAGGAATCTACGGAAGACAAGATTGCCACTTGGTGGAACGACCTCCCTGCCATCCGTGCGCTTGCAGTGCCAGACGATGAGCGTGGCGTGCGTGACGTGGAAGATGCAGTGTGCGGCATTGTCGCTGTTGCCGTCGTGCATCATCGCCCATGGCTTGCGGCGGACGGGGCGCGCGAGGTCGAGGCACGGAATGTCCTCGAAGAAATTGGGGCGGCTCCGCCGGATCGCTTCTGGATTGTTGAAGACGATATATCGGACCATAAATGGGATAACTTCGCCGCGTGGGCACTCACAACGCTATGGATCGAGAAGCCAAACGATCCATTCCTACGGGAAGCAGTCGCTGGGCTTGCCATGTGGGAGCGTTATCTCGTCGCCGAACGTGTGCTGCGCGTCGCCGCAGCGCATCGGGGAGAACTTGAAGAGCATTTCGAGCAACTCCTTGCACACACGATTCGTTACGCGCAGGTCCGCCACATCGTGCAAATGGAAAAATTTGCGCAGAAGAAAACCTTCGACCTCGAAACGTGGGCCAAGCGTCATGTGGATGAATTCTGCACCAACAAAACGCGGCCGCTTCCTGTGGAATGGGCGGAAATTCGCGACGCGATTCCGGGCCGCTTTTGGGCAGGCGGAATGACCAACAGCTTCGACTTTGGACATATCAATGCAGCTCTCGCGTGGGCGGAAGACGTTAATCAATCACGCGATGAAACGGAGCGCCGAGTTTGGCTTCATCTACACCGGCAAGCGTTGCTATGCGTGATCAATCGCATGGAACAATGGGTAAAGCTTACGGAGGAGACAGGAAGTGAGGAGTTCGCTGATTCGGAGCGAAAATCGCCATATCGAGACGAGGACAGCCTATTGCGGAGAATCGCGGGAATCGTCGCGCGACTCAGACCGGGGGAGCCTCACGCTTTCCTTTGGCAGCCGATTTTGGCGCTGGGTGCCGACGCTTCCCATTGGGTTCAGTCCTTCATCAGCCATTGGCTGCTCGAAGCGGCCGGCCACGATCATCCGGCACCCGCGCTTATTGAGCAATGGGTTGCGATGCTTGATTTCGCGGAGAACTGCGAGGTATGGAAAAAGAAAGCAGAAAGGTCTTGGGACATGGATGACACATGGAAGGACTTGCTCGGTCTTTCACCGTTCAGCAGCGATTTCTGGCACGCGGAACTGGCTCCCGCAGTCCACGCGATCCGTCCATATTTCGAGCGATGGGCGCTTCCGCAAATGAGCAGCGATCACACGGTTTGCACGATCATCTACTTTCTGAAAACCAAGGCTGCAGTGGAGCTACGTATGGATTGGCTCAGTTGGCTGCGAGGGGGTGTCCCGCTGGATAGTCCGTATTTTTGGAAAGAGGATTCGACTCAGAACGCCTTCGCGGGATTTCTTCGGCTCCTCTATGACGACCACTGGGTATCCGTCGCATCTGCGCCTTCAGGCCGTGAAGCCTTCATGACTTTCGCCCTCAAGCTTTCCGCGCTCCAACATCCGCTCGGTAGCGAGTTGCTCACTCTTGCTGGCAACCGACTCGGCGCACAATAGGAGGATCGGGATGGTGCCTCTGCGTGATTACGGTCGGAACGGTCCGTCCTAAGACACAGTTCCCAGACCGAACGTCGCCTCGGCGACGTTCTCGACTCGATCTGCAAACGCTTGCAGCGTCGCACTTGCGCCAGCGTTGGAGCCGACGCCCGATGAACTTCGTTCACGGTGACCCCATGATCCGCCGAAGCCATACCTCCGACGCGAACGACGATTCTCAAGAACTTCGATCGGCGCTGCGATCCGGGATGACTGCTCTCGCGGACCCGAACGTGGAGGCTCGGGTGCGCAAATACTTCGAGGACAATCCAAGCTTCAGCCGCGACGCGGGGCATGTGGCGGCGATCGCATGTCGTTTTGCGACGGAGAATGTGTCCGCGGACGCTCCCATCCGCGCAGCGACCAGCACGCCATCACTTTCACCAAGACCTTGACGTGCCTCTCAAACGCAACGGTAAGGTCGCCTCCAAGGACCAACTCAACCTCTTCGACTTCGTTTCCATCCATGAGCGCACCGTCAATCTACCTGACCCAATACGGACTGATGGCCGAGAAGCACTGGCGGGAATTCCGCCCGGCAATGGTGCGGGAACTGGAGGCGAAGGGCTCGCTGATGGAGGCGCTGTTCGAGGCACAGGAGACGACGATCGACGAAATGGAAGTGCTCACGCGGACGCTGGAGACGGAGCAGAAGCTGACGCCGCAGCAGGCGCACGACCAAGCGTGGGAGATGATCCGGGAGAAGTATATTCTCCTGCCAGCGGAGGAGAGCCTGAGCCTCTAAACACGGGCAACTACCGCATCCGCGCGGCGGATGGAGTCGGTGAGGGTTCGCTGAAACAAAAGTGCCGCGACAATTTTGCGGCGATCGAGCTGGTGCGAAAGCTCGATGGTGAAAGTCGCGCGGCGACGGATAACGAGAAGCGGGTGTTGGTCAAATACGTGGGATGGGGCGGCATTCCGCAGGTCTTCGCATGGCACGAAGCGCCCGAGTGGCAGCCGGAGCGCGAGCGGCTCAAGGCGCTCCTCAGCACCGAGGAATACGAGGCGGCGCGGGCTTCGACGCTCAATGCCCATTATACCGCGCCCGTGGTTGTGAGCGCGATGTACGCGGCGGTGGAGCGACTTGGTTTCAAGCACGGCCGCGTGCTGGAGCCGGCTTTGGGCACTGGCCATTTCTTCGGCCTGATGCCCGAGGAAATGAGCGCGCGCTCGCGGCTCACGGGGATCGAACTCGACCCGCTCACGGCGAACATTGCGAGGAAGCTCTATCCCGACGCCGACATTCGCGCGCAGGGATTCGAGACCGCAGCGCTGGTGGATGGCGCCTTCGATCTTGCCGTCTCGAATGTGCCGTTCGGCGATTACAAGATCTCCGATCCTCAGTTCGATGAGCGCAATTTTCTCGTCCACGATTACTTCTTCGCGAAGGGCGTGGAGAAGGTGAGGCCGGGCGGGTTGATCGTTTTCATCACGTCCAAAGGCACGCTCGACAAGGTAAATTCCAGCCTGCGCGATTACCTCCACGAGCGGGCAGATTTCGTCGGCGCGATTCGACTGCCGAACACGGCGTTCAAGCAGAACGCGAACACCGAAGTCACGGCGGACATCGTATTTCTCCGCAAGCTGGACGTGGGCCAGAGACCCAGCGGAACGGCCTGGCTCGCTCTTGCGGAACACGTCAACGCGGACGGGGCGGCTTTCCAGATCAACGAATACTTTGTGGCGAACCCGCGGATGATGCTCGGCACGATGGCGGAGGACGGGAAGATGTATCGGGGAAATGAAGCGGCGCTGATTCCCGATGAACGCGATTTGGGCTATGCGTTGCGCACCGCTATCGCCACGCTGCCCGAGGGCATTTACCAAGCGCAGGAACAGACGACGGGCTTGCGCTCGGTGGCACCCGTGGAGGTTCTGGCGCCGGACTACGTGAAGGAGAACGCCTTCGTGCTGCACGATGGCGTCATCACGATTCGCACCGGGCCGACGCTGACGCCGATTCCAAATTTGCCCGATGAAACCGCCCGGCGGATTCGCGGCCTGATCAAACTGCGCGATGCCGTGCGGGAGACACTGCGCACGCAACTCCAGGACTTCGGCGAAGAGGCGGTGCTCGATGCACGGCGAGTGCTGAATTTCCAATACGATCATTTCGTTTCCCGGTTCGGTGCGGTGAACGACAGCGTCAATCGGCGCGCGTTCCGCGGCGACCCGGATCTTCCGCTTCTCTGCTCGCTGGAGGACTACAACGACGAAACGAAGAAGGCGGTGAAGACGGCGATCTTCCGCGAACGGACGATTCACCAGCCGAGGACCGCGCAGGCCGCCGAGACGCCGCAGGATGCTTTGGTGCTGACGCTGAATGAAACCGGGCGGGTGGACTTAGCCCGGATCGAAATACTCCTGAGCCGGCCACCCGAACAGTTTCTTCCGGAGATGAAGGGAATGGTCTATCGCAACCCGCAGACGGAGCGATGGGAGACGGAGGATCAATATCTCTCCGGCGATGTCCGCACGAAGCTGGACGATGCGCGGGCCGCAGCGGCGACGAATCCGAGCTACCAGGAAAACGTCACCGCGCTGGATGCGGTGCAGCCCGCCGACCTCACGCCTTCGGAGATCGATGCGCGTCTCGGCGCGGTGTGGATTCCGCCGAATGACGTGGAGGAGTTCGCGCAGTCGCTGCTCGGCTCCGGGGGCGTCACCGTCTCGCACGCCGCCGCCGTCGGGACGTGGTTCATCCGCGGCGACTACAACGCGCGCGCCACCGTCGCGAATACGACCGAATGGGGCACGGCGCGATATTCCGCCATCGAACTGATTCAGGATGCCCTCAATCTCAAGACGCCCACGGTCTATGACCCCGATCCGAAGACCGATTCGCCCATCATCAATCCGCAGCAGACCGAGGCGGCACGCGACAGGATGGAAAAGATCAAGGAGCGGTTTAAGTCGTGGATTTGGGAGGACGACGCGCGGCGCGAAAGGCTCTGCCGCAAATACAACGACGAGTTCAACAGCGTGCGGCTCCGCGTTTTCAATGGCAGCCATCTCACGCTACCATCCAGCAGTCAGCGAATCACGCTGCAACCGCATCAGAAGAACGCGGTGTGGCGGATCGTGCAGAGCGACAACACGCTGCTCGCGCACGCGGTCGGTGCCGGAAAAACCTACACGATGGTTGCGGCGGGGATTGAGCTGAAGCGACTGGGGCTGGCGACGAAGCCGATGTTCGTCGTGCCCAATCACATGCTCGGCCAGTTCTCCGCGGAGCTGCTCATGCTTTACCCGACGGCGAACATTCTCGTCGCGGGCAAGGAGGATTTCGAGAAGTCGAAACGCGCCCGCCTCTTCAGCCGCATCGCGACGGGAAATTGGGATGGAGTCATCGTTACGCATTCCAGTTTCGAGAAAATTCCGGTGTTGGTGCAGACGCGGCGCGCGTTCATTGATGAGCAGCTTTACGAGATCGAAAGGGCCATCCGCGAGCAGAAGGGCGACCGAGGCACGCGGCTCGTGAAAGAACTGGAGCGCGTGAAAAAGCGACTGACCGCGAAGCTCGAATCACTTTCCGCGGACCATAAAAAGGACAACACGCTGACCTTCGAGGAACTCGGGATTGATCGGCTCTTCATCGACGAGGCGCACAAGTTCAAGAATCTCTTCTACGTCACGAAGATGACCCGTGTCGCCGGTCTGCCGCAGACGGCATCCGAGCGCGCGTTCGATCTTTTTCTCAAAGTGCAGCACATTCAGGAGAGGAACAAAGGCGGCGGCGTGGTCTTCGCGACGGGCACGCCCATTTCCAACACGATGGCGGAGATGTTCACGATGCAGCGTTATTTGCAGATGACAGCGCTGAGGCGGAATCAGTTACAGCACTTCGATTCGTGGGCGGGCACGTTTGGCGAGACAGTGACCAATATGGAACTCAGCCCGGATGGCAGCGGCTACCGGCTGCAAAGCCGGTTCGCGCGCTTTGTAAATGTGCCGGAACTCATGCAGCAGTTCCGGCAGGTCGCCGACGTGCAGACGGCGGAGATGCTGAAACTCCCGGTGCCGAAAATGGACCAAGGCCGACCCGTGACGGTGAGCGCACCGACCACGCCGGAGCTGAAGCGCTTCGTGGATCAACTCGTGAAGCGCACCGAGAAAATCAAGAGCGGCAAGGTCGATCCACGCGACGACAACATGCTAAAGATCACCACCGAAGGCCGGAAGGCAGCGCTCGATCTTTGGCTCATGCTGCCGCATGTCCGCGACAACCCGGACTCCAAGACGAATCAGGCCGTCGGGAAGATTCACCAGGTGTGGCTCGATTCGGCGGAGACGAAAGGCGCGCAGCTCGTCTTCTGCGACCTCTCCACGCCACAGGCCGGTGGCAAAGGATTCTCCGTCTATGACGACGTGTGCGGCAAACTCCTCGCGCGCGGCATTCCGTCTGACGAAATCGCGTTCATCCAGGATTACGACGACGACACGTCGAAAGCTTCGCTCTTCAAAGCCGTGCGCGAGGGCAAGGTTCGCGTGCTCCTCGGCAGCACCGCGAAGATGGGTGAGGGAACGAACGTGCAAAAGCGGCTTGTCGCGCTGCATCACCTTGATGCGCCGTGGCGTCCCGCGGACATCGAGCAGCGCGAGGGCCGCATTCTCCGGCAGGGCAACCAGAACGAATACGTGAAGATTTTCCGCTACGTGACCGAGGGCAGTTTCGACGCGTACATGTGGCAGACGCTCGAAACGAAATGCCGCTTCATCGCGCAGGTGATGAACGGCGATGCGACCGTGCGCCGCGCTGAGGACGTGGACGCCGCCGCGCTAACCTACGCCGAGGTGAAGGCCATCGCGTCTGGCAATCCGCTTGTCATCGAGAAAGCGCATGTGGATGCGGAAGTGATGCGCCTCACGCGGCTCAAGAAGCAGCACGCCGAGAGCCTCTACCAAATGCGCTACCGGCTCAAAGGCTTGGCCGACAGCGTGACGACCTGCGAGCGCGAGATCGCGAACATCCGCGAAGACCTCCGCACCCGGACGAGCACACGCGGCGACAATTTTTCCATGACCGTGAAGAAGGAACCTTTCACCGATCGCGTGAAAGCAGGCCGCGCGCTCGTCTTC
>JBBSEI010000024.1:0-48768 GCA_038239865.1 Chthoniobacterales bacterium
GATCCTCCGGCACCCAGTCGCGCAAATCCGGCGGCAGGAGCATCGGGGTGTCGTGATCAATCGAAACGAAGCGCGCGGGCATCCTCCTTCAACCCGCAATTTCAAAATCCGTAGCGCGGAAAGTCCGACAGGCTGCTAGAAACGCGAAATGGCTTTTCCACGGGAGCTGCGGAGTCAGAGCCGCGGAGACAAAGAGGATCGGCGTTTCATTTTGGACAGAACGAAGTTCATCGATGAAATCCAAGCCGAGCCCGTCGTCCAAGATGCCATCGCAGATGATCGCATCAAACCCCTGCGCCTGCACCAGCCCCCTCGCTTCCGCCAGCGTGGGAGCTTCACATGGCACGTACCCCCATCGGCGTAGGAATTTCACCACAACGCGACGGATGGCGGGATGATCCTCGACGACAAGCACGCGCCTGTCGAAAGGTGGGGCTGGATGTGACATGACGGAAAGATTCGCGTCCCGTGTCCGCCCCGCGGGTGTCCTTACGGTAAGCTACTGGCGAGGGCTTAGGCCTTCGTGACGCTACAAGACTGTCGGGCTATTGCGGTTTTTTGGGGAAAACAACCCAACTACCCCCGTCTCCAACGGGGCGGGGGATTCGGCATTGGTGACGCTACACGACTGTCGTACTTCGGTTTTTTTGCCACAAAAACTGCATACGCCCGACAGTCTCCTAGGGAGCGGTGATGTGCTTTCGCGCCGAAGCCATCTGCGCAGTCGGGCTTTTCCAAGCTTCGCCGCGAGGGCCAGAGCGCACGGGACTGCCAAGCTGGAATCGAAGCTGGTATGACGCCAACTCATGAAATTGTGCCTGCGCCTGAAAGACTCGCTCCTCCCACGAAATGTTTTGGACGCGGAGTGGCAGGAAATCGAAGCTCGATGCGATCGCCTCGATCACGGGATTCGCGATTTGCAGGTGATCTATCACATCGAAACCCCGGAGCAAAAGTGGGCATGGAACGGCCCAGCCGCATCGATGCCGGCGAATAGCCCGAAGGATCTTCACTGTCAGGCGCTCAGTTTACTGCACGCTGCGCTTGAGGAGGCGCATCCCGGCACGCAACTCACGTCCGCCGCGGAGATTTTTCACGCCGCCTATCTTGAATCGGAGAGCAAGAGCGGGCGCGCCGACGCGATCGCGCACTGCGGGATCGCCATTTGGTTTGCCATGCTTGCATTTTTCCGCCGCGGCGCGCGGGCCAGTCTGCGCTTGCCGAACTGCGGCGCGCCGGAGGAGCTTTTCCTCATCCTCGCGCTCCAGCCCGCCCAATTTCCCGGAGGCCCGACCGGCAGCCGGCTGCGGAGCGCACTGAGGCTCGAGGCCATCGCGCACCTGCACGAATGCCTGCGCGTCGCGATGCTGTGTTTCCAGCGCGCCGTCGAGCTGGGTCGGCCTGCGCTTGGCGTGCAGTGGCAAATCCACGTCCAGCGCGGTGCCGGGAATTTTGCTGAATGCCGCCGCATCGCCGCCGCATCGAGCACCTTGGTGGGGGCGGAGGATCGGCTTCGCTTTGATGCTTACCTCAAAGGCATCGACACCTATCAAGCGGACTTGGAAAAGCTCGCCCTCAGCGGCTGCACCACGGGCACGCCGAGCGCGGAATGGCTGCACCCCGAAATCCTCGCGTCGATAGCTCCCATCTGTATGCGGTTAAAAAAGAACACTGCGCAGGTCCTGCGTGGCGACGCCTTCCGCGTGCGGAGCGGGGAACTGGTGTGACCATCATGGCTTCAAAAAAAAACATTTGAGAGCACCCGCATCCACACCGCTACGAGCGCGTGGCGCGTTTCCCGTGATTTCAGGCAAACTACCGCGAATTTTGCGGAAGGATTTTCTGCACACATCGACGGCTTAATCAGAGCAGCGGGTTTTGTTCTGCACGTAGCACTGTGATCACGGGGACGAGTGGCTCACTGCTGCGACACGGTCGCCAAAGCCCAATCCAGACGGTCCTCCGCGTTCATCGCGCTGAGGATTTCCGACAGGAGTTTGCGAAGATCGCCAGCGGCCACCTGAATGGTCGTCTGACCGGGATTCGCCGGCTCATGTTCCCGTGCGAACTGATGGGCCTCAGTCGGCGACTCGAAAATGCGAATGCGCAGCTCGTAGTCTTGAAAATAGCAAACATAGAGGGCGACTTTGCGGACGTGGGTCATGCGGCACAGTCGCGCATTTCTGGACGTCAGTCAGGATTCACAATTTCACATTCGACCCGGCCATCGTGGCACAAGGCGCGAAAAACAGGTATGAACGAGCACCACTCTACTTCTCAACCGGCGGATCAACCCGAGGCAAACGCCATGAAGCGCGCATGGGAAACCACGAAAGAACGCGCCGGCGACGCGCTCCACAGCGGGGAACAATACGTGCGCAAGCACCCCACCACGTCGGTCCTCAGCGTCTTTGGGACAGGCTGCTTGGTCGGCATTGCCATCGGTTGGGCAATCGCTCACGAAGCACACGAGAGCTATTCCAAGCGCGCGAGCGATCTTCTGGGTATCCTGCGCGGAAAACTCAATCTCGATTAGTCATGACAAAGCAATCCAGGCCGGAGAACGGAAATGCGTGGACCAACGTTTTGCATCAACCAACGGAGTTGGCGCGCGAAGCCTTCGCAAGCCTGCGGACGAAATGCGGACCTTACTTCGAGGAGGTTCAGAATTATGTGATCGCGGAGCCGCAGAAGGCGCTGCTTTCTGCCGTCGCCGTTGGTTATGTCCTGCGCGTGCTACCCGTCGTTCGGATCGCGAGCACGTTGCTTCGGATTGCCGCCGCGCTGGCCGTGCCTGCTGCGGTTGTTTTCGGCGGGGCGAGGGTGTTGCGGAAAGTGGATCGTTCCCATAACGAAGCGACCTGAGCGCAGCGTGCGCGGGTAGGCTCACGATTTAGGGGGTCTGCCCCCCGGTCGGAAGGGCGTTTCCCGTCGCGCTGCACCGGTTCCGCCCGCCATTGCCGCCGATCGTCCGCGCCGGGAACCTCCTGAACGGATTTAACACTGTGCGGCCGGGACGGCAGAAGTCCCTGTCATTGCCCGACCACGATCGTGAGGCCGTTCCGCCGCGGCCAAGGCGATGCTCCTCCACCAGCATCCGCCGCCGCGCCAACTCAAGCTTCCGAGTTTTCCTCTGGCACCGCTGCGTCTCGACAAACTGAAAGGCGCGAACCTCCGCCTTTAATTCGCGCACCGATGTATTGGCGCTGCCAGAGCGCCGTCATCCCCGCCGCGATGAGCGGTGCCGGCACCAGGCGCTCCGTAATCGCGTCATGAGGTGGCGTGACCATTCCGGCCGCGATTTTGTCAAGAATTGCACCGCCATGATTTCAGTCGCCGGGATGAGCATGGCTGCGATCTCCGTGCGAATGGGGCACGGATGCGGCAGACATTTTATGCGGAAGCGCGGTTCCTGTCACTCACCTCATTGTGGTTTTAATGATGCGGGTTCATTGCCTCATTTTTTTCAGCGCTCTTCACCCGTGCTATCAAAGCCCCAAGAACTGCAGGTGAGATTCGCTCCACCTCTTTCCGGCGGAGATCGAATTGCGCTTGCATACTCTCCGCCTCGCCCACGGTCTGTCTGCCGCGAGCTTGGAAGCCGACTTCCCCGAGAAGCCGCAGCATCGCGAGGACCGACATACGCCTTGTCCTTGCTCTTCGTTTCCTCCCCGGTGCTTATCTGTGCCCTGTGGATCGTGGTAGCCCCCGTGGTAGCCCCGGTGCCGAGAAACGTGCGGAACTGCTGTCCGGGTTTGTCCGGGTTCGCGGTCGGATCCTCACCCACCAGCGTGCTCATTGCAGCGGGGCTGGACAGGGGGAACGAAACTGGAGAAAGCCGCACCGGGAATCAAATGCAACCGAGCTAACGCAGGCGCTTGGAATTGGGCCGGCCCTGCCAACCGGGCACCCGATCAAGCGTAATTATTTTTGTGCTAGAGTTTGTGCTAGAATGAAGCTCTTTCTGCCATCCCTTTGCCAGTCTTGGTTTCCGGCTCTAATCGCCTTGGAACCCTCATGAATGCTTGCGCTCAAGACCTTTTAAGCATAATCAAGAAATCCACACAAACAATTTCCTGAGTCTGGCGCGTCTGCCAATTTCGCCACCCCGGCGGATGCTCAAGCGGTGGAATTGAAACCATTCCGATAACCGCTGCGCCGATCCGACGCGTGCGGCCAGAGTTTCGAAATGCTCCATCCCAACGGCGCACACCTACACGAAGGCGCTCGCCGCCGGCAAGCGACCATTCCCAAAATCCGGCTCCGCCGCACCGCTCCCCTTACCTTCCATTCATGCGCTCCTTCATCCTCGTTTTGTTCGTCCTCGTCACCTCGCTGTCCGCTCAGCAGCCGCCATACGATGTTTTTCCTCCCGCGGTGCCGCCGTACTATCGCGTGCGCTATGAAGCTTCGCAGACTCCGGGCGAGCTAGCCTTTGCGGTGAACTGCACCGTGTGGATCCCGCCGGGTGCAAAGTCGCTGCGCGGCGTGATCATTCATCAGCACGGCTGCGGCGAAGGCTCGTGCAAATCCGGCCTCACGGGCGCCTTCGATCTGCACTGGCAGGCTCTGGCGAAAAGGCACGACTGCGCGCTTCTTGCTCCCTCGTATGAGCAGCCGGAAACGGCCGACTGCCAATTGTGGTGCGATCCGCGAAATGGCTCTGACGCGGCTTTTCAAAAGTCGCTCGCCGATCTCGGCGCGAAGTCGAACCATCCCGAACTCGCGCGCGTGCCGTGGGCCTTGTGGGGACACAGCGGCGGCGGTCATTGGGCGGGCGGGATGGTGCTGCTGCATCCCGAGCGCGTCGCCGCGGCGTGGCTGCGCTCGGGCGTGCCGCTGCTGGAGGCAAATCCGGAACGGCCTGCGATCAAGCCGCACACGCTGCCAGATACTGCGCTGAAAGTGCCGATGCTGTGCAACCTCGGCACGAAGGAAGGCGTGACGGTGAAGGAAGGCCGCTTCGCCGGGGTGTGGCCCGCGAATCAGGCTTTCTTCACCGCGGTGCGCGGCAAAGGCGGACTCATCGGCGTGGCTGTGGATCCGCTGACGGCGCACGAATGCGGCAATCAGCGCTACCTCGCGATCCCGTGGCTGGATGTGTGCCTCTCCGCGCGACTGCCCGCGGAATCCGGCTCACCGATGAAGCCGATGCCGACGGATGAAGCATGGCTCGCACCTTTGCTCGGAACCGAAGCCGTCGCGGCGGCGAAGTTCGGCGGAGAAAAACACGCGTCCATCTGGCTGCCGAATGAGGCGATCGCCAGAGCGTGGATGAGCTATGTGAAAAACACGGCGGTGCCCGACATCACGCCGCCGCCGGCACCGACGAATCTCCGAGTCAACGGCAACGAACTCACTTGGAACGCTGATGCGGATCTCGAGAGCGGGCTCGCGAGTTTCATCATCGAGCGCGATGGCGAATTCCTCGCGAACGTGCCGGAGCAAGGCAGGAATCCATTCGGACGCGCGCTCTTTCAAAATCTCCAATACAGCGATACGCCGACGCAGCCGCTCGCGGAGATGCAATTCACCGACCGCAAGACGGAGCCGGGCAGGAAGCATCAGTATCGCGTGATCGCGGTGAACACCGCGGGACTGAAATCGAACTAACCGGCTGATCGATCGCGCGGGCGCGAGTTAGTTGCGGACTTATAACTGTCGGTGGCGAGGACCCGCTATTTTTCCGTCATCGTGTAAGCTCCATCCCAGTCCTCCGGAGGCGGAGTTACCGCATAGCTTTCACATCTCGCCGCATAGATCGCGCAAAGCGCATCCCCACTAAGATCGTCACTTAGCCTGCGAAAAATTTCGCGGGCCGGGGAAAATTCGCGGGCATGGTAAAGGTCCACCGCGCGATGGTATTCGGCGAGCCAGGGCGGGACGGGCGCGGACATTTCGCCCAGCACGGTGAATACCGCCGTCGGCTTTGTCTTTCCCTTCAGGCGGAGCGAGTCCACGCGGCGATAGTGAAAGCGATCGCGAGTCAGCGCGGCGACGGAATCCGCCACGAGGATCGAGCAGCCAAATTGCTTGGTCGCAGTTTCGAGGCGCGCGGCAGTGTTCACGCTGTCTCCCATCACGGTGAACGCCATGCGCAGCGGATGCCCGACGCTGCCGACGATCACTTCGCCCAAGTTCACGCCGATGCCGATATTGAGCTGCCTGCGTCCCGGCTGCCCGGCCCAAGTTTCATTGAGTTTCTTCAGCGCCTCACTCATGAGCAGAGCGGCCCGCACCGCGTGGAATGCGCTCGTCTCAGGTGCCATCGTGCGGGTGTCGCCCCACACGGCGAGCACGGCGTCGCCGATGAATTGCTGCAGCGTCCCGGTCTCCGCGAGCACGACTTCAACCATCGCGTAGAAATACTCATTGAGCTGCGCGATGAACTCCTCCGGTACCGCTTCCTCCGTCATCGCGGTGAATCCGCGGATGTCGGAAAATAGCACAGTCACCGTCCGCCGCTGTCCCTGGAGTGCTCCGGCAAAAGCGTCGCCTTCCGCCAGCACGAGTTCGGCGACATTTTTCGCGACATACTTATCGAGCACCGCACGCACCCGCACGCGCTCGAGGCGTTCGAGGAAGAAATCCCAACTGAGGCAACTAATCCCGCTCAATGTAAGTGCGATGAGCGGAGCAACGGTAACGATGAAGAGGCCGGCATGACTATAAAGTGCGATCGATGCCGCCAGCCATGCCATGCCCGCGACCATCGTCGCGCCCAGACGAAGCATGGGGCCATGAAACCAAAAGCACAGCGCCCATGCCAGGACGCCTGCCGCGGCAATGAGCACATAGTTCATGATCGGGGAAGTCTCGCGGAGAAAATCCCGCTGCAGCGCGACGTTCATCGCATTGAGATGCACCTCCGGCCCGGCGATGTAGCCGACCGGCGTCGGGTGCTCGTCATGCGTGGATTTTCCCTCCGGCCCGAGGACCACGATCTTGTCTTTAAAAAACGCGCCGCCGCCGAAATTCAGATTCCACTTTTTCGCCTCAAAAATGTCGCACGCCGAGCGGGGGAGAAACGTGTCGGCCTTGCCCGCGAAGCGCATCCGGTGCGCCATTCGATCCTGCGGGATGAGTTCGCCGTGCCCACTCTTCTTCAATGCCTTGGCCGCAAAAGAATCGAAGACTTCCTCGTCCGGCTCGGGCGCGCCGCCGAAAACATCCGGCTCCGTCACTTGATAGATCGCACGTCGGACCACGCCATCCGCGTCGGGCCAGAAGTTCACGAATGCGATCCGTTCATCCATCGGCCGCGTGGGGCGAATCAGCGATGCGGACGGCACGACATGCGTTCCGATTCTGCCATTCGTCCGGTCGCCGCTGTCGAAGTTACTGCCGATCACTACGTGCTCCCGATATTTTTCGAGTGCCTCGCGAAACGCTTCGTCGCCATCCCTTGGATTAGTGAAGAGAAGATCGAATGCCACCACCTTTGCCCCCGCGCCGATCAGCCGATCGAGGATGAGCGGATAGATCGTGCGAGGCCAGGGAAAGCCCTGCGCCATGAGCCGGAGGCCGGGCGTCGCCTCGATCTCATCGAAGCCAATGTGATCCAACTTAGTCGTCGCTTGATCAATGGCGAGAAAGACGAGTTCCGGACTTGCCGTCGCGAACCGGCCGAAAGAGCGCAGCAGCGCGTCTTCCGCCGCCAACTCCGCATTTCGGAGCGGCTGGAATCTTTCAAATTGGAGCGCCTGGACCAGGATGACCAGCGACGTGAAGAGAAAGCAGATCGCGGCGAGCGGCTTGCGACTGTAGCGACGGAACGCGGTCTTGGAGGGTGGAAAGGCCTGGGTCAAAATTCAACGCACTTCTCCCGCATCGTATTCCCGGCTTGCGCTCCACCGCAATCTATTCAGCCTGCGCCCGTGAATCACCACCCATCCCACAGGGTTCTGTTTTTCGTCTGCTGGCTCGTCGGAGCAGCCGCATGGGGACAGACTCCCGACTCACGAATCGAACAGGCACGATTGCGCGCCGGCACGGTCGGCCCAAATCCGGGCACTGAGGGCGACATACCGCAGCGCGCCGTCGCGACCCCGGGCGATGCCGATCTCGGCGTGCAATGGATCTCGCAGCCCAAGGAGCGCGCACACCCGTGGCGGCTCTTTGCCAGCGCGTCGGATTACTACACGGACAATGTCGCTCTCGCGAAATCCAACCGCCAGGCCGACGGCTATTTTTTCACGGAAGTCGGAGCGCGCTACGAACGAAAACTCACGGAGGCCCTCGGCATCGAGGCCACAGTCCGGCAAGGCCTTTTCCGCTATCACGAGGTCAGTGCGCAGAATTTCAACAGCCTGAATGCCGGGACGGGATTGTATTATGAGATGAAGGAGCTTTGGGACATCA
Source organism: Chthoniobacterales bacterium (assembly GCA_038239865.1). Taxonomy (GTDB): domain Bacteria; phylum Verrucomicrobiota; class Verrucomicrobiia; order Chthoniobacterales; family Chthoniobacteraceae; genus SXWH01. The sequence continues at coordinate 8,362 of JBBSEI010000024.1, forward strand.
CGGTGTTCGGACGTTATAACTTCGAGCGCCTGACGGACGAAAATCTGGGCCATGAGTTTCTCCGCAACCACACACTCACCGCCGGCGCGCAGAAGACGTTTGCCTTGGCCGGTGGAAATTCCATCTATCTCGGCTATGCGAGCATCTTTGGATTCGCCGAGCAGGCCGCCGCGCAGCGCAACGAGCACACCCTGTATGCCGGCGGTCAGGCGCATCTTACTAAGATGCTCGATGCCGACTTATACGCCCGACTCGCCCTGTTTGACTATCGTCAGGGCTCGCGCCGGGACTTCAATGGCACCGTCGTGGCCGCGCTCACCTATCGATTAAACAAACGCCTGGCCGTATCCGCCTCCTATTCGTTTGTCTTCGATCGCTCCAATCGATCCCGATTTGACTATGATGCCGGCACGACCGGCGGCGGCCTTACATTCCGGTACGAGTTTTAGTCTTCTATGAAAATGCTGATCCGATCCTTCCTCGTCGCGGCGTTGGTTGCATTCACATGGCAAGCTGCCCGTGCGGCTGTCCTCACGGAGGCCAAAATCACCCACATCGTCAACGACGTCCGAACCGTGGGCGCTGGGAGAGCGCCGCGGCCGGCGTCGCTGAATGAGTTAGTGGACGGGAGCAAAGCCGTGCGCACGGGCATCGAGTCCCGGACGGAGTTGCTTTTCAACGACCGGACAATCACCCGCCTCGGTGCCAACTCGCACTTCACCTTTAGCGAAGCGACACGCGAGCTATCCCTCACGAAAGGCGTCATCCTGTTGCAGGTGCCCAAAGGCGCCGGAGGTGCGAGGATTCAAACTCCCGCCGTCACCGCAGGCATCACCGGGACGACGATTCTGCTCGAAGCCGGGCCACGGTTCACGAAGCTCATCGTCATCGAGGGCCGGTGCTTTATTTTTACCAAGGCCGGTCAAGTGTCCCGCAAGAGAGTCGTAAGTGCCGGCCAGGAAGTCGTCGTCCCCAACAATGCCGGAGAGGTCCCCGCGCCGGTGGACGTCGATCTGAACGCCCTCGTGAAAACCTCACGCCTGATCCGCGGCATCTGGGGTGCACCGCTGGAACAGAGACGCATCGCGGCCGCCATTGCCGCTCAACTCGGCCGGCATTTCGGTGAAACGAACATCGCGCTCAACGGTCCCGGCATGAGGCCGGCTCATCTCGCCGAGGTCCCCGGCCGGGGCATCATGCCGGTCCCCGTTCCAAGCGTGCCCCCTCCGTTGCCAGCGGCCTCCGTGGCGCAGCCGGCCGTGCCGACTACTCCGACGACGCCGACTCCACCACCCAATCGACTCGTTCCAGGTCCCGGGCTCTGACATTTTTCCGAAGCCATCCCGCTCATGGCCCGGAGGACTTTGGCTATCGCCAAGATTTTTGATGTCCGCTTCCGCGAGTGGCCGTGGGTGCGACGATCGTTCACTTGCCCGGCGCATCATCGGCGACAGTTCCGCGCGCGGATGGATCAAAATGCGTCCGCGTCGATTCCCTGATTGCTGAAGCAGCGAGCTGCAACATCCGCGTTGCCAAACTCGCGGGTTGGGATAGCGAAGGAGTCCTCCTCGAAGACAATGTCCTCACCTTTGGAATCCTCCGGCAGACGTGGAAGTAGCCTCGATTCCGCCACCGTCCGCTTTTGGGGCGTGCGTGGCAGCATCCCCGTGCCCGGCCCGCAGACTGCGGGCTATGGCGGCAATACCTCGTGCGTCGAACTCCGGGCCGACGGGCAAATCCTCATCCTCGATGCGGGGTCGGGCCTCCGGGCGCTGGGGAATTCGCTGATGGAAGAGTTCCGCGGCGGACCATTGTCGGTGACGATGCTCATCACCCACACGCATTCGGATCACCTCCACGGTTTTCCATTTTTTGCCCCCGCATACGAGGCATCGAGCCGCATCCGCATCCTTGGTTTTTCGCAGGGCGGCTGCGGATTGGAACGCGCCTTCAACGGCCAGATGGAGCCGGCCTACTTTCCTGTCGGGCTGTCGCACATGCAGGGTGAACTCGCATTTGAGGAACTGACCGGCGATCCCTTTCACCTCGGAAACATCCGCGTGACGACCTGCCACACCAACCATCCCGGAGCATGCGGCGGCTACCGATTTGATACGGCCGCCGGGAGCATCTGCTACATCCCCGACCATGAAGCCGACGGCAGCGGCGCGCCGGAATGCGCCATGGTGGCCAAACTCATCCACGGTGCGGACCTCGTGATTCTCGATGCGCAGTACACCGCCGGGGAATACCGCGGACGGGAAGGCTGGGGCCACAGCGCCGTGGAAGACGCCGTGCGCACCGCCTGCGATGCGGAGGTAAAGTGCCTGCACTTATTCCATCATGATCCGGCCCATGGCGACGGATTCCTCGATGGGATGCTGCAAAAGGCACGGCACATCGCTGCGGGCCGCGGGACGCGCATCGAACTCGCACGCGAAGGCGCGCAGGTCTCACTTCCGCAGGGTGCGCCAAGTCGGCCTTAGCTGCGCGAAGCTCGATTAGTCCGCGGCTTCCAGCCTTTGTTTCAACTGCGCCAAGTTACGCTGGATCCGCTGGACATACTCATTGGGTCCCGCCGGGTACGGCGTGTTGAGATAGTTATAGATTCCCTCAAAGTCGTTGGTGATCTTCGGGATCACATAAAACTGCCAGAAGGCGGGAGTCTTCCTCATCATGTCCTCGGCGCTGTCGAACCGCATTAGTTTGGAGGATTTTCCATCGTCGAAGCGCGCGGCCTCCTCAATCTCCAGATAAAGGTCCGGGAGTCTTTCGATGTAATCCTGGGCCGCCATCTGTCCGAGCAAATCCGCCGTCGCGAGGGCAAAGCCGGCGAGTCTTTCCTCCGGGCTTTGGAAGGGAATGCTCGGGATGCTGACGTTGACGCCCGTGCATCGGATCATGTGCCGCACCGCGCTGATTTCACTTTTGCTCCAACCTTTCCGCGAAAGAAACTGATCCGCAAATTCACCGCTCCGCATCACATGGATGGCCGTGTACTTGGCGCCCGTCCCCTCGTTATCGCCGGTCACTTTCAAATAACCGGTGTCATGAAAAAGAATGCCGATGAGAGCCATCTCAAACATGCGCTGCGAGATGACCGGAGTGGCGTGAGCTTCGTGGCGGCCACGCAGCAAGCGGACCAAGCATAAGGTGCCTTGCAGCGTGTGTTCGAAATCGTGGTAGATCGAATCTATGGCCTGATATCCATCGAAGCAGCCACTGAAGCACTGCCCCGCCCATTCGAACGATTGCCGAACCAATCCGATGTCCCCTTCTGGAAAACACTCCGAATAAATTGCCTCCGCTTCCGCTTGGATGGCGCTTGGATCTTTGGTGTCCACCACGTTGAACATCGGCCCATCGTAGCGACCGTTCAATCTTTTGCACTGCTTTTTGCAGATTCAGAATCAACTTAGTGCCCCGCCGTTCCCCGCGTGTATTTCGGCGGGTGCCAGCCAGGCTCATTTCGCTCTGCCGAGCGCATCCGATCGCCGCAACTCCGAACGATGCGATCGCGGTTGCCAAATGAATCTTGACGAAAACGCGACGGGGCTCGCATAAGAACGAACGAGCGGAGCAAATGACCCCCCCTGCAAAAATACTGCGGCAAAGCGAATCCGGCAGAACAAGCCGCGCTTGGAAGTGCGCTTCTCGCGTCCGCGCAGTGCTGACTTTTGCCGCGGCGATTCTGCTCACGATGGCAGTGTCCCCTTCCCTTGCGGCACCACTCGGCGGAGCGCGCATCACGCACATTGTGAATGACGTGAAGACAGTCGATGCCGGGAAGCCGCCGCGATCATCCGCGGTCAACGAACTGCTCGACTCCGGAAAGGCGGTGCGCACCGGGATCGAGTCGCGGACGGAACTGCTTTTCAACGACCAGACGATCACCCGGCTGGGCGCCAATTCGCACTTTAGCTTCAGCGAGGGCAACCGGGAGCTTTCCGTTTCCCAAGGATTACTCCTGCTCCAGGTTCCGAAGGGCGTCGGCGGGGCAAAAATCCAGACCGCCGCCGTCACCGCCGCCATCACCGGCACGACGATCATTTTTGAAGTGGGCGCTATATTCACGACGCTCACCGTGGTGGAGGGAAAATGCTTTCTCTCGCTCAAAGGTGACCCCACGCACCGCAGGACCGCAGTGAATGCGGGACAGCGCGTGCAGGTGCGGAACGATGCGGCAGTCATCCCCGCGCCGAGCACGATTAAGCTCAGCGACATTGTGAATACCTCGCCCCTCTTCACGGCGGCGTGGAGCGCAAAACTCGACCAAACCGAAATCGCGGCGGCCATCGCCGCGCAGTTGGGCGATCGGTCGCGGAAAATCGGGACACTGCATGTGCAAGGCACCGCGCTGATCAACAAGAAGCCCGCTCAGAACGGCGATATCGTGCACAGCGGCGACGTGATTGAAACGCCTGCAGGGGAGACGGCAATCATCGACCTGGGGCGCGGCGCGGATATCTCCATTTCAAAATCGACGCGCGTGAGAATCGGCGGCGGTGGCAGTGAGCCGATCACCACCTATGTGATCTTTGGCAGCATCGAGATTCACGGGCTGAATCCCAACGGACAGAATGTCGATGACGTGGATTCCTTCCCTTACTTTTCGTCCTTCGGCTTCGGAACGTTTCCCTCGGGCGGCGGCTCTTCTTCATCCGGTGGAGTGCTCAGCGTGGTGTTACCGGGCGGACGCATTGTCATCTACGACAGCCTCGGTCGTCTCATCGGCTTCCAATAAGCGCACGGTTCGTTTTCAAGGATGCACGTGCCGCGCACGGTGGGGTGGGGTGGAAGATGGCAATCAATCGCGCACTGGCGCTGTCTGCGGAGACGGCGTGAGTGGAGCGATAGGAGCGCCCCTTTTCACAGCAGGCGGCGCCAACTCCCGGCCTCCATGAGTGACAAGTTTCCCGTCTTTGATCGAAACGTCCTCGACCCGGTAAAGCGATCCATCCTCATGCCGCAGAAACGGACGCATCTCGTCCGGATGGAGCGGCCGCGCCCCACGCCGGCCGAACACGACGGTCTGGCCGCCCGTCTCATCGGTCACCCGGTCGCGATCCAATCCCCGGGAAACTGCGAGCATCGGCTCCTTGGTGGGATAAGTCGCGATCAGCCGGGGCGCAGGCCGCGGACTGAATCCGGCGGCACCTTCGACCGTGTCCGGCGAGATGAGCTGAATGACGCGCAAGCCGTTCCTGCCATCCGCCAAGAGCGCATACATCGAAGCGGCGACCGAACCAATCTGGATCGCGCGCGTGTCGTTTAGCTCGCCGGCGGCATTGAACATCTGATCGAGTCTGGGCGCTTCCGGATTCTCGATGTCGATGATTGCGAGCCCATCCGCCCCGTTCGCCACGTAGGCATAAGTGCGCGCGACATACAGCTTATGCGGATGCCGGAGCCGGACCACCGCCTTTGGCAATGCTCGAGGATGCTCGGGATCTGCGAGGCTCACGACTTTCATCCCCTCATCATCGGTGACGAATGCATAAAGAAACTGGATCACGATTGCCCGCGGTTTTTTCAGAAAGCCATCACTTAGTTCGCCGACCAGTCGCGGTTGCTCCGGCTTTTCCACATCCACCACCGCCAGTCCGCGCGGAGTACACACATAGACCCGGTGGCCGGCACAGATGCAATATTCCGCACCGGTGAGCCGACCGTCCGGATTAAACTCCGCCGTTTTCGCGATGAAGTTATTCTTCGGATTGCCATCGAACAGGGTGCGCACATCACAGACGACCAGCCCCAGTTTCCGATCACTCACGAACGCGTATCCATACCAGGCGGGAATCGGCTGCTCCTCGTTCTCCTTATTCTGGATGCGCATCGGATCATTGAGCATCGTGCCGGGCAGTGCGACTGCCGTCGCAAACGGCGTGCGCACATAGGTGCGCTGGCCCAGCGGCGACACCGGCGAGGAGACGATTCGTTCGCTGAAATCCTTCTGGTCGATGTTTGCGACATCGAACACCTCGAAACCTTCGGGACCATTTGCCGTGTAAAGATACTCGCCGCGCAAGGTCATGTCATTGATTTCGCGCGCGCGGTGTTCATAGCCGGCAGTTAGTTTGCGTTCGTGGGCCAAGTGCTCGGCATAGTTGCGCGGGTATGCGCTCTTATGCATGGAGCTGCCGATGACGGATTGCGGTTCGTCCGCTTCCGTCCACACGATTCCGTGCAATGCGCGTTCGCCACCCGTCCATGCGTAGCGCCCGAAAAAATTCACCGTGCCCGTTCCGAAGCCGAGCAATTGCGTAATCCAGGCATTGTTGTCGCGCGCTTTTGAGAGGTGGCAATCGGTGCAATTTTTCGTCGTGCCCGCACCACTCGTCGTGTGCGGAAAGTGGGGATTGAAGGCCTGCCCGCTGTAGCCGTCGCCACTGACGGTTTGCTGCTGGGAATAAACCCAATCGCGGTTTTGCGTCTGTGAACTCACAACCACGGCGCTCGATGATCGGATGACCGCGAGCCGGTTCTTTTTCACCGTGCCATCGATGCCAAGCATGAAAACATCATCGCGGACGACCTGCGGGTTATAAGTCGTGAAATTGCGATCGAGCGTGCCTTCATACTTATTCAGCGGCACGCGCTGGTTTGCCTTCATGGAAAGATGGCAGCCAAAACAACTGGTCGCCCACGAGGTGTGGCAGACCTGGCAATCCATGTTCTGATTGTCATGCGCAAGGCTCGCCTTGCATTGCGTGGCAGACCCCGGCACTTCGCCCCACGTTTCGCCGTCGCGCCGCACCGTCTTCGCGTGAGCGGCTTTCGGGTTATAATGATTGAGCGCGTTCGTGGGATCGATGACATCGACGGTCTGCGGGATTTCCCAGCGCGCACCGGAGGCCATGCTGGAATTCTGATAGAGGCGGCGCGCCGGCCGGCCCATCGCGTCTTTCATTGCCTCGCCCGTCGCAGGATCCACGACATCCTCCCACTCGAAGCGCGGCTTCCACGGCGTCACGCCCTTCGCCAGATCCACCGCCGTAACCTTCCGCCGATCTTTTGAATCGGTTTGTCCGCCAGCTCCGGTCGTGATCAGCGTCGGGCGGGCACTAACCGTCCCATGGCAATCTACGCATGTAATCGTCGTGGCGTTTCGCGGTTCACCGTAGAGCAGGCCATTCCCATGCACGTCTGTCTCGAAGTGGCAGTCCACGCATTGCATGCCTTTCTCGAGATGGATGTCCTTTAAATGGACGGCCCGCTTAAAATCGCGATGCGCGACAATGTGATCATCGCGGTCGAGTCGGTTGCCCTTCTTATCCTGCTTGAAGACCGCGCGGAATACCCAGCCATGGCCGTGGTAATCGGCAAACTGCGTATGCTGAAGTTTTGGATTCAATTCCGCGACCTTCTCCAGAAAGTCGAGCCCGCCCCACAGCCCGCGCGCGGCGGCGGCCTCCGGATTCTGCACGGTCGAGCGCACGAGTTCCTCGTCGGTGGGATCATGCTGCTCCTTTGGATACATGAATTCCGCATCCGTCTCCTGATCCCACCAAGTATAGCCGAGATAGGGATTCACGAACAGGTTTCCCTGATGCATGTGACAGTTCATGCACTGCGCACTCGGGATCGAACGCGTGAACTGATGCAGCACCGGATGCCCGCGCTCCCGCTTCGAAATCGTAGGATCTTTGGAAAAACTCAGGCCTTGGTTTCCATAAGTGTGCCACCAGCCGGAGTTACTCGGCGAACGATCGTTCGCATACACGACATGGCAGGCACTGCAGCCGCTCGATCGGTAATCACCCGGATGATCGTTCGATCCGAGAAAGCCAAGCAGCGGATCGTGGAACCGGGTTTTTTGCGCACCGAGAAAAATGGGATCCGTGCGGTTCAGCGTGCCAAGACCGCGCGCCGACAGCCGGCGCTCCGGCTTGCCCGGCGGCTCATCGAGACTCGGGATTCCGAGCGAGAGCGGATCCAGTCCGCCTTTTTCAAAGACCCGGAAGACATTTCCCGGCTGACTAAGATTGAACCGCGGCAGCGGATAGAGCGTCTCGAGGATGCCGGAGAGGCGGGTCTGCTCGGAGGTGGGTTTGAAGGGATTGTTCAGTTGCAGCGGAATCCCATCCGCGCCGTATGCCTGCCCGACGATGGCGTTCTTCATGTCGATCGATCCGTTGTTATAGGCCGCCGCATTCCAAAGCATGGCTCCGTGATTCATCATGGAATTACCCACCCTTTCCACAATGTCCGCGTGGCAAAGGCCGCACGCCTTTTTTGCCACCCGCAGATCGCCCGGATTCAAAAACTGGATGAACTCCGGCGACTCATGGTTGAGGGCCACATTCGAGTTCGGAGGATTTGCGGAAGTGGTCCAGAATTCCGGATTCCGCGGCTGAATGTGCGCCGCAGTAATCGCGAGTCCGCGCGCAGGATTGCCGCCATGGCAGTCCGTGCAGCCAAGCACAACATTGGGCGAGGTATGCATCGTGTGCGCATCAGTCGTCTTGTGGCAGTCAAGGCAACCGACACTTCTTCGATTCATCTCGGCAACGGTCTGGTCGATCCAATTTCGCGGCGGACGATTGGCTGCTGGCGTCTTCGGGTGCACGGACAGCGAAGGTCCGAACCCGGTTCCAAAAAGCGAGGCTGACTCGTGACCGGAAGTTCCGGCGGGCTTCTGTTTTGCTTCAAACAACGCCGCTTGCCCGCCGTTGTTTGAAATCGTCGGTCCCAATCCGCTTCCTGAAATCGTAGCCGGCGGCATCGGCACATTGTCGCTCAGCGAACGCGAGGGCGGAGCTGGCAGTGGCGTCGAAATCGCCGGCCCCAAACCGTCCTGACCATGCGAGAGGCAAAGCCAGATGCCCATGATGAGCAAAGTCGAGACCAGCGAAATCGGAAAGCGCCAGCGCATTAGAAGAAACGCCTCCCGTTCAAAATTTGAGCAGCGCGGTTCATTCTTAAAAGACAAAGCTCACCGTAAAGAACGCATTGTAAAGCATGCTGTCCACCTTTCCTGCGCTGCTCTGCGACGAAAATCCGGCCACGGGCACCGTGTTACTCCGATACATGTCCCGGTAGGCTCCGCCCGGAAAGAAGAAGCCCATGCCCGCGGAGACCACGATGTTATCGGTGAGAAACGGCCGATACTTAAACCCGAAGCTGGCATCCAATCCGAGATCATTGCGGACCCTGTCCGTCTGGAGTGCGGTTTGAATCGCCGCAGGTTCCGCGAGCCAGATGTAATTCACATTCGTGAACGCCTTGAGCTTAGGAGTTACATCCATGTCTGCGCCGATGCCCAGAATGAGCGCGCCAGGATTGACGAAATTAGACTGCCCTTCCGTCTTGCTGCTGCGCAGGTTCATCACGAGCGAGTCGCTCTGCTTGAGATTCACCGAAGTCCCGGGAAGGTTGATGCTTTCGTGGACATACCAACTGAACGGCCCGCCGATGAAAGACGGGTTATCGAGGATCGTGTCAAACCCGCCGGCTGTCCGATTGGTGGGATTCGAATCGCCGCTGGCGTAAAATCCGGACAATTTCAATCTAATCCAGTCGCGGTCATAGCTCAGCTCAAACGCGGCCATCTGGGCATTGATATCCACTCTTTTTCCCGCAAGCGAATTGAACCTGTCTTCGCCGAATGCCTGGTAGAAGGCGTGCGTCAGATTCCAGCGTCCTAAGTGTCCATCGCCCGTCCAGCCCAGATAGATCGAGTCCACCTCGTGCCCGCGAAGTGCATCGACGCCCGTCGTGACCGGACTGGAGTCCGGCACCGTGCCCAGGATCTGCGGTCGGGTGAGGAATCCATTGCGATCGTAGTGAGTGTCACCGTGATCGATGTTCACATGCAGGCTCGCCTGAGCGGTGTAGCCTTTGACGAAAGCATCCTGCCGGAAAAGATTCGCAATCAACACCTGCTGATCGCGCGAGGAAAAAGAATTGAGGCCGGAGTAAGTGTCCTTTTCCCGCATGTTGAAATATGCGAGGTTATACTGCGTCCGATTGTTGTCGTGGTTGCCGAAGACGCGCGCACCCAGATTGGTATCCGCGAAAATAAATCCCCGGAAATCGGAGACAAACGGCTGAGTGCCGACGCGCGTGGAGACAAAGTCGTAGTTATCCGAAACGTTGCCAATGTGGATCTCCGCGAACGCCTCCTGAAGCGCGTAAAAGTCGCGGTAACGTGTCGTGTAGTGCGTGCCACTGAGATCGTTGGCCTTGCCCGTTCCCGAGGACGAGAGCGTCGTTCCTGCCGGGACTCTTCCGGTGTTCGGGTCAACTTGCACAAGCTGCTTGGCGCTCCCCAGTGGCTGAAGTTGTGGGGCGATATAGTTGTAAAAAGTCGAAGGGTTCACATTGCTCGTGAAGAGGCCGGGATTCCCGGACTGCGTGTTCGCCCCGGATGAACTCGCTGGGATCGCCTGAATGGCCGCGGTGTTTGGCACCGTGCTCTGCGTGGCACTTGAAGAAATGCCTGTGCCGAGGGGAAAGAGCAGGTTGCTTTCCCTCACGCGGGTCCAGTTATTGTTATAGACGGCGTTCACCCGAAGAAGCCATTGCACGGGTTTAAAAGCGGTTTCGCCTTTGAATAAGTCGAAGGCGATCGAGGTGTCGTTGGAATAAGTCACCTGCTCGCCGCGGCCGAAGAACTCCGCGCTGTTTGGCGTGGCCGTGCTGACACCGCTCGGGACAGGCAGCTTGCGCATCTCGAACAAGGAGAGATTCTTTGCCGTCAGATTCAGAAATATATCCTGCCCGAAAACGGGGACATCGCCTTTCAGTTTACTCTGGCGGTAAGGATGCCAGAGCCGCGGCGTGTCATACATGTAAGGCGTCTCGGTGGACGCATCCCGATATCGCTGCCAGTGGGGAAAGGGCACCAGCCAGCGATTGGGCACACCTTTGGCATGGGGGAGAAGTCCCAGCCCTTCCCTGCCCAAGGGATAGGACGGATAAGTGAACGTCTTCCTGATCGGATCGTGGCCTATCACATCGCCGCGCGGCAGCTTCAGAGTGCCTGGCAGCACGGACTCCTCCGGAAAAAGGAGCAGGTTATTCGGTTCAGTCATCTGTGCCGGCTGATCCCAAACACCGGGATCGGGATTGAAGACCGTCGGAGCGCGCGGTGGTGTTCCGTGGCTGTTTTCGGCCGAATTTTCCTGCGGGACGATGGACCGGAGGCCTGGCGCCGCCTTTCTGAATTTCACTCCTTCCTCCGCTCGTGCGCAGCTTATCAGCAACGGAGCGAGCGTCGATGCTGCCGTGATGAGTAATGGATAATTTCGCTGCGAATGGCGGACCGAACTCTTACTTTTCATCAGCACGGACCATCCCTACAAAGCGCTCCAAAAATGAGCAATGCGAAAAGGCCCGCGATGGGACTCTCCGCGAAAAGAAGATTTGTCGTTGGCGGATCGGGCGGATAGACAATTGAGCATCACCCAATGAACAAGCCCCTGCTCGCCGTACTGTTGGCTGGATGCGCCGAAGTGGCCCTTGCCCAGAGCAGTCTGGAGCAACTCACCAAGGCCGAGGTCGAGCAGATCATCGCGCAGGCTGCCACGCAGTCGATGGGGTCGAATCCCGGAGCGATCATCGCCGTCACCGACCGGGAGGGTTTTGTGCTGGGAGCTTGGGATGTTCAAGGGCGGCTCCCGTCGCCGTTCCCGGCGTTCGATTTGGATTCGCCGGCTTCGCTGCGGACTTATGGAGTGCTCGCCGGGGCGATCACGAGGGCCGCCACCGCGGCTTTCCTGAGCAGCGATCAGGAAGCGCTGACCACACGCACGGCGGGCTACATCACCCAGCAACATTTTCCTCCTGGAGTTGCCAATACTCCGCCCGGCCCGCTGGTAGGCGTCGGTTTCTCAAATCTTTTTTTCTCAGACATCAACCGGATCAAACAGCTCGCAAATCCGCTCTCTGCATCCACACCATTTGATCCGGCGGACCTCCGCGCATCGCTCGTGCCGGGCGACACCAGACGCATCTCACCCGGCGTCCGCGGTGCCGCCGTTCTGCCCGGCTCGCTGAACGATTCGCCGGGCGGCATGCCACTTTATAAAAATGGGCACTTAGTCGGAGCCATCGGAGTAACTGGAGACGGAACTCCCACCAATCTCGCGCCGGCGGCAGCGATTTTTCTGAATGAGGTTCAGTTGTTTGCCACCACGGGTTATGTCCCGAGCAGCCAGGCTGACGTGGATGAGTTCGTGGCCCTTGCCGGGCAGACGGGTTTTCGTCCGTCGCCCGGGATTGTCGCGACTAATATCTTAATAAATGGAATCCGCATTCCTTACACTTTTCTGCCTGTGGAAAGCATCGCTGACATCTCGGGCACGCTCCCTTTAAGCAATGTCGCCGGACGCTCCGTGGATGGTTACCCGATTCAAGCTCCCCCGCCGCCTTATCCCTATCCGGTGGTGGATTTGGGCGGAGTGGCCGGCGAATTGCGCGGACCAGTCGTCGCGGATTTTCCAGCGGGACCGGGAGGCTCCATTCGGATCATTGATGATCCTTTGTCCACTGTCCCCGGAAGAAGCCGGATAGGTGGCGCAAACCGGCTGAGCGCCTACGAAGTGCAGTCTATCATCACGAAAGCCGCACAGCGGGCGACAATCACGCGCGCGGGCATTCGCCTTCCGCTCGGGACGTCCGCAAAGGTCTTCATCACGGTCGTGAACAATCCCGACAAGGGTGCCGAACCTCCCGCCGTGCTCGGTACTTTCCGCGTCGGTGAAGCCGCTCTATTTTCATGGGACGTCGCCGTGCAAAAGGCGCGGACCGCGGTGTTCTCTTCAAACAAACAGCTCGCCATGTCCACTCGCGCCGTAGGCTTCCTCGCGCAGCGCTACTACCCGCCGGGGATCGATGGCACCCCCTTCGGCCCATTCTTTGGCTTTCAGGAAGCCGTGTCATTGAAGAGGCGTCCGGTGACCGCCGAATTTCCGGGTAACCCCAATCTCCCGAATGGCTACACGCTTTTCCCCGGCGGCTTTCCGCTCTATCGCCATGGCGAACTCATCGGCGCCATCGGAGTATCCGGCGATGGCGTGGATCAGGACGACATCATCGCCGCGAGCGGATGTGAGGATTTCCTCGCGGACCATTCCATCCGATCCGACACTTATGCCTACAAGGGCTTTCGGCTTCCGTATGCTAAGTTCCCGCGCAATCCTGTCATCAGTGGATTCGCGGCCGCGGCACGCCGCGCGTCTGCGAGCCCTTCTGCTGCGGGGAATCCCCGCGATCTTGATGGCGATGGAAACACCGATCTTGTTTTCCAAAATGCGGCCGGGCAGATCGCCGTGTGGCACATGGATGGCACCGGTGGCACCACTTCGCGCACTTCGCTTTCCGAGACTGCGCTCGGCGATTGGAAAATCGTCGGCATCGCGGATATGAACGGTGATGGAAACGCAGATATTGTCTTTCAGAATGCCACCGGGCAAATCGTCGCTTGGTACATGGACGGCAACGGTGGCATTCAGTCGGCCGGCTTCCTCTCCAGCGGTGCCCTCGGAGACTGGCGAGTCGTGAGCATCGCCGACATGAACGACGATTACCACCCCGACCTTGTCTTCCAAAATGGCGCGGGCCAGATCTTCGTGTGGCACATGGATGGCCACGGTGGCTTCGTGGGCTCCGGCTGGATTTACACCGGCAGCTTGCCCGGCTGGAAAGTCGTCGGCATCGCGGACATGAATGGCGATGGCGTCGCCGATCTCGTTTTTCAAAATGATGCCGGGCAAATCTCCGCGTGGTTTCTCGATCATACCGGCGGTTTTATTAGTTGGGCTACCATCTATGCCGGCGGGCTGGGCGATTGGAAAGTTGCCGGCGTCGCCGACATGAATGGGGATGGAAGCGCCGATCTCATTTTTCAAAATCGGCTCGGTCAGATCGCGGTGTGGCTTCTGGATGGGACCGGGAGCACCGTGGACTTTCTCGCTGGCGTAGGCGTCAAGCCGGGTTCGGGAGTGATCTACTCCAGCGGCTTGGGCGATTGGCGGCTGCGGTAGGCTGGCGGTGCGGGAAGGTTACCGCTTCAAAACGCGATTGAGAGTCGTGCTCAGTTGTCGCAGTGCCGCGGCAAATGGTGCGGGCTCAAAGTCGTCCTGCGCGCGGGCGAGGACATTCGCCGCATCGAGATCCTTTTCCACCTCGGGTGCAACCACGCCGCCCTCCTTCTTCAATGCCGCCCATAGCCGATCGACTGCCGGCACTAATAACTCCGCCCGTCGCCTTAGTTCAGTCTTCTCGACTTTCCCGTCCTCAAATCCCCGGTCGGACGACACGTATCTCGTGAGCAGTGATAAGACTTCCGCGCGCGTCCACACGGTTCGTCCGGTCTGCCGTGCCAGCCGATCCGCTGCCGCTTGCATCGCGGAAAAATCCTCGCCTGCGGGCAACTCTCCCTTTCCCGCGTCCGTCGTCTGCAGAAGCCAGACGAGAGCCTTCCATCGCACGACGAGCCGTTCGTCGCGCTTCGCGGCGAGCTTCCAGCTCACCTCGCGCAGCGCGACTGCCTGCCCCGTCAACCACGATCGCGCGCCGAGCGACGGGCGTTCGTCCACATAGTGCGGCGGCTGCGCGCGAGTCTGAGCATCGAGTTCGAAGAACAATTCCGGGTGGCCTGAACTGCGGATGGATTCATCGAGGTTCTGATGACAGGCGACACACACATTGGCGCGCCCACGGATATCAATTAAGTCGCGCAACCCCGTACTGAGAACCTGCTGATAGCTGACATCACGCCGGGTGTGAAACCGCAGCCACTCGCCTGCCGCTCCGTGGCAAGCTTCGCAGCTCACGCCGCGATCCGGGATCGCTTTGTGCCCGGCGGGCGACTTCGGATCGAGTGCCAGTCGTGAAGCCGGAACCGCTTCCATTGGCGAATGGCACACGGTGCATTGCGCAGACTTAGCCGGCTCGCCGATGCCAAGCGCTTCCGCGATCTTGAGTGAAGTGCCCTTCGCGAGAATTCCCGCGGAAAAGACATGCCGGTCTTTCCGGCCATAAATCAGAAACTCATTCCGCCCCGTGCCGCCGCCGTGGCAACTGGATGATGCGCAGGATTGCGCGCCGGTGAAAAGCGCTTGCCCCTTCGTGCTCTCTTCCGCAGCACGGAGCGGCATCGCAGCAATGCCGCACAGCGCGAGCTGTGCAAATCCATTCAGTCTCTGAGGGCGAATCACGGATATTTCCATTAGCCTCCCATGCCACGAAGTCGAACACCAAAATGCCCTCATCCGCCTGCACTTCACACTGGTGCTCGGCGCTCCGGCCAACTAACGGTGATGCAGTTACTTTTCATGGACGACACTCCTCCAGCGATCGCGGATGACGGGCGGTGGCCTGTGAAAAGATTTTCCGCAACCGCGGTTCGCCGAACGATGGCGACCGCACCATCGGCGACGCCCGTTCGCGGACGTGCCGCCCTTCCACGAGGGCAGTCATCGCGGCCGCAAATACCCGAACCGCGCGGCTGTGAAAATTGATCGATCCCATATTCCGTGGATCGCTTTCGTCGTCCTCGCGACGATCGCGGCCAGCGTCGCTTTCACCGCCAATTTTTTTCCCCATCGGTTGCCGTTTCCCATTCCGCTGCCCGCCTTTCTCGGAGCGGCACCACCGCTGCGCCATACGTTTGGCGGAACTCCCCTCGGCCTGATCTTCGGATCGCTCGCGTTCCTTGTTTTCCTTTTCGCCGCTGCGCTGGGCTTGCGGAAAAAGAAGCGCACCTGGCCGCTCGGCAGCGTCCAGTGGTGGCTAAAGGCCCACATTTGGCTGACGATCCTGACCCTCCCGCTCGTCCTGTTTCACTGCGGATTTCATTTGGGCGGCTGGCACACGACGTGGCTCATGGCGCTCTACGCCATCGTCATGGTCTCCGGCGTGATCGGCCTTGTGCTTCAGCACTACCTGCCGGGCCTCATGCGTGAGCGCCTCGCGCACGAAGTCGTTTTTGAGGAAATCCCGCACCTTCGTTCCTTGCTCGTGCGCGCCGCGACGGAAATGCGCGACGACCTGCGCAGTGAGTCTTCGGCTCATGCCATGAAAATCACGCCGGGCACGCTCGCAAGCGAGAGCGATGAGCCCCCGCTCGCGGCGATGACGCGTTTCATCGATCGCGATTGCCTCCCTTACCTCGCCGCGCACCGGGGCGAGCGCCACCACCTGGGCAGGGAGCGCACGGCGACCGCGGCATTTTACTCGCTGAAGCTGAACGTGGATCCAAAATGGAAACCCCGCATCGAACAGCTCCAAAAGTGGTGCGACGAGCGGCGCATGATGGATCTGCAGACGCGGCTCCACCACCTCCTGCACGGCTGGCTGCTCCTCCATGTTCCGGCTTCCTTTGCCTTGCTCATCTTCACCGCATGGCACGCGCTGGCCGCGATTAGTTTCATCCTGCCGCCCGATTAGTCGGCCACCATGGACGATAACTCTCCCACGCAGAAGCAGCGCGCCGGGCGATACGCCGGAAACCTCGGCTACTTCCGCCAATCGCATCACCTTCGCACACTCCGCCTGTGGCTATTAGTCATTGCCATGCTCCTGTCGATCGGCGCCGTGGTCACCTATCGCCATTGGGGAAAGGACGAGCTTTTCAGCAAAGGTGCGCTGTCTCAGGGGCATGCGCGTCTCGCGCGGGACTGTCGCGCATGTCATGCGGACGGGCAGACGGATGCACTGCATGCTCGCTTGGCCGATTCGCGCGATGGACGTTCCGTCCCGGCGGTAGTTAGCGCCCTATTTTCAACTAATAAGTCAGACGATATCTCAGCGCAGAAGCAGTCTCACGTCTCTGCGGCGATGGATAAGGCATGCCTTAGTTGCCATCCTGCATTTGGCTTCCACTTACCCCAGCCCGCTGATCTTAGACTCCAGACTATCTCCACTCAGACCGTAACGGTCCACGCGGATAACTGCTTCGTCTGCCATCGCGAGCATGTCGGCAGTGCCCGCATGGCCTTGCCCGATGGGAGCCAGTGCATTTCCTGCCACGGCGATCTCAGCAAACTCATCCAAAGCCGCGCATCGCTGCCGTCCAGAAATCTACCGCTCGTGCCGACCGGTGAAAATCGGAACCTTGGCGACGGCATCGTCAGGTTCATCACGCCCTCGTCACTGCACGATAAGCCCGTGGCATTTTCCGATTTTGCACACGGGCATCCAGCCTTCAGCTACGAAGATGCCGCGCTCCGCGATCCCGCCGCGCTGAAGTTCAACCACGCGCGCCACCTGCGCCCCGACCTTTCGGGTGCGGGGAAGGATCGTCAACTTACCTGCACGGACTGCCACGCCCCCGGTCCCGGCGGCACTTTCAAACAGCCCGTCACTTACGAGCAGCATTGCCAGCAGTGCCACTCGCTCCAACTGCTCCCGAGCCTGCCGAAGCTCCGCATTCCCCACGGGGATGCGGAGAAGGTTCGCTGGTTCCTCGCGAGCGTCCGTGTCCCGATCGAGAACGCGCTGCGCACCGAAGGCATCGCGAGCGCGGATGATCTCGCCCGCCGTGCCGACGCTGAGATGGACGCCTTGCGCCAGCGAGGCCTGCGAACGCTCGCCGAACTCGAACAGCGCGTCTTCTACGAAGGCGATCCAAAGGACGAGCCGAACGACCGCCGCATGCGCGCCGGGAATGCGAAGTTCCTCACCGAGTGCGCCAAATGCCACACGCTCGGACCGGCGAGCGTCGAACACGCGCCCGAGATCACGCCACCCCGCATGGCCATGCAGTGGTTGCAAAAAGGGCAGTTCACCCACCTGCCGCATGAACACATGGCGTGCATCGATTGCCACGGCACCGCGCTGAAAAGCAAACTCACGAGCGACATCCTGCTGCCGCCGCAGAGCCTCTGCGCCGAATGCCACCGCGCCCCGCAGATGCCGGGCGAAAGTCACGTCCAACCCGCACCGGACGCGCAAACCGGAGCATCACTTTCCACCGCGCAGCGAGCACGCGGCGGCGTGAAATGGGATTGCCAGACCTGCCACGCATTCCATTCGCCGACGGCATCCGCATCGGTGGACAAAAATCGTCCTGCCCCCATTTCTCCCGCGCCCGAAAAAGCACCGCGCCACTGAGCAGGAGGGCGGCGCGGAATCGTTCCCGAAACACGAGCTATTGCGCGTCCTGCCGATCGTGCGGGAGGTGGCATGCGCGCTCCGCCGCGCGCGCACCCTCAGCGTTCGCGGTCCGCACCTTTCAGCACGCGCTGGAGCAATTCGTCGCCGGTCATCCGGTGCGCCGCGTCGTGGGGACAGGAGAAGACGCAGGCGGGAGTGGCATCGCAGAGGTCGCAGGCGACTGCTTTCGGCTGTGCGGTGAGGATCGTTTGGCCCGGATGATCGAGGTCCGGCGTCGGGTGACGGTGGCGTTCGTTGGGCATCATGAAGATGCTGCCGTACGGACAATTCTCGGCGCAGAGGCCGCAGCCGATGCAGTGATCTTCGATCACGATCTGGAGGTGCTTGCCGCGATGGATCGCGTCCACTGGGCAGCCGGTCATGCAATGCGGGTCAGCGCAGGATCGGCAGGAAGTGGCGACGAGGAAATTTTCAAAATGCAGCCCGTCGCGAAGCATGCGCGTGACAGGAACGCCATGGGAATGCGTGCCGTGCTTTTGCACGCAGCCGCGCGTGCATTCGTCGCAGCGGGTGCAGAGATCGAGGTCGAGCGTGAGGATGCTGCGGCCTTCCTGGAGCCCTTGTGCGACGAATTCGGCGATGAGCGGATCAGCTTCGAGATTGTCCCTCATGCGCGCGAGCGACGTCTCGACGAGCCTGCGCCGCACGACGGGAAATTCGCGGATCATTTCGAGAAAGGTCATCCGGTTCAGGCGCACGAGTTCGACAAAATTCAGCGCCGAGCACGTGGCCATGCGGAGGCCGGCGGGGATGGCATCCCGGAGACGTTCGCCCGCGGTTTCGAGCTGCTGTTTCACGAAGGCGTCCACGTCATCCACGGACTTTCGCAAATCCTCCGGCGACAGCGCGAGCAGGCCGATCTCGCCGAGCACCGCGCCGGGGCCGGCGGAGAGGACTTTCGTCTCACGACCATGCTTGCGCACGCCCACGCGCACGTGGCCGAGGCGGACAAAATACATCGCGTCCGCCTCGTCGCCCTGGCGGAAAAGTTCGCGCCCGGGCGTGACGTGGACGAACCCGATCCTCGGGCGCAGGAACGCAACGACGCGCTGGAATTCCTCCGCCTCGACGCCATCGAAGAGCTCCAGATTTTGCAGCGCGACATCCAAAATCCGGTTGCGATATTTTCCCTCGATGCGCTGGCGCAGGCTCGGCAGCCGCATGAGCCGGTCGAGGACATTGCGGCGCAATTCCCAGACTTCGCCGGGCTCGATGGCTTTCACGGTGCCGTTGCGCGGCGAGCCGCTGACGCACGCCATCTCGCCGAAAATGAGATCGGCGGGTCCGAGTTCAAACGACAGCGATGCCTTCGGCGCACGCGTCTTCGCGGGACGACTCCCCCGCTCCGCGTGCGCGGCGTCCACTTTCACGGAGAGCCGTCCGCTTTTGATCAGGAACGCCGTGTTGCCAGCGTCGCCCTGTTGGAAAACGACGTCGCCCACTTTCAGCTTCCGGCGAATCACGAGGCCCTGCTGCCAGAGCAGGAATTTCGGCGGGATGCCCGCGAAGAGCGGGTCGGAGATCAGCTCCGACGCGGAAAGCACTTCCTTCGACTTGTCGCCCGCCGAGACCTGGATGCGCGCGCTCGGCTGGAAAGTGATCGCGCTCGTGGGGCACGAGACCATGCACTCGCCGCATTGCACGCAGCCGGAGTCGCCCATTGGATCATTCAGATCAAAACTGATGCCCGCGGTGACTCCCTTCCCCGTGCGCCCGATGATTTCGTTCCCGCGCACCTCGTCGCAGCCGCGGATGCAGCGATCGCACAGGATGCACGCGCTGTGATCGACGAGGAAGACGGGCGACGATGCATCGAGCCCGCGCCGCGCGACGCCCGGAGGCGCGGAGGGCGCGGGATCGGAAAAAACATCGAGCGCGATCCGCTCCGGCACTGCGTGGCAGCGCGTGACCATGCGGCCGAGTTCGTTGAAAGGTGCGAGTTCCTTCGCGAGGGATGGCGGCTCGGCGGGCTTGAGGTGATCCACGGCGAGGAGTTCGGTGAGCACTTTCACCGTCTGCCGCACGCGGTCGCCATCCGCACCGGGCGCATTCATCGTGAAGACTTCCATGCCCTCCTTCACCTCGTGCTGGCAGGCGGGGAGCAGCTTGCGCTCAGCGGATCGCTTGCCGCGTTTCATGCCGTAGATCTGCACGACGCAGAGACGGCAGACGCCGACGGGCGTCATGTGCGGCTGGTGGCACAAAGTGGGGATCGGGATCTTCGCCTCGTCGCCGGCGTCCTTCACGTAGAGCTTCACCGCGGCGTCGTAGATCGTCGTGTAGCGCGGCGTCGTGCGCCCCTCGACGTCCTGCACGATGTTGCCGTCCGCGTCCTGCTGCGGCTCGGCGAGCGGGACGGTCACGGACTGGCCGTCGATCTGCACGGTGATCGTTTTTTGATAGTCCGCCTCCGTCGGCGAATCGAGGCGCACGAGCTGGCCATCGATGTCGCGGCTGAATAGTCCTTCGTCGTCATCGCGGACGAACAGCCCCTCGACCTCGTCGCTTCGAAACGATCCGTCATCAGTCCCCGGCATCATGGCGCATCTCCTTCCACATTTGCGGCTGCAAGATGGCTTGCGAGATCGTCGGGAAAATACGCGATGAGCGTGCGCCACGGCATCGGCACGGAACGGCCGAGCCCGCAGATCGAGGCCATCTCCACAGCCTTGCCGAGTTCCGCGATGAGCGGGGCGAGTTCATCCTTCCAGCGATCCGCCGCGATGCTCCCGGCGAGAAGGTGCGTGCCGAGCGACGCCAGCTTTTGCGAACCCGTCCGGCACGGCACGCATTTGCCGCACGATTCATTGCGGAAAAATTCCGCGGACTTCACCGCTTCCGCGACCATGTCGCGGCCCTCGGCATACACGATCATCCCCGCGCCGAGCGCCGCCGTGGGACTCAGCGCGCGGAAAAGATTCAGCTCCAGTTCGAGGTCGAGGATGTCGAGTTCCGTGGAAGCCGGATCGAATCCGCGCCGCGCCGCGAGCGCCTGCCACGTTTTGTTTTCCACGTGGTTGCGCGGCAATCCGCGCGCAGCCGTCAGCGTCGCCGGCAGGAATCCGCCCGAGGGGCCGGACGGCGCGAGCGCCTTCAACTTTCGATCGCCAGCGATGCCTCCGCAGTACTGCTCGCCGTGGAGGAGTTCGCGCAAAGTGAGACCCATCGGCACCTCGAAGACGCCCGGCTTTTTCACATCGCCGGATACGGAAAAAAAACGCCGCCCCTGCCAGCCGTTCACGCCCTGCTCCGCGTATGCCTTGCCGCCGTGGAGGCAGATGGACGGGGCCCACGCGAAGGTCTCCACATTGCTGACGAGCGTCGGGAGATCCATCAGGCCGTTTGTCTCCAGCTTCGGCGGCATGTTGCGCGGTTCGCCGCGGCGATCGGACATCGCCTCGATCAAGGCGCTCTGCTCCCCGCAAATGTAGCCGCCGGGACTCACGAACACGGAGACCGGAAATGGCCGCCCCAGCGCCGTGGCGCTCATCCCGCAGAGACCCATCTCCTCGGCGCGCCGGATCTCACTTTCGCACGCCGCGATCTGCTCGGCGTACTCGTGGCGGATGAAAATGAATCCCTGCGACGCGTCGGTGATCAGTCCCGCGAGGATCACGCCTTCGACAATCGTGTGCGGCGCGCGCAGCAGGAGTTCGCGATCCTTAAAAGTGCCCGGCTCGCTCTCGTCTCCATTCACCACGATGAACGCCGTGTCGTTGCCCCCGCGCTGCCGTGCCTTGCGGACGGCATCGCGCACGTCCTGCCATTTTTGCACCGCCGGGATTCCCGCGCCGCCCATGCCGCGGAGATCGGCGATCTTCAGTTCGGAGAGCAGTGTGTCGGACCATCCGGCCAAAGTCGGATCGGCCGCCCATCCGGTCGCGGTCTGCCAGCAGAGCACCGCGTCGAGCACCTCATCTTCCACCGGGAAATCCGCCAGCAACTGGCCGACCGCGCCGCGCCGGAATTGCTCGATTTTGCCGCTCGCCCACCCGCGCGTTTCCACGAGGAAATCGCACGCGGAAGCGAGCGCGGCATTCCGAGCGGCGATCACTTTTTTCGCCGCGAGATATTCCGGCGGATTGCCGCGGTCCGGATCGAGCATCCAGTCGCGCGAAGCATATTTCTGATCCGCATCGTGATCGCACGCGGGCGGCGCATCGCGATCGAATTCCTCGAGGATGCCCCGCAATTCCGCCGCGGAACGGCCGAGAAAATAGGCCTCGTGCGCCGCGCCGCGCACCTCGACGCACGCCGCTGGCGCGCGGTCGCAGCGGCCAAGGCATGACACGCCTTCCACCGAAATGCGCTCGCCTTCCGCGGACCGCAGCTCGCGCAGGATCTCCGCCGATCCCGCAAGATGGCACGACATGTCGCGGCATACGCGCATCGTGATTTTCCTCGGAGGCGAAAGGCGGAAGTGCGGAAAGAAACTCGCAACCGCCTGCAGGCGATGCAGCGGGAGTCCGGACTCCGTCGCGAATTCCTCCAGCGCCTCCCGCTTCAAAAATCCGAACTCCCGCTGAATCCGCGTGAGCGCGGGCACCAGCAGCGTTTCATACGGTGGCCGGGACACCCGGTTGCTCATCGCTCCGGCGCGGTCGCGCCGCGGTGCAAACTTCGCGAAAATTCCGCTCCCGCCGGGCCGCCATGCAATCCGCTTTCCGCAGGATGCTGATCGGGCATCCGAAGATTCGCCGCATGAGAAGCGTCACTTTTTTCGCGTCTGCAATTTCGGGGGGTCCGCGTCACACGTCGGCGTTAGCATTCGCGCGGGTGCGATGAAAGCGCTTTTCCCAGCCGCGCGCCGCATTCACTCAATCTTCGAGCGTAGCTCGCGGCTCCGCAGCCATGCGAAAAGCACCGGCGTGACGATGAGGATGTGCACGAGGCTGCTGAGCATCCCGCCGATCACCGGCACCGCGATCGGGCGCATGACCTCGGCGCCCGTGCGCGTGCTCCAGAGGATCGGCAGCAGGCTCGCGATGATGGTCGCGACGGTCATCACTTTTGGCCGCAGCCGCAGGCGCGCGCCGTCTTTGACGGCGGCAATCAGTTCTGTGCGCGTCAATGCGCCGCCGCTGCGCGCGCGGGCGCGTTGCAGCGCTTCGTCGAGATAGACGACCATTACGATGGCCGTCTGGATCGCCGTGCCGAAGAGCGCGATGTAGCCGATCCACACCGCGACGCTGAACGGCACACCGAGGATGAATTGCAAAAACACGCCGCCGCTCATCGCGAAGGGAACCGCGAGCAGCACATGCGCCGCGTCTTTCGCACTGCGATAGATCCGGTGGAGCAGCAGGAAAATGATGAGCAGCGCGACGGGCACGACGAACCGCAGCGTGCGGCGCGCGTGAAGCTGGTTTTCGTATTCATCGGAGTATCCGATCGTGATGCCCTTCGGCAGGCGCGGGATGAGTTCGCTCGCGATGCGCCTCTTCACTTCCTCCACGAATGAGGCGAGGTCGCGCACCTGGCCGTCCACATTTGCCTGCACAAAGGCGCGCAGCCTGCCGTCCTCGCTCGCGATTTCGTTCGGCCCTTCGACGCGCCGGATCGCGGCGAGCTGGCCGAGCGGGAGCGCTTTTCCAGACGCTGTGGTGACGGGCAAATCGCGCAGGCGCGTGATGTCGTCGCGCTCGCTTCGCTGCAGCCGCACTTGAATCGGCACGCGCTGGCGGCCTTCGAGGATCGAGCCTGCCTCTTTGCCACCGAGCCCGATCTCCACGGCATCCATCACGTCCTGCGCCCGCAGCGCGTAGCGGAGCAGTGCATCGCGATCGGGTTCGATTTCGAGGTAGGGCTTGCCCTGCGCGCGACTCGCGGCGACGCCGGTCGCGCCAGGACTTTCCCGCACGATCCGCTCCGCCTCGAAGGCCCACTTTTGCAACTCGCCGAGATCGTCGCCGAAAATTTTGACGCCGAGTTGCGCACGGATGCCGGTGGCGTTCATCAGCACGCGGCCCTGAATCGGCTGGAGAAAACCGGGCACGCTGCCGGGCACGAGCTTCAGCTTTTCCGTGAGCAGCCCGATGAGCGCCTGGCGCGTCATGCCACGCCGCCACTCGCTCTCGGGCTTGAGCAGGATCGTGGTCTCGATCATTTCCACCGGCGCGGGATCAGTCGCCGTGTCCGCGCGCCCGAGTTTGCCGACGGCGCTGCGCACTTCCGGCACGCTGGCGAAAATGCGATCCTGCCAGGCCATCACGCGCTTCACTTCGCTGAGCGATGTCGCCGGCACCAGCGTGGGCATGAAGAGCAGGCTGCCTTCGTTCAGCGGCGGCATGAATTCGCCGCCCATCCCGCGCGCGAGTGCCTGCAGCCGCGGAAATGCGCCGAGCCTCGCGTGCAAAGCGCGCGGCACGCCGAAGGCGAGGACCACTGCGCAGAGCAAAATCGCGCCTGCGAGCGCGACGATCGTGCGCGGGCGCCGGAGTGAAAAATCCAGCACCGGCTCGTACAGGCGGAGCAGCGCGCGCATGATCGCATTGCGCTCCTCGGTCGGAAATGGATCCCGCAGAAAGACCACGCCAAGCGCCGGCACGAGGGTGATCGAAAGCACCGCTGCGCCGAGCATCGCGAATGTCTTGGCCAGCGCGAGCGGATGAAAAAGTTTCCCCTCCTGCCCGCTCAAGGCAAACACCGGAACGAACGCGAGCACGATGATCGCCATCGCGAAAAACACGGGACGCGCAACCTGCTTCGACGCAGCGAGCACCGCATCGAATCGCTCGGCGGCATCGAGCGCGCGGCCCTTCGCCCGCTCCGCGATGCCGCAGCGGCGGATCGCATTTTCCGTGAGCACAATCGCGCCATCCACGAGCACGCCGATCGCAATCGCGATGCCGGAGAGGCTCATGATATTCGAAGTGATCCCGAGCTGCCCCAGGCACGCAAACGAGATGAGGATCGCAATCGGCAGCGGCAGCGTGACGATGAGGATGCTGCGGAAGTGCCAGAGGAAAATGATGTGCGCGAGGACCACGAACACGATCTCCTCCGCGAGCGTGATCTTCAGCGTGGCGAGGCTGCGATCGATCAGTTCGCTGCGATCGTAGAAGGGCTGGATCGTGATGCCGTCCGGCAGGCTTGGCTGGAGCTGCGCGAGCTTGTCTTTCACGCGCCGGATCACCTCGCGCGCATTTTCGCCGGCGCGCATCACGATGATTCCGCCGACGACTTCGCGCCCTTCCACATCGAGGGTCCCGCGACGGTATTCGCCCCCGATCTCCACCCGCGCGACATCGGCCAGCCGCACGGCCACACCGCCCTTTTCGGTGAGCACGATTTTCCCGATGTCCTCCGCGCCCCGCAACACGCCGATGCCGCGCACGATGAACTCCATGCCGTTTTCCTCGATCGTGCGCCCACCCACGTTGAGATTGCTCGCGCTGATCGCCTCCAAGATCATCGCCATCGTCACGCCGACGCTGCGCATTTTCGCGGAGTCCACCTCGATCTGAAACTGCTTCACGAATCCGCCGACACTCGCGACCTGCGCGACTCCGGCGACGCTGCCAAGCTGCGGCCCGATGAGCGAATCCTGCAGCCCGCGCAGCTCGCCGAGATCGAAGCCGCCGCGCGGCGATTTTGCGGGATCGGTGGCGAGGTAGTACTGGAAAACCCAGCCGAGCCCCGTGGCGTCCGGCCCCATCCCGGGCTCGACGCCGCGCGGGAATTTTCGCGCGAGAAAGTTCAGCCGCTCGGACACCCGTTGCCGCGCGACGGCACTCGCGATGCGGTCCTCGAAGATCACATTCACGAGCGAGAATCCGAACATCGAAGTGGCGCGCACGCTTTTCACTCCGGAGATTCCCTGCAGCCCGAGCGACAGCGGCTGCGTCACCTGCGACTCGACTTCCTGCGGCCCGCGGCCGGGCCAGTCGGCGAACACGATGATCTGATTTTCGCTCAAGTCCGGCAGCGCATCGACGGACATCGTGAACATCGCATGCACGCCGATCGCCGCGACAAGGATCGCGCAGCACGCGACTGCGAGGCGATGGCGCATGGCCCATTCGATGACGCGGGAAATCATTTCGGCGGGCGGGCGGCGTGAGTGTTCAACTGCGCCTGCCCGTCGATGAGCATGTTGCCGCTGATCGCCACGCGCTCGCCTTCCCTGAGGCCATCGAGCACTTCCCAATCGTCGTCGCCGGCGCGGCCGAGCTTCACGCTGCGCTGCTTGAAAACGCCGGACTGCACCGCGACGTACACGCGCGGTGCGCCGCCCGGCCACAGCACCGCGCTGCGCGGGATGGCGAGGACCTCGGGCGCATCGCACTCGATCGCAGCCTCGGCGAAGGCCTTGTTTTTAAGACGGCGCTCGGGATTTTCCAGCACCACGCGTACGTGCGCGGAGCGGGTGGCGTCGTCGAGGTTCGGGCTGACGAATCCGACCCGCGCCTTGAATTCCTCACCGGGCAGCGAGGCCACGCGGACCGTGACGATCTGCCGCTCGTGGATGAACGGAAGATCCTGCTCGTACGCGGTGAACATCGCCCACATCCGCGTGAAGTCCGCGATTTCAAAAAGCTTCTCCCCTTCCCTCACATACTGGCCCTCGGCCACATAGGTCTTCACGATCGTGCCGCCGAGCGGCGCGAGAATGCCGAAGTAAAGATCATCCTCCTGCCGCTGCGGGATCGCATGGATTTGTTCGCCGACCAGCCCGTACTGCTCGAGCCGCATTCTCGCATTCGCCGCCGCCGCCTCGCCCTGATTCAGCGCGAGTTTGTATTCATTCGCGGCACTCAAAAGCGTGCGGCTGAAAATGGTGGCGATCGCTTGCCGCCGCGCGATCGGCTGGCCTTCGTGGTTCATCGCGAGGCCGTCGATCCTTCCCTCGACCGGAGCGCTGATCACGCCATGCCGCGACTCATCCTCGCCGATCATCCCGGCGAGGCGCAGCGTGCGAACAAGCCGCCGCGTCCGCACTTCCGCCGTCTGCACACCGATCGCATTCGCACTGCCCTGCGGGAGCATCACGATGTCGTCCGCGGCGCTGTCGAGCGTCGCGCCGCCCTCGAAGATCGGCACGAGATCCATCCCGCAGACCGTGCACTGCCCGGGCTGGTCGGACTTCACCCACGGATGCATCGGGCTCTGGTAAAAAAGCACGCGACGGGTCTCCGTCGCATCGCTGCCGCGCGGCGTGATCCTCCCGGCAAACCATCCCGCCGCAACCGCAGCCGCGACCATGATGAGGGGCGTGAATTTCATTCTACGATGCCGACGTGAGAACGCGCGAAGGAATCACGACTGCCGCTTGAAATGCTTGTCGAGAAATCCGATCACCACCGGTCGCAGGTCGGCGAGGCACTGCAGGGTGGACATCAGCGCGGGAAATTGGATTGCAAGAAAACGGCAGATTTTCATGGGACACTGGAGGATGACCGTCCTAACGCAAAACGCAGGAGAAAAACACTCGCACCGGGGGAAACTGATGCGCACAATTAGTTCACGGTGAGGACCAATTTCGCCTCCCCGGTTCCATACGCATTGGAAGCCAAGATCGAGATATTGTAGGTGCCGGCTGTCGTCGGGATGCCGGTGATTTTCCCCGTGACCGAATCCACCACCAATCCGTTGGCAGTCCCATTCACGCCCGATGCCAGCACGGCGCTGTAGCTCGCAGGGCTGTTAGTCGCCGCAATGATGTAAATGGGAGTGGCTGAAGTATAAGTCACCCCGTGAGTGGCCGTGGCGGTCAGGCTGCTGCTGATCACCGGTGCCGCAGAAGTCTTCGGCAGCACCAGCCGGTAGAATCCGCGCGCGGCCCCCAGCCGGGCGCTGTCGGCTTCAATGAAAGTGGCGGTGTTCCCGTTGCTCGTGACCGTGTCAATGGTGGTCCAGCTTCCCGTCGTCAAATCCGGGGAGTATTGCAGGAGATAAGTGGAGCCGTTCGATGCATTAAAGTTGAACGTGATCAAGTTATTGGTTCCCGTCCGGGTAAAGCTGGAGAGCGCGAGCGTTTCCGATGCGCTGTCTTGCACGATGAACTGCCCCATCAATCCGCCGTCCTCATGGTTCAGCATGTGACAATGAAACATGTAGGGGTTGGCCGGGCTGGCAAAGTCATCATACCTAGCGATCACAGTCACCGTCTCGCCTCTTGGAACATACACCGTATCCTTCCAACCCGACTCATAGTTAGCACAGGGATTGGCACCGATGAGGTTTGCCACGCCGCCGACAGTGTTGAAGATTTGATTCGTGTTCCCCCCGGCCTGCGTATTTCGCGCGAGGATGTTGAATTTGATGTCATGAATGTGCAGCGAATGCCCGAACACATTTCCGCCCTGAATCACCCATTTTTCAACCGCATTCAGCGGAATGGTATAGTTAGTCGTGCTGGGCGAGTAGCTGATGTTATTGAATGTGAAACCCGGAGTCGCGCCATTGCCGCCGGTGATGCTCACGGTGCGCGTTGTCGTTGCATCCGCATTCGTCCAATAGGTGTTGTTCGCCAAGGTTGCCGGGACAGCGGTGATTGCTCCCGGAGTGGTCGCGCCAATGTTAATATGCAGCACCTTGAAGTCCGAGTTGCAAAGCAGCCCGCCATTCTCCGGCCCGGAATTTCCATTCGGCGTCCGGCTGTTGGATTCGCTGCCGCCAAAGCCGCCGAGCGCACCGTTCAGCGCACCGGCGGTGCCTAAGTTGTCATACGCCATCAGATCAATTGCGGTTCCCGTTGCATCCAGACTTAGATCAACGAGAATCTCCACGCGCTCGCCAATCATCATCGTCACCTGACTTACTTGCTGCGGCGTGTTCACCAATCCCTGGTCGTTCGCGATCACATGGAAATTCCGATTGTCACTGAAGCCAAAGCGGTAACCCCGCTGGATATCCGCGCAAAGGATGCGCAAACGCACCCATTGTTTTGGCAGCGTCATCTGTGGATTGATCGTTCCGTTCACCAGCGGATAGTCCCCGTAGTTATCCGTACTGGATGTCGTGCCGTCGCTCTGCACGTATTGGTTGGCGCTGAATTCATTGCCATTCGCCAGAAAACGCCGGGTCGTCACGGCAAGCGGGATATCATCCACGCCGTATGTTCTCGGCAGCGCGAGCGCGGCTTCCTGCGGATCGCGCACGATGATGAAACCACCCGCGCCCAGCGTGAGTTGCTCCTGCGTGGCGACATGGAGGTGCGGATGATACCAGAATGTGGCGGCGTTGTTTTTTACCGTAAAGGTCGGCGACCAAGTGGTCCCGCCCGGGATAACCTGACGGGGACCGCCATCCATGATCGCGGGAATATGCAGTCCATGCCAATGGACGGTCGTGGTGGTCTCGCGCAGGAGTGTGGACAAGGATTGATCGAGGTGGTTGGTCACGTTGATCTGCACCGTGTCGCCTTGGTTCAGGATCAGCGTCGGCCCCCACATCAATGCGTCGTTGTAACCCATCGTCGTGGTCGGATTGGTTCCGAGAGCAGTCGAGGAATTCAGCCCGAGGACCGGATTGCTCGTCGTGTAAGTGGGAAAAAACTTGCCGGTCTGGCTTAGCGCGAGATTGAAAGTGGTGCCGGTAATTGTGTCCGGGATAACCAGCGGATTGTAAGTTTGCGGCGTGGTAAGTTTCACGACCACAGCCGCAGTTGTCGTTTGATTTCCGGCATTATCGAGCGCGGTCGCCGTAATGGCATTGCTGCCAAAACCGAGCGGGATCGTGGCCGTCCATGTCGCGAAACTGTTGCTGCTCGTCGCGGCCACATTGTTCACATTCACACCGCTGATGCCGGAAAGGATGTCGGAACTCGTGCCGATCACGGTCAGCGTGTTTGATGTCGTCGTGTTGTTTACCGCGGACGTGCCGGTAATGGCCACGGTCGGCATGCCAGAATCCTGAATGGACGAAACGACATTGCTGTAGGCCGAGGAGCCGACGCTGTTCACCGCCTGCACCCGGTAATAGTAAGTCGCTCCGTTCGCGAGATTCTTATATCCTGCGGAGGTGCCGCTCACTGTCTGCGAGTCCAGCAGATTCGCAGTGAAGTTTGCGCTCGATGCGATTTGCAGCGTGTAGCTCGTCGCCGTCGCGACTGCGGGCCACGCGACCGTCTTCGCCGTGCCTGCACTGAAAAGTGGCAGTGTCGCGATCACAGGCGCGGCGGGAGCGGTCGGCGTGCCATTCGTGATCAGCAGACTCGCCGCGCGCGTCGTGCTGCCGCTCCCATTCGTGCTGTTCGTGAAGGTGATCGTGTCGTTGTAGGTCGCCGCGCTGAGGCTGTTCGCATTTGTCGTGCTGATGGACGCCGTGACCGTCGTGCTCGCGCCTGCCGCGAGTGTTCCGCTCGCCGCGGAGAGACTGAGCCACGTCTGCGTCTTCGCCGCCGTCCATGCCATCGAACCCGCGCCGGTGTTCGTCAGCGTGTAGTCCATGCCCGCCGGCGAAAACACACTGCCGCCCGCAGTGCCCGCGGATGCGAGCGTGGTGGCCGGTGTCACGGCGAGCACGGGCGCGGCGGCTGCGACCGTGTAGTTGTTGCTCGCACTCGTCGCCACGCCTGCCGCGCTGTCCGTCGCGACGATCGAATAGCTCACCGCCGTGCCCGTGATCTGCGCCGGGATCTGCGCGGAGAAAGTGCCGCCGCCCGAAGGCCCGGTCATCGTCACGTTCACGGGCGTCGCCGTGTTCGCGGTGACGACCTTGATGTCGTCGAGGCTCATCTTCGACGCCGTCGCAGGCGGCGGCCCGGAGCCTGCGAATTGAAAACGCAGCATGAGCGTGCTCACGCGCTCGGCGGCAGTGAGGTCATAGTGATACGGCTGCGCGGTCGTGTCGGCTTTCACCGTGTAGTCGTGATTGCTTCCCGAAACTTCACTGAGGCGCGTGGTCCAGGTCGTGCCGTTTGTCGAAGTCTGAAACGTCCAGCCGCTCGTGCCGGTAAGTCCCGTCGTGGCGATGTAAAATTCCACATAACCCGCCGTGCCCGTCGCATTGATCGCGCTCGCAGTCGTGATCGCACTGGTGCCCAGCGTTGTCGCGCCGCGGTTGATTTCCATGCCGCAGACATTGCCCGCGCCGTGGTTCGCCGCAGTCGTCTGGCTGAATGGATTCGGCGCAGGCGCGGCGACGTAGGCGAGAGTCCATGTATTCGTTCCTGTGCCAGTCCACGGGGAAATCGCAGCCGAGGCCATCGTCTCGGTGAACACCATGCTCTGCGACGACGTGCCGGCGGTGTAGGTGAGCTGCACATTTCCCGTTGGCAGCGTGCGGCCTCCGAGCGGCTGCACGTTCGCCGTCACCGTCACGGTGTCTGTGTTCGTCGGTGCGGCGGGCGATGTTGCAATCGTGGTGATCGTCGGCGGGCCGGAGACGGCGACGCTGAGCGCAAAGATCGTGCCCGTGGAAAATGTGCCGTCGCTCACGCTCACGGTGATCGTCGCGGTGCCGGTCTGGCCCGTGGCTGGAGTGATCGTCAGCGTCTTGCTCGGCGCGGTGCCGCCGATGATGATGTTCGCATCGGGCACGAGCGTCTGGTTTGAGGAAGCCGCGGTGACCCCGAGATTCGCCGTCGCAGCCGACTCCGCATCGCCGATGGTGAATGCGATCGTCCCGGTCGCAGTGTTCGGCGCAGTGCTCTGATTCGCGATGGCCGAGATGGTCGGCGCGGTGTTGAAACTCGCGAGCTGCGTGCCGAGGTTGTTGTAGGCGTTCTGCCGCGCGGTGGTCATCGCGCCGACGCCGCCCGCGAGGAGATTGGCCGCTTCGTAGGGATCGTTCAGCACGTCGAAAAATTCGTCCGCACCGAGGCCGAAATTGTAGCGGATGAGTTTGTATTGCGAATCGCGCAGCACGCGGCCCGTGCTCGCGAGCGTGGGAAACGCGAGATCGAAATAATCGCCGAACACCAGCGATCGGAAACTCGTCTGCGCGGGATTTTGCAGCACCGGCAGGAGGCTCTGCGAATCAAGCACGGTGCCGCCGGGCACGGTGCTGGCGACATTGATCCCCGCGAGTTCGAGCACCGTGGAGTAGAGATCCACGAAATGCGTGAGCACATCGGACGTGCGGTTTGGCGACACGACATCCGGCCCGGCGATGATCAGCGGCACGCGGATGGCACCCTCGTAGAGCGTGGCCTTGCCGTGGTTCGCGGAAAACGGCGTCTGCAGCACGCCCGTTGCGGTGCCGTTGTCGCCGATGAAAATCACGTCCGTTTTTGTCAGATCGACCAGCAGTTGATTGGACTGATCGCGCGATTGCAGCAGCCGGCCAATTTCCGTGTCCATCGCCTCGATGGTCGCATTGAAATAATTGCGCGGATTTGCGAGGATGTCGGCACTCGTGCCGGAGAGCGCGGCGAGGGCCGGGGTGACGATGAGATTCGTCGGCGGCTTTTGGTAGGACGGAGAGACGGAGATGATATGCGGTGCATTGAACGCGAGCCACGTCACCCACGGCTTGCCCGCGCCGTTCTGCGTGGTGATGAACGACACTGCGTCATTCACCTGATCCGTCGTGGCATAGGTGGTGGACGTGGAGGTGACGGTCGTCGTGCCGTCGGTCACCACTTTCGCCCAACTGTAGTAGTCCGAGATTTGTCCCGCGAGCGAACCGGCGAACGACGGCCAACCGCCGGTCGCGACCGGCGCGGTGTTGCCGCCGCCGAGGTGCCATTTGCCGACGTGCTTGAGCTGGTAGCCGAGCGCGCTGTTCGCCGCGAACGCCCTCGGCAAGGTGAACTCCGTGCTCTTCAGCGAATTGTTCGACGCCGTGCCGCCTGCAACATTGCCCGTGCCGGTGCGGAAGCCATAGCGCCCCGTGAGGACGGACGAACGCGAAGGTGAGCAAACGGTGTAAGTGTAGGCGTGCGTGAATTTCACACCTCCGCTCGCGAGGGTCGCGAGGTTCGGCGTCGCGGGCAAAATCGCGCCGGCGCTGCTGTTGAAAACCGACGTGGCATCGAGACCGAAGTCGTCCGCGATGATGATGAGAATATTCGGCGGATTCACCGTGACCGTGAGCGTGGTGCTCGTCGTGCTGATGCCGTCGCTGACCGTCACCGTGATGGTCACCGTGCCGACTTGGCCGCTCGCGGGCGTCACCGTCACCGTGCGGCTCGCGCCACTGCCGGCAAAGGTGATGTTGGCATTTGGCACCAGCGTCGTATTCGACGAGGTCGCGCTCATCGTGAGGCTGCCCGCCGCAGTCTCCGCGTCGCCGATGGTGAAGGTGATCGCGCTGGTCGCGTTGTTCCGGATGACAATCTGATTTGAGATGCTCGTGATCGTCGGCGGCGTATTCGCCGTGACGGTGAGCGTGAAGGCTGAGTTCGCCGTGAGCGCGCCGTCGCTCACTGTCACGGTGATCGTGCTGGTGCCGGTCTGTCCGTTCACCGGCGTGATCGTCACGTTGCGGCTCGCGCCGCTGCCGCCGAAGACGAGATTCGCATTCGGCACCAGCGCCACATTTGATGAAGAGCCGCTCACCGTGAGGCTCGCTGCCGGCGTCTCCGCATCGCCGATGGTGAAAGTGATCGCGCCGGTCGCCGTATTCTGCACCGTGCTCTGGCTCGCGATGCCCGTGATCGTCGGCGCGGTATTCGTGGCTCCCGCCGAGTAGCTTTTCGATGGCGAGGTCTGCGCGACCGTCGAGGCCGTCTGCCCTGCGGAGTCATACGCCGCGAGGGCAGTGCGGTTCACTCGCGCGTACTCCGTGCCGCTCGATCCGATGGCCGCATAGGACGAGCTGGTCGCGATCCCGCCCGAGGCCACGCTCGGCTGCTTGTTCGCGAAGCCGCTTGATGAAGTGGTGGACGCATCCACCGAATATGTGCCGCCTTCCACCGAACTCCACGTCAGTGAGACCGTGCCTGCCAACACCGTCGGCGTGTTCGGGATCGTCAGCGGCGTATTCGCGCCGCCGAGGAACTGCTGCGTGAGCGGCGTGTCCGCATTCATCACCGTCGTCGTCGTCGAGGTGCCGGTCGGATTTCCGTAATACCAGCGGCCGACATGATACGGATAAAACGACACGCCCGCGGATGTGATCGTCTCGAAGTAAGCCCACGTCCCGCTCGGGAATTCCGGCGTCACGCAGAAGCGCGCGTTGTATTTGTTCAGGTCGAAAAAGACGCCGTTCGCATTGTTCCGCGCGCCCTGCACATAGGTGTTCCCGCCGAAGTCCGCCGCATCGCCGAGATACGCGTAGTCCTCCGCGAAGTGGCCGATGGTATAGGTAATCCCCGTCGTCGTGTAAGTCGTCGCCGGCCCGTACTGGCTGGCGCTCAGCGTGGGGCTGGCCGTGTTCGGCGCAGTCGTGCGCGCGGCGAGCGACCACACGGGCAGCGAAGTGCGCAGTGTCGTGGCATCTGTGCTCACGGTGTTCGTGCTGCCATTCGTGCCGTCGCGGAGCTGGTAGCCGGAGATCATCCGCCGCACGCCGCCGATGTTCACCGCGGGCGCGGAAGTGTAGCCGGTGCCGCCGCTCGTGATTGTCACACCCGTGACGACTCCGCCCGTGATTACCGCCGTCGCCGCAACGCCACTGCCGCCGCCGCCGGAAAATGTCACGAGCGGCGCACTTTGATACAGCGTCCCGCCAGCCGTGACATTCACCGCGCTCACCGCGCCACCGCTCACACTGGCCGTCGCCGTCGCGCCCGTGCTGCCGCTGTCGTAGCCATACGGTCCGTAGAGCGGGATGCCGTCCTTCAGCCAGCCGATGATCGGCGAATGCGCCGGGTTCGTGTTCGCCGTGTTCTCCGAGTAGTTCTTGGTGCTGGCGTTGAAGTTGACGTTGTCACCGAGGACATAGCGCGTGCCAATGGGGTTCGCGTGCGAGTGGTATTCGCCGCTCGGCGGATTGTGCGAGAGTGCGAAGTCGAACGACACCGACTCATTCGGCAGCGCGTCACGATTCCAGATGCCATCGCCCGCGCCGATGCCGCCATTCGGCGTCGCGTCCTTGAGATTTGAAAACGAATATGAGAAGCCGTCCGACGTGTTGTAGAGCGACACGCCATCCACGAGGAAGCCGATCGCGCCGTTCTGCGTGAGCGATTTCGAGGCGGGGTAGGTCACCGTCGAAGTGCGCGGGATTTTATAGACTAGTACGGGAATCGTGGCCGCACCTTGGTTCTTCGGCAGGTTCGGATTATTCCACGGCCCGCAGACGAAACTCGGGAGTCCCGTGTTGCGGATGTAGATCCAGCTCGGCGAGTAATTGATCTCATGCACCCCGGCATACGCAGGCGAGGTCTGCCCGGTCCACGTCGTCGCCGAGGTGCCCGCGGTTCGGTTTGCGGTGCTGGTGTAGATGCGTGCGTACTGGCTCGAGTTGGCCGTGAACCACGAGGTGAGCTGCGGATCTGCGCGCAGCGCAAAAGCCGTCGCAAAGAGCGCAGTCGCGGCGAGAATCAGCGTCGTCGATCGGGAGAAGGGGCGAGTGGTCATCAGTGTCCTTGGGAAATCAAACAAGACATTGTCAGCAGCGTGTCCTCGCCGAATGGGAGAGTTGTCAAGAACGCGTAAATACTGCGCGTCCGGGCGCTGACGTGTCCGCTGCTCCGGCACGCTTTCGCCCCGCGGTGATCCGCCGACGCTCGACGAAACGGGAGGCGCAATTCTTTGGCTGACGAGCGCCGGCTATTGCGCCGTGACACGCACGCGGACAAATTTTTGCCCCACGCCGACGGTGGATGGCAGCACGCGGACGCTGACGTTCTGCGTGATGCCGTCCGGATTCGGACTGGCGCTGAGAAGCTGAAAGTTTCCGCCGATCGGCAACCACGTACTGGCATCCGGGGACACTTCGATCGCATAGCTGAGGTCGAGCGAACCGATGACTTGCGGATAGCTCATGGTGAGATAGCTCAGGCCGTCGGATGGATCGCTTTGCACTGAAGGTACGACCGGATTTGGAGCACCGGACCCGACACCCAGATTAAACGCGTAACTATAAAGGTACGCGGCGCTCGATGCATTCACAGGAATCCCGCGTGCGAGTTTCCATGAGTCCGGCACACCATCGTTCGCGGTGCTGACGGTGCGCGAAATCGCAACCGACGCGGTCGAGAAATTACCGGCTGCATCCGTGGCGATGGCGGTGAGATTGTTACCGCCGACACTCAGCGGCACGGTGGCAGTCCAATGCGCGAAGCCGTCGCCCGTGGTCGCTGCGACGCCATTCACCGTGACGGAAGCCACGCCCGAAACCGTGTCCGAAGTGGAACCCTGCACCGTGACGGAGGCGTGAGTGGTCGAAGATCCGCCCGCGTTTGCCGGACTCGTAATCGCGGCGACGGGCAGCGTCGCATCCTGCGTCGAGGAGACGACATTGCTGTAATTTCCGAGAACGCCGCCCGCGCTCGCGCGCACACGGAAGTAATAAGTGCCGCCGTTGGTGAGGCCGGGGAAAGTCACCGCCGGCGCAGTCGGTGCGGCCGTCGCGAGCGTGGTCGAGAAATCCGCCACGGTGGCGATTTCCACATTGTAAAATGCCGCCCCAGTCACCGCCGGCCACGCAAGCGTGCGACTCGTCCCGGCGGAAAATGCGGGCAGCGCGGGCAGCACCGGCGCGGTGAGCACGGTGAGTGTTCCCGCGGGACTGGTGGCCGTACCGCTCGTGCTGGTGACGGTGACGTCGTAGCTCGCCGAGTCCGCCGCAGCGGCATTCGCGAGCGTAAGTGTGGCCATGTACACGCCGTTCACGGGAGTGGCGCCGCTGGTGACTTGGAAGAACGGCGATGCGGTGCTGAGGTTCGCGCCATTTTTCCGCCACTGCACGGTCGGCGCGCGGTAGGAGGAAAATGGGGCGTAGAGCGTGATGCTGCCGCCCGCGGCGACCGTCTGCGTGATGCCATTCGGCCCGATGTAGGGCGCGAAATTTTCCGGAGTGATGCCGGTGATCGCGCTCGTGAGCGTGGTGACGATCGCGGCATACGACGCGGCATTCGCTCCGAGCAGCACGTCGGCCGCCTCGTAGGGATCATCCGTCATGTTGAAGAGCTGATTCGTCTCCGTCGTGCCGGGCGTGCGGATGAGCTTGAAGACCTTGCTCCCGCCATTCACCGGATCGGTGAAAGTGTCGAGCGCCACAGGGCCCGCCGCCGCGCCGGTGACGAGCGGGACGCCGCGCGATCCGCCATTCGGATTGCCCGCGGAGATTGCCTGCATCTGCGGCCAGAGATTCACGCCATCGAGGGGCTTCGTGTTTTGCGGAATCACGCCGACTGCCGCGCACACGGTCGGGAAAACGTCGCCAATCCAGACGTACTGGTTGCTCGTCACGCCCGCCGCGAGATGGCCGGGCCAGCGGATGCCGGCGGGCGTGTGCAGGCCGCCATCGTAGCTGTCGCTCTTCGTGCCGCGCAGCGGGGAATTGAGCGCGCCGGTCGCGATGTCGCCTCCGTTGTCGCTCATGAAAATGACGAGCGTGTTGTTCGTGATGCCCTCGCTGTCGAGCGCGGCGAGCACGCGCCCCATCGCGACATCCATGCAGTCCACGGCAGCGCAAATCGTCCGCCGGTTGGCATTCGTCACGCCGAGCGCCGTGTATTTGTCGAGATACGACTGCGGCGCGGAGACGCCCGCGTGGATGGCGTTGAAGGCGAGGTAAAGCAGCATCGGCTTGCTCTTGTCGCGCCCGACGATCTGCTCCACGGCCTTGTCTGCGAGCAGATCGGTGGAGTAGCCGCCGTGGCCCTGCAGGTCGGTATTGTCGTTGGGCAGTGGCGTTCCATTTTGCCACCAGTCCACCTGGCCGCCCTTCCCGGGATCGGACGTGGTGTGCGTGAAATAATTGATCGCGCCTCCGTACTGGCCCTTGTGAAAATCCCATCCGCGTTGCAGCGGGTGATATTCACTGCCTTCGTGCTGCACCTCGATGGACGCGCCGTTCACCGTCGCGGTGTAGATGTTGTTGTCCCATCCGCCGATGTGCCACTTGCCGCACATGAAGGTCTGATAGCCCGCGGATTTGAACGTCTGCGGCATGAGATGCTCCGCGAGGCCGAGGCCCTTTTGATTGCCGACTCCGGTGCGCAAGGAATTGCGGCCGGTGAGCAGGCAGCCCCGCGACACCGCGCAGACCGTCGTGGGGTAGAATTTTTCCAAACGGATGCCGTCGGTGCCGAATCGATCCATGTTCGGCGTCTGCACCGGCACCTGGCCTGCCGCCGTGTGATAGCCGACATCGGCCCAGCCCTGATCGTCCGTGAGGATGATCACCACATTTGGCGGAGTGGCCGTGGTGACGGTCAGGGCAAATGTCTTCGTCGCGATCCGCCCCGCGCCATCGGTGACTTTGATCGTGAAGCTGAACGTCCCCTGCGCCGTCGGCGTGCCGCTGATCACTCCACCGGTGCCGAGCGAGAGGCCGCCCGGCAGAGCGCCGGACACCAGACTCCAACCATAGCCCGTGGCGCCTCCGGTCGCGGCGAGCGTCGTGGAAAAAGCCGCGTTTGGCGTCGCGTTCGGCAAGGTCGCATTCGTGGTGATCGAGGGAGCGAGTCCTGTGGTGTAAGTCCCCGCGCTCGCGAGCGTCGTCGTCTGCGAGCCATTGTCCGTGGCGGCGATGGCATAGCTCACGGTCGTCCCCGCTCCGAAGGCAGGAAGCTGCGCGCCGTACACGCCATCGCCCGCCGCGCCGTCCCCGTGCAATCCATCATCGAACAGCGCGACCTGCACCGGCGTGGCGCCCGTGGTGAGCGTGACGACGATGTCATCGATATCCACCTCCGGCGGACGCGCCGGCGCGACTGCTCCCGCGTAGCCGCCGTATTGGAAACGGAGCTTCATGTTCGCGCTCATGTCCGCGCTGATAAGATCGTAGTGCCGCAGCGAAAAGCCATGATTGATCGACGACAGCGTGATGCCGCTGCCGGAAACGAACGCGGCCGTATTCAGGACGAACGACACATTCGGCGTGATGGAACCAATCGTGGCATTCCCGGGAAGATAGTTCGCCGTGAGCGTTTGATTCGCCGCCGTCGCGGTGGTCGTGGCGCTCAGGGTGAAACTCACGCCGGGATTGATCGCGGTGATGCGCGCATTCGCCGGGATGCCGGCACTCGCGGGTCCGCCGACGAACATGCCCACCGCGAGGCCGCCGGTATTCGCAGTCGTCACCGTGGTGCTCGTGCCCGTGCCGCACGCCGCGATGGAAATGGGATTTCCCTGGATCGAATTTCCCACGCTCAGTCCGCTGGTGTTGCTGCACGTG
Source organism: Chthoniobacterales bacterium (assembly GCA_038239865.1). Taxonomy (GTDB): domain Bacteria; phylum Verrucomicrobiota; class Verrucomicrobiia; order Chthoniobacterales; family Chthoniobacteraceae; genus SXWH01. The sequence goes on from JBBSEI010000024.1 coordinate 47,668, forward strand.
ACGGTCGTCGTGGCGTTGAGCGTGCAGTTCGTCGCGCTCGCCGAGGCAAAGCTTTCCGAGAGCCGCGTGTTCCACGTCGTCCCGCCGTCCGGCGAGATTTGGAAATTCCACCCGCCGCCGGAAATGAGATCCGCATTCCGCACATAGAATTCCACATTCCCCGAAGTCGGCCCGACTGCGCTGACCGCATTCGTTGTGGCCGCCATCGTGTCGGCAAAATTCGCCGTGCCGTTGGACAAGGCCATCCCGGTGCCGCTGGCGGTCAGCGTCACATTCGATGCACCGGTGGTGACGGCACTATTCAGGACGAAGTGGGTGGCATCCGTGATCGAGGCGATCGTCGGATTCGGCGGATTCGTCGTCGCGCCAGCGATGCCCATTCCCGCAACCAGTCCCGTCGTGCTCAGGCAAGTGATCGAAGTCCCTGCCGTCGTCGTGGTGCAACCCGTCAGCGTCGCGCCGGCTGCCGTGAGCGAAAGTGCCGTGCCCGTCGCGGTGGCCGCCGTGCTGATCACGAAGGTCGTCGCGTCCGAGACGGAGTTCACCGTCGCTCCGGCAGGAATGCCGGTGCCCGTGATGAGCATTCCGGGAATGAGGTTCGCCGTGCTCGCGCACGTCACCGTTGTGGAGAGGTTCGTGGTGGCGCCATTCGTCAGCACGATCGGAGCGGTGCGATTGCCGGTGGCGCCCCGCGCTTTCACATCACCGGCGGCGCGCACGGCCGTGGAGGTCCACGCATTCATCGAGCCGGCCAGTCCGCTGACGATTGAGCCACTCGGAAAAATTTCACGGAAGGCCGGCCCCGTGGTCTGCGCGCCCGTGCTGTACGTGAGGCTCACGCCGGCGATGGTCGCGCCGCTCGCGGCCGTGACGGTCGCCGTGATGTAAGGCGTGTCCACATTGCTCGGCACCGCCGGGTTCGTCGTGACATTCGTGATCGTCGGCGGCGGGACGGAGCCCGTGCCGGTGAGATTCACATCGAACGCCGCACCCACGCTCGGGTCGCTGCACGCGATGTGCAGCGCCGCCGCGCCCGCGCCGGCCCCCGCCGGCGCGAACGGCCACACCAACGTGGCATTGCCACCCCCCGCGATGGACGCC
>JBBSEI010000025.1:0-48668 GCA_038239865.1 Chthoniobacterales bacterium
CCGGCCAAAAGCGTCGCCGCTTCGCGCAGCTTCCTGATGATCTCTTCGGGGGTGTGTCGTTTGCGTTTCATGTTGAGAGTTCGGCGGCGCTCACACGCCGCCAATCTCTCATAGCGTCTGGATCAACTTTTGGGGAGCAGGTCGCCTCCCCTCTGAGCAGGAAGATTCACTTCACCGCAAACGTCACGACCCTTTTGTCGGATTTGACAGGCACAATGTTCCTGTAGCGATCGGCGTCTTTCGGTTTCACCATCTCGCGGTAGTGCTGGAAGATCATCGCTGGCGAGTTTCCCATTTCCAAACTCACACGGGCGGCATCATGGGTTTGAGCAAGACGATACGATGCAAATGAATGACGCATGGCATTTGGCGGCCACTCACTCAGACGAGCACGGACATTCACGGCATCAAAACGCTTCCTCAGTCCATTTGGAGCCACTGGACCGCTGCGAGACATGAGCGGGCGTATCCATGCTGCGAGATTCTCAGAAATCGGCACAAGACGCCCGCGGGAATTTTTTGCCTTCTTCGCAGTCACTTCAATGTGACTCTCATCGAGATCCACCTCAGACCAGTCCAACCTTTCAATCTCTGCTGAACGAAGCCCTGCAAACACCGAGATGGCAACGAACGGAAACGTGTCTGACTCGCACGCATTCAAAAGCGCAACCGTTTCTGAGATCGTCAGGATTCCCCGTGCAACATCAACCACCTTGGCCTTCTCCGTATTCGCCGCTGAGTTGCTCGTGGCGTAGTTGCGTTTCACTGCAAAATTGAACAGGGAACGAATTGCGGACCGGTAGTTGTTCCGCCCCTGTGGAGCAAGCGGCAGATCCCTCAGCCACTCGTCAACCTGCCGTGTTGAAATGGTGGCTGCGTTTTCGTCACCGAAGTCCACACAGAATCTCTTCACTCGGCACTTGAGATCATTTAGGTGGCTCCTGCTTGCGCCGTCGGCTGTCTTGGCGGCATGCATCTGCACATCGAGTTCTGAAACGGTGCAGCTTCTCGCCGATACGCGAAGATGAGCCAGGTAGTGTTCTGTGGCGTCGCGGATAGTTTTCTGGAACGGCTCGAGCAGTTCGTTGCATTCGCCGGCCATGATGCGCAGCCAAGATGGGAACTCGACCCCCTCTCGACCTTGGTTCTGAAGCTCAACGTTCTTCAAATGAACGAACGTCTCCGCATCTGTCTTTGCGGTAAAAAACTTCCGCGCCCTCTGCCCATTCTCCTTGTAGTTCACCACGAATTTCAGCGTTGGACGATTGCTGTCCGCGTATCGCTTGAACCGGAAGATTGTTCTCATGCCCCCGCCGGTGCCATCCGTTGCCATTTTTCACGGTCAAATACGCAAGATCAGCGTCGCATGGGTTCTTATGCGTTTCGTCCTCTGGTAAACCGGAACCCCTGTATCCATGCGGCGTTCAGGGTAAAAGTGATGGTGCAGCCGGCGGGGGTCGAACCCACAACCTTCGGCTTCGGAGACCGACGCTCTATCCAGTTGAGCTACGGCTGCACATGAAGCGGCGGAAAGTTGCGGCGCGCCCCCGAGGGTGTCGAGGGAAAGTTTGCGCGGGCGCGCACGGAAGCGGGCGAACGCGCCAGGGACCACGCGTTCCCGCGCCCGCGTTGCTTTGACGCGAATCCGCGGGCGTGCGAGAGAGCGCGGTGATGCACCAATTTCATGCCAGCGGCACCGCGCCCGTCCGTCGTTCATTTATCGCGCTGCTCGCGACATTCGTGTCCGCACTCGTGAGCGGATCGGCCGCGGCGCTGCCGACCTTCGACTTCACCGATGGCGCAGGCGCGCAAGGTTGGGAGGCGTCGCACGACATCGCGGGGCTCACGCCGTCGCGCGACGGGCTCGTCGTGAAAATCTCCGGCGCGGATCCTTTCATGCACTCGCCGCGCGGCGACTACTCCGCTGCAGGGCAGCTCATGTTCACGGCGACGCTGCGCAGTCCGGCGGCCGGATGGGGGCAGGTGTTTTTTTCGAAGGACACGGACAGCGAAACGCGATCGGCGCACTTCGCGGTGCGCGTGGGCTGGAACGATGTCTGCGTCCCGCTGCCGCCGATGGGCGCAGACTGGCGGGTGCGCTTGGATTTTCCGGCGACGTCCGGCGAGTGCGTGCTCGCACGCGCGGGTGTCGAGGAGGCGGGTGCGCGCGGCGTGTCGGCGGTGCGAGCGGAAAATGAGCGGCTCGTGCTCGCGCTGCGCGGGCTGCCGGGTGCGGTGGAGATTGCGGAGATCGAGCCGCACCAGACTTTCGCGGATGCAGCGGGCGCGCGGGTCATTTGGAAAGGTGAGGCGACGGGCGAGGTGGTAATCCCGCGCATCGACGGCGCGCACGATCGGCTCGCGAGCGGATTCGTGGCGCTCGTGCCGCACGCGATCCGCGGACGTGTGCCGGCGGGCGCGGTGCGATACGTGGAGGAATTTGCGGGCATCGCGAAGGACACGCGCCCTTTTCCAAAACCGGACAGCAAAAAAGGAATCCAAGTGCAGATGGCGGACGATGCGCTCGCGCTCGGCATCCGCCACGCGACGCTGAACGTGAGCGTGGAGGCGCTGTTCGACTGGGAGAAAAAAGCAGGCAGCCCGACGTGGACCGTGGACGGCGAGACGTTCGCCTTCCGCCGCGGCTATCTCGATTCGCTCGGCGTGAAGCGGCTGAGCGACGCGGGCGTGAATGTGTATCTCATCGTGCTCGGCATCCAGTCGCACGACGCCGCGCGGAACGCACGTCTGCTGCATCCCGCCCGGGATGAAAAGCTGCACAACGGCATCGGCGCGCCGAATCTCTCGACGCCCGAAGGTGCGCGGCTGTGGCGCGCGGCATTTGAATTTCTCGCGGACTGGTTTTGCCGCGCGGATGACGAGCATGGGCGCGTCGTGGGATTCATTGTGGGCAACGAGGTGAACGTCCACTGGCAGTGGCACAATCTCGGCCGGATGCCGCGCGATGCCGCGGTCGCGGAATACGAACGCGAAGTGCGCCTCGCGAACACCGCGCTGCGCCGTGCGAGCAGCAGCGCGCGTGCTTACATTTCGCTCACGCATTTCTGGACGATCGATCCCGATGCGGATCACTGGCGCTCGATGCCGGGGCGGTACTTCATCGAGGAATTCGCGCGCCGCGCGCGGATGGGCGGCGACTTCGGGTGGCATCTCGCGCATCATCCGTATCCGGAAAATCTCGGCAATCCGCGCACTTGGCTGGACAAGACGGCACCGCAATCACCGGACGCGAAGCGGATCACTTTCAAGAATCTCGAACAGCTCGATGCGTTCTTCGCGCAGCCGTCGCTGCTTTTCCGCGGCGCGCGACGCGGCATCATTTTGAGCGAGCAGGGATTTCACTCGAAGGGGACGGGGGAGGGCGACCGAGATCAGGCCGCGGCCTTTTGCTACGCGTGGGAGAAAGTGTCGCGCCTCCCGGGGATCGATGCGTTCATTTTGCATCGCCACGTGGACCACCAATACGAGGGCGGGCTGAATCTCGGACTGTGGCGGCGCAAGCCAGACAGCATCGCGACGCCGGACACGAAGCGACCGATGTACGAGTGCTTCAAGGCCGCGGGCACGCCCGCGCAGGAGGAGGCGTTTCGTTTCGCGCTGCCGATCATCGGCGTGAAAAACTGGGATGAAATCATGGCGAATCCGTAGGAGGTGGAGCGGACGCTCCGCGCACGCTTCGGCGCAGGAGCCATGTTCGAAACGCGCGACGGAACGCGCGTTCCACCTACGCGCAGGGCGGGTAGCCTGCGCGGATCGTCGCCCAAGGTTCCTCGGCAGAGAGGTCCACGATGCCGGGTTCGGCAGCGTCCGATGGCGAGAGGATCGCAAGGAAGACGAGCCGCTCACGGAACGGATTGTACGTGCCGTGCGGTTCGCCCATCGGGATGAACGCCGTCTCGCCGGGACCGAGGATGCGATGCTCGCGGCCGACCCATTGCTCGGCGCGACCGGAGATGATGTGGATGAGTTCCTCGCGCGTCGGGTGCGTGTGGAAGGGATGGCAGCGGCCCGGCTCCATGTTCGCGCGCACGAGCATGAGCTGTTTGTTGTCCACGATGTCGCCGCGGCAGATCCATTCCTCGAGCGTCCACGGCGAGACGACGTCCACTTTTTCTGCGGCGGTGATGAAGCGGCGGGAGTTCATGCGGAAATTTTGGATGCTGAATTTTGAGTTTTGAATGAGAGCGGTTCAGCGCGGGCCATTCGGCATCGGCGGCGGTGAGACGTTAAAAATTCCGCGCTCCGCATTCCGCATTTCAAAGATCATCGCCGGGGCGCAGGGCGGCTTTCCCGCGCTTCGGTGCGGCGATGGGCGGCTTTTTTGATCCCGGCGCGCGCAGTTCCACTTCGCCGGCGTCGAACGACATCAGGTTCTCCGGGTGCGCAATTTTGAATTCCTCCGCGACGCTGCCATCGCCCTGGAAAAGCACGGGCGCGTTGCCTTCCTTCACGAGCACCGCCCATTTCAAATGGTGCGCAGTCGTGATGCGCGCGAGCGGGAGATCGTCGGCCGTTTCCAGCATCACGCCGTCGGCGTCCATCGTGATTTTCAGCGCCGCCTCCGCCTTCGCGTCGCCGGACAAGGCATTCGGGCGCACCGGGATTTTCACCACGGCGACGGGCACGGGAGGCTTCTCGCGGCCGAGATGCGCGGCGATGGCGGCGAAGGTGTCCGATTTCAAAATCCGCTTCAGATACGTCACCCGCCACGCGGACTTCGCCGGACCCTGCGTGCCGGCGGCGGACTGCTGATCGGAGGTGCCGAGCGCGAGGGAGCGCAGGCGCTGCTCGGTGGCATTTTCATCGAGGAGAAAAATCATCTCGCTCCACTGCGACGCGACGATCTGCGTCGGCTGCGGCTCGTCCTTTTCGTACGGGAGGCGGCGGAGAAATTCGCCGTCCGGCGAATACGCGCGCACCTCGCGGCCCTCGGGCGTGCCGACGATCGCCCACACGCGCCCGCCGCTGCCGGTCGCGCACGCGATCGGCTTTTCACCCTCGCCGAAGAGCACCGGTGCGCTCTCGGTTCCGCGGCGGATGATCAATTTCCCCTCCTCGATCGCGGCGGTCACATCGCTCTGCGGCGGCGGCGCGGCCTCGCGCGAAAGTTTCCAGCCGAGCGTCTCCTCCTTGCCCTCGGCGGTGGCGAGCGTGACCTGCACTTCGTCACGGCCCACGCCTTTCACGGCGAGCACGCGGGTGAAGCGCGGCGAATCTTCCTTGATCCAGTCGTTGCCGTGGAAGGCGACGCCCTCGACGCCGAGATTGCCGACGGCCCAGCCGGCGACGCGATATTTCCCGAGCGGCGCGGGCTGCCCGGCGGCGTCGCGGCCATCCCAGCGCGTGGCGAGTCCGTTCTCCGCGACTTTGAATTCCTCCGTGCCCGCCTCGCGATGCAGCACGCGCACGAGCTTTCCGTGCATGTCGTAGATGCCGAGGCTGATCGTGCCTTCCAGCGGCGGCGGGAGAAAAAGAATCGGCACGCTCTCCTGCGAAAATGCAGCCATCACGAGGGTGAACAGCACGGCAACTGGGGTGAATCGGCGGTCAGGCATAGATGCGCCAGTCCAGGCGCGGGAAAATGTTGTCGCATCGCTCGGCACTTTCCAAGTGCGCAATCTCAGGCTCCGCGGAGTGCAACTGCGCGTGGATTTTTGCAAATCTCCCGAGGTGATCGCGCACGCGGCGCGACGCGTATTCCCGCGCGGTGCCGGTGCGGATGAGGAAGGCCCAGTCGCTCGACTGCGCGAGGAGAAGTTCGCGCGCCATCTGGCGCAGGCAGCGGTCGTGAAGCTCGCCGACCGCCGCTCCGTCGGAAAACTGGCGCGCGCTGGAAACCATTTTCTCCTCGGCGGCGTGGAGGTCCGGATACATCCACGCGTTCGATTCATCGAGCCACGCCGCGTGAAAACCGCCGTCGCCCCACGAGGAGACGGCGGGCTCGACGACTTGATGCGTGTCGTTCGCCGCGAGGTATTCGGCGGGCGTCACGAGCTGGATGTCCGCCGGCGCACGCGCCGCGGCGGCGAGCACGGCCGCGAGCCACTCGGGACCTTCGAACCACCAGTGGCCGAACAGCTCCGCATCGAAAGGTGCCACGATGAGCGGCGGCACCGGCATGAGCGACCGCACGCCGCGGAGCTGGCGGATCCGCGCATCGAGAAAATGTCGCGCATGCTCGCGGACACGACCCATCGCCATTTTGCGATCGTAGCCCTGCTTGCTTTCCGCGCCGGTGACGCGGTGCATTTTCAGCCCCGTGAAACGGCGCGGCCCACCGGGGAAAAATTTTCGGAACTCGTCCTCCGGCATGTCCCATCCCGCGTCGCGGTAAAAATCGCGGTACCACGGATCGCCGGGATAGCCCTCGGTCGCGCTCCAGACTTGGCGCGCGGATGCCGCATCGCGGCCAAACGCGGCGACGCCAGCGGGCGTGAAAACAGGCGCAAGGATCGCGCGTCGCGGGCGCGGAGTGCCGAGCATGATGCCGTGCGAATCGAGCACGCACCAGCGGAGGCCGGCCTCCGCGAGGATGCGATCGATGCCCGGACGCCACGCGCATTCCGGCAGCCAGATGCCGCGCGGGGCGCAGCCGAACATCGCGCGGTGCGCCTCGACGCCGAGCCGCACTTGCGCGCGGACGGATTCCGGCCGGAGCATGAGCGGCAGGTAGCCGTGCGTCGCGGCGCAGGCGATGAGTTCGAGATGGCCGCGCTCCTGCAGCGCGCGAAATGCGGCGACGAGATCGCGTTTCCAGCGATCCTCCCACCACTCGCGCACGCGCAAAAGTCGCAGCAGGTAAAATCGTGCCGTGCGATATTCCGCGTCGCGCGGCGCGCTGCGGCGCACCTCATTTTCCGCGAGCGCGATGAGGCGGGCGAGGTGACGATCGTAGCGGGAGAGCAGGAATTCGTCGCGCAGCATGTGCCCGAGCGTGGGCGTGACGGACATCGCGAGGCGGAATTTCACGCCGTCGTCGGCGAGGCCCTGCAGCGCATCGAGCAGCGGCAGATACGTTTCGGTGATGGCCTCGAAGAGCCACTCCTCCTCGAGGAATTCCTTGTGCTCCGGGTGCCGCACGAAGGGAAGGTGCGCGTGCAATACGAAAGCGAGGCAGCCGGGAGGCATGTGCGGAGGTTACGAAGCGGTGAACGGGGCGACAAGCGCGCCGGTTTTTCGTGCGGTGTAGGTCTTGAATTTGGAAACCATGAAGACAGGAAAAGAACGGCGCTTCTCCCTTTGTCCTTAAATTCTGTCTTCCTGGATTCCTGGATTCCAAATTGGAAAAATTCCCGATCCTCGTCGCCAGCGAGTTCGCCCGCGAGTTCGGGCAGCCGCACTCCGTTGGATTTTTGCTTTGTGGACCAGCCGCGGACAGTGACAGTGCGCGCCGCGCGCCACCGGATTTCCATCGCATGAACCTGCCCAACAAACTCACCGTTTCACGTTTTGTGATGACCGCGGCATTCGTCCTCACGATGGCCGTGGGACTGGAGTGGAAGGAACTCCATGCGCCGGGCCGCGAGGCGGGCTGGAGCTTTGCCTACACGGCGGCACTGCTGCTTTTTCTCGCGGCGAGCGTGACGGATTATCTCGACGGTCACTTTGCGCGGAAGCTCGGGGTGATCACGAATTTTGGAAAGCTGATGGATCCGCTCGCGGACAAGGTGATGATCGCGGCGGCCTTCATCTGCCTCGTGCCGCTGAAGGCGATCCCGGCCTGGGTCGCCATCGTGATCGTGGCTCGCGAATTTCTCATCACCGGCCTGCGCCTGCTGGCCGCGGGCCGCGGGATCATCCTGCATTCCGAGCGGCTCGGAAAACACAAGGCGGTCTGGCAAATCGTCACCGCGGGATATTTCCTGCTGCTGCTCGCAGTGATGGAATGGGAGCGCGCGGGCTGGGTTTCACTGCATGTGAAACAGTGGTGGTGGCCTGCATGGCGCTACGGCGGCTGGACTCTCGCCGCGGTCACGCTCGTGCTCACTGTTCTCTCAGGCCTCGGCTACCTGCGCAAACACCACGACCTGATCGAGGACTGATCCTCGGAAAACGGCAGGCTAGTCGCCTTCCTGCTCAATGATGTCGCCTATCTCCACCTTGGGATCGATCGAGGGATTTTTCTTGATCGCCTTGCGGCTGTAAACCGTGGCCCGGCCACCACGGATGATTTTCATCGTGTCCTTTGCAAATTCCGTGGGGCCGCCGGCACTGCTGATGGCTCCTGTGAGCGTGAGGTCCGGGAGATACGGTTGTTTGCCGGGCTGACGCACGGAGCCGCCGACGATGATGATGCGCTTATCCCCGGAGGCGGAATTGATATTCACATTGGCGATTGTGAAAATCTTCGCGTCCCTAAGTCGGCGCTCGATGCTGGACGCTAGCGCGGTGCCCGAGAGGCCGGCGGCAGCGACCCGACCGATGAGGGGCAGGTTGATGGAACCTTCATCCACCGTCATCACGATGTTAAACTCGCGGGTGAATTCCTCCGGCGGGCCGCTGAGGCGCATTTCGAGGACATCGCCGTTGCGGAAAGTATTGTCCGCACGGACGCGCGGCGTGACGACGAGGAGGAGGATGACGAGGAAGGAGAGGATCGTTTTCATAACTAGTATGCGTCTTGATTTTCGCCGTTCGCCGCAGCGGCGGGGAGTTTCTTCGGCTCCTTGGCGCCGTCGCGCTTGGGGCCGTAGTAGTCCTTGTAGTTCGAGTAGTAGCGGTAGGAATCGTCCTGGTGGATGTCCACGTTGTTGAGCACGACGCCGATGAGATTGCCTCCGACATGCAAGACCGTGGATTTCACGCGCTGGAGCATGTTCCGCGGGAAGCGGCGGTACTGGACGACCATGATCGTGTTGTCCACTTCGGAGACGAGGATGCTCGCATCCGACACGCCGAGGATCGGCGGCGAATCGAAGAACACGACGTCGTAGTGCTGCTTGAGCTGGCGGATGAGTTCGCTCATGCGCGGACCGTTGAGGATGCCGACGTCCTCCATGGAGAGATTGCCGCTCGGGATGAGCGAGAGATTGTCGAGCCGCGAGGGCTTGGTGATCTCCTCCAGCGTCTTGCGACCGTGCAGGTAGTCCACGAGGCCGACGCTGTTATCCACCTCGAAGAGTCGGTGCTGCGAGGGCCGGCGAAGATCGGCGTCCACGACGAGGACATTGGCGCCGCCCTTGGCGTAGATGTAGGCGAGGTTGCTGAGCGTGGTGCTCTTGCCTTCGCCGGGGCCGCCCGAGACGAGCGTGTACGTGTTCGAGCCGTGATCGGGGAGGTTCAGCTCGATGTTGCCTTTCAGGATGCGGTAGGCCTCCGCATCGGCGGTGTCTCGCTTTTGCTGGAGCAAAATCATGATGTCCGTCGGGATGACGGCCAGCACCGGCAGGCCGAGATGCTTCTCGATGTCGTCCACGGTCTTCACCGAGGTGTCGAGATACTCGATGAAAAACGCGAGGCCGATTCCGGCGAGAATGCCGAGCGCGGCGGCGAGGATCATGTAGAGGATCACGCTCGGCTTTTCCGGATACAGGCCGGGGAGCGCGCGCTGCCAGATTTTCACGGGCACCTGCGAGATCATGTTGTCGAATCGCGCGGCCGAATAGCGCTGCTCGATGGTGAGGAGGAGCTGCTTGGTCATCAGGTACGCGGATTTTTTTTCAACGTACCGATTCGTGGTTGTCTTCTCGACGATCTGGACCTTGCGCCGGGCCTCCATCTGCTCCTCGTAGGTCTTGAGCGTGGCTTCCTCGATGCCGACTTTGGTCTTCTGCGAACGGCGGATGCCGTCGAGGGCATCGCTCAGGATCTTGGTGTACACCTCGCGCTGCGCGCGGAGCGACTTCATGCGGGGATGGTTTTCACCGAGGCCCGCGCTGAGAAATTTCGCCTCCTCGGCCTTCGCATCCTGCAGCAGGGAGATCGTTTTCTCCACGGTCTGATCGATGATGTTCAGCATGCGCAGCGCCTCCATGAGTTCCTCGGGCTTGAGCTGGTCGATGCGTGAAAGCTGGTTGCGCAATTGATCCACGAGCGCGCGCTTTTCCACGACGAGTTGCTCAAGGCCGCGCGTGACGGGCTCGGCACTGATCGAGAGGACGGAGTTGGCACTCTCTGGATCGGGATCGGTGATGTTGTCCTCCTGCCGGATGCGCGAAGCTTCGAGGAAAAGCTGGCCCATTTCTTCACGTTTGGTCTTCAGCTCGTCCTTCATCTCGGCGAGCGTCGTGTCCATGTTTTTGCGCAATTCCTCGATGCGCTTGTCGCGGTAGGTGATCGCGATCGTGTTTGCGATGTCGGCGGCGAGTTGCTTGTCGGTGTGATAGACGCCGATCTCGAGCACGGTTGTGTTGCGCTGCTCGGCGACGACGACGCTCCGCGCCAGCGATTCCGTGACCCACTGCATGGGCATCGTCATCCCAGGCGGCGAAAGTTTTTTCACCAGATCGAGCTTTTCGATGACGGGATTCAGGATCTCCGATTTCTTGATGATCTCCTTTTGCGTCGCGAGAAATTGCGGGTCCGTCTTGCCACTTGACATCGCGTTGCCTCCGATGTCCGTGCCGCGATTAAAGGTGTCCGGCTTGATTTCGACCGTCACCTGCGAGTAATACTGGCGCGGGAGGAAGAAGACGTAAACGCCCGCGGTGACCATCACCAAAAAGAAGGTGAGGAGGATCAGCCCCATGCGCAGTTTGACCACGCGCCAGTAGTCGAGAAAGTGAAGTTTTGCCTCGGAGGATTCAGTCATGGGACGTGGGAGTGAGCGATGCGGGGGTCGTTGCCGGGAGAGTGCGTCACGTAACCACGCGAGACGCGCATCCGCAACGGAAGAGTGTGACCGAACTGAGCGGAAACCCGCCCTTTCCTAGAACTCGTACTGAACCGAGAAGAGGACGCGATTCCGATCGAAATCCTGCAAGCCGGTGGACGTGTCCTGAACGGTGTAGCTGTACCGCGCACCGAGCGTGAGGTGGCGATCCAAGCGATACTGCAAGCCGAAATTCGCATCCACCACATCAGTCGTGCTGCCCGCGCCCGCGCGGGGATTGTAATTGGTGTGGATGTAATTGATGCCGGTCGTGCCGGAGAAGCGCGACGTGAAGGCGTGCTGGAAGAGCATCCCAAAGCGGTAGGAAAGATTCTCGTCGCCTGCCGTGGTGGATTGTTCGTAACCGTACCGGCCGTTGATCGTGAGCGTGGAATGGCGACCGGTGAGATAGTTCAGGGCCACTTCCGCGTACGGGGCCGCACTGCTGCCGCCGATATCGAACGACCGGAACGACGCGCCCGCACGGAAATTCGCCGTGAGGCGGCGCGAGGCGATCCAGTCCACACCGCCGAGCGCGAAGGCGGTCTTGGAACTGAGCGAACTATTGTCATAGTAGTCGTCGATCCCGAAGCGGCCCTCCGCCACGTAGGTGAGCCGTGAGGAAGCGGTGAAGCGGAACTCGTTGCCAAAAACGTACGTGAGATAGCTGTTCGAGAGCGCCCCCGGGTTGTCATTCGCGTATTTGAGCAAGTTCACCGAAGCGCTCGTCGTCGTGCTGAAAAGCGGCGTCCAGCGGTGGTTCAGATCGAACTTCGTGGAACCGGTGAAGTAGTCGCCGCCGCCCTGATTTTGTGACGCGAAGACATTCGAGTAATCCGGCTGCGAGAGGTAGGCGAAGCTGCCATTCGCGGTCAGTTGCGTGCGCTGATCAATCTTGTTCACGTAGAGCACGCTCAGGCGCACATTGGCGTCCGAGCTGTTTCCCGGGCGGTCCCAGTAAAAATCGCCGCCCGCCTCGAGGTTCACCGTGAACACCGTCCGCGGCTTCAGCCACTGCGCGTCGAAGTGGCCGTTCACATTCGTGAAGCCGCTGCGTGCGCGCGGCCGCGCGACCGCACCCAAATTGACCGACGGCACTTGGTCCGGGTTGTCATCGTAGCCGATCCCCGCCGAAATCCCGTAACGGTATTTCGGCCGCGCATACTGCCCCTGCCCGGGCGTGATCACCCGCGTGCCCTGGCCGTAAAAACTCGAGGCGACGAACTTCGGCGCTGATTCCTGATTGCCGGTCTGCGCCGCACTTTCCGCCTCCGGTTCGATCTCACTCACTTTGCGAGAAGTCTTCTTTTTCGACGTGTCCGCGTCCCCCGTATCGTAGGCAAAGGCCGACTTTTTCGCCGTGCTGCCAGTTCGCGCGGATTCACCGGTGCGGAAAGGATTGCTGCGTTTTTGACCGGTGCCGGAAGTGGTCCCGCTCGCGCCTTCGCCAGTCGTTTTCGGCTCCGTCACGGTGCTCGCCGCAGGGGTCGAAGTCGTGTCGGCGGCCACTGGAGTGGCGGGGTCCTGCGCGAGGGTCACTTCCGCCCACGAACAACTGGCAAGCACGATGAGCGCGAGGGACAAGTGTCGGTTCTGGAGCGGGAGGTGATAAAGAGTGTTCGACTTCATGACTGGGAAAAAGCGGTTGTCCGAACCAGGGAGAGTTGAAAATTTCTACGGGCGCTGTCGCATCATTGCAACACTTGGTTTTGCTGTAACGCAAATGTGACTCGCAGAATCGCAGACGAAAACCTTCCGGCATCTGGCCTCGGCAAAGTTCCGCATCGGGCGTACTGCGCTCCCCGATATCGGAATCAAGTGCCAAACCGGCCGGAGAAGAAAATTTATCCTTCGCTCCTCCAACAGCGGCGAGAGAGGCGGGGAGCAGTCGTTCGATTTTCCCGTGCGTTGCCATCGTCCGTGCTCGCCGCGGAAAGCGGGAGCCTTTTTTGTTGATGAGGGCCTGCGCCCTCCGCACCGGGTCGCGCAGGAAAAATGCGACGAGCGCGCGACCGCCATTTTTTTTTACTGGGCCGCGGTCAATCGATGCGCTCATCCACCGCGCCCTGCCGGCCGAACACCTCGGACGCCGCCGCCATCGCACGGGCGCGGTGGCTCAACGCGTTTTTCACTTCGGGCGAAAGCTGCCCAAACGTCTCCGAGTAGCCCTCCGGGATGAAAAGCGCATCATACCCAAATCCGCCATTCCCCGCTTCCTGCGCCACCACCCGACCTTCCACGCGCCCGTCGCACACCGCGAGCGTGCGCCCCGCCCGCGCGATCGCCATCGTGCAGCGAAAACGCGCGCGCCATGGCTGCGGCGCACCGCATACGAGAAGCTCGCGTTTCAGCCGCGCGCGATTCGCGGCGTCGTCGCCGTGCGTGCCCGCGTAGAGCGCGCTCTGCACGCCGGGATCGCCGCCGAGCGCGTCCACTTCCAGACCGGAATCATCGCTCAGCACGACTCCGGGAAAAACCAGCGATGCCGCCTCCGCCTTGATGCGCGCATTTTCCTCGAAAGTCGCTCCCGTCTCCTCCGGTGCCGGCACCTCGGGATGCGCCGTGAGGTCGCTGATCTCCCACGCATCGCCGAGAATGGCGCGGATCTCCGCGGTCTTGTGGGCGTTCTTCGTGGCGATGAGCAGGCAGGGCATGGCGGGCTAATTCTGAATTCTGAATTCTGAGTTTCGAGTGCTCACTGCTCAGTCTGCGCGCGCATTTCAAATCAAACATCGCATGCACGGCATCTGCTCGCCCGAACAGGACGCAAAGATTTCATTTCTTAACGCAGAGGCGCGGAGAAAAATTGAGAGACACGAAGAGGGAATCATTCCCATTCCTCTGCGAAACTCCCCGATTCCTCTGCGCCTCTGCGTTCAAATCCGCTTTCGCATCACGAACGCCTCCCCTCCCCGATTCCGCATTGCCCACGCCGCCATGCACCGTCACATTCCGCGCCCTTTCGACCATGAGCAACGAGCGACGCAGACCATTTCCTTTTGATCAATTCGAGCCGCGCTGGCAGCGCGTGTGGGCCGAGCGCGCGACCTTTCACACGCCGAATCCCGGCGACGCGGGATTCGATCCGACGAAGCCGAAATACTACGTGCTCGACATGTTCCCCTACCCGAGCGGCGCGGGGCTGCATGTCGGGCATCCGGAGGGCTACACGGCGACGGACATCATCGGGCGGTTCAAAAAAATGCGCGGCTTCAACGTGCTGCACCCGATGGGCTGGGACGCGTTCGGCCTGCCGGCGGAGCAATACGCCATCAAGACCGGCCAGCACCCGCGCGCGACCACCGAGGCGAACGTCGCCAACTTCCGCGCGCAGCTCCAGCGCATCGGCTTCGGCTACGACTGGCAGCGCGAGGTGAACACCACCGACCCCGGCTATTTCAAATGGACGCAGTGGATTTTCCTGCAGATCTACAAGAGCTACTACGATCCCGAATTGGGAAAAGCGCAGCCGATCGCGCTGCTGGAAGACGCATTGTCCGACGCACCGCAGCGGCGCAGCGAGTGGGAGGGAAATATGTATCTTCTCGGCACGCACGAGGCGTGGAGGAAATCTGACGACTCGTCGCGCGCATCCTGGCGCGACGGTTTTATCGAACATTCACGCCTCGCCTACATTTCCTCCGCGCCGGTGAACTGGTGCCCCGAACTCGGCACCGTGCTCGCGAATGAGGAAGTCGTGGATGGAAAAAGCGAAGTCGGCGGCCATCCCGTCGAGCGCCGCCCGATGCGCCAGTGGATGCTGCGAATCACACTGTATGCGCAGCGGCTCATGGACGAACTCGACGGCCTCGACTGGCCTGAGAGCATCAAGATTCACCAGCGAAATTGGATCGGTCGCAGCGAGGGCGCGGAGGTGCGCTTTGAAATTGCGGATGCGTCGGGTAGGGCGGGTTTCCAACCCGCCGTGCCGAGTTTTCAACTCGGCACATCGGGCGTCACAAACGCGCCTCATCGCGACACGCCCTCGGACAACGAACGCAACCCGACGCCCGATGCGCCGGGTGAAATACCCGGCGCGGCGGGTTGCAAACCCGCCCTACCCACGATCACCGTCTTCACCACGCGGCCCGATACACTCTACGGCGCGACCTACATGGTGCTCGCGCCGGAACATCTGCTCGTGGATTCGATCGTGACGGAAGAACAAGCGACCGCCGTCGAGGAATACCGCGAAAAGGCCGCGCGCAAGAGCGACCTTGAACGCGCCGAACTCGCGAAGGACAAGACCGGCGTCTTCACCGGCGCATTCGCGATCAACCCCGTGAGCGGCGAACGCATCCCGATCTGGATCGCCGACTACGTGCTCACCGGCTACGGCACCGGCGCGATCATGGCCGTGCCCGCGCACGACGAGCGCGATTGGGAGTTTGCGAGGAAGTTCGCACTGCCCATCCGCGAAGTCGTCTCGCCCGAGCCGCGCCTCGGACTCGGCGGCGGCAGCGTGTGCGACGCAGAGCCGCTGGAGTGCTTCGTCGGCGAAGGCTACGCGATCCACAGCGGCCCGCTCGACGGCCTGCCCACCGCAGCCGCGAAAGCCGAAATCACCGCGCGCCTCGAAGCGCAGGGCCTCGGCAAAACGACGATCAACTTCAAACTCCGCGACTGGCTCTTTTCGCGCCAGCGATACTGGGGCGAACCTTTTCCCATCGTGTGGGAAAATGGCAGGCACCGCGCCGTCGCCGAGAGCGAACTGCCCGTCGTCCCGCCGGAGCTTTCCGATTTCAAACCCACCGGCACGCCCGAGCCGCCGCTCTCGAAGGCGAAGGACTGGGTCCGCTATCAGCCCGTCCACCACGAGCGTGGCGACGACGTATCCACGGCCTTCCCGCTCCCGTCTCTCGGCATGATTGAAGGCGTCGAGCCCAGCCACTCCACCGCCACGCGCGAGCTGAACACCATGCCGCAGTGGGCCGGCTCGTGCTGGTATTACCTGCGCTACATTGACAACGCGAACGCCGAGCGCTTCGTCGGATCCGAAGCCGAGCGCTACTGGATGACCGGCACCACCAGTCACCAGTCACCAGTCACCAGTCACATTCCCAAACCCGGCGGCGTGGATCTCTACGTCGGCGGCACCGAGCACGCCGTGCTGCACCTGCTCTACGCGCGTTTCTGGCACAAGGTGCTCTTCGACCTCGGCCACGTCAGCACACCTGAGCCTTTTCAAAAGCTCGTCAACCAGGGCCTCATCCTCGGCGAGGATGGGCAAAAAATGAGCAAATCGCGCGGCAACGTCGTGAACCCCGACGACGTCATTTCGGAATACGGCGCGGACTCGCTGCGGCTCTACGAGATGTTCATGGGCCCGCTCGAGGCGACGAAGCCGTGGAGCATGAGCGGCGTCGAGGGCGTGTTCCGTTTCCTCGCGCGCGTGTGGCGACTCGTGATGGAGGAAAATCAGGCCGGCGAGTGGCAGCCCAGCGCCGCCGTGCAGGACGTGCCGATGGAAAAATCCGTCGCAAAAGTCGTCCACGCCACGATCAAAAAAGTCGGCGAGGACATCGAGGCGGTCAGCTTCAACACCGCCATCGCGCAGATGATGGTCTGCACGAACGCGCTCACCGCCGCGAACCCGCGCCCCGTCGCCGCGATCCGCCTGCTGCTGCACGTGCTGAATCCTTTCGCGCCGCATCTCACCGAGGAACTGCACGCACAACTCGGCGGCACCACACTCCTTGCCGACGCGACGTGGCCCGCCTTCGATCCCGCGCTGCTCATCGAGGACGAAATCGAACTCCCCGTGCAAGTGAACGGCAAACTGCGCGACAAGATCGTCGTGAAAAAAGACGCCACTCCCGCCGAGGTCGAAGCCATCGCAAAGGCCGCGCCGAAAGTCGCAGAGTCCCTCGCCGGCAAGACGATCAAGAAACTCATCGTCGTCCCCGGCCGGCTCGTGAACATCGTCGTGGCTTAGGGCGTGTTGAAAAAGCCCCAGAGGAGTCTTACGCAAAGGCACAAAGATTCCTTCGTGAAAGCCTCCTCCTTTGCGGCTTTGCGACTTTGCGTGAGCCACTTTTTCAACATGCTCTTAGGGCGTCTCACGCACTTCCTGGTTGCAGGGCCAACGGCCCCGAACAAGCCAGCCCAGGGCAACGCCCTGGGAAACAGCCTCCAAATCACGACAAGGCCCCAACGGGGCGCGACAAGTTGTGCCGCCCCTTCAGGGCTTTGCATTTCGGATGCGATCAAACCCAGGGCTGCGCTCGTGCCTCGCTTGCCCTGGGCTGGCTTGTCTCGGGCCTTTGGCCCGAAGGTCCGCCGGCGATGCTCATCCCAGCTCGCACCGCGGGACGCTTTTCACTTCGGCACTTTCATTCGGCACGGCCTCGCCGCTTCACTCTGAAAAAAAGTGCGCCGCGCCTCCGAACCCATTCCGACACTCGCGATCCCGGACGCATTTTCGCCGGACGCGCCGCAGCTCGTCGGCGTCTCCGGCGGATGCGATTCCGTCGCGCTGCTGCACTGGCTGCACGCGCATGGATTTGCAAAACTGCTCGCCGTGCATCTCGATCACCGGCTGCGCGCGGAGAGCGGTGCCGACGCGGAGTTCGTGCGGAAATTTGCGGACTCGCTCGGCGTCGAATGCGTCAGCGAAACCGCCGACGTCGCAGCGCTCGCGAAGAAAGAACGCCTCTCGATCGAGACTGCCGCACGCCGCGCACGCCACGAGTTTTTCGCGCGCACCGCCATCGAGCGCGCATGCCCGCGCCTCTTCCTTGCGCATCACGCCGATGATCAGGTCGAGACCTTCCTGCACAATCTCCTCCGCGGCGCAGGGCCCTCGGGACTCTGCGGAATGAGCGCCGTTTCCTCGCTCGAAATTCACGCTGCAAATTTTTCCGAGACGCTGCTCATCGCACGCCCGCTGCTCGGCACATGGCGCGAGGAAATCGACGCCTACATCGCGCATCACCGCCTTCCATTTCACGAGGACGAATCCAACACCGACCCGCGCTTCACGCGCAACCGTCTGCGGCACGCCGCGATTCCCGCGCTCACCGCCGCGCTCGGACGCGACGTGCGCGCCGCGCTGCTGCGCACGACGGAACTCCTCCGCGCCGAGGACGAATTTCTCTCCGCGCAGCCCGAACTCCGCGGCGCGCCCGACGCGCTGCAAGTCCCCCTCCTCCGCTCGCTGCCGCTCGCGCTCCAGCGGCGGCTCATCCACCTCTGGCTGGCGCGGCACGCTGTCGCAAATTACGGTTTCGCCGAAGTCGAATCCGTGCGCGGTCTGCTGGTTTCCCGCGGCGCGAAAGTGAACCTGCCCGGCGGCCTCTGCGCGCGACGCCGGGAGAAGCGTATTTTCATCGCGCCGCAGTGAGTGATCGCTGCGCGCCTCGGCTCTCGACGCGTCGCAAAAAGTGAGGCAAGAAATCGCATCGTGACCGCCGTGCCCATTTTCGCCTTCACGTTCGATCAGCCCGCAGTGCTCGTCGCGCTCGGGGCGGCACCGTTGATCTACCTCGCGGCGCTCGCGCTCGGCCGGCGGCTGAAGCGCCGGCACGGAGTCCCGCTCGGGCTCATGTTTCAGCTCCTCTGCGTGGCGCTCGCCGCGTACGTGCCGGCGCTCGCGCTGCACGCCGCGGCGCACGCGCAGGGACGCACGAACGACCCCGCAAACTGGTGGCACGACGAGGGCATCCGCACTTTCCATGCAGTGCTGATCATCCTCGGAGTGATCTTCGCGCTGCAGTTGCTGCGCAGTTTTTACTGGCAGCAGTGGTTCGCGCGGCGGCATGGCGCGGAGGCGCCAAAGCTCCTCCAGCAGGTTTTCGGTTTCGCCGTTTTCTGCGTGGCGCTCGCGCTCGTGCTGAAGGTCGCGTACGGATTTCGCGTCGATGCCTTTCTCGCGGGCTCGGGCATCGTCGCGGTGGTCATCGGCCTCGCGATGCAGGAGACGCTCGCGAACATCGTCTCGGGGATCGCGCTCCAGTTTGGAAAGCCGTTCCGCGTCGGCGACTGGCTGATCGTGGATGCGCAGCGCGCCGAAGTCATCGAGATGAACTGGCGCTCCACGAAGCTGCGCACGAACGACGACTACTACCTCGACATCCCGAACAAGGCGATCGTCTCGCACACGATCACGAACTTGAGCTACCCGACGAAGACGCACTCGAACCGCATCCGCATCGGCTTCGAATATGGCGTCCCGCCGAATCAATTGCGCGAAATCCTCCAGCGCGCCGCGGCGAACGCACCGGGCGTGCTGGCGGTCCCGCCGCCCAAAGTTTTCCTGAAGGAATTCGGCGAGTCGGCCATCATTTACGAAATCAAATACAGCCTCGATGACGAGCGGCGCTTCAACGACATCGAGGACGCCATCCGCACGAACGTGTGGTACGAGGCGCGTCGCGCGGGCCTGGCGATTCCGTTCCCGATGCGCACCGTCGAGATCCGCCGATCGGGCGCGCATGCGGAGAAAATCGCGCCCGCGCTGCGCGAGAATCTCGCGCGCCAGGAATTGCTCTCGACCCTCGATGAGGCGCAGAAAAACCGGCTGCTCGATCACGCGAGGATTGTCCGTTTTGGCCGTGGCGAAAAAGTGATCCAGCAGGACACGGAGGGCTGCTCGATGTTTGTCATCATCAAGGGCGAACTGGACGTGACTGTCCGCGCAAACGGCACCGACACGACCGTCGCAAGGCTGCATCCCGGCGAAGCTTTCGGCGAGATGTGCCTGCTCACCGGCGAGAAGCGCACGGCGACCGTTCTCGCGAAAACGGATTGCGAAGTGTGGGAGATCGAGCGCGCGCACCTGCACCCCATCCTCCAGGAAAATCAGGCGCTCGCCGAGCATCTGAGCGAGATGCTCGCGCGCCGGAAGATGGCGACCGATGGCGCGCTCGCCGCGCAGATCCAGCCGCAAATCGCTGATCAAAAACGCCGCGAATATGCGGTCGGTTTCCGCAGGAAGATTCGTTCGCTTTTTGAGATCTAGCGCTTCGTCGGCGGTGGAGTGACGCGTGCGTCAAGCGCGCCCACGGGTGTGACTGGTGAATGGTGAATGGTGGAGAGGCCGTCAGCACGCACCCACCACTCACTTTTCACCAGTCACTGCCGCGACTCGCACTGTGCGTCCTGCCACACACTTCACTCCGCATTTTCAGCCCAGCGAAAACTCCCCGGCACCGGAAGCCCGAGGTGATCGAGGATGCGATCCACCACCGTGTCGGCGACCTGCTCGACGGTCTGCGGGCGACTGTAGAAGCCGGGGCAGGCGGGCATCACGAGCGCGCCGGCTTCGAGCAGCGTGGCGACGTTGCGCGCGTGGATGAGATTCCACGGCGTCTCGCGCGGGACGAGGATGAGCTTGCGGCGCTCCTTCAAAAAAACATCCGCGGCGCGCAGGATCGCCGTGTCGCTCGTGCCCGCGGCGATGCGGCCCAGCGTGCCCATCGAGCACGGCACGACGACCATCGCATCGAACGGCGCGGAGCCGCTCACGAAGGGCACGTTCATGGACTTGTCGCCGTGCTGGCGGACGCCCTCGGGCACGCGCAGCTCGCCGAGTTCCTCGTGGATGACCTGCCGGGCAAACGGGCTCAGGACGAGATGCACCTCATGCGCGCGCACGTCCATTTTCGCCAGCAGCCGCTGGAGATAAATCGCGCCGCTCGCGCCCGTGCCTGCAATGACGAATCTCATGGGAGTGCATACGCATGGCTAGGGCGGAACGATGCAGATGCAATCGCGAACGGCGCGAAGTTCGTGCGCAGTGAGGAATGGGGCGCGTCGGGCGAGGTCACGGGGCCAAAGACTTTCGGCACGAGACGGGTTATCGTGCCACTATTCGTATGATGCTGAACCTTGCGCTCTCCCGACTCGGAATCCCTCTCGTGCTTTCGATCCTGATCGGCAGCGGTGCCGCGGCGGAATTGTCCTTCAATGGCGACGTGCGGCCGATTCTTTCGGACAAATGTTTTGCGTGTCACGGCTTCGATCCGAAGGCGCGGAAGGCGGACCGGCGGCTCGACACGCAGGAAGGTGCGACGGCGGAGATCGATGGCGTGCGCGCGATCGTGGGAGGTGATTTGAAAAAGAGCGATGCGTGGCAGCGGATCATCAGCGACGACAAGGATGAGGTGATGCCGCCGCCGAAGTCGCACAAGACACTGACCGCGGCGGAAAAGGAGATTTTGAAACGCTGGATCGAGCAGGGCGCGAAATATCAAAGGCACTGGTCCTTTGAACCGCCGCAGCGCACGCCGCTGCCGGTCGTGAAGGACAAGGACTGGGTGCGAAATCCGATCGATGCGCATGTCCTCGCCGGGCTCGAGCGCGCGGGGCTGAAACCCGCGCCAGAAGCGGATCGCCGGACGCTCGCACGGCGCGTGGCGCTCGATCTCACGGGGCTGCCGCCAAAGCCCGAGGAGGTCGAGGCATTTGTGAGCGCGACCTCGCCGGATGCGTACGAGAAGTTCGTCGCGAAACTCATGGCGACGCCGCAGTGGGGTGAGCACCGCGGGCGGTACTGGCTCGATGCGGCGCGCTACGCGGATACGCATGGCATCCACATTGACAACTACCGCGAGATTTGGCCGTACCGCGACTGGGTGATCGCGGCGTTCAATCGCAACCAGCGCTTCGATCAATTCACGGTGGAACAGATCGCCGGCGACCTGCTGCCGAATCCGACGCGCGATCAGCTCATCGCCACCGGCTTTCACCGCTGCAACGCGACGACCAGCGAGGGCGGGACGATTGATGAGGAAGTCCTCGCGATTTACGCGAACGATCGCGTGACGACTACGTCGTGGGTGTGGCTCGGGCTCACGGCGAATTGCGCGGCGTGCCACGATCACAAGTTCGATCCGATCACGCAGAAGGATTTTTACGCGATGGCGGCATTTTTCCGGAACACCTCGCAGCCCGCGAAAGACGGCAATGTGAAGGACACCAAGCCGGTACTCTACCTGCCCGCGGGCGCGGACGAGACGCGCTACACGGAACTCGCGAAGCTCTCCGCCGCCGACCGCGACGCGCTGCGCAAGCGGCGCGACGCGGCGACGAAAGATCTGGCGGAATGGCTCGCGACGGCGAAGCCGCGGCAGCTCGACATTAGCTCCGAGGCGCTGGAAGTGGCGCTGCCGCTCGCCGAGGGAAAGGGCGTCGATGTGCGAGGCGAGAGTCACGGAGACGCCGCTTCATTCAAGGCCGCGGGCCCGATCGAATGGCGCGATGGCGGCAAGTTTGGACGCGCGCCCGCGTTCACAAATGGCGCGCATTTTGATCTCGGCGATCTCGCGGACTTCGATCGCGAGCAGCCGTTCTCGGTCGCGGCGTGGGTGAATGTGCCGGCGAATCTCAAGGACGGCGCGATCGTCGCGCGGATGGATGATCGCAAGGGGCTGCAAGGCTGGGAGCTTTTCGTGCAGGGCAAAAACTTCGGCGTGCAGCTCGCGACGGCGCAGCCTGCGGGCGCGCTGCGGATCGTCTCGACGAAGCCGTCCGTGCGCGCGGGAAAATGGCAGCATGTGCTCGCGACGTACGACGGCTCGGGGAGGTCGGCGGGCTTCCGACTTTTCCTCGATGGCCGGCCCGTGGCAGTGGCGGCGACGGGCAAGGATCTGAAGGGATCGGTGCGCGCCGCGGTGCCGCTGCGGATCGGCCAGCGCGAGACGAAATCGCGCTTCGACGGCGGCCAGGTGCAGGATGTGCGCGTGTATTCGCGCGAGCTGAACACCGGCGAGGCGCGTTCGCTGCCGGATGAACAAAACCTGCGCACAGCCTTCGCGCTCGCGCCGGAAAAACGCACGCCGGCGCACAAGGCGGCGCTGCTGAATTTCTACGTGGACAACCTCGACGGGCCGTCCATCGGGATCGCGTTTCACCTCGAGGAACTTGATCACGAGAAGACGGCGATCGAGGCGCGCTCGACCGTCACGCACATCCAGGAAGAAAAAGCCACTCCGGCGATGGCGAACATTTTAATGCGCGGCGCGTACGACAAGCTCGGCGAGGAAGTCGCGCCCGCCGGATTCAGCGCGCTGCCCGCGATGCCGGCGGATGCTCCGAAGAACCGCCTGGGCCTCGCGCGCTGGCTCATCGCACCGGAAAATCCGCTGATGGCACGCGTGACGGTGAATCGTTTTTGGCAGGAGCTTTTCGGCACGGGGCTGGTGAAGACGGCGGAGGATTTCGGCGCGCAGGGCGACCGTCCGGTGAATCCTGAATTGCTCGACTGGCTCGCGGTGGAATTCCGTGAGTCGGGCTGGGACGTGAAGAAATTTTTCACGCTCATGGTGACCTCCGCGGCGTACCGGCAGGCGGCGACGGTCACGCCGGAAAAGCTGGAGAAGGATCCGCAGGACCGGCTGCTCTCGCGCGGGCCGCGTTTCCGCATGGATGCGGAGATGGTGCGCGACTACGCGCTCGCGGCGAGCGGCACGCTTTCGCCGAAGATGGGCGGGCCGGGAACGAGGCCGTACCAGCCGGACAACATCTGGGAAGTCGTGGGCCTCGGCGGTGCGCGCTACACGCAGGACAAGGGCGAGAATTTGTACCGCCGGACGATCTACAATTTTTGGAAACGCCAGTCGCCGTCGCCGAACATGGAGGTCTTCAATGCGCCGACACGCGAGGCCTGCACCGTGCGCCGCGAGCGCACGAACACACCGCTCCAGGCGCTCGTGACGCTGAACGATCCGCAATTTGTCGAGGCGGCGCGCCGTCTCGCGGAGGCGGAGATGAAAGGCGGAGGCGAGATGCCGGCAGTGATTTCAAAGATCGCGCGCCGCGTGCTGCTGCGTCCGCTGTCCGATGCGGAGACTGCGGTGGTGCTGCGGACCGCGGGCGATTTGGAAAAGCAATTCACCGCGAACGCGGCGGGCACGAAGGCGTTTCTCAACATCGGCGAAAGCAAGCCCGATCCCGCTCTCTCCGCGCCACGGTTGGCTGCGCTCACGATGATCGCGAGCGACCTCCTGAATCTCGACGAAGCCCTCAACAAGTAGCTCCACGCCATGAACTGCAACTCGCACCTTTTTGCCAATCTCCCCGCCGAGACACAGCTCGCGCTCACTCGCCGGCAATTCTTCGCGCGCGGCCGCAATGTCCTCGGCGCTGCCGCGCTTGGCTCGCTGCTCGGCGACGGTCTCACGCGCGCATTCGCCGGCGAAGACGCTCGCACCGTGCCGCATTTTCCGCCGAAGGCGAAGAACGTGATCTATCTCCACATGGTCGGCGGGCCTTCGCAGATCGATCTCTACGACTACAAGCCGGAGATGGTGAAAATGTACGACAAGGATCTGCCCGACAGCATTCGGAACGGGCAGCGGCTCACCGGCATGACGAGCGGGCAGACGCGATTTCCCGTCGCGCCGTCGAAGTTCAAATTCAGCCAGGCAGGCCAGTGCGGACTTTGGATGAACACGGAACTGCTGCCGTACACCGCGCGACGCGTGGACGACATGGCGTTCATCCGCTCGATGTTCACCGAGGCGATCAACCATGAGCCTGCGATCACCGAAATGCAGACCGGCTCGCAAGTCGGCGGGCGTCCGTGCGTCGGCTCATGGGTGAGCTATGGGCTCGGATCGACGAACAAAAACCTGCCCACCTTCGTCGTGCTCGTCGCGAAGCCGAGCAACACGGAGCAAGTGCAGGCGATTTCGGGGAAGCTGTGGTCGAGCGGATTTTTGCCGGGCGAACATGCGGGGGTCAGCTTCCGCAGTTCGGGCGATCCGATTTTGTACATCAACAATCCGGACGGCATCACGCCGGAGATGCGGCGGCGGCAGCTCGACGGGCTGAATCAGCTCAACGAGATGGCATTTCACAGCGTCGGCGATCCCGAGACGCACACGCGCATCCAGCAATACGAGATGGCGTTTCGGATGCAGGCGAGCGTGCCGGAACTGACGGACATCAGCAAAGAACCGGCGCACATTTTCGACTTGTACGGGCCGGATGCGAAGAAGCCCGGCAGCTTCGCGAACAGCGTGCTCATGGCGCGCCGCCTCACCGAACGCGGCGTGCGCTTCGTGCAGATCTATCACAACAATTGGGACCATCACTCGAACGTCGGCGTGCGGATGCCCAGCCAGTGCCGCGACGTTGATCAGCCGGTTCACGCGCTGATCGAAGACCTCAAGCAGCGTGGCATGTTCGAGGACACGCTGATCATTTGGGGCGGCGAATTTGGCCGCACGATTTATTCGCAGGGCGGGCTGACGCATGAAAATTACGGACGGGATCATCACCCGCGCTGCTTCACGATGTGGATGGCCGGCGGCGGCGTGAAAGGCGGCACGATTCACGGCGAGACGGATGACTTCAGCTACAATGTGGTGAAGGATCCGGTCCACGTGCGCGACTTCCACGCGACGGTGCTGCACCTGCTCGGCATCGATCACGAGCGCTTCACGTATCGCGCGCAGGGGCTGGATTTTAAACTCACGGGCGTGGAGAAGGCGTCGCTGGTGAAGGCGATCCTCGCCTGATTGCCGAAGCGGGAAGCGCTGCGCGGAACTTGCCGCGGCGCGCGGGTCTAGCCGCGGCAAAGCGACGAAAAAGAGCCCGAGCAAAAACGGCGGACGCAAAGACGGACGACCGACTGCGAAGCGGAAAAAATAGCGCGCCGGAAAATGCGGAGCGAAATCCGTGCAAATCGCGCGGCGCATGTGCGCGCGCCCGGCCGCTTACTGGAGTGCTGCGCTCAGCGCTGATCATCCGGATGCGCGGAGGCGATCCGCTGTTCACGATCCGCTTCCTCCATTCCTTCGAAGACCAGCTTTTCGGCGACTGAGGCTTCATCGTGAAGCGCTCCACTTCGCCGCTTCGATTCCTCAGATCATTTCCACGCCGCGCATCGTCGCCGTGCCGCTCGAAAAACTGCCCGCCTCGATGCCGAGGCGCTGCAGCAGCGAGACGTGGAGGTTCGTGAGCGGATAATTTTTCTTCGTGTCGAAGGCGAGATGCTGGCCGTGCTTGAAGCCGCCGCCGGCGAGGAGCGCGGGGAGGTTGTCGTTTGAGTGTGCGTTCGCGCTGCCCATGTTTGTGCCGTAGAGGACGGCGGTGCGCTCGAGCAGATTCGTGCCCTGCTCGGATGCGGCGCGCAGGCCGGCGAGGAAAGCCGCGAGGTCGCGGAACTGCGCCTCCTCGATGAGCCGCAGCTCGCTCATCTTTTCCTCGCGGTGGCCGTGGTGCGTGAGTTCGTGCGTGTTGGATTTCACGCCGGGAATCGTGCGCGGCGTGATGCTGCCGGTGCTCGCGGCGATGGTGACGACTCGCGTGCTGTCCGTCTCCAATGCAAGGCGCACGAGGTCAAACATCACGCGGTTGTTCTTCGGCAGATCGTTGCGGTCGCTGAGTTCCTCCGGCTTCGCCGCGGTGATTTTCGGCTTTGGTTTTCCGATCCAGCCTTCCGCGGTGGCGAGGCGTCGCTCCAATTCGCGCACGCTGGTGAAATACTGATCGAGCCGCTCGCGATCCGCCGCGCCGAGTTCGCGTGCGAGGCGCTTTGCTTTTTCACGCAGGCTGTCGAGCAGGCTGCGGTCGTCCTTGAGCCGCTGCACCGCCGTTGCTTTGGCATCCGCCGTGTCCTCGACGAAGAGCTGCTGGTAGAGTTTCACGGGGCTGATGACGGGCGGGATCATCGAGCCGCTGCGAGTCCACGAGAGGCTGAGATTTTCCGTGCCGATCATGATCGCGAGCGAGGCGAGCCGCGTGTCGCCGCCGATTTTTTCCGCCATCACCTGATCGAGTGAGATGCTGTTGCGGAAAGTCCCGCGGCTCGCGCCCGGTGCGCCGGTAAGGAAGGATTTTTCCGACGCATGTCCGCCATCCACGCCCGGCAGCGACACGCCGGAAAAAACCGTCATGTCCGCGCGATGCTCCTTCAGCAAATCGAGATATGGCGTGCTCTCGAAGTCGCGTCCGGCAGCCTTGGGAAAAAAGTATTCGGGGAGAATGCCCATGTTCGTCATCATGCCGACAAAGCGGCGCGGCGGCTGCATGGCGGCGGCGTTGAGGCGCGGAAGCATTGCTTCGAGAAATGGCAGCGCGAGGAGAGTGCCCGCGCTTTTCAAAAAGCAGCGGCGATCCAGGGCCAGGCGCGTGGTGATGAAGGGTGCGTTCATCGCGGGATTACTTGTGGTTGAAGAGTTCACTCTGCACGACCTCCGCGAGCAGGGTGCGGAGGCCGTAGTTTTTTGCGGCGGCGTTCTGCACGATGCGATCCACCGCGGCGCGATCCGCGAAGCTGATCCCGGCGCCCGTCGCATACGTGACGAGCTGGCTGGCGAAGGCGCGCGCGAGCCGCGCGGGATCGGCGGCGAGCAGTGAGCGGAGTTCGTTCACCTCGTGAAATGCGCGGCCATCGGGCATCCGGCCGGTGCAGTCCACGGCGGGGCCGGGATGATATTCGATCTTTTTGCCGTGGATGATTTTGCGCGCTTCCTCCGCGCCGACGTAGCCCGTCGAGCGGTAGTGATCCCGCCATTCACCGACGACATCGAAGCTCTCCAGTGCAAAGCCGTAGCCGTCCATCTTCACGTGACAGCCCGCGCACGTGACGTTCGTTTTGTGCTTCTCGAGCTGCTCGCGAATCGTCGTCGTCCCGCGCGTGTCCGGCTCCACGCTGCCGGTGCCAGGCGGCGGTGGCGTGGGCACGATGCCAAGGAGCTTGTCCATCACGAAAGCGCCACGCTTCACGGGCGAAGTCGTCGTGCCGTTCGCGGTTGTCTTCAGCACCGCGGCCATCGTGAGGAAGCCGCCGCGCGGGCTGCCGGCCGGCAGCGCGACGCGTTGCAAATTCCAGCCGCGCACGCCCTCGATTTCGTAAAGTTGCGCGAGCGGTTCGTTGATGAATGCAAAGTCCGACTGCACGAGATTCGCGATGCCGAGATCGCTGCGGAGCAGCTCGCTGAAAAATGCGCGCGCCTCGGCGAGCATCGCCTCCTGCAGCCAAGGCATGAATTCGGGATACAGCTTTTTGTCCGGCTGCGTCGCGGCGATCTCGCGGAGGTTCAGCCACTGGCCGAGGAAATTTTCCACGAAGCGCGCGGCGCGTGCGTCGCCCAGCATCCGCTCGGTCTGCGCGCGCAGCACGGCGGGCTGCGAGAGTTTTCCCGCGTCGGCGAGCGCGGAGAGTTCGTCATCGGGCAAGGAACTCCACAGGAAATACGAGAGCCGCGCGGCGAGTGCGTGGTCGGTGAGTTTGCCGGGCGCTTCGCGCAAAAGGAGAAACTCCGGCGAGATGAGCGCCTCACGATACGCCACGCGCATCGCGTCCTCGAAGGCCGCGCCCGCATCGAGCTTCGCCTTCACCTTCGCGACATACTCCGCGATTTCCGCAGGCGTCGGCGGACGTCGGAATGCTTTGCGCAAAAAAGTGCTCAGCAATTTTTTCGCATCGTCAATCGGGTCTTTCGTCTCGACGTACACGACCGGCCGGTTCTGCCCGCGCTCGCCGAAAATGTCCTTCGGCTCCGAGCGCGGATTGCCGCGCGGCCACACTTGCTGCGTCGGTTTTGGGATGCCGAGTTCCTTCGTCCACACCTTCACCGGCAGATCGCCGAAAAGCGCGAGATGGCTCGCCGGCGGCCACTGCTCATTGAACGGACCCTCGATCTCGACCCACTCGATCGCGATCCCCGGCACGGCCCACGGCGGGCCGACCATCTCCTTATTTTTCCCGGCGTAGTCGCGCACATTTTCCAGCGACGATCCGATGATGCGGATGAAGTCGTCATTCGGATGATCCATCCCGCCGCCGCGCTCGAGCCACGCGGTGACTTCGCGCGTCGCGGCTTTGTTCGGCGGCAAGTCCACGGTGCCGTGATGCTCGCCCTTTTGATACACGCCCCATCCGAGCGCGCCGTGGCGATCCGTCGGCACGACCTGCGCGCCATCCCAGCCGAAGCTGTAGCCCGACACGCGCAGCTTGTACCAGCCCGTCACGTACGGCTGGATTTTCGTCATCGTGCAGCGGTAGTCCGCGTCCTCGTGGCGGAACAAACCGAACGCCGTCGCGTGCGGTTCGTCGTCGGTAATGTGATGCCCGCTGTCCGCGACGAACGTCTCGTCGCGCTTCATGCCGACGAGTCCGATCGCCGTCTTGTTTCCGACCGCGAGCGCGACGGAGCCTTCGCACTCCTTGCCGTCGTGATGCACGGGATCCCACGGGCGGTAGTGGTATTTCAAAATGGGCGGCGCCGCGGGCAGCGGGCACAGCGCGGCGTTCAGCGCCTTGTCCACGGCGGCGAGGTACGACTCCATGTGGACGAACGAAATATCCAACGCATCGGCGAGCCGATCAAAGCCGTGCGCCTTGCCGTCCTCGGGCAGCGAATCCTTCAGCTTCAGCGCCGGCATCGCGAGCAGATCGCGCAACGAATTTTCAAATTCCACGCGGTTCAGCCGCCGCAAATGCGCGCGCCCGTCGCGCTGCTGCCGCGCGGAGTCTGCGGCGATCAATTCCTGCGCCAGCGCGGACATCGCCGCATCGAGTTGCTTTGCCGCGGGGCGCGGCTTTTTCGACGGCGGCATCTCACCCGCGCGCACGTGGTCATGCACCTTCACCCACTCCGAAAAAGTCCCCGCATCGTCGAGCTTCGCCGCGA
Source organism: Chthoniobacterales bacterium (assembly GCA_038239865.1). GTDB lineage: Bacteria > Verrucomicrobiota > Verrucomicrobiia > Chthoniobacterales > Chthoniobacteraceae > SXWH01. The sequence continues at coordinate 29,416 of JBBSEI010000025.1, forward strand.
GCGAAGTGAGATCGAGCCCGCCTTTTTTTGCATCCGCATCGTGGCACTCGGTGCAGTGCTCCTCGAGAAAGGCGCGCGGAATCCGGGCCCCGACGAAAGCTATCGGGAAGGCAGCGGCGAAAAGGGCAGCGAGGACGCCTTTCATTTCGAGAGCGGAGGGCAGGCGGAAGCAGCGCATTTCATGAGGCGGGTGGCGTGCATTTTAAAAATAATCGGCGGCGAAAATCCGTAGCCGCGCGTGCATCACTCCTACGCCGCGCATTCCTTTGCCGCAAACGAAATCCGAATTCGCCGGCCGTCGGCGCTGCATCGGAATTTTCGCCGTCTCGACTTCATCGCGACTTGCGCCGCACCGGTCTGCCCGCGAGGAGTCTGCCATGCAGCGCCGCGTCGAACCCGAACTCCTCGACGCGCTGCCGTCCGACGACCCTGCGGCGCAGCGCAGCCGGCGCGAATTGCGGCTGATCAATGCCATCATGGGCAACCATCGCTGGCTCGCGCGTGAGGTGCGGCGCGCCATGCAGCCCGGCTGGCGGGTGCTGGAACTTGGCGCGGGCGACGGCGCGTTGGGCGCGCGACTCGTCGCCGAGGGGATCTGCGCGGCGCGGCAGCTCACCGGCATCGATCTCGCCCCGCGCCCTGCGACATGGCCCGCCGGTGCGGCATGGATGCAGGGCGACATTTTCGCGGCCGCGATGCCGGAGGCGGAGATCGTGGTGGCAAATTTATTTCTCCACCATTTCGAAGGCGACGCCCTCGCACGGCTCGGCGCGCGGCTGCCGGAAAAATGCCGCGTCCTCCTCGCAAACGAACCGGCGCGACGGTGGCTGCACCTCACGCAGGGCGCGCTGCTTTCCGCGGTCGCGCTGCTCAGCCATGTGACGCGGCACGACATGCGCACGAGCATTCGCGCGGGTTTTCTCGGCGACGAACTGCCGTGCGCCCTCGGCATTGCGCGTTGGAAATGCGCGTCGTCGTCCACCTTTCTCGGCGCGCATCGTCTGCGCGCGATACGGGCATGAAGCGGCCGCTCACCATCGCGGGCGGCGGGCTCGCCGGGCTTTCGCTCGGCATCGCGCTGCGGTCGCGCGGCCTGCCGGTGCGCGTCGTCGAAGCGGCGAGTTATCCGCGCCATCGCGTGTGCGGTGAATTCATCTCCGGCATCGCGGACGCGGAACTCGAGGCGCTCGGCATCCGCGATCTTTTCGCCGGCGCGCAGCGGCACACGACGACGGCGTGGTTCGATGGCGAACGGCCGATGTGGTCGCGCACGCTGCCCGCACCGGCCTACGGGCTGAGCCGATTCTTCCTCGATGCCGCGCTCGCAGAACGCTTCGTCGCGCTCGGCGGCGAGCTGCGCTGCGGCGAGCGATGCGAGAGCGACGGCGAAGGCATCGTGCGCGCCGCGGGCCGGGCGAAGCAGGCTTCCGAGTGGCTCGGACTGAAGGCGCATTTTGAAAATCTCGCGCTCGATGCGGACCTCGAAATCCATTTGAAAAACGGCGGCTACATCGGTCTCACGCGGGTGGAAAATGGTCGCGTGAATGTGTGCGGCCTCTTCCGCCGGCGCGATGCGGTGAGCGGCAGCCACGCGCTCATCGCCGCGACGCGCGATGCCGGTTTTTTGCGTCTCGCAGGCCGGCTGGACGACGCACGGCCTGTCGCGGGTTCGCTGAAAGGCGTGAGCCACTTTTCCATCGGCTGGCAGCGGGCGCGCGACGACGGGCGCGTGAGCGTCGGCGACTCTGCGGCGATGATTCCGCCCTTCACCGGCAACGGCATGACGATGGCATTTCAGAGCGCACTCGCCGCCGCGGAACCGCTCTCCCGCTGGAGCGCCGGCGCGATCGGCTGGGACGCAGCCGCAACGGAAATCCGCCGCGCACATCGCCGTCTCTTCGCGCGCCGACTCAGGTGGGCGCAAGTGATGCAATCGCTGCTGCTGCACCCCGTCGGACGCAGCCTCGCGAAGGTGCTGCTCTCGCTCGGCGTCGTGCGCTTTGAGACCCTCTACCGCAAAGTCCGATGACGCAGCGCAACGAGGGCGCAGGTTTTCGTCGCGTTCCATTTTGAATTTGGAAGCCATGAATCCATGAAGCGATGAATCAAGCGTCTGCCTTCTCCGCGGCCTTTGCTCATGGATTCAAAATCTGGCACGGCCAAAAATTGTCCGCGCGCCGCATTGACGGATGGATTACTCATTTTTCTAAACATGAATCTCGCCAGCATCGCCACCGCCCTGCCTGAAAAATCGTGGACGCAACGCGAATGCTGGGAGGCCTCGCGCGACACCGCCGCCGTGCGCGGGCTGAAGCCGCGATCCCGCGAGATCCTCGAGAAAATCCTGCTCGGCGACAGCGGGATCGAGCGGCGCCATTTCGCGATCGCGCGGCTCGAGGATCTCCTCGATCGCAGTGCGCAGGAGCTGAACGAAACCTTCGAGCGCGAAGCGGCGCAACTCGGTGCACGCGCGCTTCGGACAGCGCTGGCGAAGGCGGACGTGGGCGCGGTAGATGCGCTCTTTGCCTGCACCTGCACGGGCTATCTCTGCCCCGGCGTGAGCAGCCACATCGCGGAGGCGGCCGGCCTTTCGCCCTCGGCGTATCTCATGGATGTGACGGGCGCGGGCTGCGGTGCGGCGATCCCGACGCTGCGGGCGGCAAGCAATTATCTCGCGGCGCATCCCGGCCATCGCGCGGCGGTCGTCGCGGTGGAAATTTGCTCGGCCGCGTTTTACATGGATGACGATCCGGGCGTGCTGATCAGCCTGTGTCTTTTCGGCGATGGCGCGGCGGCGGTGGTGCTCGATGGCACGGCCGATGGCGGCTGGCGCTTCAGCGATTTCCGCTCGGTGCATCTGCCGGAGCACCGGGAAAAAATTCGTTTTGTGAATCGCGAGGGCAAGCTGTGCAATCAGCTCCATCGCTCCGTGCCCGATGTCGCCGCGCAGTCGGTGGCGGGCCTCTTCCCCGGCGCGAATGGCCAAGATGCGCCGCGGATCATCAGCCACGCCGGCGGGCGCGACGTGCTCGCCGCGATCCGCGCGCGCCTGCCCGGCCATGCGCTCGCTGAGGCGGAGGATGTGCTCCGCGGCTGCGGCAACATGAGCAGTCCGGCGGTGCTCTTCGCCGCGGAACGCGCGCTCGCAGCGAATGGCGGCGCACCGGATCGCCTGTGGCTCACGTCATTCGGCGCGGGCTTCGCCTGCCACGCGTGCGCGCTCGAACGCTGAGACGCGACGCATTTGCCGGCGACTGCAGCGACTTTTTTCCTGCGCAAATTGCGGACGGAACCGTCCGCATCCCAGCGGCGATCGGACACCCGCGTGCGGCGGCCCGTCACGGCGTCACGCACTTCCTCGACGCTGCGGACGAGGCCTTCGGCGTTGAATGCGATGGTGTTCTTTTTCATGGCTGGAATTGCGCTTTGCTCTACCCTCTCGATGACTTGGCACGCGGCAGACTTTTCATCGGCACGAGGAAAAATTCGAGCGCGAATTTTTCGCGGAATACGCGCAGACATTTCCAACGGTCTGCGTAGATGAGTCAGTTTTTGAAATCCACCCCGATATGCACACCGGCGGGCGAATTTTGGAATCGAATGCGCAGAGTGCCATCGTTAAAATTGAACGTGCTCCCCAGAACTGGTTGGCCGTTTACGCGGACCGCCTTCGGCGCGTGCGGCAAAAGGAGCAACGCCACGCCGTTGGTATCAGCGACGCCTTCGGCGCAAAAACTTATCTCGTTGGACGTCGGGATTTCGTCACGAACCCGGCACGCGGCAGCGATGACGCGCGGGCCGGCATTGATCCTTTTTGCAACATCCACGTCGAGCAGCAGCACGCGGCGACCCGGTGTGATCGCGCACTCGGGGATGAGCGGGAGGTTTGAATCAAACAAATCCACGAAATGTCCGCGCAGCACCGGCGGCGCATCGGGCAGTGATTCGTCGAGGCCAGCGGCGATCACATACGGGCCGCGGCGCAGTACGAGCGCGTTCGTCTCCGTCCACTTCAGCTGCACCGCGTCCGCCGCCTGCCGCACGAGATCGCGCACGCGCTGCGCGCCGTCCTTTTGATAGGTCAGCGCCGCGGGTGACGCCGCTTCGCGCAGCACCACGCCTTTGCCCACGCGATGCAATCCGCGCGCGTCCGCATCGAGCCCGAGCGTCTTGAACATATGCTCGCGCGGCGTGCGAAATTTGTTCGGCGCGGCATTCCACCACTCGCGCACGGCGTTGTAGGGATCGCTGTCGTCGTCAATCACCACGAGCGCGCCGCCCTTCCGCACCCACGCGGCGAGCGCGTCGTGGAACTCCGGCACCGGCGGCTTCTGGCCCTCGTAGGTCAGCAGCAGCACGCGATACGCATCGAGAAATTTCGGCTGCACCGCGCTCTCGATCTGCACCGGCTCCACCGGCACGCCGTGTTTTAGCAGCGGCAGCGCGAGGCCGTGAAACGATCCGAGATGCGCGTCCGACGGACTCGGCTCGCCGCGCTGGAACATCATCGTATCGGACACGAGCACGCCGACTCCGCGCGTGCCGCAAATTTCCCAATGCGCGCCGGGCTGCTTCATTTCGCCGAGCGCATGCACGACGGCCTGCAGCTCCGTCTCGTAGTCCTTCGGGATCGGCGAGGGCTTCCCTTTGTCCGTCAGCTCACGCCCACTGATGAAATCCTTCCCCATGAACACGCGCTCCGGCCACGGCATGATTTCGTAATGCCACACCTCCGTCTGCAGCAGCGACGCCGTGAGCGTGTTCTCCCAATTCCGCCGGTAGTCGTCCCACGCGCGGTCGAGCCGGTCCTCGATGGGATCGTTCAAATACCACAAGCGCCGGCGTTCCTCGGGCATAGCGCGCACGAGGTTCTGCATTGCGCCGTATTCGAGGAACGCCGTCTCAAACGTCCGCGACTTCTCCACGCCCTCATACACATTGGGGGTGCGCGCCGTGCCCGTCCACACCTGCGCGATGTAGCCGTCGCAACCCACCTCCAGCAGCGACGACTCCGGGCTCACGATGCGCCAGTGCGCGTAATTGATCAGCGAATGCGTCGGCACGTAGCAGCGGATTTCGCGTCCCGCCTTTTTCCCGTAGTCGCGCACGAACTCGAACAGCTCCGACAGCGTGCGGCGGAAAAGCGCGGCCTTCAGCTTCGACGCGCGCCACTGTGCATCCGGCGACGAATGCGGCGGCTGCCAGTCTTCGCCGAAGTGCGCACGCCACTCGCTGCGGAAATTTTCCTCGTAGCCGCTCTTCACCCAAAACTCCGGCTCCTCCAGATGCAGCGCCACCGCGCCCGCATCCAGCGCCCGCTGCACGCCGCGCTTAAGATAGCCGCCGTAAGCCGGACCCGGCGACATGTAGGGAATGTCCCCGTGATGAAGCACCACCTGCCCCTCGCGATCCATCTGCGCCTCGCCGTCGTGCTGCTTACCGTCGTAGCGCCCGTCGAGGTAGTCGTTGTAATCGCCCCACGACACACCCGTCATCACATGGATGGGATACCCGTGCGCGCGCCACGATTCGATGCGCGACGGCAGCGTCGGATCGATCCCATACACAATCGCCACGTCTCCCTCGATGTGAGTGCGCGGCGACCACGGCGCCCAAGTCTGGAAAACCAACCGCTCATCCGCCGCACGGACCTCGGCCGCCGAAGGCCGCATCTCCCCAGCGCGGACCGTGATCGCGATGAGAAGGGACAGGACGGCGTGGGTGGGTATCAGAACCATTCGGAATCGACGCTAACAGGCCGCCTCCGCGCCTTGCACCCGGATTCTGCATCCTGAAAACGCTCCTGCTAAACCAGCGCCATCCCCTCGATATACTTCACCTCGCGCTCCCCATCACACCGGGTGACTGCCACTGCTGGCCTGCAAAATGGTGCGGCCAGCTTTACGACGAGCAGCGGTATCTGACGCGCGGGAAATCTGAACAACGCGGACGTTTGCCGTGCGTAACCGAAAATCCGCGGAGTGTTTCCGAACGAATGCGGAGCCGGGCGTCATCAGTGCGAGCAATATTGCATCCTCTTTCCAAGACTCGATGAGTGCCGAATCCTCTTCCATCCAAGCTTCCGCGATTTCTTCACGATGCAGTCAAACGGTGCTGCTGGCGCGATAATTGAACATGAATGCTGACATGACCGCTCGGGACGAAAGTGTGCTCGCACTCGGTCTGTCCAATCTGGGCCGCACGTATTGGGATTTATCCACGGCGGCGCTCTATGAGGAAGCCATCCGCCGCTACGAAGGGACGCTGAGTCATCTCGGGCCGCTCGTTATTCGCACCGGGCAATATACGGGGCGATTGCCGAAGGATAAGTTCCTCGTCCGCGAACCTTCGAGCGAAAGCAAAGTCTGGTGGGGCAAGGTCAACCGTCCGTTTGAACCAGCGCGTTTCGCCGCGCTCAAGAGCCGCCTCTGCGCTTATCTCCAGGGCAAGGACATCTTCATCCAGAACTGCTACGCGGGCGCGGACGAACGGTTCCGCGTGCCCGTGCGCGTGATTTCCGAGCGGGCTTCACATGCGCTTTTCTCGCGGACGATGTTCATTCGCGAGCTGGATGAGGAGCGACTGGCGAAGCACCAGCCCGAGTTCACCGTGCTGCACGCGCCGAACTTTCATGCCGATCCCGCGACCGATGGGACGCACTCGGAGGCGTTCGTGCTTCTGCACTTCGGCGAAAAGCTCGTGCTGATCGGCGGCACGGCTTACGCGGGCGAGATCAAGAAGTCGATCTTCACGGTGATGAACTATCTGCTGCCACAGCGCGGTGTGATGGCGATGCACTGCTCCGCAAACTACGGAAAGGACGAGAACGATGTGGCGATCTTCTTCGGGCTCTCCGGCACGGGAAAGACGACGCTCTCGGCCGATCCGAGCCGCACCTTGATTGGCGACGATGAGCACGGCTGGAGTGAGCATGGCGTGTTCAACTTTGAAGGCGGCTGTTACGCAAAAGTCATCCGTCTTTCCCACGAGGGTGAGCCGGAGATTTATGAGACGACGCGGCGCTTCGGCACGATTCTCGAAAACGTGACGATCGACAATCGCACGCGCCGGATCGATCTCGACGACAGTTCGCTGACGGAGAACACCCGCGCCGCTTATCCGATCACGCACATTCCCAATATGACGCGCGCCGGGATGGGTGGCCACGCGAAGAACATCATTATGCTCACCTGCGACGCCTTTGGAGTGCTGCCGCCCATCGCGCGACTCACGCGCGAGCAGGCGATGTATCACTTCCTCTCCGGTTATACCGCGAAGGTTGCCGGCACCGAGGCCGGTGTCACCGAACCCCAAGCTACATTCAGTCCGTGTTTCGGCGCGCCGTTCATGGCGCTGCCGCCGAGCACTTACGCAAAACTCCTCGGCGAAAAGATCGCGAAACATGATGTGGCGGTTTGGCTGATCAATACAGGCTGGAGCGGCGGAGCCTATGGTGAAGGCCATCGCATCAAACTTTCACTGACCCGCGCGATGGTGAGCGCCGTGCTCTCCGGGCAACTCGCGGATGTGGCGACGCGGCCCGATCCGATCTTCGGCGTTCAGGTGCCGGTCGCTGTCCCCGGCGTTCCCGCCGAGGTGCTGGAGCCGCGAAAGACGTGGAAAGACCCTGCCGCCTATGAACGCAAGGCTCGCGAACTTGCGAGAATGTTCAGGACGAACTTTGAGGAGAACGCCGGGGATGCCGCCGAGGAGATCAAGAACGCCGGCCCGATCGCGTCGCCATGAATCCGAATCTACTCCAACAACTAAAGGTGAGTCCCGTATGAACAAGCACGCGCTCTGGATGCTGATCGGCTGCATTCTTTCGATTTTCCTCATCTTCCTGCTGCCGGCATTTGGCGTGAATGACAACGTCTCACTGATTGTCTTCATCGCGCTGATGTTTGCCTGCCACTTTTTCATGCTTGGCCATCACCACCACGGAGGAAATGACAATGAACAATCAGACCATGAGCATCATTAACCCGCGCCGACTGGGGCTGGCCTTTGGACTGACCGGCGTCGTGTTCTATCTCGCCTGCATCCTGACGATGAGCACCGCGCCACGTGAGAAGCAGATCACTTTCTTCAACAGCCTCCTTCACGGCATCGATGTCGCGCCAATCCTGCGCATGAGCGTGCCGATTGGCGAGGTGCTGCTTGGAATCATCTCCACCTTTGTCGTCGCGTGGTTCGCCGGGGCGATGGTCGCCGGCTTCTACAACTGGAGCACATTCAGCGGAGGGAAGGCGACCAAATGAGCCACAATCAAGAGACCCCTCACGAGACTGAAGACGCGAAGTTCAATAACAACAATAAAGAAAGAAACAAAACCATGAATGAATTGAAATCCGTGACCAAAGACCTCATCTGCGGAATGACCGTGGACGAAGCGACCGCGCTCCACGCTGAACGCGATGGGAAGACGTTCTACTTTTGCAGCGACCACTGCCGGCAAAAATTTCTGTCCATGCCCGCCGGTGCCAAGCCCGAGGGCAAGTCTGGAGGTTGCTGTGGATAAAAACGCGGCGAATGAAGGAGTGGTTGCCTCATATGCCAGAGCGAGGCGAAGGCGATGCGGGAGTGGTCATCGATGGCGGCGTGGAGGGACTCCACGCCGGCATCGGGATGCGCGGCGAATGGTGTGACGCTCAAAGCATGAAAGACGCTGCGCCGGGAGCGATTTGTGCCCGGCGTGCAGGCTGGCTTGTCGAGAAGTTTGAATCGTCGGTGCCGCGCGAAGCGGTTCAATCTTCGTGGTTGGTGTTCGGCGGATCCCGCCAAAGTCTTCAGCTTTTGCAGTGGAGCGGAGTCGTGAGACAGTGGGACGAAGCGGAATGGCGAAGGGCGAAGTCTTTGGATGGCGGCGCTGTCTTCGCGATGCCAGACGTGGTCAGAACACGCCGAAAAAGTGTAGCGTCTTTCGAGAGGTTCTGATTGTCGCCGCCTCAACAAATGGCGAAACTTATTTTCAAATGGCGATGCGTCTCGAATGAGACACATCGTTGCCTCCAAGTTCAAAGAACCGTCTGTCGGAAAACTGTAAACTTATGACCAGCTACAAACGAATGTATTCGAGCGCCTTTGCGGCCTTGGCTGCCGGTTGCATGATTGGAGTCAGCGTCCAGCAATCCGCCACAGCGGCGGTGAGCGATGAAGACTTCAATACCCTCAAGCAGGCGGTCGAGCAATTGACCAAGAAGGTGCAGACTCTTGAGACGACACACGAGGAGGATCAGGCGAAAATCAGTGAGTTGCAGCTCCGAGTCACGGAGACGCCCGCAGCGCCCGCATTGCCGAGGCAGGTTTCAGAGGCTAAGAGCGTGGTGTTACCCTCGTCCAAGCCCGATGCGGCGATCCCTGATCTGGGAGGCGCCCTTGCAACCCACAGCTTCAGCATCATGGGGGATGCGGAAGTCCAGTTCGGCAAGACCGCCCACCAGCATGGCGGCTTTGCATTGGCTGACTTTGCGCCGATTTTCCTCTTCCGTGCCAGCGACAATGTCCTCTTTGAAGCCGGGTTCGACTTCACGCTGGCGAACAACGCTCCCAACGGCGGCGGTTACAGCACGTCGGTGAACCTGAGCTTTGCGACGATTGATTACGTGCTGAACGACTATATCACGATCCTCGGCGGCAACATGCTGCTGCCGCTGGGCACCTATAGTGAGCGCAGCGCCGGCTGGCTGAATAAGATTCCCGATTCGCCGATGCCGCGGAACATTATTCCCGGCAATGGCATCGGTATGCAGTTGCGCGGGGCGATTCCCATCGGCGCCAAGGGTGGAAACGTGAACTATTCGGTCTTTACGGCAAACGGTCCCGGCTCGATTGATGGCAGCGGCAGGGCGGGACAACTCGATTTGGGTGGCAATACTGGCATTTCGCTCGCTGGCAATACCGCAAACCGGCATGGCGGCATGGGCTACGGCGGACGCATAGCCTATTTCTATCCATGGAAGGCTCAGCACGACGTGGAATTTGGCATCTCCGGCATGTCGAGTCCCTGGGACGACGCTGGAAACCGGAATTTCAGCGCGGGAGTTGTGGATATGGCGCTGCATTTTGGCCCTTCCGTCGAAATCAAGGGGGAATACATTCGCAGTTGGGTGGGCACGGACGATTTGGGGACCATCAAGCCGAATGGCTGGTGGGTGCAGGCAGGATACAAGCTTTCCGGGCTCCATCCAAAGCTCGAATGGCTCAACAATGTCGAACTGATCACCCGCTACGACACCGTGAGCGATGGCATGGGCACGCGGACAAATCGCGGCACAGTCGGAGCCGTCTATTATCTGACGAACACCCTCTGGCTCGAGGGCGACTATGAATGGTCCCGCAGCCGCGGCCCCAATCCCACGCCTTCAAACCAACTCATCTTCCAGCTCTCCTACGGATTCTAAGCCAGCGCCCGTTCATTCAAAATCACACTTTACCGGCCACCTTCAATATGAGCACCGTTTCCAAGAAGTCCGTTCGTCTCGTTCTCGCAGCAGCCCTTGGTGCGGCGTTTATCGCTATAGTTCCGCCCGGCTTTGCCCAAACCTCCGCGCCATGGGTGGCACCCGCATCCGAAGCGGCGAAAAGGAATCCCTTTGCCGGGAAGGCCGAAGCCGCGGCAGCAGGAAAGCAAATCTACATGACCACCTGTGCACCCTGCCACGGGAATTCCGGACGAGGCGATGGCCCGGCGGCGATGGCGCTCAACCCCAAGCCCGCCAATTACACCACGAGCGCAATAGCGACGGAAAGCGATGGCGCGCTGTTTTGGAAACTGAGCGAGGGACGCGGAGCGATGGTGGGGTTCAAGGGAGCCTTTTCGGAAGAGCAGCGCTGGCAGCTCATCACCTACATCCGCACGTTGCAGGGAGTGAAAGCTGTCACCAGTTCTGCCGCGTCGAACATTAAGCCGGCACCGCTTTTTGGTGAAACACCGCTGCCGGCGCAGACAAAGGCGCCCCTATCCCAGTCAAAAACACCACCATCGGAAAAGACGGCGCTGGTGCCGGCGAAAAAGGTAACGGGAATCCCCGGTAGCGAACTTTGGACCATTCATTGCAACCGCTGCCATACTTACCGCGGATCGAACGAGTTCACGGCTGCGCAATGGGGTAACATCGTCCTGCACATGCGGGTCCGCGCGAACATCCCCGCCGCGCAGGCCAGGGAAATCCTTGATTACCTACAGCAAGGCGCTGGCAAATAGGAACAGGCGCGAAACGATGGAGATCTGCAAGCCAAAGCCGGGAAGCTGCCCTTCGATACGGTAACGTTTGCCTACTGCTTGGCAATAAAGGGGTCGCAGCGGACAAACGCGGATTGCTTTCTTTCATGCATGCCGTTAATGCAGTGGTATGAAAATCGAAACCGAACTGGAGCGAATGGCTCGGCACCTCGTCGAGGATCGGTCGGAATATGGATTCGTCCCGCGCAGTGGCCTTGCACCGCGACGGGCCTTGGGCTGAAGGCCGGAAGGCTGGTCCCTCCACACTGCCGGGACGGATTTGGACCATGCTGTCCACCAAGAATCCACACTCATGAACTTCACCACCACCTACCTCGGACTCAGGCTGCGGTCGCCGCTTGTGCCTTCGTCATCGCCGCTTTGCGATGATATTGACAACCTCGTGCGAATGGAAGACGCGGGCGCGGGAGCAGTCGTCCTGCCCTCGGTGTTCGAAGAGCAGCTCCTCAATGAAACGGAGACGCGTGACGACGATCTCGTGATCGGGACCAAGCGCTCTGCCCAGACGCGCGCCTTGCTTCCCACGCCCGACGACTTCAACTTTGCCTCGAACCGTTACCTGCTCCACATCGTGAAGGCGAAACAGGCGCTCGGCATCCCGGTCATCGCGAGCTTGAACGGCACAACATTCGGCGGCTGGATGACCTTCGCGCGAGCCATCGAGCAGGCCGGTGCTGATGCGATCGAGTTGAATATCTATTCCATCCCGACGGATCCCAAACTTCCTGCCGAAGAGATCGAGATGGGCTATCGCACGATCCTCACCTCGGTGAAAGGCCAGGTGAAAATCCCGGTCGCAGTGAAGCTCAGCCCTCACTTCACGAACTTCGCGCACTTTGCCCAGCAGCTCGACGAGCAGGGGGCCGACGGGCTCGTTCTCTTCAACCGCTTTTATCAGCCGGATATCGATCTCGAAGCGATGCAGGTCGCGCCGAATATCCACCTGAGCACACCCGGAGACCTGCTTCTGCCGCTGCGCTGGATCGGGATTCTGCATGGCCGCATCCGCGCCAGCCTCGCCGCCACCAGCGGCATCCATCGCGCCACCGACGCGCTGAAAATGCTGATGGTCGGTGCGGACGTGGCGATGCTCTGCTCAGTGCTCATGCGTCACGGCATCGGGCATCTCGCCGTGATCGAGCGTGAGATGCGCGAATGGATGGAACGGCACGAATACGATTCACTGGAGCAGATCAAAGGCAGGATGAGCCAGAAGAACTGCGCCGACCCGGGCGCATTCGAGCGCGCCCAATACATACGTGCGATCGCAATCGAACGCACGATCCAGCCACCGCTGTAAGGGTAACGCCATGATCTTGCTCACGGCGGCGACTATCTCGGGCGTGAGCCCCGGCGCGAGCGCCGTCAGCGCCGCGGTGTCGGTGCATATCGTCGCTGGCTGCCTCATCCTCACGAGCCTCGCGCTCGCGCACTGGGTGGATCCCCGCTGGATTAACCTCGCCGTTTTCGTCGGGCTAAACCTGTTTCAATCTGGGCTCACCGGCGTCTGCGCGCTTGAGCGCATCCTGATTAAAATGGGCGTGCCGAAGGGCGGCTGTGGCGACGCTCTCAATCGCAAAGTCTGATCCTACCCACCGCTGCCGCACATGACTTCACCGCGCCACAGACCCGCATCCTGGCTCGCCATTTCGGCCATGCTCATCGCAGCCGCATTCGGCACCGGATGCAGCAAGCAGGAGACACCACCGGCACCCGAGTCGCTGCCAAGTGCTCCCGTGCGCGCGGTGGTGGTCGAGTCGGCCGCGCGTGCTGCGTTTGAAGAAGTCGTCGGGACCGTGCAGGCAAAATTGCGCGCAGCGATCGAGCCGAAGGTCAGCGCCCGCATCGAAGCACTGCTCGTCGCACCGGGACAGACGGTGAAAGCCGGGGATCTCATCGCACGACTCGATGCGCGCGAAATCCAGGCGCGGCTCGATCAGGCGATGGCCGTGCGCGAGCAGGCGACGGCTGACCTCAATCGCGCTCGCGCTTTGCTCCAGCAGAAGATCACGACGCAGGCTGAATTTGACGGCGTGCAGGCACGCGCACGCGTCTCCCTCGGCGCGCTCACGGAAGCGGAAACGATGCTCGCTTACACGAAGGTCGTTGCGCCTTACGATGGCATCATCACGCGCCAGCTCGCAGATGTGGGTGACCTCGCCGCCCCCGGCAAACCCATCGCCGCAATGGAAGACCCGCGTCTCCTCCGATTCGAAGCCGACGTGCCCGAGGCGCTCATCGGCAGCATCAAACTCGGAGCGAAGCTTGCCGTGCGCATCGGTGCGAAGTCTCCGGTGATCGAGGGCACGGTCGTGGAAATGGCTCCAGTCGCCGATGCCGCAAGCCGCACTTTTTTGGTGAAGCTCGATCTCCCCGCGACGGAAGGTGTGCGCAGCGGCCAGTTCGGTCGCGTGCTGGTCCCCGTGGGCGAGACGCGCGCGATTCATGTGCCGCTCTCCGCGCTTGTGGTGCGTGGGCAGATGGAAACCGTCTTCGTCATTGAAAAACAGAACGCCCGGCTGCGGATCGTCCGCACCGGCAAGCGGACCGATGGCGAGGTTGCACTGATCTCCGGGATTAGCGCCGGTGACCGTGTGGTGGTCGAGGGAAACGAGAATTTGCACGACGGCCAGCCCGTCACGCTGAAGCCATGAGCACCGAACATCTGAACGCCGACGATCGCGGAGTGATCCTGCACTGCCCTCAGTGCCAGCGCGCAAACCGCATTCCATTCGCGCGACTCCACGAGTCCGGCCGCTGCGGGGGCTGCAAGGGATCACTGCCGCTTCCCTCGCTGCCCGTCGTGATTGATTCCACTGCTGCTTTCACCGCGCTGGTGCAGACCGCGTCGCTCCCCGTGCTCGTGGATTTCTGGGCACCGTGGTGCGGGCCTTGCAAAATGGTTGCCCCGGAAATCACGAAGCTCGCCGCGCTGGCTTCCGGCGAATTACTCGTCGCCAAAGTGAACACGGAGGATCAGCCCGGCATCGCGGGTTCGATGCACATCCGGTCCATCCCGACTTTTGCCGTCTTCACCGGGGGCCGCGAAGTCGAACGCACCTCCGGCGCGATGCCCGCCGCACAACTCCGCAGCTTCGCGCTGCGAGCCGCGGGCCAATCGGAGGCCCGGCGATAATGCGCGTCTTCATCGCCATCGTGATCGGCGCGGCGCTGGGTTCGGCGCTCGGTTACTTCGGCCAATGCTCTTCCGGCACCTGCCCGCTCACCTCGACGTGGTGGCGCGGCGCGATCTACGGCGGTGTGATGGGCCTGCTCTTTGGACTCAGCGGAAAGTGAAGCCAACCGCCGGATGAGCAGTACGCCGCCTCCATCGCCCGGCCCCGGCATCGCCGGGCGGATCGCGCACACGTTCATCGACTCGAAGCTCACGCCGCTGGTGGTCATCGTGGCGGTGCTCCTCGGCATCGCTGCGATCGTGCTGCTGCCGCGCGAGGAGGAGCCGCAGATCAAGGTGCCGCTGATTGACGTGATGGTGAACATGGCGGGCTCCACCGCGAAAGAAGTGGAGGAGCGCGCGACGCGCCCGATGGAAAAGCTGCTCTGGGAAATTCCGGGCGTGGAATACATCTACTCTACGTCCCGCGACAGCGAGAGCCTCGTCATCGTGCGGTTCAAGGTCGGCTCCGATCCGGATGAATGCCTCGTGCGGCTCACGGAAAAGCTACGCTCGAACTTTGACCGCATCCCGCACGGCGTCAGCGCGCCGCTCGTGAAGCCGAAGTCGATCGACGATGTGCCGATCCTTGCGCTCACCTTCCACAGCGCGCGCTACGATCATCTCACGCTGCGCCGGCTCGTCGCGGAGGTGGATGATGCGGTGAAGGCCGTGCCGCTCGTGGCGGAAACTAAGATCATCGGCGGGGCGCGACGTGAAGTGCGCGTGCTACTCGACCCCGTGCGCCTTGCCTCGCGCAATCTCAGCGCCGCCGGTCTTGTCCCGATGCTCCAGCAGGCCAACCGCCAATACCGCTCGGGCGGGCTCACGACGAACAATCAGGAGTTCATCATCGAGACCGGCGCGTTCCTCACCAGCGCGGTGGACGTCGGCAATGTGGTCGTCGGCGTCTTCGGCGGACGACCGGTGTATCTGCACGAAGTCGCACAAATCGTGGACGGAGCGGAGGAGCCGTCGAATTACACCTTCTTCGGCCACGGCGCGGCACACGCGGCGGCGGCGAATGAAGAGCCGGCCGTCACGCTGAGCATCGCCAAGCGTCCCGGAGCGAATGCGATTTCCGTGGAGCGTGACGTGATGCGCAAAATCGAAACGCTCAAGGGCACGCTGATTCCTAGCGACGTCGAGGTCTCCATCACGCGCAACTACGGAGAGACCGCGGCAGAGAAATCGAACGAACTGCTGCTCCACATGGGCATCGCTGTGCTCGGCGTTTCCATCCTAATCTGGCTCACCCTCGGCTGGCGCGAATCGGGCATCGTCGCCATCGCCATCCCGGCCACGCTCGCGCTCACGCTGCTCGTTTTCTACCTGCTCGGTTTCACGCTGAACCGCATCACGCTCTTCGCGCTCATCTTCTCGATCGGCATCCTTGTGGATGACGCGATCGTCGTGGTGGAAAACATCGTCCGCCATTTCCATCTCGCGCAAAACAAGGGCCGGAACTGGTCCGAGATCGCCGTCGAAGCCGTGGGCGAAGTCGGCAACCCGACGATCCTCGCGACCTTCGCCGTGATTGCGGCGGTGCTGCCGATGGCCTTCGTCGGCGGGCTCATGGGGCCTTACATGCGGCCCATCCCGATCGGCGCGAGCGCAGCGATGATCTGGTCGCTGGCGATTGCGTTCATCGTCACGCCGTGGGCGTCGATCCGCATCCTGCGCTGGGGAAAGAAATACGCAAAACTCACGGAGGGCACAGCGCCCGCGCAGGCCGGCAGCCACTTTGCGCACGAGGAGGATTTCTTCACGCGCATTTATCGCCGCGTGATGGGGCCGATGATCGCGACGCCGTTCTGGCGCTGGCTTTTCCTCGGCTCGATCACCGCGCTGCTCCTGCTCGCGATGGCCACCGTCGCGTTCGGCTGGGTGAAAGTGAAGATGCTGCCGTTCGACAACAAGAGCGAGTTCCAGGTCATCCTGAACATGCCCGAGGGCAGCTCGCTCGAACGCACCGCGCAGGCCGCCCGCGAGATCGCCGCCGCCGTGCGCACCGAGCCGGAGGTCACCGATTACCAGATCTACGCGGGCGTCGCGTCGCCGTATAATTTCAACGGACTCGTGCGCCACTACTTCCTGCGGGAGGGCGCGAACGTCGCCGACATTCAGGTGAATCTTTTGCCGAAAGGCGAGCGCAGCGCGCAGAGCCACGACATCGCCAAGCGCGTCCGCCCGCGCATCGCCAAAATCGCCGCGCGCTTCGACGCCCGCGTCGCCGTCGCCGAAGTCCCGCCCGGCCCGCCCGTGCTGCAAACGCTCGTCGCCGAAATCTACGGCCCGACCGAAGCCGACCGCCACGCGCTCGCCCGCAAGGTGCGCGATATTTTCAAAAGCACGCCGGGCGTCGTCGATGTGGACTGGTATATCGAGGCCGACCAGCCGAAGGCGCGCTTCATCATCGACAAGGAAAAGGCCGCGCTGCACGGCATCAGCGCCGAGACGATTTCGCAGACGCTGCGCATCGCCGTCGGCGGCGAATCCGTCGATCTCATGCACCTGCCGCGCGAGAAAGAGGACGTGAATATCATGCTCGAACTCCCGCGCAGCGCGCGCACCACGCCCGACGAATTGCTCGCCCTGCGCGTCCGCTCCGGCGACGCCAACGCGCTGCCCGAGCCCGGCGCCGCCGGCACCGCGCCGCTCATCCCGTTGCGCGAGCTGGTGCGCATCGAGCAGACCGTCACCGAGAAAAGCATCTACCACAAAAACCTCATGCCTGTGACCTACGTCATCGGCGACGTCGCCGGCGTCATCGAGAGCCCCGTCTATGCCATCGCGAAGATGAACAAAGCGCTCGCAAAACTCGACACGCGCGAGTTCGGCGGCGACGGAACCGCGCTGCAAATTTTCAACGCCGTCCAGCCCTTCACCGACGCGCGCCCCGCGATGAAATGGGACGGTGAATGGCACATCACCATCGAAGTCTTCCGCGACCTCGGCAGCGCCTTCGCCGCCGTGCTCGTGCTCATCTACGTGCTCATGGTCGGCTGGTTCCGCAGCTTCCTCACGCCGCTCGTCGTCATGGTCGCGATCCCGTTTTCGCTCGTCGGAATCCTCCCGGCGCACGGCCTGCTCGGCGCATTCTTCTCCGCCACCTCGATGATCGGCTTCATGGCCGGCGCCGGCATCGTCGTGCGTAACTCGATCATCCTCGTCGATTTCATCGAGCAACGCGTCGCTGAAGGCATGCCCCTCGCCGAAGCCGTCGTCGATGCCGGCGCAGTCCGCTTCCGTCCCATGCTCCTCACCGCCATGGCCGTCGTCGTCGGAGCCAGCGTCATCCTCGCAGACCCGATCTTCAAAGGCCTCGCCATCGCCCTGATGGCCGGCGAAATCGCGAGCCTGCTCATCAGCCGCATGGCCGTGCCAGTCCTCTACTTCATGGCCAACAAACCCACTCGCCCCGCCTTACAACCCAACAACAAATCCACATCATGAAAAAGAACATCGGAACCATGGATGGCATCCTCCGCATCATCATTGGCCTCGCGCTGGTGATGCCCGGTATCTCCATCCTGCCCAATCAACCCATCCATCGTTTCTTCGCTGAGTGATCTGGACTCTCGTCATCCTCGTTGCAGTTGTCGGCGGCTGGTATGCGTTTGAAGCTTGTTGGGATCGCCGCCTCTTCTCCGCCGCGCCCGGCCACGTGTGCGCGAACTTGAATGCTGATCAGGCCCGCGCCTATTTGCGCGAACATCCCGAGACGCAGGTACTCGACGTGCGTTCCGCCGCCGAGTTCGGTCGCGGCGCATTGCCCGAGGCCGTCCACGTCTCGATTGGAGACGCGGCCTTCGATGAAAAGCTCGCGCAGCACGACAGGGAGAAGCCGGTGCTCGTGTATTGTGCGGGCGGCTTCCGCAGTCGCAAGGCGGTGGATCGCCTGAAGCGACTTGGCTTCAAAAATATCCAGCATCTGCACCGGGGCTACATGTCCTGGAAACCCGCGCCACAGTCTTGAAACAATCATGAATCCCACTCCCAAAAAAATCATCATCATCGGCGGAGTCGCCGGTGGCGCATCCTGCGCTGCGCGTCTGCGCCGACTCGACGAGTCTGCCGAGATCACCATCTTCGAGCGCGGCCCGCACGTCTCCTTTGCGAACTGCGGCCTGCCTTACTTCGTCGGCGGCGAAATCACGAGCGAGGACGATTTGCTGGTGCAGACGCCGAAGAGCCTGCACTCGCGCTTCAATCTCGACGCGCGGGTGAACAGCGAAGTCATCGCCATCAACCGCGAGGCGCGTGTGGTGAAGGTGCGCGAGCTGCCGGGCGGACGCGAATACGAGCAGCCTTACGACGCGCTGGTGATCTCCACCGGAGCCTCGCCGCTGATGCCGCCGATCCCCGGCATTCAGAACGAAGGCCATTTCACCGTGCGCAACGTGCCCGATGTGGTGCGCATGAAAGCATGGCTCAGCGGGACCGCTGCGACGCGCGCTGTGGTGGTCGGCGGCGGCTACATCGGATTGGAAATGGCGGAGCAGCTCGTGCGTCACGGCGGCGTGTCCGTCACACTCGTGGAGGCGTTGCCGCAGGTGATGGCTCCGCTCGATCCCGAGATGGCCGCGTGGCTGCATTTGGAATTGAAGCAGCACGGTGTCGAGCTTGTCACTGGCAGTGCCGTGGCGGCTTTTGAAACGCCAGCCGGTGACGAGGCCGCACGCGCCTCTGTCGTCGTGCTCAAGGATGCCCGCCGATTCCCCGCCGACATGGTCGTGCTCGGCCTCGGCGTGCGCCCCGAGACGGGATTGGCAAAAGGCGCGGGCCTTGAGATCGGCGAGCGCGGCGGCATTCGCGTCAATGCGCAGATGC
>JBBSEI010000026.1:0-48619 GCA_038239865.1 Chthoniobacterales bacterium
CCCAAAAGCCTCGGCCTTTTTCGCCAAAGCCTCGGGAGTTTTGCGCAAAGCCTTGGCAGTTTTCCGAAGAGTCTCGGGAGTTTTCTCAAGAGCCTCGGCAGTTTTCCGAAGACTGCCGCCAGTCTGCGGCAGCGGCTCGCCCGTCTGCGGCATCGCCTCGAGAGTTTGCCCATTCTGCTAAAGAGGTTTCCGCATCCGCGGGAGAGTTTGCGGCATCCGCTCAGGGATTTGCCGCGTCGGCTCATGGTGCAGGCGGCAGGCGGAGAATGATGAAAACGGTTTGCTTTCCATTTGCATCACGCCGCGCGCCGTCCATCTTGCGCGCCCGAATGACCATTCGCCTCTGGCTCGCCGCCGCCTCCCTGTTCCTCGTTCACGCCGCATTCGCGCAGCCGAACGAAATCCGCAAGTCGCTCTGCCGGATCAACAACACCGCGCAGGAATTCAACTACCGCGTGCCGTGGCTGCCGGGGCAGATGACGGGCGGAAGCGGCACCGGCTGGGTCGTGAAAAAGGACCGGCTGATGACGAACGCGCACGTGGTCTCGAATGCAAAGCTGCTGACCGTCGAGAAGGAGAATGATCCGAAGAAGTACGTGGCGACGGTCGAATTCATCGCGCACGACTGCGACCTCGCGCAGCTCAAGGTCGAGGATCCCGATTTTTGGAAAGACACGATCCCGCTCGCGCTCGGCGGCGTGCCGGAGATCGAGTCGAGCGTGTCCGTGTACGGCTACCCGATCGGCGGCGAGCGCATGAGTGTGACGAAGGGCATCGTCTCGCGAATCGATTTCCGCACGTATGCGCACTCGGTGATGGATTCGCACCTGTGCATCCAGATCGACGCGGCGATCAATCCCGGCAACTCCGGGGGACCGGTGATGCAGCAGGGCAAAGTCGTGGGCGTGGCGTTCCAGGGCCTCGGCGGCGCGGATGCCCAGAATGTCGGCTACATGATCCCGACGCCGGTGATCGGGCACTTTCTGAAAGACATCGAGGACGGCCACTACGACCGCTACATGGACCTGAGCATCGGCACCTTTCCGTTGCTGAACGCCGCGCACCGCCGCGCGCTCGGGCTGCCGGACGATGACCGCGGAGTCGTGGTGACGAGCGTCGGAAGCGCGAGTGTGTGCTTTGGGAAACTCAAGCCCGGCGATGTGCTGCTCAAAATCAACGACCTCGACATCCAGAGCGACGGCATGGTGCAGCTCGAGGGCGAGCGCGTGCAGATGGCGGAGGTCGCGGAGCGGAAATACAAGGGCGACACGATTCGCTTCGACGTGCATCGCGACGGCAAGCTCGTGACGGAGAGCGTCACTTTCACCCGCGCATGGCCGTACATTCACCAGGCGACGAGCTACGATCCGCCGAAGTATGTGGTTTTCGGCGGGCTGCTTTTCCAGCCGATGAATCGCAATCTGATCATGGCGTATCAGTTCGCGAACCCGCGCATCTTCCACTACTTCGCGCACTTCATTGACGAAGAAATGTACAAAGAGCGCGACGAGGTGATCATCCTCACTTCCCTGCTGCCGGATCCGATCAATACGTACCTCGATGAATTCCGCGAAGGGATCCTCACGAAGGTGAACGGCGTGGCCATCCGCAACATCAGGGAACTCGCCGCCGCGCTCGCCAAACCCGCGGACGAATACGTGCTGGAATTTGAAGGCTCCGGCCGCCCGCTCGTCGTCCGCCGCGCAGATCTCGAAGCCGCGCGGAAGCGCATCCGTGAGCGCTACAATGTGCTGAAGGAGGAGAATCTCGAAGACGAGGCCACGCAGGCGCCGCGCTGAAACATGAGCCGCACTTTTTCAAAATCCATGATCCGCATTTCACTCCTCGTCGCGCTCGTCTGCTGCGCATTCGCCGACGCGATCGCCGCGGAAAAGCTCAACGTCATCCGCGTGAACGTCACCACGCAGTCGTGGGATTTTCCGCGGCCGTGGGGAAAGCGGCAGCCATTCACGCGGCGCGCGATCGGCACGGTGCTGCCGGGCGGGCGCGTGCTCGTGACGGCGGAACTCGTCGCGAATCTCACCTACCTCGAATTCGAAACGCCCGAGGGCGGCCGCAAAGTCCCGGCGTCGGTCGAGGCGGTGGACTACGAGGCGAATCTCGCGGTGCTGAAAACCGACGCCGCGGATTTTCTCGCGGGAGTGCCGGGACTGGAAGTCGCGGAGAGCGACATCGGCGATGTGCTCACCGTCTGGCAGCTCGAAAACAACGGGCGCCTGCTCGAGACGAACGGACCGCTCACGACCGCGGAAATCGCGGCGTATCCGGTGGATGGATCATTCCTCATTTATCGCATGACGGTGCGCCTCCAGGGACGCGAGGGCAGCTTCACCCTCCCCGTCATGCACGAGGGAAGACTCACCGGCGTGCTCATGGGCTACGACGCGCAGACGAACAACGCGAACATCATCCCCGCGCCGGTCATCCGGCATTTCCTGAAGGACCTCGAGGGCGGAAAATATGCGGGCTTCCCGCGCATCGGCTACGCCTTCAGCCCCACGCGCGATCCGGCGCTGCGGCGCTTCGCGAAAATCCCGGCGGACGTGACCGGGGGAGTGTACATCACGGATGTGCTGAAGGGCGGTCCGGCGGTGGCGGCGGGCTTGCAGAAGGGCGACGTGCTGTTTGCGGTGGATAATTTTTCCGTGGATCAGGACGGTGATTATCCCGACGAGGCATACGGCCAAATCCCGGTCGCGCATCTGTTCAACACGCATCATTTCGTCGGCGACAAAGTGAAGCTGCACATCGTGCGCGAGGGCGAGCGCAAGACCCTCGAGGCGACGCTCCAGCACCGCGCGCCGTCGAGCTACGTGAGCGATCCGTACATCATCGACCAGCGCCCGCGCTTCGTCGTCGTCGGCGGTCTCATTTTGCAGGAACTCTCGCGGCAATACCTGAAGGATTTCGGCCCCGACTGGCTGCGCCGCGCGCCCGAGCGCCTCGTGTATTTCGATCGCGTGCAGGACGAGCTTTTCAAGGACGGACCGCGCAAGCTGGTCTTCCTCAGCCGCGTGCTGCCGACTTCCGCTACCGTCGGTTACGAGGACCTCAGCAGCCTGCTGGTGAAAAAGATCAACGGCGTGGAATTGCAGTCGCTCGACGACGTGCCGAAGGCGCTCGAAAAACCGCAGAATGGCTTTCACAAAATCGAGTTCGAGGAAGACCCGAAGACCATCTACCTCGACGCCGCGGAGATTCAAAAAACCGAGCGCACGGTGCAGATGCAGTACCGGCTGCCGACGCTTCAATTCCTGAAATAGCGATGCCGCACGAAGCAGCGTGGGGAGCCATTTTCGACTGGGATGGCGTGGTCATCGATTCATCGCGCAGCCACGAAAGATCGTGGGAACTCCTCGCCGCGGAGGAAGGCCGCACGCTCCCCGCCGCGCATTTCGAATTGGGGTTCGGACGCAAGAACGAGATTATCATTCCCGAAATCCTCGGCTGGACGAGCGACCCGGCGGAGATCATGCGCATCTCCCTGCGCAAGGAAGTGCTCTACCGAGAACTGATCGTCGGCGACGATCTCGCGCCCATGCCCGGCGTGCGCGAGTGGCTGGAGCGGCTGCGCGACGCGGGCGTTCCGTGTGCGGTCGGCACTTCGACGCATCTCGCCAACATCGAAGTCTCGATGGCGAAAGTCGGACTCGCGGAATTTTTCCGCGGCATCGTCACCTCGGAAAACGTGCAACTCGGGAAGCCGAACCCCGAGGTGTTCATCAAGGCCGCGCTGCTGGCCCGCCGCGATTCGGAAAAGTGCGTGGTCTTCGAGGATTCGTTCGCCGGGCTGAAGGCGGCGCACAACGGCGGCATGAAGGCGGTCGGTGTCGCGACGACCAATTCCGCCGCTGCGCTGGAAGGCCACGCGGACCGCGTCGTCCATCGGCTGGATGAACTTCAGATCGCGGAACTGGCGGCGTGGTTCGAGTGACGCGGCAAGAAGGTCAGGCGAGTTTTCATGGTTTTGTGGTGTCTCGAGGTTTGCGCGCTGCAAAACAGCCTGAAGCATGCGGCACTTTTCGGCAGATTTGAGATGGCAATTTCCACGCTTGCCTCGTGATTCCTCGTCGCCATGGCCGTTTCAAAATCACCCGGAGAACGATGTCCTGATGTCACGAACTTCGGACCACGAAGCGCCGAAGACTCCTCCACCGGAGCACACGGGCGCAGGCACTTTTCCGCTAAGAATCCGAGGGTGGAACTGCTTCTTCATCAGTCAGACCGTTCGTTCCCTTTTCACCCGCATCGCAGTCCCGTCGCCCATGAAGAAACCCGTCCTCACCCTCGCAATCATCGCAGTCCTCGCAGGCGGAGGCTATTTCGCGAAGACGCGGGACTGGTTTGGGCTTTTCCAAAAGTCCACCGAGAACGCGCAGGAGGATGTGCCGACGACGCTCGCGGAGAAAAAGGACATTGATTTTTCCATCCAAGTCAGCGGCGACGTGCTGCCCGACACGCAGCTCGATGTGAAGGCGGAGGTGGGCGGGCGCATCAAGGCGCTGCACGTCGAGCCGGGCGACACGGTGAAGGCGGGCGAACTGCTCGTGGAAGTGGACGACACGGACCTCCTCAGCGAAATGGAATCCGCGAAAACGGAGATCGAAGGGGCGAATCTCGCCGTGACCCGGTCCGAGCGGAATTTTGAGCGGGCGAAGGACCTCTTCGAGGCGAAACTGATCAGCCTGGAGGCATTCGACAACCTAGGCTCGGAGCTGGATCTCGCGCGCAACAGCCTCACGAAGGCGGAGAAGAAAATGCAGCTCGTGCAGGACCGGCTCTCCAAGACGAAAGTGATGGCACCGACCGAGGGCACCGTGCTCACCGTGCCAGTCGTGGAGGGCCAGGTCGCCATCGCGGCGGCGAGTGTGAACAGCGGCACCACGCTGATGAGCATCGCGAATCTCTCCAAACTGATCGTGGAGACGCACGTGAATCAGGTGGACGTCTCGCGGCTCACGATGAAGCAGCAGGTGAAGCTGCTCGCCGAGTCGCTCAAGGATGCCGAAATGCAGGCCGAGATCATTTTCATCGCACCGGTCGCCACGATTCGGAATGGCATCAAGGGATTCACCGTGCGCGCCTCCATCCAGCAGGTCGCCGCCCGCATGAGGCCCGGGATGACGGTGCAGATGACCATTCCCATCGCGCACGTGGGCGACGCGGTCTCGGTGCCGATCTCCGCGGTCTTCAAGGGCTCGGGCAACTCGCGCGTCGTCTATGTGCGCAACGGCTCGAAGACGGAAAAGCGGCCGGTGAAAGTGGGCGTCTCCAACACCGAAAGCGCGCAGATCCTGCAGGGCGTGCATGTCGGCGAGGAGATCCTGCTGAACGAACCCGAACGGACTCAGAAGCGCAGCTAGATGGCGCTGATCGAGCTGACCGAGGTCACGAAACGCTACCGGGTGGGCGAACAGGAAATTCGCGCGCTCGACGGGATCAACCTGACGATCGAGCAGGGCGAATACGCCGCGATCATCGGTCCGAGCGGCAGCGGCAAGAGCACACTCATGCACCTCCTCGGCTGCCTCGACATCCCGACCACCGGCAGGGTCGTGATCGACGGCGTGGACGTGTCGCGCGCCAGCGACGGACGGCTCGCGGAGATGCGGAATGAGAAGATCGGCTTCGTCTTCCAGTCCTTCAATCTCCTCGGCAAATTCACCGTCCTCGAAAACGTCGAGCTGCCGATGATTTATTCCGGTGTCTCGAAAAAGGAGCGCCGCAACCGGGCCATCGCCGCGGTCGAGCGCGTGGGGCTCATGGACCGCGCGAAGAACACCCCGCTCCAGCTTTCCGGCGGGCAGATGCAGCGCGTCGCCATCGCGCGCGCGCTCGTGAACGATCCGAAAATCGTCTTTGCCGACGAGCCGACCGGCAACCTCGATTCCAACACCGGCGCGAGCATCCTCCGGCTTTTCCGCGAACTCAGCCAGCAGGGCCGCACGATTGTCCTCGTCACGCACGACAACGAAATCGCCGACAATGCGCCGCGCCGCATCGAAATCCGCGACGGGAAAATCGTGCACCGCGCGCCGGGAATCCAGAGCGGCATCCAGGCTCCGCCCGCGAGCCAGCCACCCGCCGCATGAATTTCTGGAACAGCCTCGCCGTCGGCCTGCGGGAAATCTGGTCACACAAATTCCGGAGCTTTCTCACGATGCTCGGCGTCATCCTCGGCGTCGCGAGTTTGCTCTCCACCTTTGCGCTCACGGATGGAATGGCGAAAGCCTCGCGCGAATACATGACGCAGATGGGCGGCGTCGAACGCATCAATGTGATCGCGCAGGACGTGCCGCAGGAGCAGTTGCTCCTCGCCGACACATCGCCGGGCCGCACGGTGCAGGACGCGGAAGTCATCCAGCACGCTGCGAAACACGTCAACATGGTCACGCCGTGGTACACGCAGTTTGTCCCGCTCACGCGGAAAAGCGAAAAGCTCCGCGCATACATTTACGGCGTGTGGCCCGACTTTGTGCCCATCAATCGGCATGTGATCGAATTTGGCCGCAACATCACCCAGCTCGATCTCGACGAAGGCCGCGCCGTCTGCGTCATCGGCACTCGCATCGTCGAGCAACTCTGGCCCGAGACTCCGAATGCGAAGCCCATTGGCGAGATCCTTGTCATCAATGGCAAGCCGTTCAAGATCGTCGGCATCTTCCAGTACTACGAAAACGAGGATGCCCGCGCCGCGCGACTGAAAGGGAAAAAGCCGCCGACCATTTTGAACAAAAAGGGCAAGTCGTACAATCCGTACACCGTGAAAAACACCACGGTGATCATCCCGTTCAGCACCTTCTACTACGAGTACCGCGCAGCGAATGTCGTGGGCGTCGTGGACCAGGGGCCGATCATCAAAATTGACGGCCTCACCATCCAGGCTTCGGACTCGCAGCACGTGCAGGATGCGATCGATGAAGTCTCCAGCCTCATGCTGCAAAATCACCGCGGCGTGGAGGACTTCACTTTCGACACCCGGCAGGAGCTCGCCGAGAGCATCGAGAAAACCGCGCGCAACACGCGGCTCACCGGCGGTCTCATCGCCGGCATCAGCCTCATCGTCGGCGGCATCGGCATCACGAATATCATGCTCGCGAGCATCACCGAGCGCATCCGCGAGATCGGCGTGCGCCGCGCCATCGGCGCGAAGGCGGGGCACATTTTCACGCAGATCCTCGTCGAGAGCACCGTGGTCGGAATCATCGGCGGCTTCCTCGGCCTCATCGCCGCGCTCGGCATGACGCACCTGATCAAATTCACTACCGAAGGTGCGAGCCTGCCTGTGATCCAGACTGCGAGCGTGCTGCTCAGTTTCGCCTTTGCCGTGCTGATCGGAGTCTTCAGCGGCATCTATCCCGCGTGGAGCGCGAGCCGCATCGCGCCGATCGAAGCACTGCGCTATGGCTAGCGCGGGCCGGTTTCCCGCGGCGGCCACCGAAGCAACACTGCGCACGCGATGGGAAATGAGTTGCCGTCGCGGCGCGCACCGCTTCCCTTCCCCGCCCCACGTGAAAGTCGGCGCTGCCAATCTGCTCGATGCCCTCGCCCGCGAGCCCTCGCTCGCGCGGAAACTGCGCGTCGCGGCGAAAGGCGAGGACGGCATCGCGTTTGAGCAAGTGACGGAGGGCGCGCACTCGGCGCTGTGTGCGGTCATCGCGCGCGAGGTGAAGCGGCGGCTGTGGCTCGTGTGTCCGACGCTGCGCGCGCAGGAGCAGTTGCACAATGAGCTGCAGCAGTGGCTGCCGGATGCGCTCTTTTTCCCCGAGATGGAAGTCGCACCGGTGGAAGGCGCGATGCCGGATCCGGAGACGGTGGCCGAACGGCTCGCGATCGTCCACCGGCTGAACGCGCGCGACGACACCGGCCAGCCACTCGTGATCGTGCTCACGCGGGCGGCGCTCGATGAGATGGTGCCGGATGCGGAGCAAATGCAAGCGATGGAAATGCGACTCGCACGCGGCGAGACGGTGATGCGTGAGATGCTGCTCGGGCGACTCAGCGCGGCGGGCTACGAGGCGGCGGCGCAGGTGTCGCAGCGCGGGCAGTTCGCGGTGCGCGGCGGGATTGTGGACGTGTTCAGCTTCAACCATTCGCTGCCGGTGCGGCTGGAATTTTTCGGCGACGAGTTGGAGAGCATCCGGCAATTTGATCTCGATGCGCAGACGAGCGTGGAGCAACTGCCCTCCTGCACGATCCTGCTCGGTCAGGCTGCGCCGCGCGGGCACCGCCTGCGCGATTGCATCGGCGAGGGGGACATCACCGTGGACGTGGGTGCGGAGTGGCTGGAGGCGAAAGTGACGATCAGCGCGAGTTCGGTCTCCGGGGATTTTACCACAGAGGACACGGTGGAATTCACAGAGGATCACGGAGGCGACACTCTGCGCACCTCTGTGAATTCCTCTGTGCCCTCAGTGGTTAAAAAGGAGGGTTTCGACTACTCGCTGGCGTTCTTCGACAACGGCCTCGGTGAATTCGAGGCGGGCGACTTTGTCGTGGATGAGGCGCGGCGCGAGCGGTTCTTCGCGCAGCTCACGGAGTGGCGCACTCAGGGCTGGAGCACGTTTGTCTTTTGCAACAACGAAGGAGAGATCGAGCGGCTGCGTGATCTCATCCCGGCGGTCGAGGCGGACGCGCTGCATTTTTCCACCGGCACACTCGGGCGCGGCTTCACCTTCCCCGCGGGGCGCGTCGCGGTGCTCAGCGACTCGGAGCTTTTTGGCCGCTACCGCAACACGCGCGCACGGCGAATCGCGCTGAAGCGCTCGCGCGAGATCGTCAGCCGTTCGCAAATCGATTTCAGCGAGCTGATCGAGGGCGAACTCGTCGTGCATCTCGAACACGGCATCGCGCGCTTCGAGGCGCTGAAGCAGCTCGCGAACGGCGAGGATGTGCTCGTGCTGGAATTTGCCGAGGGCGCGAAACTCTACGTGCCGCTCGATCAGAGCTACCTCATCGCGCGTTACGTGGGCATCGGGAAAAGGCATCCGCCGCTGAGCAAGCTCGGCGATGCGGCGTGGACGAATGCGAAGAAGAAGGCGGAGAAGGCGGCGTTCGACTACGCGGGAAAATTGCTCGAAACCCACGCGGCGCGCGAGACGCAGAAGGGCTTCACGTTTCCGCCCGACGGCAAGTGGGTGCGCGAATTTGAGTCGTCGTTTCTTTACAAGGAAACGCCGGATCAACTCACCGCCATCGCCGACACGAAGGCAGACATGGAGACGGAGCAGCCGATGGATCGGCTCATCTGCGGCGACGTGGGATTCGGAAAAACGGAGGTGGCGATTCGCGCGGCGTTCAAGGCGGTGTGCGCGGGCAAGCAGGTCGCCATCCTCGTGCCGACCACGGTGCTCGCAGAGCAGCACTGGCGGAATTTTCGCGAACGCATGAGCGACTATCCGGTGACGGTGGACATGCTCAGCCGATTCCGCACGCGCGGGCAGCAGACGCAGACGCTGCGGGGCGTGCGCGAGGGCAGCGTGGACATCGTGATCGGCACGCACCGGCTGATCTCGAAGGATGTCGAATTTAAGGATCTCGGGCTCGTGGTGATCGATGAAGAGCAGCGTTTCGGCGTGCTGCACAAGGAGCGCTTCAAGCAAATGTGGCCGCTCGTGGACATGCTCACGCTGAGCGCGACGCCGATCCCGCGCACGCTCTACCTCTCGCTCATGGGCGCGAAGGACATGAGCACGATCGAGACGGCGCCACTCAATCGCATCCCGGTGGAAACGCTCATCTGCCCGTACGACGAGCGCATCATCCGCGACGCGATCCAGCGCGAGCTCAAGAGGCAGGGACAGGTGTTCTTTTTGCACAATCGCGTCGGCGACATCGCGAGTGTGGAATCAAAAATCCGAATGCTCGTGCCGAATGCGCGCACGATCGTGGGGCACGGGCAGATGGCGGAGCATGAGTTGGAGGAAGTGATGCATCAGTTTGTGAGCGGCCGGGCGGACGTGCTGATCTCCACGACGATCATCGAGAGCGGCGTGGACATCCCGAATGCGAACACGATCATCATCGACCGCGCGGATCGCTTCGGGCTGGCGGATCTTTACCAACTCCGCGGACGCGTGGGCCGCGCGCAGCACAAGGCGTACGCCTACCTCATGCTGCCGCGCGACATGATGGGCAGCGGCGAGGCGCGCAAGCGGATCAATGCGATCAAGCAATACGGATCGCTCGGCGCAGGATTCAAAATCGCGATGCGCGATCTGGAGATCCGCGGCGCGGGCAACATCCTCGGCACGGCGCAGAGCGGGCACATTGTGACCATCGGGTTTGAGCTGTACTGCGCGATGCTGCGGCAGGCGATCGCGAAGCTGAAAGGCGAGCGCCGGAAGTCCCGGATCGATGTCGTGGTGCATCTCGATTTCGCCGTGCTGCGCGAGCCCGGCTTCACCGAAAAGGAACGCAAGGCCGGATGGGCTCCCGCATTTCTCCCGATCGGCTACATCGCGGAAGCGCAGGCGCGCATCGCCGCGTACCGCCACCTCAATGAACTCAGCACGCAGGAGGCGCTCGACAAACTGAGCAAGGACTGGCGCGACCGCTTCGGGCGCTTTCCGGACGCGGTGGAAAATCTCCTCGCGCTCGCGGAACTGCGCGTCTCTTCGGCCGCGCGGAAAATCACGATGGTCGAGGTGAAGGACGACAAACTCATGCTCACGCGCGGCGGCGACTTCATCCTCATCGGCGGAAAATTTCCGCGGCTCACCGCGAAGGGCGGCGGCCCGCGATTGCGCGAGACGCTGAAAATGATCCGCAGCCTGTGAGCCGCGCAGGCTTGCGTTCCCGCAGGCGTTGTTTTAGCCGCTCTGCATCGTGAAAATCCTGCGCACCATCGCCGCCACCCGCCGCTTCTGCACGCAGGCGACCGGCCGCATCGTGCTCGTCCCGACGATGGGCGCGCTGCACGAGGGGCACGCGGCGCTGATTCGCCGCGCCCGGCACGTCGCGGGAAAAGCCGGCCCGGTGGTCGTGAGCGTTTTTGTGAATCCGACGCAGTTTGGGCCAAAGGAGGATCTGTCGCGCTACCCGCGCCCTTTTGCGGACGACAAAAAACTGTGCGCGGCGCTGGGAGTGGACGCGATTTTTCACCCGCCCGCGGGCGAGATGTACCGCGAGGATTTCTCGACGTGGGTGGATGAGTCCGAAGTTTCCCACGGGATGTGCGGCGCGGCGCGGCCCGGACATTTTCGCGGCGTCTGCACGGTCGTGCTGAAGTTGTTCACGATCATTCAGCCGGATGCGGCGGTCTTCGGGCTGAAGGATTTTCAGCAATGCGGCGTCATCGCGCGGATGGTGCGCGATCTGGATTTGCCGGTGCGGCTCGTCTTCGCGCCGACGGTGCGTGAGCGCGACGGGCTCGCGCTCAGCTCGCGCAATGTCTTCCTCGCGCCGGAGGAGCGCGCCGCGGCACCGACACTGCGCCGCGCGCTGCTCGCGGCGGGGGTGGCATTTTCGCAGGGTGAGCGCAGCGCGCCCAAGCTCCGGCAGATCGCGGCGCGCGAAATTTCGCGGAAGGCGCGCGTGGATTACCTCGAGATCGTGGACGCCGCATCGCTCGCGCCGACGCGCCTCCCGCGCGCCGGTGACACGATGGCGGTCGCGGCGTTTTTTGGGCGCACGCGGCTGATCGACAACATTCAGTTTCGCTAGCGGCGATGCGCCGTCCCTGCGTCATTCGCGTTTCGGCATCCGCAGATTTCGCGAGCGACGTTTCATCGGCGGCTCCTGCTTGCCACGCCATCCGCCACACGCCACTCGTCATCCCACCACCATGCTCCATTTTGACTATGCAGTGATCGGCAGCGGCCTCGCGGGGCTGAGCTTTGCGCTCAAGGCGGCGCGGAACGGCACGGTGGTCATCATCACGAAAAAGGCTAAGGCCGAGTCGAACACCGCGTGGGCGCAGGGCGGCATCGCGTGCGTGACGGACGAGACGGACAGCATCGAATCGCACGTGCAGGACACGCTGATCTCCGGCGCAGGGCTGTGCGACGAGGCCGTCGTGCGGAGCATCGTGCGCGACGGCCCGGCGAGCATCGCCGAACTCGTGCATCTCGGCGTGATGTTTGATCATCAGTCCGACGGCCGGCCCGATCTTACTCGCGAAGGCGGGCACGCGACGCGGCGCATCCTCCACGCGCGCGATGCGACCGGCCGCGAGATCGAGCGCGCGCTGCTGGAAGCGATCGCGAAGGAGCCGCGGATCACGCTGCTCGAAAATCACATGGCGGTGGATCTGATCACACTTCGGAAGCTCGGACTTTCCGCGGGAGCGGATCGGTGCGTCGGCGCGTACGTGCTGAATGAAACGACCGGCGAAGTGCTCACGCTGCGGACCGATCGCGTGGTGCTCGCGACGGGCGGGTGCGGAAAAGTGTACCGCTACACGACGAATCCCAGCATCGCGACGGGCGACGGCGTGGCGATGGCGTGGCGCGCGGGTGCGCCCGTGGCGAACATGGAGTTCATCCAGTTTCACCCGACGTGCCTTTTCCATCCGGATGCGCGCAGCTTCCTGATCAGCGAGGCCGTGCGCGGCGAAGGCGGGCGGCTCGTGGATGCGAACGGAAAGGAGTTTGCGCACCGATACGATCCGCGCGGTGCGCTGGCTCCGCGCGACATCGTTGCCCGGGCGATTGACGCGGAGATGAAACGCACGGGCAGCCCGTGCGTGTATGTGGACATCAGCCACAAGCCGGCGGATTTCATCCGCGCGCATTTTCCGACGATCCACGAACGGTGCCTCGCTTTCGGGATCGACATCACGAAGCAGCCGATTCCCGTCGTGCCCGCGGCGCACTACCAGTGCGGCGGCGTGGTCACCGATGCGAACGGCGCATCGCCGCTGCCGGGACTTTTCGCAATCGGCGAAGTCGCGTGCACCGGCCTGCACGGTGCGAACCGTCTCGCGAGCAACAGCCTCCTCGAAGCCGTCGTGCTCGCGCACCGCGCCGCGCTCGTGCTGGGAAAATGGAGCGCGCCTTCCGAGCCGACGCTGACCGATTTGCCCGAGTGGAAAAGTGGCGACGCGACGGACGTGGATGAACTCGTGGTGATCTATCACAATTGGGGCGAAATCCGGCGGCTGATGTGGGACTACGTGGGCATCGTCCGCACCGACAAACGGCTCCAGCGCGCGGGCGCACGGCTGCGGAATTTGCTGCAGGAAATCCAGGAATTTTACTGGAACTTCAAGGTGAGCACCGACCTGCTCGAGCTGCGAAATCTCGCGACCGTCGCGAGCCTGATCGTGGACAGCGCGCTGCTGCGCAAGGAAAGCCGCGGACTGCACTCCACGCTCGATTATCCGAATTTGGACGAGCGTTACCTCCGCCCGACGGTGCTGCGGAAAGTGTGAGCGCGAACCGAAAGTGATGCGCGCAGAGTTCTCCCGTGTGTTGGCACTCGCATTGCTACCTCACGGGTATGCTCACTTTTGCCTACCAAGCCCGCGACTCCGCCGGAAAAATTTCCACCGGCATCCAGGAGGGCATCAATGAAGACAATGCCGTCAATGCGCTGATGTCGCGCGGCCTGCTCGTCCTCTCCATCCAGCAAAAGGGCGCCAGCAAGCTGGCCCGCGGTAAGGCGAGAGTGCCGAACGCGGATCTCGTGATGTTCACGCGCCAGCTCGCCACGATGGTGGACGCCGGCCTGCCGCTCGTGGGCGCGCTCACCGCACTCTTTGAACAATCCGATCCGCGAAAGCAGGCCGGTCTCCGCCGGGTCATCGGTGAAATCACCGCGCACGTGCAGGAGGGCTCGACGTTTTTCGATTCCATCTCGAAGCACCCGAAAGTCTTTTCGCGGCTCTACAGCTCGATGGTGAAGGCGGGCGAATCCGGCGGCATGCTCTCGGAAGTTTTGGATCGGCTGGCCGGTTTCCTCGAAGCCTCCGCCCGCCTGAGCAAAAAGGTAAAGTCCGCGATGACGTATCCCGTGATCGTCATCAGCATCGCGTTCGGGATCACCATTTTTCTCATCGTGAAAGTCGTGCCGGTCTTCGGCAGCATCTTCGCGGACTTCGGCGCGAAGCTCCCCGCGCCGACGCAATTCCTGATCGATCTGTCCGCCTTTATGCGGAATTACTGGTACTTCCTCATCGGTGGCGTGACCGGCATTTTCTACGCGATTCGCGCTTGGCTCGGCACGGAGAAAGGCGCGGATACCTGGGACCGGTGGAAGCTGAAGCTGCCCGTCTTTGGCCCGCTCACGCACAAGATTTGCATGAGCCGGTTTGCGCGGACTTTTGCGCAGCTCATCCGCTCAGGCGTGCCGATTCTGGAGGTCATGCAGATCGTCGGCGACACTTCCGGCAACAGCGTGGTGACGAAGGCGCTCAAGAACGTCTCGGCGGACGTGGAGAAAGGCGATCACCTCACCGCTTCACTCAGCCGGCAGGCGATCTTCCCGCCGATGATGCTCCGCATGGTCGCCGCCGGTGAGAGTACCGGAAAAATTGACACCATGCTCGAGAAGATGGCTGATTTTTGGGACGAAGAAATCGAGGCCATGCTCACGGCGCTCACCTCGCTGCTCGAGCCGCTGCTCATCGTTTTCCTCGGCGTGATCGTCGGCGGCATCGTCATCGCGATGTTTCTCCCGATCTTCAAGCTGAGCGATATCGTCTCAGGCAACAAGTAGCCCGCCCGCCACCAGCAACGCTCCATAGGCGAGCCCGGCGAAAGCCGCGGCTCGCCAGCGTTTTTCCGAGACACTCACCCACGCGATTTGATCGCGCAGCGTGTAGGGCATGCCCACCCAGAACATGCCGAGCACGACCCACGCATACGTGAGGACGACGAGGAGCAGTCGGATATTTTCCGGTCGCAAAAAGGCGGACTCGAGCATCGGTTCCGCGATCAGCAGCGCGCACGCGCCGAGGGCGCGGACGGCGAGGAAATCCGGGATGAACAGGATCGCCAGCGCCGCGGCGATCGGCGTTCCGATGAGCACCGTATTCCTCCAGGGATCGAAATCGCCCAGATCCATTTTCTGCACGAGGAAGAAAAACCACGCGCCGGCAACGAGTGCGAGGAGGACTCCCGCTTCTCGATTGCGCGGGAAATCGCGCAGCCATGCGCGGACCTCGCGACCCTTGGCCGCGGCGAGTGCGTGGGCGAGGAACAGGATGATGCCCGTTCCGAGCATCGTCATTTTCAGCGTCAGCCAGGATGGATAGATCATGAAAAAAATCCGCGCGCAGGTCCCGGTTCAGGCGGCGCGAGACTTGCCGAGGGTCATCACGAGCGAATCGAACACCGCGCGTCCATCCGTGCTCAGCAGCGCGTCGTCGCACGCGCGCTCGGGATGCGGCATCAGTCCGAAGACATTTCGCTGGCCGTTGCAGATGCCCGCGATGTTTTCGGCAGACCCGTTGGGGTTTGCCTCCGGCGAGGGATTCCCGTCTGCATCGCAGTATCGCAGGAGCACGCGCCCCTCGGCATTCAGCCCGGCAAGCGTCTGCGCGTCGGCGGTGAAACTTCCCTCGCCATGCGCGATCGGGATGTTGAGGAGGCGGCCCACGGCGGACGCGCAGAGGAAAGGGTTCGCGTTATTTTCCACGCGGAGCCGCACATGCTCGCAGCGGAAATGCAGGTCGCGATTGCGCATGAGCGCACCGGGCAGCAGTCCGCTTTCGCATAGGATCTGGAAGCCATTGCAAATTCCGAGCACCAGCACGCCGCGCGCAGCCTGCTCGACGATCGATTTCATCACCGGAGAAAATCGCGCAATCGCCCCGCTGCGCAGGTAATCGCCGTAGCTGAATCCGCCCGGCAGCACGATCAGATCGTAGCCCGCGGCGGTGGTTTCCTTGTGCCACACGAAGTCGGTGGCAAAGCCGAATTCCTGCAGGACGTGGTGGCAGTCCTGATCACAGTTTGAGCCCGGGAAGCGGATGACAGCGGCGCGCATGACTTACTTTTCCACCACGAGTTCGTAATCTTCAATGACCGGATTGCTCAGCAGGTCGCGGCAGATCTCATGCATCGCCGCCTCGTCGGCACCATCCACTTCGACTTCGAGCACTTTGCCGACGCGCACGCTCTTCACGCCGGGCAGCCCGTG
Organism: Chthoniobacterales bacterium; assembly: GCA_038239865.1. Lineage (GTDB taxonomy): Bacteria > Verrucomicrobiota > Verrucomicrobiia > Chthoniobacterales > Chthoniobacteraceae > SXWH01. Next base: position 16,105 of record JBBSEI010000026.1, read on the forward strand.
GTGGCGCATCGCTTCCCGCACGGCGACGCCATGCGGGTCGAGAATGCTTCGTTTCGGCATCACGATCACTTTTGCTTTCATAGGAGGCGCGGCTTGTAGAGAGCCGGCCAACGCGTGTCGAGCACTCCCGTTTCCTTTCGGAAAATGGCGCCGCCGAGTCTCGGCTCGACACACTTTCGCGGCGCGGCTAGCTTTCCCGCATGTCTCGATGCGCCTGTCTGTCCGTTTTTTGGGGGCTGACGGCGCTGGCATTTTCCGAGGAGCCGGCAGCAGTTCCAATCGGCGAAGAGCAGATCCGCGGCGCGGAATTTCTCGGCCAGCTTTCCATCCCAAACACCGCCGAACTTTTCGCGGCCTTCGGGAAAATCGCGAAGCCGGACTGGACCCTGTTTTTCCGCAGGCAGTCGCCCGCCTCGATCACCAGCCGGCCACTCATCGCACTGAATCTCGGCACGCTCATCGCGGACGGATTCCTCGCGGCGGAGGCGCAGGATCGGCAGCAGGTGAAGAACGTCTCGCGCGAGATCAAGCTGCTCGCGAAGAGCATCGGCCTCGAACAGGAATACATGGCGCGCAGCAACAGCATCGCGGACTTTGCCGACAGCCGAAACTGGGATGCGCTCGACGAGGAATTGGAAGCCGTGCAGAGCGAACTCACGCTCGCGATGGGCAGCCAGCGGGACAATGAACTCGCGACGCTGATGTCCCTCGGGTGCTGGCTGCGCTCGATCGAAATCGCGAGCGCGTATCTCGCCGCGAACTACACGGCGGCGGGTGCGGAAATCCTCCGCCAGCCCGGCGTCGGCGAGTTTTTTGCGGCGCGAGTCGAGGCGCTGCCGGCGAAAGTGAAGGCGCTGCCCGCGGTCGCGGAACTCCAGCAGCGGCTGCCCGCGCTCGGCCTCGCTCTGTCGCGGCCCGCGGAAGTTCCGGCATCCAGCAAGTCGATCGCCGTCCTCCACACGCTCACCACCGCCATGGTCCAAATCATCACCACGGAGGCAAAATGAAACGCGCGGCGTTCCTTCCCGCGCTCCTCGCCAGCACCGCGATCAGCTTCGCCGCGCCAGCCAGCGATGATGCCGCGGTGACGTGCCGCCGGGCGGCGCTGGAACTCGCGGGCGCGTGGACGAACGAGGGCTTTCGCCTGCGCGAACGGCCCTGGACCGGCGTCCTCCCCGCGGGCAAGCCGGCGCTCGCCCGCTTCACCTTGGTCGCCGGAAATCGGTACTGGTTCACGGCCGCCACCAACGCAGCCTCGACCAAACTGACGATGTCCATTTTCAGCGAAGCCGGCGAGGCCATCGAGGCGAACAGCTACCTCGACGGACCGCTCGCGGCGTCCGGATTTTCTCCGCGCGTGAGCGGCTCGTACGTCCTCGCGCTCAGCGAAGCTTCGGGCACTCCGGTGCCGTTCTGCGTCGTTTATTCCTTCAAGTAAAATCCCATGCAACCGAACAGCCCCACCACCACCTCCGCCGAAACTCGCGCCGCCCGTGAACGCGTCGTCCAGTTCAGCATTTTCCTGCGCAACAAAGTCGGGGCCTTCCTCGACGTCGTGCGCCTGCTCCGCGAGCACAGCGTGCAGGTGCTCGGCACCACGATCGAGCCGAGCGCGGACACCGCGATCGTGCGCATCGTGGTGAGCGATCCGGATGCGGTGGAGGAGGTTTTTCATCTGCACTCCATCCCCTACTCCACGTGGCCGCTCGTCGTCGTGGAACTCAAGGAAGCCGCGCATTTTAGCGAAGTCCTCACCGCACTCCTCGCCGCGGAAGTGAACATCTACGGCGCCTACGCACTGCTCACCCGCCCGCGCGGCCACGCGACGCTCGCGCTGCACGTGGAGGACAATGAATGCGCGACCTCGGTGCTCAGCGGCAGCGGCTTCATCATCCTGAGTCAGGACGATCTCTCGCGGTAAAATCGGCGCGGGAAAAATCAGCGCGCCTTCGCCGGCGGCTGGATCAGAAAAGTGAGCGCCGCCCCCGCGATGAGCAGCCCGGCGGCGGTCTGAAAGGACGAGTCGAATGTGCCGCTGCTCGCCTTCAGCCGCTGCGCGACGGAACTGAGCAGGCTGCCCGCGCCCCATGCGGTGAAGAGGATGCCGTAGTTCATGCCGAAATTTTTCAGGCCCCACAGATCCTTCGCGAAGGACGGGAAGAGCGAAAGATTCGCGCCGTAATTGAAGCCGATGAACGTGGCGACGAGAACGATCACATACTTCGCGCCCTCGGTGGATTTCGTGACGGGGATCGCCACGAACATGAGCACGGCCTGAAGGAGCAGAACGAGCATCAGCGTCCAGCGGCGTCCGATTTTATCCGAGAGCAGGCCCGCGCAGATGCGGCCGCCCGCATTGCCGATCGCCATCACGGCGACGGCGATGAAGGCGGATTCCTTCATCGTGGTTTTCGCCATGCCGCTGATGCTGCTGATGACCATGAGGCCCGCGCCCGCGCCGGCAAAATAGATCAGCCACAGGACCCAGAACGATGGCGTGCGGATGATCTCGCCGGGCGAGAGTCCCGTGGCGGCGGGCTTGCTGCCGGCGCTCGCGCCGCCCGCGACGTAGCCCGCGGGCGGATTTTTCAACAACTGCGACAGCGCGACGATGACGATGAGAAAGCCGATGCCGAGGAACAGCATGGATTTCTGCAACTGGAAATTCGCGACGAGCCACTTCGAGAGCGGCGCGAGATAGACGGGCGCGAGTCCGAAGCCCGCGACGACGAGCCCGGCGATCAGCCCGGTCTTCGCGGGCGGGAACCATTTCAGCGCGGGCGGCGTGGCTGACGAATAGCCGAAGCCCATCCCGAGTCCGCCGAGCACGCCGAAGCCCAGCAGCCACATCGGAAAGCTCGTGGTCGTCGAGATGAGCACCATGCCCGCGCCGATGAGCAGCCCGCCGAGCGTCGCGGTGACGCGCGGCCCGAGCTTGTCCTGGCAGCGCCCGGCGAGGATCATCGCGAACGCGAACACGAGGCAGCAGAGCGTGTACGGATCGTTCAGATCGGATGCCTTCCAGCCGACTTTATCGTTCACGAATTCCTTCGTGATCGCGTCCTTGAACATGCTCCACGCGTAGAGCACGCCGAGCGCGAGATTGATGCCGAGTCCGGCGAAGGTGACGATCCAGCCGCGGTTCGCGGCGGTGGGAGAGGTGGGTGTCATGGGAAGGTGGCTTGAGTGTTTGTCTCACTGTCACATGGCAACGATAAACGACACGATGACGGCAAAAAGTGCCGCGGCGAGGTAGAGCAACAGGAACCAGCCAAGCGGCGCGAACGCACGCCAGCCTCGTGTGTAAAAAAGATAAATCAGTGCTGCAACCGGCCACGTCATGAGGACAAACGTGCCGAAATCGTAAGGGACGGACAGCCGGCGTTTGCGGGCGTCCGCGACCACCCACAGTGCGATGCTGGACGGCAGGAGAACCGCAGCCAACAACGCGAGCAGACCTGACTTTCCGGAATGGGCTTCGCAAATCTCATCCACGTTCGAGGCAGCGAGACAGTAAAACATGGCCGCCGGGAGCGAGAAGAACCATCCGCCGGCCCGTCGCCCGAACCTCATGCTTTTTTTGCGATGCGTTTGGGAGTTGGAACTCGCTGCCTTTTGCAAAGACGCGCATGTTCGTCGAGCAGGTAGCGGTCAGTCATGCCGGACACGTAGTCGCACACGGTGCGGTGCAGGCCCACCTCCTCGACCCGGCGCGCGGTCGCCTCGCCGAGCAGCGCGGGCTTTTTCAAATACGTCTCGAAGACGTCGCCGAGCATCTCGCACGCGGCCTTGTTCGCGCCGGCCACGCTCGGGTGGGAGTAGAGATTTTTGTAGAGGAATTTCCGGAGCTGCAGATTCGCGCGGCGCAGCGAGGCGCTGTACGCGATGAGCGGCTTCGCGTGCGCGCGCACGTCGTCCGCGCTGCGCACGCCCGCCGCATCGATCTGCGCGGAACTCGTCCGGATCACGTCCGCGACTTGCCGATCGATCAGGCACCGGATGACATACGCGCGGAACTCCGCGCCCTTCAGCGCCGGAAAATCCGCGTGCACCTGCGCCTCGGTCTCGTGCCACGCCTCGAGCTCGGCGAGCTGCTTCGGGTCGAGGAGGCGGAAGTCGAGACCGTCATCGATGTCGTGGCTGTAGTACGTGATTTCATCCGCGAGATTCGCCACCTGCGCCTCGAGCGAAGGCTGCGCCGTGCGCTTCCCGCCGGGCTTCGCGCTCTCGTAAAAGCGCGCGTGCTTCTGCAGTCCCTCGCGCACTTCGTGACTGAGATTGAGGCCGGGGAATTTCGGGTATCGCAGTTCCACCAAGTCCACGATCCGCAGGCTCTGCGCGTTGTGATCGAAGCCGCCCTGCTTCCGCATCAGCGCATCGAGCGTCTCCTCGCCGGTGTGCCCGAACGGCGGATGCCCGAGGTCGTGCGCGAGCGCGATCGCCTCGGCGAGATCCTCGTTCAGCCCGAGCGCGCGCGCGACGGTGCGCGTGATGTTCGCCACTTCAAAAGTGTGCGTGAGCCGCGTGCGCAGATGATCGCCCGTGCCGTTCAGGAAAACCTGCGTCTTGTACTCCAGCCGGCGGAACGCGCGACTGTGGATGATCCGCGCGCGGTCGCGCTGGTAATCCGTGCGATGCGGGTGCCTCGGCTCCGGAAAAATACGCCCCTCCGAGTCGCCCGATTTTTGCGCATAGCTCGCGAGCACCACTCGCTCCTGCGCCTCGAGTTCCTCGCGCGTGCGGATCACCTTTGCTCCCCCTTCGTCTTCGCCTCGATGTGCGCGATGTCCTCCTCGATCCGCCGTCGCATCGCCCGCGCCGTCGCGCGGATCACGAGCATGTCGAACACCGCCAGCAGCAGCCCCGTGAGCGTGAGCCATCCGCACACGGCCCAGTACAGAAAGTAGAGCCCCACATGCTTGCGTGCCCATTCATCCGACAGCAGCCACGAGCCGAGGAACAGCATCACCATCGCCGCCATCATCACCCAGAGCATCACATTCCGCCGCAGCCGCGTGTCGCGGAGGAGGCCTTTGGTGAAGAGGAGGATCACACGGAACATGCGCAGAGATTTGTTTCCCGCCGCGAGGCACGTCGAGAAGGTTCGCGCGGAAATTTGCCTGCGGGATTTCGGATTTTGAATTACATCCGGCCCGCTGCGTGTGCGCGCACCGGGACCGCGCACGCAAAAATCCCACGCTCTCAGCGTTGCAAAAATTCCTCCCATCGAAAACGCGAAATCCAAAACTGAAACGCTCGCGCAACGTGCCGCCACCTTTGCCGCCGCGCGCGAGCACCATCGTGCCGGGCGTCTCGCCGAGGCGGAGAAAATGTACGCGGAGATCGTGGCCGCCGATCCGCTTCACGCCGATGCACTCCACCTGCTCGGCGTGCTCGCCGGGCAGACGGGCCGCGCCGCCGACGCCGTGGCATGGCTGCGGCGCTCCGTCGCCGTCCGCCCCGATCATGCGGAGGCCTGCAAAAATCTCGGCGTGGCGCTGAAAGCGATCGGGCAACTGGACGCAGCGATCGCCAGCTACGAAGACGCCATCGCACTCAAACCCGACTACGCGGAGGCGCACCGAAATCTCGGCGCGGCGCTGTATCAAACTGGACGCCTCGAAGAAGCCATCGCGGCTTACCGCCAGGCGATCACCTTCCAGCCCGACTTCGCCGATGCGCACAGCAGCCTCGGAGTCGCGCTGCGGAAAAGCGGCCAGCTCGAAGCCGCCATCGCAGCCTGCCGCAGTGCGATCACTTTCCAGCCCGGCGATCCCCTCGCCCACAACAACCTCGGCAACGCGCTGCACGACGCAGGCCGCAGCGCGGAAGCCATCGCCACGTACCGATTTGCGCTGCGCCTCCAGCCTGACTTCGCGCAAGCTTGGAACAATCTCGGCATCGCGCTGAAGACCCTCGGCGAGATCGCCGGAGCGATCGCCGCGTATCAAAATGCGGTCCAGTCGAAACCCGACTATGCCGATGCCTTTGCCAACCTCGCGCACGCGCTGAAGGACGAGGGACGCATTGCCGAAGCGATCGTCGCATTTCGCCAGGCCGTCGAATTGCGGCCCGATTCGCCCGAATGGCGGCATGTGCTCGCGGCGTTGTGCGGCGACGATTCCTCTCCGACCACGCCCGCTGGCTACGTGCGCCAGCTTTTCGATCCATACGCCGACACGTTCGACGCTCACCTCGTCGGCGAACTCGGCTATCGCGTCCCGCAGCAGCTTTTCGAAGCAATGCTCGCCCTCGCGCCCGGACGGCATTTTGACATCCTCGATCTTGGCTGCGGCACCGGCCTGTGCGGCGCGGCCTTCCGCTCCATTTCAAAAAGCACGCTCGGCGTGGATCTCTCGCCCGCGATGATCGCGAAGGCACGTGCGCGCGGCTGCTACGACCGCCTCATCACCGCGGATCTCTGCGAGGCGATGCGCGCGGGTGAGCACAGTTTCGATCTCATTCTTGCGGCCGATGTCTTCATCTACGTCGGCGATCTGCGCGACGTTTTCGCCGCGGCCCGGCGCGCGCTGCGCGGTGGGGGATGGTTCGCCTTTTCGCTCGAGCGCTACGACGGCGAAGGCTTCACGCTCCATTCGAAAATCCGCTTCGCCCACTCGCTCGCCTACATCCGCGACCTCGCGCGCGCCCACGACTTCGCCGAACTTTCCGTGCAGGAAATCACCATCCGCAAAAGCGGCGCGGAGGACGTCGCCGGATGCATCGTCGTGCTGGAGAATCCCGCTGCCTTCCGACTTTGAACGCGAAAGCGGTGGAGCGGGCGCTCCGCGCACGCTTCCTTTCGCGACTCGCGCCGCCCCCGCGCCCCGAAACGCGCGACGGAGCGCGCGTTCCACCAACTCGGCCACCAGTTCTCCAACTTCTCATGCAACCGGACAAGCGCGGAGTTTAGACGCCATGAAACCACGAAGCGCTGCCTTCCATTCCCGGCACCCGCCGTATTTTCCCGAAGCGCAAGCCGACCGAATTCCCGCCGGATTTCATTCGCAAACCCGACACTTCAGCGTAGAATTAGTGCGGCTTTTTCCATGACTGCCCTCACCGCACTGGCTCGTTCCTTCCACGCTCACCTTTTCGCGCTCGCCGCCTTCCTGTGCGTCGCATTCGGCGCGCACGCGCAAGTCGCGGGAAATCTTGATGCCGGCTTCGCTCCGGATGTCACGCGCACCGGCCCGCCTTTGCCGGGGAACTCGTACGGCGTCTCCGTCATCGCGCCGCAGCCCGATGGGAAAATCATCATCGGCGGAACCTTCGACACCGTCGCCGGCACGGAGTCCCACGGCCTCGCGCGACTGAATGCCGACGGCACGCTGGATCCCACTTTCACCGCGGGACTCGCCTTCGGCAGCGTTGTCACGAGCCTCGCGCTGCTGCCGGATGGAAAGCTGCTCGTCTCCAGCAACCACACGCCGACGGCGACCTTCCAGACCGTTTATGATTTCAATCGCCTGAATGCGAACGGCAGCGTGGACGGCACGTTCATCTCGCCGGTGAAAAACGCCGGCCTCTTCGCGGTGCAGGCCGATGGGAAAGTGGTGCTCGCGGGGACCCTCGGCAGCTACGTGTACACCTACGGGACAAACGTCTATTTCACCACCCTCATGCGGCTCAATGCGGACGGCACGAGGGACTCCACGTTCAACGCAAGCGCCGACAACATCACGACATCGTACGACTTCTACGGCACCCGCATTTCCATCTCCGGCCTCACCGTGCAGACGGATGGAAAAGTGATCATCAAAGGCGCATTCACGAGCTGGCTCGGACAGCCGCGCAACACGATCGCGCGGCTGAATGCGGACGGCTCGCTCGATGCGGGCTTCGATCCCGGCTCATCACTTTGGAGCGGCGCGGCCGCGACTTCGGCGCGCACTTTCTGCATGGCGCTGCAGGCGGATGGAAAAATCCTCCTCGCGGGTTCTTTCGCGGGCAGCGCGGGGCAGAACGAATTCAAGATCGTGCGGCTCAATGCCGACGGCAGCACGGACGCGGCGTTCAACTCGGGATTGGTGGCGGCGAACACGGGCTTTTTCTTCGGGGGCGGCGACGCGATTTCCCTCCTCACAGTGCAGGCGGACGGCAGGATTCTCGTCGGTGGGCGATTCGGAACCCTGGCCGGGCAGTCGCGCGTGAAGATCGCCCGCCTCGCCGCGGATGGCAGCGTCGAGAGCACCGCGACCTTCGATGCCGGCACGGGCATCGGCAGCATGAGCATGATGACTTTATACGATGGCTTCGGGAACGGGGTGCCGACTCTCGTGCCCGACGGCACAGCGCCGCTCGCGATCGCGCTCGATGCGGATGGCGAAATTTTGATCGGCGGCGATTTCACCCTCGTGAACGGCCAGCCGCGCAATTGCATGGCACGGCTGCTGAACGACTCCGCCAGCCAGACGCTCACCGTCGTGGACGCCTCGCACTTGGAGTGGCAGCGCGGGGGCTCGGCAGCGGAGACGGCGCAGGTTGCTTTTCAAAATTCGACCGACAGCGGCGCGACGTGGAGAACGCTTGGCCCCGGCGTGCGCGTGCCGGGCGGCTGGCAGCTCACAGGCGCGCGGCTCCCCGCCGCGGGGATGGTGCGTGCGCTCGCCTTTGCCGGCAGCGGCGTGGTCGCGCAGACGCAGGCGTTCAGCGGTCTGCCGGTCTTCACGATCTCGACGGGCATTTCACCGGCGACGTACGATCCCGGCTACAGGATCACCGGCGTGCCGCTGCCGGCGCCCGGCAGCGTGACCGGCGACGGCAATATCCCGGCGGGCTCCGCGACGACACTCACCGCGACGCCCGTGCGAGGGTGGGCTTTTGTGAACTGGACGGAAAACGGAACGCCCTTGAGCACCGCGGCGAGCGTCACTTTCACGCCGACGGCGGATCGCGCGCTCGTGGCGAATTTCGCGCGGCTCTCCTACTCGATCACGAGCACCGCCTCGCCGGTGAACGGCGGTGCGACGCGCGGCGGCGGGATTTGGGAAGACGGAACCTACGTCTCGCTCGTGGCCTCTCCGGCACCCGGCTTCAACTTCGTGAACTGGACCGACAACGGCCGTCTTGCCTCCACAGCGGCATCCCTCGGTTTCGCGGCCACAGGTGCACAGGCGCTCGTCGCGAACTTCGCGCCGAACACGTACTCCGTGATCGCCAATGCGTCTCCGAGCGGCGCGGGCACGGTCACCGGCGGCGGCACGTTCACGCACGGTGCGGCGGTGCGGCTCGTCGTGACACCGGCCGCGGGCTACGAATTCGCCGGCTGGAGTGCGATCGCCGATGTCTTCAATGGCGCGCGGACTTTGAATTTCACGGCGACGCAGAACCGCACGCTGACCGCCAATTTCACCGCGATTGTTCCAATCAGCGGCGGCGGAAATTTCGCCGGCGGGTCGAACTTTAACAGCTACGGCGGGAGCGTCACGCTGAGTGGCGGCGTCACGGATTGGATCGGTTTTACCCTCACCAATGTGGGACTGGGCACCTTCGGCGGCACGCGACCGCTGACGACTTTCAACATCACCGCCACCGCGCTCCCCGCGGCGGGTGGCGCGATCGCGGGGACGGGCAGCGTTTATTCCGGCGGTGCCGTCACGCTGCTCGCCGCGCCTGCGCCGGGCTTCACGTTCACGAATTGGACGGACAACGGCATCGTGGTCAGCACGGCGGCGGACTACACTTTCACGCCCGGCGCGGATCGTGCGCTCGTCGCGAATTTCACCGCGAGCAGCAACGCCGACCTCGCCTCGCTGGCCTCGGATCAGGGCACCTTTGCGCAGGCGTTCAGCGGCAATCTCACCACGTACACCGCGCGCGTGCCCGCCGGGATCAAAGTGTTCACCCTCTCGCTCACCGTCGCGCAGGACGGTGCGACGCTGAAAATCAACGGCGTCAGCGCCGAACCCGGCCTGAGCGCTCCGGTCATCGTTCTTCAGCCGGGGAGAAACTCCGTGACGCTCACCGTCACCGCGGCGGACGGCACGACGAGCAAGACCTACACGCTCGACATCACGCGCTTCACGGCGCGCAAGGATCTCGACGGCGACGGCAACGCCGATCTCGTGCTGCAAAACGCCGCCGGGCAGATCGGCGCGTGGTACTTTGACGCGGCAGGCCACGCGGTGTTCTCCGCATGGATCAACACCGGCGGGCTCGGCGATTGGAAAGTCGTGGACACCGCGGACATGAATGGCGACGGCATCCCCGATCTCATTTTCCAAAATGCCGCGGGCCAGATCGCCGTCTGGAACATGGATGGCAAAGGCAACGTCCTTTCCTCCGCCGTCCTCTACGGAGGCGGCCTCGGAGACTGGCGAATCGTGGCGGCGGTGGACATGAATGGCGACGGCCACACTGACCTCGTCTTCCAAAACAACATTGGCCAGATCGTCGTGTGGTACATGGATGGCCACGGCGGCGGGAGCGGATCGGCGACGATCTACGGAGCCGGCCTCGGCGCGTGGCGACTGCGCGCGATCGCGGATGTGAATGGCGACGGCATCGGCGACTTCATCTTCCAAAACAACTACGGCCAGATCGCCGCCTGGCACATGAACGCCGCCGGCAGCGCGGACTCCGCCGTGCTCCTCTACGGCGGGAGTCTGGGCGACTGGCAAATCGCCGCCGCCGCTGACATGAATGGCGACGGCATTCCCGATCTCGTCTTCCAAAACAATGCCGGCCAGATCGCCGTCTGGCACATGAATGGCCGCGGGGCCGCGAGCACTTCCGGCTACATCTACGGCGGCAGCCTCGGCGACTGGCGCGTGCGCTGAGATTCTTCGCCGCAGCGCGCGATCACGCGGCTTGCGCGACAGGCGTGGAGCCGCGGAGAATTTCGCGGATGATGGCGACGAGGGATTCCAGCGGCATCGTCTTCGGCAGAAAGCGGAGCGCCCCGGACTGATGCCCGTGCGTGACGATCTGCGGGACCGTGACGGTGCCGGTGAGGAAAATCACGGGAGTCTCAGAAAGCGAAGGCTCGGCGCGCAGCCGGATGGCGACATCCGCGCCGTCGAGCGCGGGCATTTTCACGTCCATGACGATCAAGTGCGGCGCAAAGGCGCGGGCCGCATCGACCGCGCGCCCCGGATCATTTTCGCTCTGCACGGTGAAACGCCCGATCGTCTCCAAGGCGATTTTGAGGAGCGCGGTCAGTTCGGGATCGTTGTCCACAATGAGGATTTTTTGGGCGAGCATGGTCGTTGTTCCGCAGAGGGAAGTAGCAAGCGCGATACCATTGCCCATCGGGAAAACCACCTAATCGGGCGTCGCCAATTCCGAGAAAGGCGGCGGCTGCGCGCTCGCGCGGGAGAAATCAGCAGCCTCTTCCTTGCACCCCGCGCGCCCGTGCCCTTAACTCCGCGCCCTTTATGAAAATCGTTCTCGCATACTCCGGCGGCCTCGACACGAGCGTGCTGCTGACCTGGCTGAAGGAAACCTACCAGGCGGAGATCATCGCCTTCTGCGCCGATGTCGGGCAGGAGGAGGAGCTCGCGGGGCTCGATGAAAAGGCGATGAAGACCGGCGCGAGCAAGTGCTACATCGAGGACCTGAACGAGGAGTTCGCGCGCGATTTCATTTTCCCGATGATGCAGGCGGGCGCGGTTTACGAGGGGCAGTATTTTCTCGGCACGAGCATCGCGCGGCCGTGCATCGCGAAGAAGATGGTGGAGATCGCCAAGCGCGAGGGCGCGGATGCGGTGGCGCACGGGGCGACGGGGAAAGGGAATGATCAGGTGCGATTCGAACTCACCGCCGCGGCTCTCGCGCCGGAACTCGAAGTGATCGCACCGTGGCGGCAGGATCGCTTCCGCGAGGAATTCCCCGGCCGCGCGGAGATGATCGCGTACGCGGAGAAGCACCACATCCCCGTGCAGGCGTCCGCGAAGAAGCCGTATTCGATGGACCGCAATCTCCTGCACATTTCCTTCGAGGCGGGAATCCTCGAGGACCCGTGGTATGACGCGAGCGCGGAAAAGGCGCGCGACATGTACGTGCTCTCCGTCTCGCCCGAGGAAGCGCCGGACAAGGCGGAATACGTCGAGCTGACATTTGAAAAGGGAAACTGCACCGCCGTCGGCTGCCAGGAGATCGCCGCCGTGCTGAAGACGCTCGGTTTCAAAAGCAAGCTCACTTTCAACACGAACGACCACGCGGTGCTCTCGCCGTCCTGGGTCATGCGCGTGCTGAACAAACTCGGCGGCACGCACGGCTGCGGTCGCGTGGACATGGTGGAAAATCGCTTCGTCGGGATGAAGTCGCGCGGCGTGTACGAAACGCCCGGCGGATCGATTCTCCACTTCGCGCACCGGCAGATGGAAAGCATCACGATGGACCGCGAAGTGATGCACCTGCGCGATTCGCTCATCCCGAAATATGCGGAACTCGTGTACAACGGATTTTGGTTCGCCCCTGAGCGCGAGGCGCTGCAGGCGCTCGTGACGGAGTCGCAGAAAAATGTGAGCGGCGTCGTGCGCGTGAAAATCTACAAGGGCAACATCATCGCCGCGGGGCGGAAGTCCGCGCTGTCCCTCTACAATCCCGAAATCGCCACGATGGAGGCCGACCCGACGAAGGCCTACAATCAAAACGACGCCACGGGCTTCATCGCGCTGAATGCGCTGCGCCTGAAGGTCGCGGCGCGTGTTCACGCGGGGAAGTAGCTTCAAGCGCCGCCGGTGGCAGAAGGCGGGATGATTGGCATTCGCATTGAAAGTGCCCGCGTCCTGCCGCCGGCGGCTACCGAGATCGCGCGATAGACATTGCGCGTTTGAAAACTAGATTGCCGGACATGACGACCACAACCGCCGCGCCGATCCAGACGAAGATCGGCAATGAAAAGCTGGTGAAGCTCACCGAAAAGGCCGGTGCCAAGCTTGGCTCGCTGCTCACGAAGCAAGGCCGACCGCACGGGGCGCTGCGCGTGGCGGTGATCGGCGGCGGCTGCTCGGGCTTGCAATACAAAATGGACCTCGTGGACGGACCGGCGAACCGCGACATCATCGTGACTTCGCAGGAGGTGCGCGTGGTGATCGATCCAAAGAGCGCCCTCTTCGTGAGCGGGAGCGTGCTGGATTTTTCGGACGATTTGCAAAAGGGCGGCTTCAAGGTGACGAACCCGAACGCGGAGGCGCACTGCTCCTGCGGCGAGAGTTTCTCGGCGTGACGGATCACTTCGCAGTGCTCGGCGTGCCGCGCGCGGCTTGGACGGATGGGGAGGCGCTGAAGGAGCGCTTCCTGCGGCTCAGCGCACAGCAGCATCCGGATGCGGCGGGCGGATCGTCCGAGATGTTTGCCAAGCTGAATGCGGCTTGGCAGGCGCTTCGCGAGCCGGCGGGATGTCTGCGGCATTTTCTCGAACTCGATCATCCCGCGGCCCTCGCCGCGACGCCCGCCGCGCATGCGCCCGTGGAGCTGGCGGACCTTTTCATGGACATCGCCGCGCTGCGGCAGACTGCGCAAAAATTCCGCGCGAAATTTGCGGCGGCGAGTTCACCGCTCACCCGCGCGATGCTCGAGCTGGAGCGCGTCGCCCTGCGCGCGCGAATCGCCACGCTGGTTCTCGAGATCGAGACGCGCAACGCACAAATCGCGCGGGCGGTGCGGGCGGAAAATCCGACGGCGCATGAGCTCGCGACCGCGTTGGCGTCGCTCGGCTTTCTCGGAAAGTGGTCGGCGCTGCTCGCGGAATTGCAGTTTGTATTTCAGCACGCCACGGGCTGATCCATTTCGCGACGCGGTGACTTTCCTCTCGCTGCGCGCGGGGCATCTCCGTAGCTAATCCCGCAATGAGAAGCATGACCGGATACGGCCGCGGGCAAAGCGTGCACGACGGCGCGAAATTCAGCGTCGAGCTGAACTCCGTGAACCGGAAGCAGAGCGACGTGGTCGTGAATCTGCCGCGCGAACTCGCCGAGCTGGAGCCGCGCGTGCGCGATGCGATCAACGCGGAGATCACGCGCGGGCGGCTCACGGTGGTGATCGCATTTCACGCCGGAGCGAGCACGCCGCAGAATCTCGCACTCGATCATGCGCTCGCCCGGACGTACTATGATGCGATGCGCGAACTGCAAAAGGAACTCGGCGCGGGCGGCGAAATCAGCATCGAGACCGTGCTGCGCGCGCCGGGCGTGCTGAAGGCGCCGGAGGAGCAGCTCTCGCCCGACACTTCGTGGCCGCACGTCGAGTCCGCGCTGCGCGATGCGCTGGCCGATTTGCTGAAGATGCGCGAGCACGAGGGGAAGCATCTCGCGGCGGACTTGCGCAAGCGGCTGAAGCTCGTGCGCGATGCGGTGAAGAAAGTGCGCAAGCTGCTGCCGGACGTGGTGAAAAAATACCGTCAGCAACTCCACGATCGCATCACGCGCGCGGCGATCGATCTGCCGATCGACGACGATCGGCTGGTGAAAGAGGTCGCGATTTTTGCGGACAAGAGCGACGTGACCGAGGAGCTCACGCGGCTGGCGAGCCACTTCGATCAGTTCGAGCATCACCTCGCGAAAAACGAGCCGGTGGGGCGCACGCTGGAATTCATGTGCCAGGAGATCGGGCGCGAATTCAACACGCTCGGCGCGAAGGCGAATGACGTGGAGATTTCGCAGCTCGTGGTGACGTGCAAGGCGGAGATGGAAAAAATCCGCGAGCAAATCCAGAACATCGAATGAAGCGCAGCGGCATTCTTTTCCTCATCTCCGCGCCGTCGGGCGGCGGCAAGAGCACGCTGCTGAAAATGCTCTCCGAGGAGCCCGACTTTGTGTATTCGATCTCCTGCACGACGCGCGCACCGCGGCCCGGCGAAACGGACGGGCGCGACTACCATTTTCTGAGCGTAGCCGAATTTCAGCGGCGGATCGCGGCGGGCGAATTCATCGAGCATGCGGAGGTGCATGGGAATTTCTACGGCACGCTGCGGCAGACGATCCTCGACAGCATGAACAGCGGACGCGACGTGCTGATGGATGTGGACATCCAGGGCGCGGCACGCATCCGCGCAAATGCCGACGAGGCGATGCGCGCGGCACTGGTGGACATTTTCCTCATGCCGCCGAACATGGACGAACTCCGCCGCCGCCTGCTGAAACGCGCGACGGAAACGCCCGAGCAACTCGACGTGCGGCTCCGAAACGCGAAAACAGAAATGGCGGAGTGGCGGAATTATCGCTACACGATGCTGAGCGGAACCCCCATGCAGGACTTTGAAAATTTCCGGGCCATCATGCAGTCGGAGCGCATGCGCAGTGCGCGCATGGATCTGAGTTTTTGAGCAAAATGAGCGCACCGGTCATCATCCTCGGAATCACGGGAAGCATCGCGGCGTACAAGGCCGCGGACCTCGCGAGCCTGCTCGTGAAAGGCGGCGCGGAGGTGCATGTGGTGATGACGCAGCATGCGGGCGACTTCATCACGCCGCTCACCATGCAAACGCTTTCGCGGAACGCCATCGTGACGGGCGCGTGGGATGCGCAGACGACTTGGAAACCGGGGCACATCGATCTCGCGGATCGCGCGGACCTTTTGCTCATCGCGCCGGCGACGGCGAATGTGATCGCGGAACTCGCGCACGGGCTCGCGGGAAATCCGCTCACGGAGATCGCACTCGCGACGCGCGCACCGCTGCTGATCGCGCCGGCGATGAATGGAAAAATGTGGGAGCACGCCGCGACGCGGGCAAATGTCGCGCTGCTGCAAAAACGCGGCGCGGAATTTATCGGGCCGGAAGCGGGCATCCTCGCGTGCGGTTACGAGGGGCTCGGGCGGCTCGCGGCGGTCGCGGACATCGCGAGTCGCGCGCTCGATAGGTGTCGCAGAGGAAAAGGCGCGCGCAGCAAGTCCAAGGCGCGGAAAAAAATATAGCCGGGAATCCCTGCCGATGTTCCCCGTGAATGGCCCGCGAAATTCGAGGAACGAAAATCGCCGTCGCCGGGTGGCCTCACACGCAGTGGATGACACGTTGTGGCCTGTGAAAATAATCGCGTGGCGCGGAAGACGGGCGTCCTCGCCTGTCACGGCTGACAGTGCCTCCGGCCTGTCTCGACAGCCGAGGACGGCTGTTTGCGGGGACAGCCGGGACGGCTGTCTTCCTATGGGATTGTTTCCGCGGCATTCTTGCACTGGTGCGCGCAGGAGGCGTGTGAAACCCGCGCATGGCCCACACTTTTTTCACTTTCTTTCATGCCTCGAAAATCAAGGGAGGTTGGTTGACGAAACGTCCGATTTTCATAGGTATTTCGGAGCAATTTCGACTTCTCATTTTTACAAGAAAATCGGGCCTACCGCAAAATATTGTGCCCAATTGTGCGAATTGTTGTTGACGTGTCTATCCGTAGTGGATACCCCAATCGCATTGAGAGTGATGATTTCCCACACCTCCGCCAGATCCCCTGAACAAATTTCTCAGTCCCGCCACTGCGGGCAGAAAGGGGGTGTCAAATAATGGCCGCAAAGAAAAAAGCAGCAGCAGCAAAGAAGCCTGCAGCGAAGAAGAAAGCTGTAGCGAAGAAGAAGAAGTAGGCTAACGCCTGCTCAACCTAACAATGGGAGGCGAATCTAACGGTTCGCCTCTCATTTTTTTCTCCCGGAATCGCGCGGGCGTCCGCCTTTCATGGAGGTTCGGCTTGCCGGGCGCGGACGCATCCACCATCCATAGCCCCCTTTCCCGCATGACCGATCTCTCCGCCGCCCTCGAAACCGCCATCCACGCCGCGCGCGAAGCCGGCGCGCTGCTCACGCAGGAATTCGGCCGCGTGCCGGATGTGAATGAATTTCACGCGCATGACATCAAGCTCGCGCTCGATGTGGAGTCGCAGGACTTGATCACAAAGCGGCTGCTCGGCCGTTTTCCGGATCACGCACTTTACGGCGAGGAAGGCATCGCGGGAAACCAGGACAGCGAGTGGCAGTGGATCGTGGATCCCATCGACGGCACGGTGAATTATTTCTACGGCCTGCCGCACTACTGCATCAGCATCGCGCTGCGGCGGCAGCCGGACGGGAAGCGCGACGGTGAAATCGTGCTCGGCGTGATCTACGATCCATCGCGCGACGAGCTGTGGGAGACGGTGAAGGGCGGCGAAACTTTGCTGAACGGGAAAGCCATCCGCGTCAGCGAACGCTCGGAACTCAGCGACGCGATCGTGAGCATCGGCTTTGCAAAATCGAAGGCCACGATCAATGCGGGGCTCCAGCTATTGCCGAAGTATGTCGAGCGCGTCCGCAAGTGCCGCATGATGGGCAGCGCCGCGCTCGATCTCGCGTACGTCGCGACGGGCCGCCTCGACGCCTACATCGAGCAGAGCGTGAGCCTGTGGGATGTCGCCGCTGGCAAGCTGCTCGTGGAAAATGCGGGCGGCAGTTTTGAAATGACCCCGCGCACCGACCATCCCGACAAGATTTCCGTCCGCGCGTGGAATGGAAAAATCCAACTGCTCGCAAACGAATGAATCTCGTCGGAACCGGCTACGACGTCCACGCCTTCGCCGAGGGGCGCAAGCTGATCCTCGGCGGCGTGGAGATCGCGCACACGCACGGGCTCGATGGCCACAGCGATGCCGACGTGCTCTGCCATGCGATCGCCGATGCGATCCTCGGCGCGATCGGCGAACGCGACATCGGCCATCATTTTCCAAATAACGATCCGACGATCCGCGGAATCAGTTCGCTGGAAATCGTCCGCAAGGCCGCGAGTCTCGTCACCGCGGCGGGCGGCAGGCTGAACAACATCGACTCGTGCCTCATCGCCGAGGAGCCGAAAATCGGCCCGCACATTTCCGCGATGAAAGCGAACCTCGCGCGCGTGCTCGGACTCGACGAGCGCCGCATCGGCATCAAGGCCACGACGAACGAGCGCATGGGCTTCCTCGGTCGCGGCGAAGGCATGGCCGCGACCGCCGTCGCGAGCGTCGAAATGCCGGGCTGAAATCTGTGCCGGTGAGCACGCGAGCCCCGCTGTTCGACTCCGCCTTCCTGGCGAAACTGGAGCAGCTTCATCTGCTCGCGAAACGCATCTTCCGCAGCGATCGCCGCGCGGAACGCCGCAGCCGCCAGACCGGCGCGAGCCTCGAATTCGCCGACTACCGCGAATACACGCCGGGCGACGAGCCGCGCAGCATCGACTGGAATGCGTACGGGCGGCTGGAGCGCCTCTTCGTGAAACTCCACGAACAGGAGCAGGATCTCCCCGTGACCTTCCTCGTGGATGGCAGCGCGAGCATGCGGTGGCTGCCGGAGGAAAATCCCGGCGCGCTCAGCAAATTCGACCACGCGCGCCGGATCTGCGCGGCACTCGCCTACATCGCGCTCGCGAATCTGGATCGCGTGGACATCCACTTTTTCGCCGCGAGCACCGTCGGGAAACTCGGCGGGGCGCGGGGAAAGGCGCAGTTCCATTCCGTGTTGAAATTCCTCGACGCACCGCCGGACGCCGACGGCCCGACGCGGCTGCTGAAGGCCGTCCAGTCCCTCACGCAGCGCGCGCGCCGCCGCGGGCTCGTGTTCGTGCTCAGCGATTTTTTCGATCCGCACGGCTGCGAGGAGCCACTGGCCATGCTGCGGCACAGCCAATTTGACGTTCACGCGCTGCAAATCCTCGCACCCGAAGAACTGGCGCCCACGCTCACCGGCGATCTCAGTTTGCGCGACGTTGAAGTGAGGGAAGCCGCCGCGACGGAATTCACCGCGAACGAAAAAC
Source organism: Chthoniobacterales bacterium (assembly GCA_038239865.1). GTDB lineage: Bacteria > Verrucomicrobiota > Verrucomicrobiia > Chthoniobacterales > Chthoniobacteraceae > SXWH01. Next base: position 34,799 of record JBBSEI010000026.1, read on the forward strand.
TGCTGCACCGCTACCGCGAGGAGATCACGAAATTCAACGACGCGCTCGGAGCCTTTTGCCTGCGCCGGGGCATCGCCTTCGCGCAAGTGATGACGGACGTGCCGTTCGAGGACATCGTGCTGCGCGCATTGCGCGATGGAGTGATGCTCCGATGACTTGGCTCCAGCCATGGGCCGCGTGGTTTCTCGCCGGAATTCCGGTGATCGTCCTGCTGTATTTTCTCCGGCTGAAACGCCGCCCGCTCACCGTTTCCACGCTCATGTTCTGGCAGCGCGTGCTGCAGGAAAGCGGACGCCGCGCATTCTTCCAAAAATTTCGGCACTTGCTGTCGCTGCTGCTGCACGTCCTCATTTTTCTCCTGCTGCTCGGCGCACTCGCGCGGCCGATCTTCGAGCGCGGCATCCTCGAAGGCTCCGCCACCGTGCTCATCCTCGACACGCGCGCGCGGATGCAGGCCACTGAACCGGACGGACGCACACGATTCCAAATCGCACTCCGGCTCGCGCAAGATTACGCGCGGCAGGCGGGCGGTGCGCGCGAGTTTGCGCTGCTCACGCTCGGCGCGGCACCAGCGGTGGCGGTGCCGTTCACGGGCGATGAGAAATTGCTGCGCAGCGCGCTCGCGCAGATTTCCTCGGACGGAGCGACCGATGCGACGGGCGATGCTGCGGCGGCGATCACGCTCGCGGATGCGCTCCTCGCGGCGCGGAAAGGCGCGCATCGCATCGTGCTGATCACGGCGACTCCGCCGGAGGTGACTCCAAAAATCGCCAGCGAACTGACCACGCACGCGGTCGGCACCGCACTCGACAACGTCGCCATCACGCGCTTCGCGACGCGGTCGCTGCCGTCGAATCCCGAGACCAGCGAAGTCCTGCTCGAAACGCAAAACTTCGGCCGCACGGCCATTCGCACCGAGGTGGAACTGGCATTCGACGGACGCACGCTCGAAGTGAAACCGCTCGCGCTCGCCCCCGGCGAGCGGCGGCTCGACATTTTCACCTCAGTCCCCCGCCCCGCGCTCAGCGCGCGCGGCTGGCTCACGGCAAAACTCTCCACGCCCGACGCGCTGCCACTCGACAACATCGCCTTCGCCACACTGCCGCAGGCGCGGCTGAACCGCGTGCTGCTCGTGTCGCGTGGAAACACGTTCGTGGAAAAACTCCTCGGCGTGGATGCGTCGGTGAAATTTCAATTCGTCGCACCCGAGACGTATCAGCCTGCGATGAGCGAGAAGTTCGAGGCGGTGATTTTCGACGGCTACGTTCCGCCCGGCTTCGACCTCGGCAAATCCGCGAGCAATTTTCTTTTCCTCAATGCCTCGCCCTTCACCGGCAACGGCGCGGGGCTCGACCAGCCGATCGTCACGGATGTCGATGCAACACATCCCGCGACGCGGCTCGTGAGTTTGCAAAACGTCACGATCCTCCGGGCAAAATCGCTCGATCTTCCCGCGGCGCACGACGGCTGGAATTTCACCGCGCCGCTGCGGTCGGGCGAGCATCCGCTGCTCATCGCGGGTGAACGCGGGCCGCAGCGCGTGGCGGCGCTCGCGTTCGATGTCCTCGAATCGGACCTCCCGCTGCGCGTCGCATTTCCGCTGCTGATGCACAGCACGATCCAGTGGCTCGCAGGCGAACGCGCGGATTCGCTGCCGGTCTTGACGGCGGGCGCGGTGTTCCAGATTCCGAACGGCAGGAGTGTCATGCCGACGCCGCTCACCGCGCCGCCGGGACTGCGCGCCGTGGAATCGCAGCCGCCGATCGCGGGATTTTTTCAGCCGCTGCGCAACGGCTTTTACCAAATGACGGGCGACGGTCCTGCCCGCTGGATCGCCGTGAACACCTTCAGCACCGCGGAATCCGATCTGCGCGCGGGCGGCGGAGGCGATGCGCGCGCGGGCATGCTGCCGTTGTCGGGCAGCGTGTTTCACGGCTGGCCGCCGTGGCAATGGCTCGCGCTCGCAGCGTTCGCGCTCCTCGTCGTCGAGTGGTGCCTTTTCACCGGAGGAAAACGGAATGAACGCCGCGATCGAATTTTCCAACCCGTGGTTCCTCACGCTGCTCGTGACGCTCGCGTTGCTGCCGGTTTTTCTGCGGCGCTCGCTCGCGGGATTCGGGCGCGCGCAGCGAATCACCTGCACGATCGTCCGCGCGGTGCTGCTGATTCTCATCGTTCTGGCGCTCGCGGGAGTGCGGGCGCTGCTGCCGTCTTCCGAGGTCAGCGTGATTTTTGCGGTGGATGGATCGGCGAGCATCTCGGCGGAGGCCGCACGGGCGGCGCGTGAATTCATCGCGGGCGCGCTGCATTCACAGCGCTCCGGCGACACGGCGGGCGTGACGGGTTTTGCCCGCGATGCGCAAGTGTGGCAGGCGCCGCGCGAGACGGCGGCACTCACGGATTGGCCGACGCTCGCCGACACGAAGGCAACGGACATCGGGCGTGCGCTGGATTTTTCGAGCGCACTTTTTCCGGCCGATCAATCGCGGCGCGTGGTGCTGCTGTCCGACGGGAATGACACGGGCGGCCGTGCGCTCGAGGCGGCGACGCGGCTCGCGCGCTCGGGCGTGGAGGTGTGGACGGTGCCGTTGCGCAATCCCGAGCGACCCGAAGTGCTCGTCGAGCGTGTCGAGGTTCCCGCGCGATTGAAGGAGGGCGAGGCTTTTGATCTCACGGCGAACATCCGCAGCAACGTCGCGACGACGGCGAAGGTGCGCGTTTATCAAAGCCAATTCCTCCTCGCGGAACGCGAGATGGCGCTGAAGGCGGGTGACAATACTTTCCGCGAAGCGGGGCTGCGTCCCGAGGGGAACTTCATCCCGTATGATGTGGAGATCGTCCCCGCCGCGGACACTTCGCTGGAAAACAATCGCGCGTCCGCCGTGGCGGCGATGCGCGGGCAGCCGCGCGTGCTGCTCGTGGATGGCGATGAGCAAAAGGCGCGTCCGCTCGCGAATGCGCTGCGCAATGCGCGCATCGCGGTGGACCTGCGCGCGGCAGCGGGGCTGCCGCGCACGCTGGAGGATTTGCAGCAGTTCGATCTTTTCATCCTCAGCGATCTCGGCGCGCTGGCAATCGGGCGCGGGCAAATGGATCTGTACCGCCGCTGGGTGCAGGATTTCGGAGGCGGATTTTTGCTGCTCGGCGGGGAGAACAGTTTCGGCGTCGGCGGCTATTTCCGCACGCCGATCGAGCAGATGCTGCCAGTGCGCATGGAGCACAACGACCGAGAGGAATTGCCGACGGTCGCGCTGCTCATCGTGCTCGATCGCTCGGGCTCGATGAGCGCGCAGGCGGGCGGGCAGACCAAGATCGCGCTCGCGGATCAGGGCGCGGCGCTGGCGCTCGGCGTCCTCGGGGCGCGCGATTTTTTCGGCGTGCTGGCGGTGGACACGCGCGCGCATGTCGTCGCGCCGCTGGAGCGCCACGGGGCGAAGGAACCGATCGTGCAGCGCATCCTCGCGATCACCGCGGGCGGCGGCGGGATCTACATTTACACGGGGCTGGCCGAGGCGTTTCAGGCGATGCGCGAAGTGAATGCGCGCATCAAGCACGTGATCCTATTTTCCGACGCGGCGGACGCGGAGGAAAAGGTCGCGGGCGAGCACCCGGATGGCGCGCAGACGAGTGGAAGCGCGCTCGACCTCGCGAGCGCGATGGCGGCGGCGAAGATCACGACTTCGGTCGTCGGACTCGGCGGCGAGCAGGACAAGGATGTGCCATTTCTCCGACAACTCGCGGAGCGCGGACAGGGACGATTTTACCTCACAAATGATGCGACGACGCTGCCGCAAATTTTCTCCACGGAGACGATGAAGGTCGCGCAATCCTCGATCGTCGAGGAGCCGACGCTGGCGGTGCCGATCGCGAAATCGCCGATCACCGCGGGCATCGATTGGGCGCAGTCGCCGCTGCTGCTCGGCTACAATGCGACGAAGCCAAAGCCGACGGCGGAGGTGCTGCTCGCGACGGAGCGCGGCGAGCCGCTGCTTGCGACTTGGCGCTACGGGCTCGGGCAGGCGGCGGCGTTCACGAGCGATGCGAAGGCGCGCTGGGCGGCGGAGTGGATGGCGTGGCCGGGCTACGCGAAATTTTGGACGCAGACGGTGCGCGGGCTTTTGCGCAAGAGCGGGCCGGCGGCGTTTGAGATCACGCGCACTGAGACGGGCGATGCGCTCGACATCCGCGTGGATGCGGCGACGCCGGAGGGCGCGTTTCGCAACCGTCTGCCGATCACGATCCACGCGCGCACGCCGGACGACAGCACGCAAAGCGTGACCGCGACGCAGGAGGCGCCGGGGAGCTATCGAGCGAAAATTTTGCTGCCGCAGGAAGGGATCACGGTCGTGAATGTTTCGTCGCCGGACTTGCCGGATGGCGGGATGACGTTTGCGCACGCGCGGAGCTATCCGGCGGAATTTCTCACGAGCGGATCGAATGAGGCGCTGCTCCGCGAAATCGCGCGGGCCGGGAATGGGAAATTCGATCCGAAGGCCGGGGAAATTTTCGCGCGTGCCGGACACGCGAGGCGGCGGCGGGAATTGACGAACTGGTTTCTCATGGCCGCGCTCGCACTGCTGCCGCTCGATATTTTCCTGCGGCGCCGGACGTGGCGGTGAGGCACACGCGCGCTGCACTTTGACTTCGCGCGCGCTTCGCGTATCTCTCGGTTTCCAATGCCGACACTGCACTTTACCAAGATGAATGGAGCGGGGAATGACTTCGTCATGCTCGACAATCGCGATCTGAGCCATCGCCTCGACAAGGCGGCGATCGCGCGGCTGTGCGACCGGCATCGCGGCGTGGGCGCGGACGGGCTGCTCGCGGTGGAGCCGGCGCAGGACGGCGCGGATTTTCGGATGCGCTACTACAATGCCGATGGCGGCGAGGCGGACATGTGCGGGAATGGCGCGCGGTGCTTTGCGCGCTTCGCGAGCCGCCTCGGCGGGAAGACGGGCGCGATCACTTTTGAAACGCAGGCGGGCGTGATCGGCGCGCGGCTGCTCGGCGATGAGGTGCAGCTCGCGATGTCTGCGCCGCATTCGCTGGCGCCCGGCGCGGAACTCACGGCGGCGGATGAAAAACTCACCGTGCATTTTCTGAACACGGGCGTGCCGCATGCGGTGGTGTTCGTGGCGGATTTGCAAAAGACGGACATCGTGCGGCTCGGCGCGGCGCTGCGGTACCACGCGCACTTTGCGCCGAAGGGGACGAATGCGAATTTTGCCGGCAAGCTCGCGGATGGTGCGATCGAGATCCGGACGTACGAGCGCGGCGTGGAAGGTGAGACGCTGGCGTGCGGCACGGGCGTCACGGCGGCGGCGCTGATCTTTGCGCGGCTCACGGGCGCGACGTCGCCGGTGGCGGTGCGCGTCCGCGGAGGGGACACATTGCAGGTCGGCTTCGAGGCGGACGGAGAGGGCTGGAAGAATGTGACGCTGACGGGGCCGGCGGATTTTGTTTTCGAGGGAGAGACGACGCTCTGATCGCGCTCTGCGGCGCAGCAATTTCCTTTGCCAGCCCCGGGCGGGAGCCTATCTTTGGCCAACCCAACGCCCTCGCATTATGATTGAACTTGAGGTTTACGCCGCCGGCATCCGCAACTTGGAAAAGATCCTGGAACTCGACCACGAGCTCGAGGCGCTCCCGAGCCTCCACTACAAAGTGGATAGCAACCACGACATCATTTATCTGGAATTCGATCATCCGTCGATCTCGGTGCAGGAAATCAAGGGCATCTTTGCGAAGCTGGGGCTGGATGCGAAATTCGTGGGCACGCTGCCGCCGGAGATGAACCCGAAGAAGACGCGGACGCAGCCGATCCGCCTGCCCGCCTAGGTGGCCGCTTTGCCAGCCGGAGTCTCGCTGCGCGACGCGAACGACGCATCGATGGGGATGAGAAAAAGGTCTCACCACGCGCGCGCATGATCACCGCCATCGGTCGCACGACACTCGGGGCGCTGACGTATCTCGGCGAGCTTGGCATACTGGCCGCGGAGGCCGTCACCGCGATGTTTGTGGCGCCGGTGCGCTGGCGGCTGGTCTTGCAGCAAATCCTCGAAATCGGCGCGCGCTCGCAGATCGTCGTGGCGGTGACGGGCGCATTCACGGGCGCGGTGTTTGCCGCGCAGATCTATTTTCAATTTCACCGCTTCGGCATGGATTCGGCGGTCGGCTCGGTCGCATCGCTCGCGCTTTTCCGCGAATTGGGCCCGACGCTGAGTGCGCTCATGGTCTCGGGCCGCGTGGGGGCCGCGATCGCGGCGGAGATCGGCACGATGAAAGTGACCGAGCAGATCGATGCGTTGCGTTCGCTCGGAGTGCATCCCATCGACTACCTCGTGGTCCCGCGCTCCGTGGCGGTCATGGTTTCCATGCCGCTGCTCGTCGCCGAGGCGTGCGCCTTTGGCATCGTCGCCGCGTATCTCGTCGCGGTGCCGATGCTCGGCATCGCGGAGGCTCCGTTCATGCGGAATCTGATTTTTTACACGCACGCCAGCGACGTCGCGATCGCGCTGATCAAGGGGTTTGTCTTCGGCGTGATCATCGTCTGCGTGAGCTGCCACGAGGGGCTGCAGACTTCAAATGGCGCGGAGGGCGTGGGCCGCGCACCGACGCGTGCGGTGGTCATCTCGTCGCTCGCGATCCTCGGCATGAATCTGATCCTCACGTTCGGGCTGAACATCATTTTCCCCTCCGGCCGATGATCGAAGTGCGCAAACTCTCGAAGAGCTTCGACGGGCGGCAGGTGCTGCACGAAGTGGATCTTTCCATGGAGGAGGGCAAGACGCTCGTGGTGCTCGGCCGTTCCGGCTGCGGGAAAAGCGTGATCCTCAAGCACCTCATCGGCCTGCTGAAGCCGGACTCCGGCCAGGTGCTCGTGGACGGCGAGGACATCTCGGGACTGCCGGAAAGAAAGCTCACCGCGGTACGCCGGAAAGTGGGGATGCTCTTTCAGAGCGCCGCGCTTTTCGACTCGATGAGCGTGGAGGCGAATCTCGCATTCCCGCTGCGCGAGCAGGGCATCCGCGATGAAAATGAAATCGATGCGCGCATCGCCGAGGCGCTCGAGATGGTGGGACTCGGCGGCGAGCAGCACAAGATGCCGGCCGATCTCTCCGGCGGGATGCGCAAGCGCGTGGGCCTCGCGCGCACGATCGTGGGGCGGCCGCGCAGCGTGCTTTACGATGAGCCGACGACCGGCCTCGACCCGATCACGAGCGACAGCATCAACCACATGATTCGGCGCTTGCAGCGCAAGCTCGGCGTCACTTCCATCGTCGTCACTCACGACATGAAGACGGCCTTTCACTGCGCGGATCGCGTGGCGCTCCTCCACGAGGGGCGTGTGCATTTTAACGGCACGATCGAGGAGCTCAATGCATCCACCGATCCGGTGATGACCGATTTCATCGAAGGTCGCAGCGGCGAATCCGACTAATTTGCAATGACCAACGACTCGCGCGGCATCGAATGGAAAGTGGGCATCTTCATGCTGATCGGGCTGGGCGTGATCGCGTTCATGGCGATCAAATTCGGGAAGCTGAGCCAGGGGCTGAAGAAGTATTACAACATCGCCGCGGAGTTTCCTAACGCGAGCGGACTGCTCAAGGGCGCGGATGTGTACATGGCCGGCGCGCGGGTTGGCTTCACGGCGGATGCGCCGGAATTGATCGAGGGGCGCTATGCGGTGGAGGTGCAGCTCAAGCTCAAGGACGGCGTGAAGATTCCGCATGGCTCGACGTTTTTGATCAGTTCGTCGGGATTTCTGGGTGACGCTTTCGTGAGCATCAATCCGCCCTCGAATCCGGACATGAACGACCTTTTCACCGATGGGGAAAAGGTGGTGGGCAAGAGGCTCGAGGGAATCGGCGACCTTACGCAAAAAGGCGGCGACGTGATGGACGAACTGAAGAAGCGCCTGCAAGAACTGGAGGCGCCGATCAAGGACATCCGCGATCGCGTGCTCGCCGACAAAAATCTGAAGTCCATCGACGACACGCTGACTTCGCTGGGGGAATTCACCGCGGGATTGAAGACCAGCGGAAAGGGCATCGACGAAGTGATCGCGAAAGCGAAGGAGGCGGTGGATGCGTTCAAGGACACGGCGACGGCGGTGAAGGCGCCCATCGCGAAAATCGACGCCGCGGCTGTTGAATTGAAATCCACGCTTGCGGCGATCAAGACCGCCGCGAACTCCGCTGACAAGACGCTGGACTCCGCCAAGGCGATGTTCAACAAGGCGAATACCGGCAGGGGCGCGCTCGGGATGCTGCTCGCGGACAAGGAGACGGCAGACAATCTCAAGGCGCTGGTCCGCAATCTCCGGGAGCACGGCGTGCTGTGGTACAAGAATAAATAGCGGCGGCCGGTAACACGCATTTCACGCACTCCGATGTGGCGTGCTGGCTGCTGTGGGGCCACCTTCAGCGCACCTCCATGAACTCAGCGCCCACCATCACACTTCTCCGGGCGCTCTTCATCGTGTTCACCGGTTTCCTCGGATCGGAAATCGGCAACAGCATCTGGGGGCTGCCGAAACTCGGGATTTGCGCGGGGGTGGCTTTCGGATTGTGCATCGTGCTGGCGGATCGGCTGCTGAAGGGTTTTTCGCTGCGGATGTTTTCCTCGGCCACATTTGGTCTGCTGCTCGGGCTCGTGTCTTCGCGGCTGCTCCTTGCCTCAGGCCTGCTCTATCGGACGCCGGCGGATGTGCAGTGGCTGATCAGTCTCACGATTTACGCCACGCTCGGGTACGTCGGCATGATGCTCGCAATGCGCAGTAATCGCGACGAATTCGCGCTCATCATCCCGTACATCCGCTTTCGCGACCAGAGCCCGACGGACATGCCGCTGCTCGTGGACTCGAACATCATCATCGATGGCCGCCTCGCTGAACTCGTCGCCACCGGCTTCATCTCCCGCTCGCTCATCGTGCCGCGTTTCATCCTCGAGGAATTGCAGACGCTCGCCGATTCGCACGATCCCGTGCGACGCGAAAAGGGTCGCCTCGCGCTCGCAAAACTCCAGGAACTCCAGCGCGACCCGGCGCTCACCGTGACCATCCACGAAGTGCCCGTGGATCCCTTTGCTGCCGTGGATTCAAAGCTCATCCAGCTCGCGAAAATGCTGAGCGCGCAACTGCTCTCGAACGATGGAAACCTGTGCAGCATCGCGCGCCTGCAGGGGATCACGGCGCTGAATTTGAACGATCTCAACAAGGCGCTGCGCCCCGTCGTCTCCGCCGGGGATGAAATCACGCTCACGCTCACGAAGGAAGGCCGCGAGCCGCACCAGGCGATCGGCTACCTCGCGGACGGCACGATGATCGTGGTGAACAACAGCCGCGCCCAAGTCGGGAAAAGCGTGCGCGTGTCGATCAGTTCCGTGCGGCAGACCGGGGCAGGACGGCTTTTCTTTGCGGAACTCACAGCGTAGTCCGCGGCGGGACGTGAATGCGGAGGCCAAGCGCGGTTGACCTTCGGACAAATTCGGAGTTTGCGCACCGCGGCGTGGCGATTAAGTGAAGCCCTCGATTTTTATGAACCTCACACGCACAGCCTACGGCACTTGGAATGGCGGCCGATACATGCACTTCGGCGAAGCCCTCGACGAAGCCCGCTACGACGCATGCATCCTCCGCGCCTATGAAAAAGGAATCCGCACCTTCATGACCGCGGACGTGTACGGCAATGGCGCGGCGGATGAAGCCATGGGCCGCGCGCTGGCGGGAGTTCCGCGTGACAGCTATTGTCTCGTCGGGATGATCGGGCACGATTTTTACGGGACGCCGCGCGACGGGCAAAAGGGCTTCCCGCGTTTCACCGATCCGCGACTCCGCCAGCCGCGGGATTTTTCCGAATATGTGCGCATGGCCACGGAGCGTGCGCTGACTCGATGCAAGACGGATCGTTTCGACTGCCTGATGCTGCATAATCCCGACAGCATCGGATATTCCGCCGACGCGGTGTGGACCGCGATGGCTCGCATGCAGGAAGAAAAATTGACCGGCCTGCTCGGCGTGGCACCGGGGCCGGCCAATGGCTTCACGCTCGATCTGCTGCTGTGCTTCGAGCGTTTCGCTCCGCTGCTCGACTGGGCGATGATCATCCTGAATCCGCTCGAGCCGTGGCCTGGCCACATGGCGCTCCCGGCCGCGCTCAAGCACGACATCAACCTCATCACGCGAGTCGTGGACTACGGCGGACTTTTCCACGATGACGTGAAGCCCGGCCACACGTTCGGCCCGCGCGACCACCGCACATTTCGACCCGACGGCTGGGTCGATGCGGATGCCGCCAAAATCGAAGCCATGCGGCCCATCGCGGAAAAGCACGGGCTCACCATGCTCCAACTTTCATGCGCGTGGAATCTGAGCCAGGCCCCGGTGAAAAGCGTGATCCCCACGCTCATGCAGGAAGTCGCCCAGACGAACGGAATCACGCCAAAAACGCTGGAGCAAAAAATCGACGAGCTCGCGGCATTGCCGGAAGTCACGCTGAGTGCGGACGAGATCTCGCGCATCGCTGAAATCGGAAACAACAAAGGCTGCATGGAACTGAAAGGCGGCAATCCCGCGCACCTCGGCGATCCTCTCCCGGACCGCTGGCCACTGAACGACGAGTTGATCGAGATCGCGTCGCGGTGGAAAATCGACCCCGCCCGGGACCTCGCGTGCACACACGGCAAACCGGCTTAGCGCCACACCTCCTGCCGCGAGGAAAAGTGGCCTCAATCTTGCTCCGATAATCCCATCTCGAAATTCGTTCCCGTTGATCTCCCCAAATCTCTTGAAAACCGATAAAAATTTCCTTGCGTTTTTCCCGACGAATGCGTTGCTTCAGCCCGATGGCTGCGTACCGTCAGCGACAGTGTGAACCCGCGGACAATACCTCCGATCATCCGCAAACCGTTATAGCCTCGTAGCTTAATCCAAATAAATCACCTCTCTCGGTCAACGTCCACCTGCGGGTTTTACAGGTTCCTCCAACACAGGATTGTTACATTCAGCCGGGGGAATTCCACTTTACACACCTCGAAAGCAGTGATAAAAAAGGAACACTTTAAGAAAAACTCCCCTACCTTCCGCGTGCGCCGCGTTTTGGCAACGATTTCCAGCATGATGATGCTGGCGCTTTGCCCGACCGAAGGGGCGATTGTGAATGGCGGGTTTGAGGATAGCCCGGATTTCAACGGTTGGACCGTCACGCAAGACCCTGTTGACCCTCTCAATCCGCCATTTGCGGGCTATCAAGGAACTACGGTTTCGATTTACACGGGTTCACCAAACCAGTATGCGCAGGTACCACATGCTGGCTCTTCGAAGTCAGCCGCGTTCATCTCCGATAACGGTGCCCCTGACACGAGTTTTGCGCGGATTTCAAATCCAGCCGTCACGACCGCGTCCACATTATACAATGTCAGTCTGTGGGTTTCGAATCCGATTCAGGATCCTTCAAATACCTTCAACGCATTCTCGCTGACGTGGAATGGGAATCCGGTGTCTCTCACGAATTCAAATCTCACCGAGACCTCACCCGGTTCTCAAGTTTACGTTGTGAAGGGACAGACCGATTGGTTCCAAATTGTCGCCACGAATCTCCCGGCCACTGGCGCCTCAACAGACTTGGTGATCAGCGCTAGAAACAACAACTGGGCGACATTGGTGGATGATGTCCTCGTCGAGGTGGTGCCCGAACCGACCACGATGGTGATGCTCAGTCTCGGATTTGCCGCGATCGGATTTCGGCGCAGGCGTCAGCAAAGAGCGTAGCTCGTTCGCTGGCGGCGACGGAGCTTTTGCCCCCCGGCGGGGTCCTCAATTTTTCATTCGACTTGGAGCCAGACGCGACCTTTCGGAAGGCGACCGCAAACGCGACACCCCAGGCTACTTCGCCTTTTCGAGTGCCTTGATGAACGCCTTCGGGCCGCCCTCCACGTAGCCGAGTTCGCCCTTTTTGGCCCCACTTGCCGACGTCACGATGATCGTCGGATAGCCGCGAATCTGAAATTTTTTCGCCAGCTCGTCGTTCTGCTTTTTCGTCGCGTCCGAGAGCTTGAAGCCATGCGGGAAGTCCACCTCGACGAGCACGAGTTTCTTCGCCGCGTAGTCCTTGAATTCCTGCTGACTGAAGACCTCGGCATCGAGTTTTTTGCACCACCCGCACCAGTCGGAGCCGGTGAAATCGAGCAGGATTTTTTTGTTCTCCGCCTTGGCCTGCGCCTTCGCCTTTTCGAGATCGTCCAGCCAGCCTTCCTTGGCGGCGAAGACGGAGGTGCCGAGACTGGCGAGAGCGACGAGGGAGAGAATCGTTTTCATGGTGCGGGAAATGAAGCCTCTGCGCACAGCGGAGGGAAGCCGGTTTTTCGAGGGCATCGCATTCGCGCCGAGATCCACCCTTGCTCCCGGCGCAGCTCTCCGCTGGACTGCGCGCCCACTTTTCCAAGAAAAAAACATCATGCTCAGCGCAGGCATCGTCGGACTTCCCAACGTCGGCAAATCCACCCTCTTCAACGCCGTCACCCGCACCCGCAAGGCGCAGGCGGCGAACTACCCATTCTGCACGATCGACCCGAATGTCGGCGTGGTGATCGTGCCGGATGCGCGGCTCGAGGTGCTGAGCAAAATCAGCGGCAGCAAGAAACTCGTGCCGGCGGCGATTGAGTTCGTGGACATTGCCGGTCTCGTGAAGGGCGCGGCGTCGGGTGAAGGGCTCGGCAACAAGTTTCTCAGCGTCATCCGCGAGGTGAACGCCATCGTGCAGGTCGTGCGCTGCTTCGAGGATGCGGACATCCATCACGTCTCCGGCACCGTGGATCCGGTGCGCGACATCGAGGTGATCAACACCGAACTGATCCTCGCCGACCTCGCCGCCGTGGAAAAGCGCAAGGATCGCCAGACGAAGGCCGCGCGCGGCGGCGACAAGATCGCGAAGGCCGAAGTCCTGCTCTGCGAAAAGCTGCAGCCGCATCTCGACGCCGGCAAACCTGCGACGACGCTCGAACTTTCCGACGACGAGAAAAAACTGATGCGTGAATTTTTCCTCCTTTCAGGAAAGCCGACCATCTTCGCGTGCAACGTGGCCGAGGCGGATCTCGGCGCGCTCGCCGAGGGACGCGACTGCGTGGCGAAGCCCTTCGTCGAGGCCGTGCGCGCGTATGCCGCGACGCATTTCGGCACCGAAGCGATCGTGATCTCCGCGCAGATCGAGAGCGAACTCGGCGAACTGAGTGAGATGGAAGCCGCCGAATACCTCACAGGCGTCGGCGCGAAATCGAGCGGCGTGAGCGAACTCATCCGCGCCGTCTATCACCTCCTCGGCCTGCGCACCTACCTCACCACCGGCGAGCAGGAGACGCGCGCCTGGACCATCCGCGCCGGCGACAAGGCGCCCGCCGCCGCCGGAGTGATCCACACCGATTTCGAACGCGGCTTCATCGCGGCAGAGGTGACGAACTATGAGGACCTCGTGGCGCTCGGCTCCTTTGCCAAGGCGCGCGAGGCCGGCAAGCTGCGCATCGAAGGCAAAGAATACGTGATGAAGGACGGCGACGTGGTGGAGTTTCGCTTCAACGTCTAGCAGCGCAGATACCACCCCTTCAGCGCAGCCTGGGCACCGGACAAGGTGCTTACCAAAAGACGCGCTCCGCTGTGCAACCGATCAGCGCATGCATTCCCCGGCTAGTCAGGGGCCAGATTCTCCCTGGCGCGCGCCAGAAGCGCGCGATGTCCGGACAGCATCAGGGCCGCTTCATAAACTCAGCCTGCTTTTTGAAATACCCCAGCCATGCGCCCACAAGCGCAGCCACCTCATTTTTCTC
>JBBSEI010000027.1:0-48548 GCA_038239865.1 Chthoniobacterales bacterium
AATGTGATGTTCGATCAGTTTGGTTGCTTTGGATTTTGCGGCGGTCGGGCCGCGGTTTGAAAAAAGTGGTGAATCGCCCGGAAACGAAGAACCCTGCTGGCCTTTCGGGCGAGCAGGGTTCTCGAAATTTCGATGATCTCTATGTCAGATCGTGAACTACCTGCTTGCCTCCTTGGTAAGGTCTTCATTCGCGCAACTCGGTTGTCCGAAACCGATGGCTGCGACTGAGCACAGCATACCGATTCGACGCAACCACGTGGTTGCTGGCGAATGTTTGGATATGGTGTGATAGGCTCTCATTGGTGATGAACGTAACTTCTTATAGAACTCCCCGCGCATGCAGTCAACGACTATTTGTATTTTTCTTTTCTCGCGCTAACCGCAGATGACTAACATCAATGAGCGCCCCCATCGGGAGCGGACAGAAGACTGCGTATCCGGTCTGCAAGGCCCAGCAATCCGCCGTGACGACATCAACCGCCACGACCGCACGTCCGAAGTGCGGTCGCGACAGTTCATGTCGTCCCCGCCCACGCAGCGAGACTGCGAGTTCCTCAAGGCTCCGCGCTGCGCCGCTGCGCCCTGAGTCATCGCAGACTCGCCAACTTTGTTGCCGAGCCGGCAATGCGCGAAGTGAATGCGGGTGATTCAGATCAGCATCGAGCGACGCGGTTTGATCATTCCCGACAGAAACCGGACGAATGAATCTCGATCGATCGGCAATATCATCACACCAGCGAAGGACGTGAACTGCCCCGCGATTTTACTGCTCGCTGCGCGCCGTCAAGGTAGTGCGTCGCTTCGCGCCAGCTCCACCTTGACCGTGCTCGCTCGCACTCGGCGGGTCTCTATCAATTCACGTCGGAGATTCTTTGTCCTGCCCAACCAGAACGGCACTCATTGCGGTGCCGAAACAGAGTGGACTCTCCACGGAAGATCACCGTTTGAGAGCGTTTCTGAGTGTGTGCGCGATTTGCGTTTTCATCCTTTCCAGTTCGTCGTCGCTCACCGGGTGGCCTTGTGCGCGTTCGATGAGATGATCGAGGAGCAGCTTTCGCCGGTGTCCGTTGCGCTGGGCTGAAAGAGTCTTGCGAGTAATGGCGCGCTGAACCTTCGACCGGCAGTCTGCGGTAGTGTTCTTGTGTGGCCCACTCACCAGCAGATCGTAGCGAATCAGGCCGGTGATGTAGGCGGACAGCGATTGATAGCCGAGTTCCTGCCAGCGCCCGTCAGCCAGTTGGCAGATTTCCGGCGGGAATGTCATTCGCTTGGCGACGGCACTTAGCGGTGGCAGAGGCAATTCATTTCGGCTGCGTTCGGCTACTGCATGAAAGTGCTTGAGCCGCTCGACGATTTTTACGAGCAGTCCCTCGCGTTGCTGGCCCGGTCGGTAACGGACGACCAGTTCCCGGTCCACGGCGTCCTGGGCGGCCTGTGTGTCGTTCGCGATTTCGAGGGTGATGGTGTGTTTTGCGGAGGATCGGAGATCGTAGCAGACCAGCTCCACCGCGTAGGGCGGAAAGGTGCCGTGTCCAAACTCGCGGCAGCGCTGCTTCACCGTTGAGGCGAGCAGACCGGGGATCGTGATGCTTTTGCGGATTCCTTTTGGCATGGTTTATCGGGGGTAAAAGCAGCCTTTATTCCTGCTTGTGACCGGGGTGTTTGGCGAGCCATTCGTCGAGGCGGCGAAGCGTGCATTTGCCGAGCGAAAACGGCGTGTCTTCCGCATTCTTGATCTGCGACATGGCAGTGCGGCCGATCCCCGAGAGGATGCACAGCTCCGCGCTGTTGAATTGACGATGTGGAAACTGCATCGCGAGCGCGAGCAGCGCGGCGATGGCGGTGGAGGCGCACGGGGAATCGGACTCCTCGGCTTTCGGTCTGGGTGGTGTGGCGGTCTTTGGCATGGGTGTCGTCCTTTCTTGTTCCGGAGATTGTGCCCGGAGGCGGCGTTTCCCGCAACGGGCGGTCAATGACCACATCGCCAGAGGAGAGCACATGGAACGTTCCTGCTCCCGCACGGGTGCCGACTGGGGAGGCGGGCATTTTTCGGAACCTGTCAAAATTTTTCGCAGGGCGTGGGAGGACATCCGCGGCACTTCCGAGAACGCTGGAGAAAGAATGACCCGGAGCAAACCGGGCCGGCAAAAAACCGCATGTAGAGGTCTCCCGCCGCGCAACGTCTGGAGCAAATGCGCCAGCGGGAGTGCGGCATCAACTCAACTCAAACCCATACATTCCGATGTCCACAAAACTCCAAAATCTTGTCACCGAAGCCGTCAACCTCGACCGCAAAATCTCCGAACAGACCGAGCGTCTGAAAGAACTCAAAGCCGATCTCGTGGACGCCGCGCGCGAACGCGAGGACGAACACACGCCGACCGACGGCGGAGGCCAGCGCTGGACCGTCGAGGGAACGGACGGCTGCGTCGCCCGCGTGAATTTTCCCGCGCCGACGATGAAGTCGAAGATCGAAGGCGAAGGCAAAGTGATCGAGAAGATCAAGCAACTGGCCGGCAGCGCGTTCAGCAAACTGTTTGTCCCGGCGATCACGTTCAAGCCCATCGAAGACTTCCGCGAAGAGGCGAGGGCGCTCCTCGCGAAGGGCGATGCGAACAAACTCATCAAGCTGTGCCAGACCGCGAGCGCGCCGCGCGTGAGCTTCGAGACCACCGAGCGCGTTGCCGCGGAAGCCTGAAAGGGGACGACCATGCGCTACAAAAACAACATCGGACCGCAAGTGCGCCGCCGGCGCTACGTCCTCGGCTGGTCGCAGTCCACCCTCGCCGCGAAGCTCCAAATTGCCGGCTTCGACACGAGCCGCAGCGGCGTCTCGAAGATCGAAGCCCGCCTCTCCTACGTTGACGACAAGACGCTGCTCTACCTCGCCGAGGTGCTGAAAGTCCCGGTGCAGGATCTGTTTCCCGCGAGAACCGGCGGCAATCGCATTCACGAATTCATGGAGAAGCTGGAGACCACAAGATTCTAACGGCAAGACTTCCTTTCTGCGAAGCCTTCGTGTTCGAGTGTTACTCTCCGCAAGCAGTCGCTTTTTCGGCAGACAATCGGGGAGAGAAAGACTTCAAAATCGTGTGACAATTTGTGACAAACTGCGCCCGAACGAACCGAACTCAATGATGCGCAAAATCATTTTACTCTGATGGAGCGCATCAAGGAGTGGTGTTAGTAGGGCCTCGCACGGGTTCAACTCCCCTCGCCTCCACCTTTTTGTCCAGCAGAGGGCTGCATTTTTTTAAGGATGGTCGATGTAAGATTACTGCGTTTGCGCGGCGCAGGATGCGCGATGCGCCTCGGTAGCCGGCGTTATTGGCTTCCGCCGCATGTCCATCAGTCGTGCCTCGTCGGGCACTGCGCGGGAGCGAGTGCGGGTGAGGGGAGTCGGGCGCGAAATTGACCATTCCATGTTCGGCAGACCGCGCCTATTTATGCGCGTTGCCTCGACCCGGCCCTCTCGTCCAAGTCGAGCGCGCCGACTGTCATCTCAGCGGCGAAGTTCGCCATGGGCTCATGCACCCGCGAAAAACAACCGCGCCTCGGCGTCAGGCCACCGAGACTCGCCGCCGACGACCCGCGATCGCCATCGCGATGCCGGAAAGCGCGAGTAGGCCCGCCGCGGGTTGGGGCACCTGCACGAGATTGGCGCGGATTTCGTCGCCGCCATTCGCGGCGGTGTGGGCATTCAGATAAAACTGGCCGGCGAGCAGATTCGTCTCCTCCCACGCGGTGAGCGCGCGCGTCACCGTGTTCGTCCATCCGCCATTCGTCGCACTGTTGCTGAAGCCGGGCGTCGCACCGTCCAGGCTGAGCAGGACTAGCGCCTCGGGCCGGAGGAAACCCGCTTCGCGTCGTTTCGCGGCCCGCGCCGCCGCTGCAAACCCGCTCGCCTCGCAGTCCGTGAACGCGTACATTGTCCTCCGTGAATGGTCGCATCCTCATCCCCGCCCTCCTTCTCTTCGCGCTCGCGATCTTCTCTCCGGCTGCCGGTTCGCCCGCGATCGATTTCGGCAGCGTGCGCGAGGAGCACCTCATGATTCCGATGCGCGATGGCAAGCGGCTCTC
Source organism: Chthoniobacterales bacterium (assembly GCA_038239865.1). Classification (GTDB taxonomy): domain Bacteria; phylum Verrucomicrobiota; class Verrucomicrobiia; order Chthoniobacterales; family Chthoniobacteraceae; genus SXWH01. The sequence goes on from JBBSEI010000027.1 coordinate 4,081, forward strand.
GGCCCACGTCTTTTTTCCGAAAAGTGATCGCCCGGATCAGAAGTGGCCCGCGATTTTCGAGCAGCGGTATGCGGACATCTCGAGCGCAGGGTCCCGAAAAGCGGCAGCGAAATTCGCCGAGGGCGGCTTCGTCATCGCGCTCGTGAACTACCGCGGCACGCACGAGAGCGAGGGCGTTTACCGCGGCTATCGCGCGCTGCAATGGGGCGAACTGCGCGACGGCTACGACGTGTGCGAATGGCTCGCCGCGCAGCCGTGGTGTTCAGGAAAAGTGGGCACCTACGGCGGCTCACAGGCCGGCTACGCGCAGAACTATCTCGCCGTCACGCAGCCGCCGCACCTCGTCGCGCAATACATGACTGACACCGGCCTCAGCCTTTTCCACGAAGGCTACCGCATCGGCGGCGCGACGAAGCCGCAGCGGTTCAGCAAGGGCGGCAGCGTCGCGCGCGACATCGCGGACAACGACGCGCTGCTGCGCGAATGGGACACGCATCCCGACTACGACGACTACTGGCGCGACGAGGACGCCTCGCGGCACTTCGACAAAATGAACGTGCCATGCTTCACCATCGGGAGCTGGTTCGATTTCATGGTACAGGGCAGCGTCGCGAGCTTCATCGGGCGTCAGCAGCACGGCGGCGAAAATTCGCGTGGCAAACAGCAGCTCATCCTCGGCCCGTGGCTCCACGGCGGCTACCCGAAGTCGAACAAGATCGGCGACCTCGTTTTTCCGGAGAACGCGCAGTTCGACGTGTACGCGCACATGACGAAATGGTTTAACCACTTCCTCAAAGGCGAGGACAACGGCATCGAGGAGGACACCACCGTGCGCTACTACGTGATGGGCGCAGTCGGCGAAAAGGACGCGCCTGGCAACGTGTGGCGCGAGGCAAAGGACTGGCCGCCACACGCAGCGAGCACGTCCTATTTTTTGCACGACGACGGCAAGCTCGCGCTCGACCCCGCGCTAGGCATCCCCGCGCCCGGACTCGCGCAACGCGGCCCCGTGCCACGGAACACAGGCTTCCAGCCTGCGGCGGCGGGCGGCACCAGCTACGTCAGCGATCCGCTGCACCCGATGAGCCTCCCCTACACCGGCTTCCCCGGCGCACGCGATGCGCGCCCCTTCGAGGAGCAGAGTGAAGTGCGCTCGTGGACGACCGGCGTTTTAAAAAATCCCGTCGAGTGGACCGGCGAAGTCACCGCGGAAATTTTCGTGAACTCCACCGCGAAGGACACCGACTTCATCCTCCGCGTGACCGACGTATATCCCGATGGCCGCAGCATCCTGCTCATGGATTACCCGCAGCGCGCGCGCTACCGCGACGGCTTCGACCGCCAGCACCTCCTCACGCCCGGCGAACCCGCGAAGCTCGCGTGGCACATCGGCTTCACGAGCATCATCTTCAATCGCGGCCACCGCATTCGCGTCACCATCGCCAGCACCGGCGCACCGTTTTACGAGCCGAACAACCAGACCGGCGGCGCGCAAACCGTGGACTGGATGAAGCTGACGCAGCCCGCGATCAACACGATCTGGCACGACGCGGCGCACCCGTCGCGCATCATCGCGCCTATGGTGAACCCGGGGAACTGACGCCGCTATTTCGCCGGTTGCTTGAGCGTCTGGAGGAACGCCTCCACATCCGCGATCTCCTGCGGCTTAAGGATGAGCGCCATCGGCGGCATTGGCGAAATGCCGAGTTTTTCAAAGCCCTTCGCGAGCACCTTGTTTGGCTCGAGCAGGCTCTCCTTGATGTAGGCGGCGTTCTGCCGCGCGGCGATGCCGTCGAGCGCGGGGCCGACGGTGCTGCCGATTCCGCCGAGCATGTGGCAGTTTTTGCACGCGGCGATCGGGTGGTTCCAGAAAATGTCCTGCCCGCGCTTGATGTCGCCGGCAGCGACTTTCTCGGCGGAGTCTTCCTCGGGGATGAGTTCGCAGAGTTTCACGTCGTCGTAAAGCGCGTCTCCGATGCCGACGTAAAGGATGTTGATGCTCGCCTTCGCGGACTTGCCGCTGTTGTAGATCACCTCGATCTCGTGCCAGTCCGTTTCGCGCGAGAGCTTGTCGGTCTGCGCGCGGTTGACGTGGTCGTTGAAGCTCGCCTCGCCGCGCAATGCGTGCGTCTTCACCCAGCCGCTGAGCCGGTAGTCGGTGTTCGGCTTCAGCGTCACCTCGGCGAAGAAACTCGTGTCGGCGCGATCCTTGCCCTTGGTCTTGTCGCGCACGATGCAACGCAGCGCGTGCGTGCCGCTGTGGACGTTCCCCTCGCCACTCACCACCTCCCACTCGGCGGCCTTGGTGCTGTCGTTCTTGTTGTAATCGCGGCGCTTCCAGCCCTCGGGAAATCCGTCCGCGCCGACCACTTCGAGTCCGGCGTTCGGGAGGAGGTTCGGGCCTTCCTTGTAGCCGGACGCGCCGAATTTTTTCGCGAGCATCCGCGATGCTTCCTTCAGCCACTCGTCGTTCTTCACGATGGGATCCGTTGCGAGTTTTCGGACCAGCGTGGAGATGTGCGTGCCCTTCGGGAAATCGCCGAGCTTCACCAGCGCGGCGAGTCGCGTGTGCAGATCGGGATCACTCACGACGCCGGAGCCGAAGAAAAGTTCCTGCGCCGCCGCGTCGCTGCCGAGCGCGCGGATGGCGTTGCGACGGAGGCGCGCATCCTTTGCAAACAGCGCGGCCTTGTGCGTCGCAGCATCGAGCTGGCCGAGGCCTTGCAGCGCCCACAGCGCGTGGATCGCGCCGGGGGCTCCGTCATTCGCGAGCACCATCTGTTTCAGCGCGGGAGCGGTTTCGGACTGGAGCGCGGAAGAATGGATCACAGGCGTCCCGCCTGTGCGGCCCGCGGACGTCCCGTCTGCCGCTGCAGGGACAGGCGGGACGCCTGTCTTCCGCACAGGCTGGGAAGCCTGTGTTCCGCGCTCCACGATCATCTGCTGCGCGAGCAGTCGCCAGTATTGCGTGTCGGAATTCAGGGCGGCGAGGAGTTCGGCGTCGGTCGCACCGGCGAGCGGCTTCGGCATCACCGCAGGCGTGTCCTTTGCGACGATGCGGTAGATCCGGCCGCGGTTGTGATCGCGCAGCGCATTTTCATGCGCGCCGCCCGCGCCGGTCTTCGCCTCGAAGCCGCCGCGCGCGACGCTCGGCGTGGGGTTGTGCTGGATGATGAAATTTTCCCAATCCGCGACCCACACCGCGCCATCCGGTCCGACTTCGGAATACACCGGCGAAGTCCACTCATCGCTGCTCGCGAAAATGGGCATCGCGTCGAGCGCCTTCCAGCCGGCGCCGTCGGGCTGCACGTCCATGAGGTTGATGATTTTCATCGTCGGCTCGCAGACCATCGCCTTGCCTTGGAAACGCGCAGGCAGCTTCGATGAGTAGATGAAAGTCGAGCCCGCCGCCGCCGTGTAGCCACCCCAGTGCGCGCCGTTCGCATCCGCGCCGAAGACATCCACCTGCCGGTAGTTTGGCGTGATCGCGCGCGCCTGCTCGACAGCGTTGATCTTCTTCGCCGTCATGCCGCGCGTCCCCGCAGGCCAGCTCGTCGCGGGGATGCCGCCGAAGAAAATCGGTGCGCCATTCGCCGTGCCGCCGAACTGATCGCCCGCGTCGTTCGCGCCGTGGCCCCACGAGTTGTTCGTGAACTGATGCAGGAACTCGAGCGCCGAGCCGTCCGGCTTGAAGCGATAGGTGCCCATCGCAAACTCGAACGGCTTCCCGCCGACCGTGCCCTTGAATCCCGAGTATCCCACGCAGCCGTAGAGCCAGTTGTCGTAGCCAAAGTGCAGATTGCTCGCCTGCGCATGCGTGTCGCGGATGCCCCAGCCATCAATGAGCACCTCGCGCACGTCCGCCTTGTCGTCGCCATTCGTATCTTTCAGAAAAAGCAATTGCGGCGGCTGCGCGACGATCACGCCGCCGCGCGCGAAGACGAGGCCGGTCGGCAAATTCAATTTGTCCGCGAAGACCGTGAACTTGTCCGCGCGCCCCGTGCCCTTCGTGTCCTCGCAAATGATGATCTTGTCGTGCCCCTCGCCGCCCTCGACCACGCCATGCGGATAGTCGCTCGTCGCCGCGATCCACAGCCGCCCCCGCGCGTCCCATGCAAAGGCGATCGGCTTCCCGATTTCCGGATCGCTCGCGTAAAGCTCCAGCTTCAAATCCGCCGGCACCTGCGTGCGCTCCATCGCGCCCTTCACATTGAACGGATGCTGATACGTGATCGCCTCCGGACGTTTCTCGTAGTTCGCGACGAGCGGATTTTTCTCCCGCACCTCCGGCTCGCGCTGCGCGAGAAATTTCTCCCAATCGGACTTCGCCGCCGGGTCCACCGTCGCAAGGATCGTCGAACGAATCGCCGCGGGCGCATCGCTGTCCTTCACCGTCACAACGCGCTGCTTCGCCTTCAGCGGCGCAAGCGCGGGCGCATCGCCGCCGCCGAGCACCATCGCCACATCGTAGAGCCCCGCCATTTTCTCGCTCAGCCCCGATGCCGGCGTGAAGTAGTCGAAATAGATCGCATCCCGCCCGAGCTGCTCCATCGCGACGCGCAGCACGCCCGCCTTGCTCTGCTCCGCGGCCGTCGGATCGAAGAAGAGGACACGCAACGGACGCGGCTCGGCCGCGGATGCGGACGGGATGGCCGCGGCGAAAAGCACGGCGGCGGAAATTGCGCGGATCGACACGGTCGGGATGCGGGAAGGGCGGTTCATGTTTTGGAAAATCGGAGGTGCAGGTATCAGCAACGATCCGAACTGCCAAATCCAGCTTATCCGTTTTGCGAGAAATCCCGACACGCACAGGGTCCGTGGAATGCGCCCCTCGCCGCCAACCCGCAATTTCCTGACCTCAGTCAATCGCACGGAGGCTCCGACGCGAAGTCTCCCTGCGAAGTCAAATCGCCGCTCACGCGATCGCGAGCGCGATCGATGTCTTCGCAGTGTCGCCCGACTTGATCTCAACGATCGTCGAAGTGACCACCGGAGTGCCGTGCGCCTTGGCTTCGATCGTCACCTTGTGCTGACCCGGCGCCACGTTGATCCGCGTCCACACTTTCGAGTTCAGAACGGGGTCGGTAAATTTGCCAGATGGCCCCTCGAGGGTGACATCGAAACGGAATCCGTCCGTCCGGTCTGCGTTCGTGAGCGTGAGTTCGACGGAGCCCGGTTTGCCCGTCTCCTCCTTGGCCTTGGCGTTCTTCTCGACCTCCGCCTTGAGCGCGTCCAATTGACTCTTCAGGTCCTTCTCCATCTGCGCCATGTTACTCTGGAACTCCGTCGCCCAATCCTTCGTTTCCTGGAGGACCATTCCCTGGATGGTCGTGATGAACTCCTTTGCACGCTGAATCAATCCGGCCTGCTGCTCAGTCGTGGGGTTGTCATTCGTCACCGCGATTAGTGCCACCCAATCCATGCGAAATTCGTGCAATAGCTTGGTCATCGAAGTTGCCGTCAGCACATAGCGAGTCCATCCGCTGGAAAAGCCGAACGCCTTGTCCAACCCAAGGAGCGCCGCCGCGAGGCCGATGCAAAGCGAGGCGATAGCTCCCGAATCAAAGGTAACCGGAATTGGCACGGTAGCTCCCCGCAAAACTTGGATGATGATCGGGGCAATTCCCCCGAGCGCGGTCAGCGCCAGGGCAAAGAACTGAATCGCACTCGATAATTTGGCCTTCCACCATTTCGCGCCCCAATACCAGTTGATCGCCTTTTGGCCTTCGTTCTCAACCTTCAGCCTGAGGTCCCGCAAAGATTGGACGACATTGCTGCTATCCCACATGATTTCCGCGGGCTCCTGCACGGTGATGTTAGTCTTCGACATATTAGTTGGAGTTGTTTGTTAGCGATAACTTGGGACGATGCCAATTTTTACGTCGTCCACCCAGCGGGGATAGCATCGGTCGCCCCGTGAAAGGGTTTAAACCAAGCGTCTCGATGACAGAGTTATCCATGCACTTATAACCTTGCAGCGGCAGGCTGCGGCATCGCTCCAGCCGTGCCAAGCACTTTATTCACATTGCCGCGCCGACTAATCCTTAGTTGAGCGAGCGATCACCGGCGGCGGTCCGATAACTACCTTCCGCGCGGCTCGCGGTACTCGGTGAAGGTCACGCGCAGCTTCGTTTCGAGCGCGGTGATTTGCCGTTTCTCGCTCGCTTCGATCAGCGCGAGGGACACGCCCTTCTTTCCAGCTCGCGCCGTCCTCCCGCTCCGATGCGTGTAGTACGCGATCTGATCGGGGAGCGTGTGATGAATCACAAACGACAGCCCCGCGACATCAATCCCGCGCGCCGCGACATCGGTCGCCACCATGAATTGGATCCGCTGTTTTTTGAAGGCGCGCATCACCTTGTCCCGCTCCTTTTGCATGAGGTCTCCCTGCAGCACGTCCACCGAGAGCCCGAGCGCCGCCAGCTCGCCGCAGAGCGCGACGGCACCTTCCCTGGTCCGGCAGAAAATCAGGCCGCGGCCGTCTTTTTGCCGCTGGAGAAAAGCGGCGATGAAGGCGGTCTTCGCGTCGCGCTTGCAGATGGCGAAGCGGTGATCGATGTCGCGGTTCACCACGTGCGTCTGATCGATCTGGATCGAGTGCGCCTGCGGGGACATGCAGCCGCGGATGAGGTGGTGGATCACCTCGGGGAAAGTGGCCGAGAACAGCCAGGTGCTCACACGATTCGAGGCGAGGCTGAGGATTTTCGTGAGCTCCGTTTTGAATCCCATGCTCAGCATTTCATCCGCTTCATCGAGCACCAGATGCCGCACCGATGCGAGGGTGAGCGCCTTGCGCGCGATTAGGTCGATGAGCCGTCCCGGCGTCGCCACGACGATGTGCGTCGGGCGGCGCAGCGCCATCACCTGCCGGTCGATGTTTTCGCCGCCGCTCACGACCTCCACGAAGATTTTTTCCGTGTACTTCGTGAAGCGAAAAAGCTGCTTGCCGATCTGCTTCGCCAGTTCGCGCGTGGGTGCGATCACGAGGCCCTGAATCTCGGGCAAAGTAGGATCCATTTTCGCGAGCAGCGGAAGGCCAAAGGCAGCCGTCTTGCCCGTCCCGGTCTGCGCTTGCGCGATGAGATCACCGCCGTCGTTCAGCAGAAATGGGATCACCTTGGCCTGCACTTTCGTCGGCGTGACGATGCCCAATTCCTCCAATCCCCGGATCATCTCCGGCGGGATTCCGAGTGCTTTGAAAGGATGCAGGGCGGCGGACATGAGCTGATCTCCGTCACGCCGCCGCGAATTGCCAGCCGAATGCACGGCGCACGGAAAGCCATCCCGCTTCACGTCGCGATCGGATGCCGCGAGCGACCGCGCCTTTCTCAACTAATCAACAACAGCCGCGCAGAGTCGCCGGGCCGCGTCTCCGGCGCGCGGTGGATGCACGGCGGCACGGGACTGCCCGGCCATTCCGTGGCGATGCGCCAGAGATTGCCGAGGCCAAAGGAGATTGGCTGCGTGTGCGGCGCGGCGGCGTAGTGCAGGTCGTAGCAGTTTTCCCGCAGCCATTCGCGAAAGTCGGCGTCGTCCTTTCCGCCGAAGACTCGGAGGAGTTCCGCGCGCGTCGCGGGGAGGTCCACGCGCCGCTGCGCCTCGTCGTTGCGCAAGCCCTCGCTCGTCGCGCCGAGATAAGTGCAGAGCCACGTGTCCGCCTCCACCGGCGCGCTATCCACATGCCACGAATAGACATCCGTGCGGACGATCTCCGGCTCCTCATCGCGTGGATAGCCGTGGATGCAGTCGAGCACCGGCTCGAGTCCGCGCGCGCGCAGCAGCCGCTGATCTTCGAGAAGAAAATCCGCGGCCATCCTGCCGGCGGCGCTCAGCGGGAGATCGATGAGCCGCGCATCGTCGAGCGTGGTCATGCCCTCGCCCACGGCGAGCCGCTCCACCACTTCGCCGAAATCCCCTGCGAGCACGCGTTCCCAGCACAGCGCATTGATGCCATCGCGAAAAGGCGTGGCGACCAGTTCCTCGAAACTGCTCACCACCTTGATGCGAGGATAGCCGGGCGGCGGAGTGAAGATGGGCATGCGTGGTTTTAATACGGAGATGGAATTGCTCTCCAGTTTACACGCCCATTCCGGAGCGAACGCGCCGTGCTAGAAGCGGCGCGAGACGCTGAACGTGAGAAACCAGTCTGCGAATGCCGCGTCGCCGACGCTGTAGGTATTCCTGAGGGCGGAGACTTTTTTGTCCTCGTTGCTGCGGACGCGTTCGCGATGCACGGCGATGGGTGCAGTGAGGGAGGCGCTCCAGGGACCTTTTGCCCAAGCGAGGCCGGGCTCGATCGAGAGCGCGTAGCCGGGGCGGCGGAAGCCGTTGCTGCTGCCGATGGCGTCATCGGGCGGGACGCCGTCCACGCGGGGTCCGAGGCTGAGGCTGAGGCCGTACTTCGGGAGGAGGGCAAAGGTGACGCCGAGGCGCGCGCCGTATTGGTCGGCGATGGAGGTCACCGGTCCGAGGACGCCGCCGACCGGGCCGCTGGGAAGCGTGACGCCATTGGTGTCCTGCGGATTGAAAAGGTAGAAGGCTTGCGCGTAGGCGCTCCAGCGAGGGGCGATTTGGAGGAATGCCTGGAATTCGGCGGAGAAGCCGAAGCCGCCGTCGCCGGGCTGGATGGAAGGATCCACGGCGAGGACTCGCGGGCCGAGGATGGTGTAAAAGATGTCCGTCGCCCGGTAGTCGCCGGTGGGAAATTTCGGGCCGATGCCGAGGGAGATGTTGCCCTTCGGATGCGTCTTCGGATCGAGCAGCCAGAAGTATGCTGTGAGGCGGATGTCGCCGAGGCCGGCGGCGGAAGTATCGTGGCGGTGGACGTTGTCATGCTCGTAAGTCGTCGAGCGGACGGATTCGCTGAAGGGCAGCGTGAGGCCGACGCTGAAGCGGGAGTTCACGGCGTAGATGACGGAGACGTCGATGAAGCTGGAGTCGTTGATGGCCTGGGCACCGCGCTGCGCGGGGATGGTGAACTCCTGGTCGCCGATGAAATGGCGCTCGGAATGGAGAAAGCGGTAATTTAGCGCGAGCTGCCAGTCGCCCGGCTTCAGGTAGCCCTGGCCATCATCGCCGATCCCGCCGAGCGCACACTGGCCGCCGCCGCGCACGGCGATGCAGCCCTGGCCGGAGGCATCCGGCGCACCGGCGAGCCAGCCCGCGAGTGCGATGGCGAGGAGGGCCACGGGGGAACTGATGAGGGAGGATGCGCTGGTTTTCATGCGTGCTGGGGTTGGCTGGGAGTTTGAAGGTGCATCCCGTGGGAGTGGCGCGCAGCGCAGCGCACATCGCACAGAGGATGCGAGGGGAGAACGGGGAATGAAAAACACGGGCACCGCCGTGGCGAGTATGTTTTTTGCCTGCATTTTTTCTGACGGAATGAAGCGGGGACGAATCCTGCGACATGGATTCTGCGAGTTGGCCGCATCGCTACCGCTAGCCATGGGGCCTCGTGCGCTGGTGAAATCCGGCGCAACTTTTCGCTGTGCCTCATTGCGCGGATTTTCCCAAAGCACGCGCACCTCGCGCGGTTCTTCACTCCGCCACACGGCCCTCGACACGATGCGCGGGCGCGTTAGCGTTTTCCAAATTCGACTCATCACCAGACATGAATCCCAACCCCACTCCGCGTCCCTTCACCCGTCGTTCCTTTCTCCACCGTGGCGCTGCCGGCGTCGCCGGTGCCGCGCTCGTGAGCGGCTTCCCGCACATCGTGAATGCGCAGGCGGCGAAGGCCATCAAGATCGGCATCGTCGGCTGTGGCGGTCGCGGCTCGGGCGCGCTCACGGACTCGATGAATGCGGACCCAAATGTCGTGCTCACCGCGATGGGCGATGTGCATGTGGATCGGCTCGAGTCGAGCTTCATGAACATTTCCACCTCGCGCCCCGATCAGGTGAAGGTGCCGGACAATCAGAAGTTCACGGGCTTTGACGCCATCGACAAAGTGCTCGCGACGGACATCGACATCGTGCTGCTCACGACGCCGCCCGGCTTTCGCCCGGCGCATTTGCACAAAGCGATCAACGCGGGCAAACATGTCTTCTGCGAAAAGCCGCTCGGCGTGGACGCACCGGCGATCCGCCACGCGATGGAAGCCGTGAAAAAGGCGAAGGAAAAAAATCTGGCGATCCAGACGGGCTTTTGCTGGCGCTATAATTTCGCCGAGCGCGCGACGTGGGCGAAGATGCACGAGGGCTTCATCGGCGACGTGCGCGCGTACTACGGCACCTATCTCACGAGCAGCCCGTGGGCGCCGCACGAGCGCCAGCCGGACTGGACGGACCTCGAATACCAGCTCCGCAACTGGCTCTACTACACGTGGCTGAGCGGCGATCATCTCGTCGAGCAGGCGGTGCATTCGGTGGATAAGATGAGCTGGGCTTTCAAGGACGTGCCGCCGGTGAAATGCACCGCGCTCGGCGGCCGGCAGCAGCGCATCGAGCCGGAGTTTGGCAATGTGTATGACCACTTCGCCGTCATGTACGAGTTCCCGAATGGCGGACGTGGTTTCATTTTCGCACGCCAGCAGGGCGGCTGCTCGAATGAAAACAGCGACTACATCATCGGCGCGAACGGCACCGGGCAGGTCAGCGGATTCAAACCGCTGCACGTCCTCGACACGACCGACGGCAAGCGCTGGCAGTACGAAAAAAACGGCGGAGTGAATGGCGCACCCGGCGAGAAGAACCTCATGTATGTCGAGGAGCACAAGGAACTCATCGAGAGCATCAAGGTCGGCAAGCCGGTGAACATGGGCGAGCAGCTCGCGCACAGTTCGCTGCTCGCGATCATGGGCCGCATGAGCGCGTACACCGGCAAGACGCTCACATGGGACGAAGTCGTCGCCTCGAACGAGACGTGGTCGGCCATCGACGTGAACAAGCTGGACTGGAACTCGAAAGTGCCGGTGCCAGAAGTCGCCATGCCCGGCCGCTACAAGCTGCCAGCGTAGCCGCCCGCTGTCCGGTTTTCAACGACTCCGCCTGGTGATCCCGCCAGGCGGAGTTTTTGATTTCTCCGTAAAATGCGCCCGCACTTTTCTCCGACCCGGAGCGGGGGCCTCGGTCCGCATGCAACAAACGTAAATTCTCCGCAGCCCGCAGTTGACCACCAGCGTAGCGATGCCGAACACTCGCCGCTCCCGCACGGAATTTACCGCAAACGAACCACGCCAAACACCATGTCCACTGAAGCCAAATGCCCTTTCAATCATGCCGCTGGCGGCGGCACCTCGAACCGCGACTGGTGGCCGAACCAGTTGAAGGTCGAACTTCTCCACCAGCACTCCGCCAAGTCCGATCCGATGGGTGGCGCATTCAACTACGCGGAGGAATTCAAGAGCCTCGACTTCGCGGCGGTGAAGAAGGATCTCGCGGCGCTGATGACGGACTCGCAGGACTGGTGGCCGGCGGATTTTGGCCACTACGGCCCGCTCTTCATCCGCATGGCGTGGCACAGCGCGGGCACGTACCGCACCGGCGACGGACGCGGCGGCGGCGGTCGCGGACAGCAGCGCTTCGCACCGCTGAATAGCTGGCCGGACAACGTGAGCCTCGACAAGGCGCGCAGGCTCCTCTGGCCGATCAAGCAAAAGTACGGCCGCAAAATTTCCTGGGCCGATCTGATGATTCTCACGGGCAACGTCGCGCTGGAGACGATGGGCTTCAAGACGTTCGGTTTCGGCGGCGGCCGCGAGGACACTTGGGAGCCGGATCACGATGTGTACTGGGGCCGCGAGACGACGTGGCTCGGCGGCGACATTCGCTACGCGCACGGCTCGCCGGGAGTCGTGGAAAATCACGGCGTGCTCGTCTCCGACGATGACAGCGAAGTGCGGCACTCGCGTGACTTGGAGAATCCGCTGGCCGCCGTGCAGATGGGATTGATCTACGTGAATCCGGAAGGTCCCGACGGCAAGCCCGATCCCGCCGCCTCCGCGCGCGACATCCGCGACACTTTCGGCCGCATGGCCATGAACGACGAGGAAACCGTGGCGCTGATCGCCGGCGGTCACACTTTCGGCAAAACCCACGGTGCCGCCCCCGCCTCGCATGTGACGCATGAGCCGGAAGCGGCGGGCCTGGAGAGTCAGGGCTTCGGATGGAAAAACAGTTTCGGCACCGGCGCGGGCGGCGACACGATTACGAGTGGGCTCGAAGTCACTTGGACCACGACGCCGACGAAGTGGAGCAACGGATTTTTTGAGAGCCTCTTCGGCCACGAGTGGGAACTCACGAAGAGCCCCGCCGGCGCGCAGCAGTGGACGCCGAAAAATGGCGCGGGCGCGGGCACGGTGCCGCACGCGCACGACCGCGCGAAGCAAATCGCACCGTCCATGCTCACGACCGACATCGCCCTGCGCGTGGATCCTGCGTACGAGAAAATTTCACGCCGCTTCCTCGCGAATCCGGATCAGTTTGCAGACGCATTTGCCCGCGCCTGGTTCAAGCTCACGCACCGCGACATGGGCCCGCGCCCGCGGTACCTCGGGCCGGAAGTGCCCGCGGAGGAACTCCTCTGGCAGGATCCCATTCCCGCGGTGAACCACCCGCTGATCGACGCGCAGGACATCGCCGCGCTCAAAGGCAAAATTCTCGCTGCCGGTCTTTCCGTCTCGCAGCTTGTTTCGACCGCGTGGGCCTCGGCGTCCACTTTCCGCGGCTCCGACAAACGCGGCGGCGCAAACGGTGCGCGCATTCGCCTCGCACCGCAGAAGGATTGGGAAGTCAATCAGCCTACTCAACTCGCGAACGTGCTCAAGACGCTCGAGGGCATCCAGAGTGCGTTCAATGGCGCGCAGTCCGGCGGCAGGAAAGTTTCGCTCGCCGATCTGATCGTTCTCGCCGGGTGCGCGGGCGTGGAGCAGGCGGCGAAAAATGCGGGGCACACCGTGACCGTTCCTTTCACGCCGGGCCGCATGGACGCCTCGCAGGAGCAGACCGATGTGGAATCCTTCGCCGCGCTCGAACCGATCGCGGACGGATTCCGCAATTACCTCAAAGGCAAATATGCCGTCCCGGCTGAAGTGCTGCTGATCGACAAGGCGCAATTGCTGACGCTCACCGCGCCCGAAATGACGGTGCTCATCGGCGGCCTGCGCGTGTTGAAAACGAATGCCAGCGCGGCGCAGGACGGCGTCTTCACCACGCGCCCCGAGGCGCTGACGAATGACTTCTTCGTGAACCTGCTCGACATGGGCACGGAGTGGAAACAGGTCTCGCCCTGCGGGAACGCCTTCGCCGGCCTCGACCGCAAAACCGGCGCGCCCAAATGGACCGCCACCCGCGCCGATCTCGTCTTCGGATCGAACTCCATCCTCCGCGCCCTCGCGGAAGTCTATGGATGCGCCGATGGCGAGAAAAAGTTCGTCCAGGACTTCGTCGCCGCGTGGAGCAAGGTGATGAACTTGGATCGCTTCGGCCTCGCGTAACGGCTGACTTTTCCGAATCGGGCGCGGCGCTCGAACACCGCAACCCGCAAGCCTGAGAGACTGTGTAAAAATTCCTGCAGGCGAGCGTGTCGGGAAAAAATGTCCACGGAGGGCACCGATGAACACGGAAGCAGCGGCCTCTTTTCCGTGCTCTTTCGTGTCTTCCGTAGATCTTGCTCAGACTTTTTTCACAGTGTCTTAGAAAAAAAAGCGCCCGGCGGAAATCTCCACCGGGGCACTCTTGGAAACAAAGTTGAGGTTATTTCGCGTCCGCCTTGCCGGCCATCAGCGGATAGGCCACGCCGGCCAGCGCCGCGCCGACGATGGGCGCGAGCCAGAAGAGCCAGAGCTGCTTCAGCGCCCAGCCGCCCACGAACAGCGCCGGGCCCGTGCTGCGCGCAGGATTCACGGAGAGATTCGTGACCGGGATGCCGATGAGATGGATGAGCGTGAGCCCGAAGCCGATGGCGAGCGGCGCGAAGCCCTGCGGCGCACGCTTGTCCGTGGAGCCCAGGATGATCATCAGAAAAAAGAAGGTCAGCACCGTTTCCGCCACCAAGGCAGCCTGCATGGAATATTGGCCGGGAGAATGTGCGCCAAAACCGTTCGCTGCAAAGCCGTCGACAGTGCTGAAGCCGGCCTGTCCGCTGCCGATCACCCACAGCACCGCCGCGCCCGCCGCGCCTCCAATCACCTGCGCCACGACATACGGCAAGAGTTCCGCTTTGCTGAACCGCCCGGCCACGCAGAGGCCGACGGAAACCGCGGGATTCAGGTGGCAGCCGGAGATGTGCCCGATGGCGTAGGCCATCGTGAGCACTGTGAGGCCAAAGGCGAGCGCCACACCGACGAGGCCGATGCCAAGGTTGAACGGAGTGGTGCCTTCCACCGCGATGAATTTTGCCGCCAGCACGGCGCTGCCGCAGCCGCCGAAGACGAGCCAGAAGGTCCCAAGGAATTCAGCAATCAGTTTGTTTTTCATGGTTCGTTCCTGATGACGGAACTCACCGACCTCGTCGAGATTTTTGCCGCCGGTTCGCAGACCTGAAATCGTGGCGGTTTTTTAAAATTCCCAAACACCTCAACCGGGATCAGCGAATCGGGTCAGCGCCCGATCTGGTCGATCGCCTTGCGTGCGGCGCGGCGCACGTAGTCGTTTCCGTCGGAAAGGAGCGGCGTCAGTTTTTCCACGAGCGGTCTGCCATTTTTGCCGAGCTTCGCCGCGCGCTCGCACGCCCACGCACGCGCCTCGGCGGAGGGAATCGCGAGCGCCTGCGCGATCGCGGCAGGATCGCGCACATGCACGGAGCGCAGCGCCTCCAGCGCAAACACGCGGTCCTCGCTGCTCGCCAGCATGGCCACGAGCGTGCCGAGCGCGGGCACCACTTTGTCCGTCTCCTTGTCGCCGATTTGCCCGAGGAGCTCGGCCGCGGTGCGTCGCACGGCGACCTGCGGATCGTGCAGCGCATCGTTCAAGGTCACCACGGATTCCTTCACCGCCGCGTGCGCCTTCACTCCCGCACGCAGCGCTGCGGCGCGGATCTCCGCATCGCCATCTTTCGTCGCACCCGCGATCAGCGCCGCGGAATCCTCCGAACCCGATGCGCCGAGTGCGCTGAGGATTGCGAGTCGATCGGGCTTCGCAGATTTCGGGTAAAGTTGCACCAGCTTCGCGGAAGTCGCGGCGTCCGCGCCGGTCATCGCGAGCGCATCGAGCGCGGCGCTGCGAGTGGCGGGATCATCGAGCCGCGCGACGAGTCGTTGCATGAGCGCCGGATCTCCGCCGCCGAGCGCACCCGCGGCCCGCAGCGCCGCAGCGCGGACGGATGCATCCGCGTCATCGAGCAGCGGCGTGAGCGCCGTCGCGAGTCCGCGTGCGGTTTGCCCGAGCGCCGCCGCGGCCGTCGCGCCCGCGAGCCGGACCACGGGCGCGGGATCGCGCAGTGCGGCCTCCACTTTTTTCAAGGTGCCGCCGACATCCGTCGCCATCGAGACGAGCGCGCTCAGCGCCGTCGCGCGGACAAAAGGATCGGAGTCCGCCGTGAGCTTGAGCACTTGCGCGCGCACTTCGCGCGCTTGCTCGCCGAGTTCATTCAGCGCGCCGAGCGCGGCGACGCGGACCGGCGCGGCGGGTGAATCGAGCGCCTTCGTCAGCTCCGGGATTCCCGCGCCGCCGATGCCGGCGAGCAGCCGGATCACCCAGTGCTCGCGGTTCAGCGATGCCGCCGGAACTTTCTCCACCTGCTGCAGCAGCCCGGCCACCGCAGGCCCGCCGATCTCCGTGAGCGCGGCGCGGAAATTTTCGCCGCTCGGGGCGAGTGCGATCAGCTTTGGCACCGCCGAGCGCGCCGCGGGGCCGAAGCGGCCGAGCGCGAGCGCCGCGCGTTCCGGCACGCCCGCCTGCGCATCCAGCAGCAATGCGGTGAGCGCGGGCACCACGATTTTTTCCGCGGGCCGAATCGTGAGCAGCCCGTTGAGCGCGGCGGATTGGATTTCCGCGTCGCCGTGGCGGAGCGCATTCACGAGCGGCGGCACGACTTTTTCCTGCGGCAGCCCGACGCGCGGCAGGGCGGTGAGGATCGCGGCGCGCACGGCGTTCTCCTTTTCCGCCTGCAACTGCGCGAGCAGCGCCGGGCCCGCATCCGCCGCCGCCGCGCCGATCGCCGCAAGCGCGCGCGCAGAGCCGGTGCGGAGCCGCGCGTCCGGCCACGCGAGCGATTGGGAAAGTGGGACGACCGCGTCTTTGCCGATCCGTGCGAGCGTCTCGATGATTTCGTTGCGAAGCTCCTCGTCGGCGTGCCCGAGATTTTCAATCAGCGCCGGGATCGCCTCGCCCGCTGAGCCGTTTTTCGCGGCGATCCCGCCGAGCGCTTTCGCCGCACCGAGGCGCAGGCCCGTGTCATCCGCGCGCAGCGCCGCGATCAGCGCAGGGCGCGCGGCGTCGCCGATGCACGCGAGCGCATGGGCCGCGCGCAGGAGCTTCTGCGATTTGTCGCGCTGGCGGGAATCGGAGTCCTTTCGGGAGTCGAATGCCTCCACAAGTTTCGGAATGGCGTCCGCCGCCTGCGGGCCGATCGCGGCGATGGCGCTGAGCGCGTTTGACCACACCTGCTTGTCCGGATCGTCGATCGCCTTGAGCAATTCCGGCAGCGCGGCCTTCGCCGCCGGTCCGAGTTTTTCGAGGAGATGCCCCGCTTCGCGCCGCGCCTCGCGATCGGTCGCGGAGAGCTGAGAGGCGAGTTTTGCGACATCCGGCGGCGGCTCTGCGGCTGCGGAAAAATGCGCGCAGATGAGCAGTGCGAAAAACGCGATCAGGCCGCGCGTGGATTCCATGCGACTGCGCGAACGCATCGCGCGTCAGCCTTCCAAGTCGCGCAACATGCCGGTGCTGTCGCCGTGCCGCGGAACTTTCGCGCCGGCATTGTTCAGCATCGTGAGCAGCAAATTGCACATCGGCGTTTCCGAAGTGAAGCGGAGGTGGCGGCCCGTCATCACGCTTCCACCGGCGCGGCCCGCAAGCGCGAGCGGGAGATTTTCGTGCTCGTGGCGGTTGCCGTCGGCGAGCGCGGCACCGTAAAGGATCGCCGTGTTGTCGAGCACCGTGCCGTCGCCCTCGGGCATGCTCTTGAGCTTGCTGATCAGATAGGCGAACTGGCGGACGTGGAAGCGATTGATCTCGCGGATCTGCCGGAGGTTTTCCGCGTTGCCCTGATGGTGCGAAAGCTCGTGGTGGCCGCGCGTGATGCTGAGATTCCGGTAGCTGCGGTTGCTGCCTTCATTCGCGAGCATGCAGGTCGCCACGCGCGTGCTATCGGTTTGAAAAGCGAGCGCGATCATGTCGAGCATCAGCCGCGCGTGCTCTTCGTAGCTCTCGGGGATCGCCTCGGGGACATCGTACGCGTCGATCAGCCCCGCGTGCTGTACGGAGGCGACGCTGCGTTGCGCGGCGTCCACACGCTCCTCGATCTCGCGCACGGCGGTGAGGTACTCGTCGAGCTTCTGCCGGTCGCTGCCGCCGACTTTCGCGCTCAGCGTGCGCGCATCTTCGAGGACAAAATCGAGGATGCTCCTGCGCTGGCGTTCGCGGCGGCCCGCGCCCTCCTTCGCGAGCTTGGGATTTGCCGACGCGAAGAGCCGCTCAAAGACGAGCCGCGGATTGATCTCCGCGCCGCTCGGCGTCGTGTCGCTGCGCCACGAAATGTTGTTCGAGTACGCGCACGCGTAGCCGCTGTCGCACTTGCCGCCCTGCCGCGCGGGCTCGATGCCGAGTTCGATGCTCGGGAAGCGCGTCTGCCTTCCGATCGCATCCGCGAGCACCTGATCCGCGGAGACGCCGACGCGAATCCGCGCGCCTTCATTTTTCAACGGCTGCGCGCCGGTGAGCCACGAGGATGCCGCGCGCGCGTGATCGCCCGCGCCGTCGCCGTTTGCGCGGCCCTTGTCCTGCGTGAGGCCGCTGAGGATGAGCACGTCGTTCTTGTGCGCCTGCAGCGGCTCGAGCGCGAAGGGCAGTTGAAAATCGGCGCCGGTCTGCGGGGGCGTCCAGTCCGCCATGTTCACGCCATTCGGCACGTAGAGGAAGGCGGTGCGGATCGGCGCACGGCTCGTCGTCGCGGCGGCGGCACCGCGCGGGAGCATCGCCTCGAGAAACGGAACGGCCATCGTGACTCCGAGTCCGTGGAGGAAGGTGCGGCGGTTGAGCGATGGTGCGGACATGTCGGGAATGATCAGTCCGGGTTGTCGGAAAAATTAGGAGTCGGCTTGACGGGCGGGGCAGGCGGCAATGCCGGAGCCTTCGCGGGCGGCGCGGTCTTTGCGCCGTCGTCCGGATTTGCCGCGGGTGCGGGATTGAGCTTCACCGGGAGCACGGTCGGCGGCAGGGCGTCCGGCGAGTTTGCGCGCGGCGTGGTTTTCGCGGGAACGTGTGCGGACTTCACGAGCGGCGAAGAGGCGGGCGGAAGACTGGCCGCGGATTTCGCAGGCAGGACGGGCAGCAGCGCATCCTCCGGCGTCGCGGAGGGCGCCGAGGGGAGATTGAGCGCGGGCTCGGGGAGGACGAAAAGGACGGACGGCAATTCCATGTCGGCAGCTTTCGCCGACGCGGGCGGCTTTTCGCCAGCGGCGGATTTTTCCACCGGCACCACTGCGGGCCGCGACGGTGCGAGCCCGAGCCCGCTGGCAGCGTCCGCCGGCGAGCCGAGTGCGAGCGTGGGACCGGGCCGTGGCTCGAGGGTGAGCGTGGGCGGCGGCAGCTCGGAGATTGGATTTTGCGGCGGCAATTCGAGCGTCATCGCGGCCGGCGTTTCGGCGCGGTTCGACTCCATGGAAATCTGTCCGGGATTTTCAAATTTCACCTCGCGCTCGGGCGGCGGGCGTTTCACCGCGATCTCTCCGCCGTCGAGCGTGTGCGGGGCGGAGTCGCGCCGCGCGATCAGCTTGAGCTGGATGCCCGGGATGGCGGCGCGCGGCGTGCCATGGAGCAATGCGGACGACTCCAGTTCGCGGAAACGGCTTTCGGCTTCGTCCCATTTTTCCAACCGCCGCTCGATCTCGCCGCACAGCAGCGCGAGGTCGCCGCGACGGCGATCCTGGGCGTCCGTCTCGTCGAGCGCGGCCACGTAATGTTCGAGCGCCTTTTCCAAACTCCGCCGGCACGCCGCCGGGCGATCCTCGACTTGCCACGAGGCGCGCAGATAGCTGAGCGCGAGGTAGCGGTGCGGAGTCGGATGCCGCTCGTCGCCGATGACCGCCTGCACGAGCGCGAGGGCAAAGTAGGACGGATTTTTGGCGGCGAGCATCTGGAAATCCGCGCCGAGCACGAAGGTGCGCAGCCGCTTGAAGGCTTTTTCCTTCGCCGGATCCTGCGCCTGCTCGAGGAGCTGTTCATTGAAAAGCGGGAAGCGGCATTTTGTGCACTGCGGCAGGGTGGGCGGATCGACGACGTCGCCGAGCTGCCGCAGATCGAGCCGCAGCCCGCGCGAGTGGCCGGAGGTCTCGACGCGCTGCTCCCAATGCGTGCCGCAGATCGGGCAGAGGAAGCCCTGGTCCATCGAATTCACCGCCAGCGCGACGCACGCGAGCAGCCAGATGGGAAGACAGGTGAAGAGGAACTTCATCGCGCGGAGGATGGCCTGCGTTTGGGCAGAGGTAAAGGGCGGCACATTTTGGGTAGTGGTTCAGTTTGAGTGCCCGGCGACTCTTTCTCTTTGTCTTGCTCTTGCTCCTGCTCTCGAAAGCCGAGGCAACGAGAGCAGGAGCAAGAGCAAGACAAAGACTTCAAATTGAGCCACCCGCCTGCGATGCCGTCCCGCGGAATAAAGACGGGAACATCGCTGGCGCACGGGCCGCAAGTGGATGTCCGCCGAGTGCTGCGCGAGACGCGCAGCACGGCAGGCGGGACGCCTACGCTACCCGATGCACGCTGTCCTGCTCTCGGAATCGGGCGGAGGCCCGCGGGCTAGACTTTCGGCTCGTCCGGCTTGTCGAGCTTCGGTGGCTCGTCCGGCTTCGGCGGCTCGTCGTGGCCCGTGGGGCTGTCGCCCTCGGGGTGATCGCCGTTGTATTCGCCGGGCGCGTGATGTTCCGGGTGATCGTGGTACTCGTCGTGGTAGCCGTGGTGGTCTTCCTCGACGGGCGGGACGTACGGCTGCTCATGCGGCACGATCGCTTCCTCGGATTTGGCGCGCCGCTTTTCCAGGAACCACACGATCCAGATGCACACTTCGAACAGTGCCATGATCGGCAGTGCGAAAATGAAGAGCATGAAGAGATCGGGCGTCGGCGAAATGATGCCCGCGAGCACGAGCGCAATGGCGTAGCCGTAAATCCTGATGCTTTTCAGCCACGCAAAGCTGATGAGACCGATGGCACTGAGCGTGACCATCACCACCGGCAGTTCAAAAACGAGACCCACGGCGATGCTCATGTGCGTCACAAAGCCGTAGTAGTTTTTCCCGGTCCAGGCGGGATTGATGCCCAGCTTCATGGCGTCGCCATGCAGCCACCGCAGGGTGGGTGGCAACACGTAAAAATAGCAGAGCATCACTCCCAGCAGAAAAAGCCCGAAACCGAGTCCGACGGCTGGCAACACGTACTTCTTCTCCTTCCTCGTCAGCGCGGGCAGGAGAAACTCCGCCAGAAAGTAGAACAGAATCGGGAACGAAACGACGATGCCTGCGTAGAAAGCCAGCGTGAACGACAGCGTCACCGATTCGACCGGATCGATGAACATGAGCTTGGCTCCCGGCACCGCCAGATCGAGAGGTTTGCCGAGCACAGCCGTGAGCGTCGTGCGAAAAGCAAACGCGATCATCATCGTCGCCGCGAGCACGGACACCATTTTGATCAGCGTCCACCGCAGATCCTCGAGGTGATCGAGGAACGGCTTCACGATGTCGCCGTCGCTCTGCAACTGCTCGTCGCGCTTTTTAAAAAGGGGTTTGAGAAACCACATGAGCGGCGGAAGATGGGGAGTCGCGTGCGGCGTGGGAAGCGGAATTCACAAGGCAAAGTGAACGGCGCCGGACATGGCCTCTTCGCAGAAATCCGCGTCGTGTCATCGCCGCTCGTGCCGGATCGCCAGCGCGACCGGGGACGCATTCCTCCCGCCTTGCGCTAAAAGTTCAGCTTGATGCCCGCCTGCCCGTAGATCGCGCCGCTCTTCGTCTGGTAGTTGTCCCCGACTTTGTGAAAATCGAAGTCGCGGTACGGCATGTAGCCGACTTCGAGATCGAGCGCGCCCTTGCGGCCGAGCTTCCACGAGGCTCCGGTGCCCGCGCGGATTTCGGTGTAGTCCACGAGCGCATTGCGGTAGTTGCGGCCCGGCGTGCTGCTGCCGAAGTTTTTGTTCACGCGGAAAGTCGAGACGATGATCTGCCCGCCCGCGTAGAGCGTGAGGTCGTCCGTCGCCCTGTATTCGAGACGCGGATTCGGCGGCACCGCATTCAGGACCCAGCGATCGGACATCTGCCAGCGGAAGCCCGCGCCGCCGGTCACGGGACGGTAGGCGTTCGGATTAAAATAAAGACCGGCGACCCACTGGAAATCCTTGCTCACGATGTACGAGCCGCCCAGCACGACGGGCACGTTGAAATCGCTCGAATTGAATCCGCGATCGTCGCCGAAAAAGCCCGGCTCGGCTTCGATCCGGAGAAGGATATCGTGGATTTTAAAATCGATCCCCACGACGAGATTCGCGGACTGGAGCGCGCTCGGGATGAACCCGCGGCCCTTCAGATCAAAATCGAACCGGTCGTACGCCGCGCCGAGGCGGATGATCGGCCGCTCCGGCACCGCGTAGGAGAGCACGTATTCCACATGCGCGCTTTGCTCGGAGACGTTCGCATTCCGCGTGGGACTCACATTGCTGCGCGCCGCGGCGCTCACGCCGTAGTTCGCCTCGAATTCCTGGCTGATGGTCCCGCCGGATGCCGTGGTCGCCACGACTTCCTTAACGGGCTGGCCGGCGAAAAGTGACGGCACTGAGCCGATGAAAAGCGCGGTGAGGATGAAGGATGGTTTCATGATTTTTGGTAGAGTGAATTGGGCTGCTCAGCGCTGCGAGGAAATATCCTTCACCATCGCCGCGATGTTTTTTTGAATCTCCTTGCGCATCGCGACCGATGCGCCCGAGCGCTCGATGCCGCGGAGATCGCCGAGCTGGCTCGAGGAGAGCAGGTCGGTCCGCCACACCAGCGTCGCCGCCTTCCCATCGATCTGCACCGGCCACATCTGCGAAAAGCTGAGCAGGACGAAAAACCCGTCGCTGGAATAAAACTGCACCGTGCCGCTCTGGATCGACTCGCCGGTCGCGCGCGAATACGTCGCGCCGAGTGAAAGTGCCGCGCGGCCCTCGACATCGAACAACTCGTAGAAAAGCGCGGGACTGCCGCCCGCGCCGCCCGTCATCGTCGCCGCGAGCGCGGAGAATTGTTTGCGGATCGCCGGGCGCTCGCGGAGGAGTTCCGCCGCCTCATCCGCCGGCCGCGCCGCGCCGCCGCGGCCCGCGTACGCCGGCTGTCCGGCGAGGCCGCTTTGCATGAAGGCACTCGCGCGACCGTGCAGCAGATTGATCCAAAAGGCGCTCACATCCGCCGGCATCGCGCCTTTCGCTCCGCCGGAAAATTTGCCCGCGCCCTTCGCCTCCGCCGCGCTCATCTGCAGCTCCGGGCGCTGGGAACTCAGCTTCTCGGTCGCGGCGACAAACTTGTTCACGGAAGAATTCCCCGGCGCGGACGCGATGCGCTGAAAATCCTGCGCCGACGGATGCCGCGGCAGATCGCCGTGCTGGTACACTTTCAGATCCGAATGCCTCATCCCGTCCCATTTCGCCTGGGCGTCGTTCGCCTTTGCGACGGGGAGCGCGAGAATGAAAAGCGACTCCACTTCGAGCCCGCGCGAGAATTTCATCATCGGCCCGCTCGCCGCGATCACCTCGCCCTTCCCGAGCTTTTTCAGATCCACTTCCTTGAAATTCGAGAACGACGTGATCTCCGCGACGGGGTCCGCCTTCACCTGCGAAATCGCGATTCCAGCGAGAAGGAGAAACGAGACAGACTGAAGAATGCGCATGGTCGGTGGAACTGTGCTGAAGATCGCAGCAGCGCCGAGTAGCGGACGTATGCGACGGTTGTCAACGCCGCGGAACTGATGGTGGCCGATTGGGAAACCAAGGAGGCAGGACGCGGAGGAAGGCAGACGGGCGAGGGCGATCGCTTCATGGCTTCATGGCTTCGCATTTCAAAATCCGACGCCGCCCAACTTCCGCGCGTCGCCGCGATCCCGCTGCGTCTCCGTCCATGTTGCGGTTTGATTCCGACCTGCTAAAGCTGCGCGCCCATGTCGGACCCGATCATTGAATTGAAAAATCTGCGGAAGGCGTACGGCCCGACCATCGCCGCGAACGACCTCACGATGGCCATCCCCCGCGGGGAGATCTTCGGTTTTCTCGGTGCGAATGGCGCGGGTAAAACGACGACCATCCGCATGCTCTGCGGCCTCACGCGGCCGACCGCCGGGCACGGCTTCATCGACGGCCTCGATGTGTGGACGGACCGCTACAGGATCCGCTCGAAGTTCGGCTACGTGGCGCAAAAATTCAGCCTCTACCCGGACCTCACCGTGACGGAGAACCTCGAGTTTTTCGGCGGCGCCTTTCGCGTGCCGGCGGTGATGCTGAAGCCGCGCATCCAGATGCTGCTCGCGCAGATGGATCTCATCGGCAAGCGCGACGAAATGGCCGGCAGCCTCTCCGGCGGAATGAAGCAACTCCTCGCGCTCGCGTGCGCGCTCGTCCACTCGCCGCCGCTGCTTTTTCTCGATGAACCGACGAGCGGCCTCGACCCCGTGCACCGGCAGCAGCTTTGGAATTTGCTCTACGAACTCGGCACCGCCGGGACGACGATTTTCGTCACCACGCACTACATGGATGAAGCGGAGCGCTGCACGGAAGTCGGCTTCGTGCGCGAGGGCCGGCTGCTCGTGAAGGAGACGCCGCGCAAGCTGAAGGCATCGTTCAAATCCAAGCTGCTCGAACTCGAAATCGATCCCGTGATGCCCGCGCTCGCCGCCCTGCGCGACGCGCCCGGCGTGCTCGACGCCACGCTGCGCAGCGGCCACGCGCGCATCTACGCCGCCGAGCCCGAGGCGCTGCTCGCCGAATGGCAGCGCGCGTGGCCTTTCCCCGATCTGAAATGGATCGGTCACGCGTGGGTGGAGCCCGACATGGAGGACGTCTTCAAGGCCTGGTCGCAGGGCTACACCGAACTTCTCGACCGCACCGCAGTATGAGCAACATGACCATCCGCTCGATCTGGAACGCCATCGCCAGCGTGGCCCTGAAGGAATTTCTCCACGTGTGGCGCGACAAGCGCATCCTCGCGCTCATCGTGATCCTGCCGCCGTTTTTCACGCTGCTCTTCGGCTACGCGTTCGAGGCCACGGAGCTGACCGGCGTCCACGCGATGATCATCGATCGCGACCACACCGAGCAGACGGCGAAGCTCGCGGAGTTGCTCGGAAAAAAGAAGACCTTCGCGTGGAAGGCGGCCAAGGACACCGGCGCGAATCCCGATCTGCTGCGCCTCGGCGTGAGCGTCGCACTCGTGATCCCGAAGGACTGGACGAGCACGCTCGAGGCGGGCAGCCCGATGCCGCTGCAGCTTTTCCTCGACGGCACCGATGCGACCTCCGCCGAGGAACTCGAGGGCCGCCTGCGCGAATCGCTCGGCGAATTTCAGAGCCAGGAAAATGTGCAGGAACTCACCGTGAAGCCGCTGCTCGAAGAACTGCCGCCGGAGATTTTCGATGTGCTAAAAAACCAGCCGGAAGCGAACCGGAGCAAACTGAAGGCCGCTTTTCAAAAACTCGTCCAGCCGTGGAAAACCGACGCGCACATCCTCTACAATCCGGGGCTGCGCTTCATTGATTACGTCACTCCGGGCATCATCGGGCTCATCCTGCAGTTGCTCACCGTCACGCTCATGGCCTGCACGATCGCGCGCGAACGCGAAGCGGGCACGCTCGCGCAGCTCATCGTCACGCCGCTGCGCCGGATGGAGATCGTGATCGGAAAAGTGCTGCCCTACCTCGGCATCTCGCTCTTCCTCATCGGCGTCACGATCTCCGTCGCGTATTTTCATTTCGGCGTGCATTTCCGCCAGCCGCTCATGCTCGGGCTCATCTGCCTGCTTTTCCTGCTCTGCTCGCTCGGCTCGGGGTTGCTCATCTCCGCATTTTGCCACACGCAGACGCAGGCGATTCAGTTCGCCGTGTTTTACCTGCTGCCCGTCTTCCCGCTGTCCGGCGCATTTGCACCCATCGAGCGGCTGCCGGATGGCGTGCGCCTCGTGTCGGACATTTTCCCGCTCACCCATTTTTGCGAAGCCTTCCGCATGGCGAACCTGCGCAACGCGGACATCTCATTCTTCGCCGGCGACCTGCTTTTCCTCGCCGTCGGCGCGATCGTGACCTGCGGCGGTGCCGCATGGATCCTCAGCCGCACGGACGCGTGATGTCGTCCTGCAAAAAATAACCGTCGTAAGCGGGATGGTATGCATTGGGTAGGGTAGGCGTCCCGCCTGCCGTGCTGCGCGTCCCGCGCGGCACCCGGCGGATGACCGGGTGCGAACGATCTTCTCTCGATGCCCGAGTGCATTCCGCGGGACGCGAAATGCGGCAGGCGCGACGCCTACCCTACCCGATGCACGCCATCCAGCTTCCTCAGCCGTCGGGCAATTCACGCGGGTCAGAAGAAAACGCGACGTACCCACGCGCCACCATCCTTGCAAATGCGCACAGCGTATTCGCGTCGCAGATTTCCCCCGAGGCGATCATCGCGCGGATTTCCTGCGCGGAAAATGCGCGGCAGTCCGTGATCGATTCCGCCTCGTCCGGCTTCGCGCCGCCCGCAGCGGGGACCACCGGACGCGCGAGGACGAGATGGCTGTGCTCATCCGTGAATCCCGAGCTCGGGAAAAAATGCCCGAGCGAAATCACTTCCCCGCCCGGCGCGAGTTCGTAGCCGGCCTCCTCGGAAAGCTCGCGCAGGCCCGTGGCGCGGATCACGTCCGGCTCGGCGGTGTTGTCGATTTGCCCCGCGGGAAATTCCCAGATCGTCGCGCGGATCGGCACGCGCTCCTGCCGCACGAGGATGAAGCGCCCGTCCGCCGTCATCGGCGCGACGACCACCGCGCCCTTGCGATGCACGACCGTCCATGTGAACGGCTCAGGCCGCGTCGGCGAAGTCACGGTCGCGCGGTACACCTCGACGTACGGATTCGCGAACTGCATCTCGCTGGAGAGGACAGTCCAACCCTCGCCACTTTGAATGAAAAGGTGAAAACGATCCATGGCGGCTAGCTGAGTGATTTTTTCCACCGCGCAAGCTGCGCGGCGACATTGCGCGGCGACGGTGCGCCGATCCCTTTGCGTGCGGCCATCGCAGCGCGCAGGTCGAAGCATTTTGCCACATCCTTTTCAAAAGCGGGCGAAAGTGCGCGCCAGTCTGCGAGCGTGAGCTGCGGCAGATCGCAGCCGCGCGAAGTGCAGAGCGCGACGGCCTTGCCGACGACTTCATGCGCGCTGCGAAACGGCACGCCGCGGTTCACGAGATAGTCGGCGACATCGGTCGCGAGGAGCATCGGGTCCGCGACGGCGGCGGCGCACGCGGCGGCGTTCACCGTCGTGCCGTCGAGCATCCCGGCGAAGACGGCGAGCGCGGCCTTCACGGTGTCCACGCTGTCGAAGACGGGCTCCTTGTCCTCCTGCATGTCGCGATTGTACGTCATCGGCAGGCCCTTCAGCGTCGTGAGCAGCGAGACAAGATCGCCGATCACGCGCCCGGTTTTTCCGCGCGTGAGTTCGGCCACGTCGGGATTTTTCTTCTGCGGCATGAGCGAAGATCCCGTCGTGAATGCATCGCTGATCGTGATGAACTTAAACTCGCTCGACGCCCAGAGGATCACGTCCTCGCTCAGCCGCGAAAGATGCACGGCCACGAGCGCGAGCGCGGCGAGCAGTTCCACCGCGAAGTCGCGATCGCTCACGGCATCCATCGAGTTTCGCGTGACGGCGGGAAACCCGAGCAGCTTCGCGACGAGCTGGCGGTCGAGCACGATCGTCGAACCCGCGATCGCGCCGCTGCCGAGCGGGAGGACATTGAGGCGCTTGCGGCAATCCGCGACTCGGCCGAGATCGCGCTCCAGCATCTCGACGTACGCGAGCAGGTGATGCGCGAAAAACACCGGCTGCGCCCGCTGAAGGTGCGTGTAGCCGGGGATGATGATGTCGCGATGCCGCTCCGCGAGAACGACGAGCGAGCGCTGCAGATTCCGCAGCAGTTCGCCGATTGCGTCCGCCTCGTCGCGGAGGTAAAGCCGGAGATCGAGCGCGACCTGATCGTTCCGCGAGCGCGCCGTGTGCAGCTTCGCCCCCGCGTCGCCGATGCGCTTCGTCAGCTCGGCCTCGATGTTCATGTGGATGTCCTCGAGTTCCACCTTGAACTTGAATTTCCCCGCCGCGATCTCCGTGCCGATTTCCGCAAGACCCGCGACGATCTGCACGCGTTCTCTTTTGGAAATCAGCCCCGCCTTTTCCAGCGCCGCGCTGTGCGCGATCGAGCCCTCGATGTCGTGCCGCCACAGCCGCCAGTCAAAGCTGATGCTCTCGCTGAACGACGCAAGCAGCGCGGCGGTTTGTTCTTTGAAGCGGCCTTTCCACATAGGTTGCGGAGCATTCCGCACCCGCCGCCGCGGCGCAAGAACGGGCTGCGTGAGCAGTGTCCCAGTCCTGTCGTTAAAAGTTAGAAGTTAGAAGTTAGACGTTTGAAGTTAAGCCCGCCGCAGGCGCCGTCCGAATGCGAACACAGGTCCGGCGGAATCCGCTGCGCGGGGCTCAACTTCAAACGTATAACGTCAACTCTCAACGAAACCCTTGCCCGCTCCCCTTGACACCACGCGCGCCGCCTTGTCAGCGTCGCCGCGATGAATCTCCCGGTTGAAACCGGCGGCCCGACCCGCATTGAATCGCTCCCTCGCCGGCGCGCGGCCTGATGCTCTTCAGTTCCTGGCAGTTCATCTTCGTTTTTTTGCCCATCGCCGTGGCGGGATTTTTTGCGATTCCGGCGCGTGCGCAGGTCTTTCGAAAATGGTGGCTGCTGCTCGTGTCGCTGTTTTTCTACGGCTGGTGGAAAGTGGAATACGTGCCGTTGCTGCTGTTCTCGATCGGCTTCAATTTCGCCGCCGCGGAAGCCATCACCGCGTGGCGCGGTCGGCGCGCGGCGCGGTGGGCGCTCACGGCGGGCGTGACGATCAATCTCCTGCTGCTCGGCTACTACAAGTACACGAACTTCCTCCTCGATGCCCTCGGTCGCGCGGGCGGGCCAGTCTTTGCGCGGCTGGACATCATGCTGCCGCTCGCGATCTCCTTTTTCACGTTCACGCAGATCGGCTATCTCGCGGATGTCTATCGCGACGCGAAGCTCCACTACCGGCTGCTCGATTACGCGGTTTTCGTCGTCTTTTTCCCGCACCTCATCGCCGGCCCGATCGTGCGGCACTGGGAACTCATCCCGCAATTCGCGCACAAGCAACTGAAGGCCAATCGCGAGGACATGGGCGCGGGCATCGCGATGTTTCTCCTCGGGCTTTATAAAAAAGTGCTGCTCGCCGATCCGGCATCGCGCTTTGCCGATGCCGTGTATGGCGCGGTGGAACGCGGCGCGGCGATCACGTGGTTCGACGGCTGGCTCGGCACGCTCGCGTACGCGATGCAGATCTACTTCGATTTTTCCGGCTACTCGGACATGGCGATCGGCCTCGCGCGGATGTTCGGGATGAAGTTCCCGTGCAATTTCGATTCGCCTTACCAGGCCGCGAGCATCGTCGATTTCTGGCGGCGCTGGCACATCACGCTGCAGCGTTTCCTGCGCGAGTATCTCTATTTTCCGCTCGGCGGAAACCGCTGCGGCCAAGCGCGGCACCTGCTCAATATTTTGATCACGATGATCGTGAGCGGGCTGTGGCACGGCGCGGGATGGACGTTCCTTGTGTGGGGCGCGCTGCACGGCGCGTACCTCGTGATCGCGCACGGGTGGCGGCGGTTCCGCGAGGCGCGCGGCTGGCACTGGACGCACTGGAGCTACCGCGGCGCGTGCGTGATCGTCACCTTCATTGCGGTGCTGTACGCGTGGGTCTTTTTCCGCGCGAAGACGTTGCCGCAAGCCGGACGCGTGGTGGCGAGCATGGTGGGCCTGAACGGCTACACGATCCCCGTCGGCGTGAATGATCCGAACCGCTCGCCGGGGCCGCTGCTGCAGAAGCTCGGCTTCCGTTTCACCGAAACGAATCTCGCGCCGAATTTTTACAAGCCGGGGATGCGCTGGATGGGCGCGCTGCTGCTGATCGTTTTCCTCATGCCGAATACGCAGCAACTCCTCCGCGCGACGGTGCCGACGCTGGAGCCGGTCGGGCGACCGTCGCGCCTGCGCTTCGCATTCCATGCCGCGACGGGGCTCATCCTCGGGGCGCTGCTTTTCCTCGTCGTCTGCAGCTACTTCGTCGCGCAGCCGAGCCCGTTCATCTATTTCAATTTCTGACGCCGCCGCCGCTGCCTCGTGAAAATCCGCCGCTCATTTTTTCTCTGTCTGGCCCTCGGCTTCCTGCTCGCCGCGGCGATTTACGGCGGCCTCTTTTTCCTGCAACTCGGCGTACCGACGAAGCAGTGGGCATGGCTGCATGAGATCGTGGAAACCAAGCTGAAAATCGCCCGCGCGATCACGAAGCCGAAGCTGCTCGTCATCGCCGGCTCGTCCGCGCTTTACGGGATCAGCGCGGAGGAAATCGAGCGCGCGACGGGAGTCCCCGCGGTGAATTTCGGCACGAACGCATCGCTCGGCACCGCGATGATCCTGCACCTCACGCGGCAGGTGTGCCGGCCCGGCGACACGGTGCTGCTCGCCTTCGAGTACGAGCAATATCTCACCGGAAATCTCAGCGGCGAAGCGAGCGATGAAATGCTCATCAGCTACCTCCTCGGGCACGACCCGGAATACGTGCGCAGCCTGAGTTTCAGGATGCAGTTCAAGCTCGCACTGCTGACGCCCGGCGACCGTCTGTGGAGCGGGCTGCGCGCCGTTTTTCAAACGCCGAAACAGGACGCGGCTTCGGCGGAATTCATCCGCACCATGCTCGCGGAAATCAACGCGCACGGCGATCAGATCGGCGCGGTGGAATCGAAACGACCCGCCCAATCTGCCACCCGATCCGCGGTGTGCTTCGTGCCCGCGTACGGCTTTCCGCCATCGCTGCCGGGGTTCCCGGCGATCGCGGAATTTTGCGCATGGGCGAAGGTGAACCGCGTCCGCGTGCTCGCCACTTTTCCAAACATCTGCCACCGCTCCGAATACGACACGCCCGTCGCGCAGCAGATGCCCGCGCAATTCCGCGCGCTCTACGCACCGCTCGGCGTGCCGGTGCTCGGCGACCTCGCGGAGGCGATGATCCCGGAGGAGCAGATGTTCGACACGTACTATCACCCGCTGCGCGCCGCGGCGCTCGAGCGCACGCGGCGGCTGCTCGTCCACCTCGCGCCCCACTTGCAAAAACCGCCCGGCGACGCGCGCTGAACCTACCCTTCCTCGGGGAGGAAGCGGATGCGCTTGTTGATGTCCGTGTTGATCGAGTGGTACGGCTGCGTGAGATTTCCCGCGGCGAAAAGCGTCTGCCGCGTGTGCTCCATGTCGTCCTCGCCGATCGCGTTGGTGAAGATCGGCAGCAGGTATTCGATACCGAGGCGCGAGGGCTTCATTTGCTTCGCGTCGTACAGGGCCGGGTGCATTTGTCGCGCGTGGATGAGGCCCCAGCGATCGCGGAAGCGGTTCGCATCGTAGCCCTGGACGTTGAAGCCCTTCGACTTGCTGTATTGCAGCACGGAGACGGAATTGTTGCGGCCTTCGTGGAGCAGTTCGACAGCCTTCGCACCGAGCTGCGCGGCGTAGAACCGATCGAAGAGGATCGGCCTCCCGCCGCGCTGCGTGTGCCCCACTTTCCGGGTGAAAATGGCCTCGCGCGCGGACTCGCCGCGCCGGTAGTTCTGAAAATATTTGTCCCCGAGCATCTGGATGAGCTTCGCGCGCAGCGCCTCCGCGGCACCGCTGAGCGCGACATTGCCGGCGGGATCGGACGTCTTGGTTTCCGCTCCCAGTTCGTTGCCCTGCGCGTCCACGATTCCCTCGCCGCAGACGATGACCACGTTCTTTTGCAAATCGTACGTCCGCTTCACGCACTCCGCGAGATGGTCGAGATCCAGCGGCACTTCCGGCACGAGCACGATGTCCGGTCGGCCGTACGAAGATCCCAGCGCGATGTAGCCGGAGTGCCGGCCCATCACTTCCACGATCGCGATGCGCCGGTGGCTCTCCGCCGTCGTGCGCAGGCGCTCGACGCCGCTCGCGGAGACGAAGACCGCGGTCGCGTAGCCGGGCGTGACGTAGTTCACCATCTGTTCGAGATGGAGATCCACCTGCGCGTCCGGGTGCTTGTAGTGCACGCCGCCGTTCGCGTGCGTGTCACTTGAGCGGACCCATTCGTCCGGCTCGCTGGCATAGTTCAGGCCGAGATCGTTATCGATCGTCTTCGGCGCGAGCACCGTCGGCAGGCGCTCGGCGATCGGCTGCAGGCCGTTCAGCGTGCCATCGCCGCCGATGCAGATCAGCCCCTCGATCCCGAGCCGGTGCAGGCGGGAGATTACGAGGTCGAGCTGCTCCTTTTTGTCCGGGTCCACAAAATCGCGCGAGGAGCCGATGAGCGTGCCGCCCATCGTCGGATCGATCTCCGGGATTTCCTGAAAGAGCGGATTCAGATGCACGTGCGGCACCTTTGGATTGAAGAGGCTGTTGAAGCCCTTCATCAGCCCGAAGACCTCGATGCGAAGCTGGTTCGCGCGGACCACGGTGCCGTGGATGGTGGCATTCAGTGCGGGCGTGTCGCCGCCGGCGGTGAGGATTGCGATTCGCTTCATGTGTGAACAGTGGCCTGCAAGTGCGCCGAACAGCAACGGCACCCGCCGAAACAGTCAAGCCCGCGCGCGATTTCCGCGCACGCCCGCCTACTTTTCGCGGCTCTTCATCAGCTCAAAAGTGCCGAGCAGCGGGGCGAGGTCGATCACTTCGTTGGCCGATGATTTTAGACCGCTCCCGAGATTCTCCGCGACCGATGCCACCTCCACACGGATGCCGCTGCGCCGGAGCCGCAGCGCGAGATACGCGAAGTCCGCGTCGCCCGTCGCGAGGATCATCACGTCCGGCTGCATCGCGGCGGAAAGCTCCATCGCGTCGATCGCCATCATCACATCCACATTCGATTTGTAGTGCCCCTCCTCGGCGGGCGAGCCGTCTTTCGTCATCACGAGAAAGCCATTCGTGCGCAGCCAGTGGACGAACTTGCTCTTCTTGTCCCGCTCCGTCTGCCACACGGCCATCGCCGGCGGGAGGCCGACGTACACGACCATCTCGATCACTTCGCGGCCCCTTTTTTCGTCGGCGAAAAAATCGCGCAGCTTCAGCCAGTCCATGTTGCGGTTGGTCGTCCACGCGGAACTGATCACGTTCGATTCATCCACCAGCACCAGCACGCGCGTCGGGCGGCTCGGCTCGGTGGCCTTCCGGGCTTTCATGGGGTCACGCCGGCAGAGGCGGGGCGAATGGCGGGAGCGTTCATCTTTTCAAAGTGAGCCGCGCGCCCCAGGTCGGCAAGCAGATGCGCGGCACGAGCCCGCTTCCCGCACTTTTGGTGGGGTCTGAAGCCACGTTGATTTTCAAAATGAAGAAAATTCCAGCGTCTGCGTCGAAGATACCGTGAATCCAGAAAGCGCATTCCCCATCGAGTTCATCGGCGGCAGCCGGGACGGAGAAATTTGTGAGGCCACCGCCGCCCCCGACTACGTCGAGGTCGCCGTTCGGGAAGGCGTGGCCGAGATCTACCATCGCGAAAACAGCGAGCCGCCGTTCGTTTACGTGCAGATCGGCTACGCCGGCAATGAGACTTGGACCTAGCCGCCGCGCCGGAGGATCGATCCTCGCCGCAGCGCGCGCCGCTATTTTGAGCGCAGCGATTCCGCGCCGGGAATCTTTTTCAAATCCCAGATCCGCGTCGTGCCGTCCGCGCCGGTCGTGCAGAAATTGCTGCCCTTCGGACTGAATTTCACCGTCCACAACACGCTCGTGTGACCGGTGCAAACGGCGATGCACCGTTTCTCCTCGAAGTTCCAAATTCGCGCCGTGCGATCCCAACTCGTCGTCACGAGACCCGGTCCGCCGGGCGTGAATGCAATCGAAAAAATGGGCGCCGTGTGGCCTTTCAGCACGACGAGGCCGGTGTGCTTTTGCACCGCCGTCGCGACGTCCCAGACCTGCGCGGTGCCATCCGCGCTGCCTGTCGCGAAGTAGCGCCCCGTCGCGTCGAAGACGACATCGCGCACGGCTTCCTTGTGCACCGCGGCGCTCAGCGCCTCGCCGGTTTCGCGATTCCACAGCACCGCGCGTCCGTCCGCGCCGGCCGTGAGGACGAACTTCCCATCCGGGCTGATCACCGCGCGCCGCACCGCCGCGCCGTGGTCCAGCGCGCGGATGAGTTTGCCCTCGGGAAAAGTGTAGAGGTACGCCTTGCCATCGCCGCACGGCGTCACGAGCCACGCGCCTTGCGCGGTCTCCACGAGCCCGGGCTGCCACACGCTCGCCGTGCCCTCGCTCAGCACCCGCGCGGGATGCGGTCGCGTTCCGGCGGTCATGCCCAAATCCCAAATGATCGCCGTGTGATCCTTGCTCGCCGTGACCAGCCAGCGCCCATCGCGACTCCACGCGAGCCCGGTGAGCGGGTGCTTGTGCTGCCGGAGTTCGGCAAAGGCCGCGCCCGGGCCGAATTTCCACACGCGGGCCGTCGCATCGTCGCTCGCCGTCGCGGCAAACCAGCCGGCCATCCGCGCCACGGCGTTCGGATTGATCAGCGCCGCATTCACCTCGTCGCTGTGCCCGGTCAGGAAAAAATCGCTGTCACCGACCAGGTCCATCACGAACGCGGTTTTGTCCCGTCCCGCCGTGATCAGGAAAGTCGGCCGTGCGCCGGGATCGGCGAGCGTCGCGTAATCCGCATTCCACACATCGCGTTCGTGGGCGCTGTCGATCTTTGCGTTGGAAAATTCCGGCGCGCCCTGCCCGTTCACCTCGGGCAAAATGGAAAGCTGGCTGTCGCCGCCCGCCGCGATCGGCAGCCGCCCGACGGTGCGCACCGGCTCCTTGCGCGCGATTTCCTCCGTCGCCATGGACTGTGCGGCCTTCACGATTTCCGGCGTGCCCGGGCCGATCGGCGGCGGCGGAGCCATCTCCGCGCGCGACTGCAATTTCTTCGTCAGGACTTTCGTGTCACCCAGCACGCGCGTGACTTTCGTATCCGCCGCTTCCTTCGCCTTCGTCGCGGTCTCGGCAGTCTGATCGGCGCTGTTTTTCCCGATCCACAGCCAGGCGATCACCGAGCCCGCCATCAGCGCGCAGATCCCAAAGGCCGCCCCAATCCGCAGCGCCCATTTTTTCCGCGCGCCGCGCCGCTCATCCTCCGCCACGCGCCGCTGCCGCCAGTCGAGGATCGGCGCGGCCAGCAGGTCGTGAAAAATTTCATAGCGCTTCCATTCCATGCCCGGCGGCGTCACGTCGCGCAGCACGCGCGCCTTCCAGCCTTCGAGCAGCTCACACATGCGCGCCACACTCGCCACCGGCGCGTGCGCGAAGGCCGCGAGATCGTTCACGTAGTGCGCGATCTTCGTGCCGCCGGGCGTCACGAGCTGGTGAAAAACTTTCGCCGCCAGCGCCTGCTCCGCCGCCGGCAGTTGCGCCATGACCACATCGAGATGCGTCCGCAAAATTTTCTCCGCGCCGCCGAGCGACGCGAGCGTGGTAAAGCGCAGCACCTGCGAGCCCCGCGCGATGTCCTCGCGCCACAGCCGCATCATCACCATTTGCAAATAGGGCGCCTCCACGCGCGCCTTCTTGTCCACGATCCCGGAGCCAAAGCGCAGCACGCCCGCGCCCGCCTGCCGCAGCCGCACGCGGCCCGCCTGCACCTGGCCCAGCAATTCATTCACGAGCTCCGGCTCGATCGTCACGCGCAGCAGCCCCGGCGCGAGCCGCTCGTTGTAGAGTTTCAGCGGCCCCTCGATCGCGAGGCGCGCGCACTCCACCGTGAGGTGTTCGAGCCGGAGGCCGTTCGCGAAAAGCGACGGGATGCTCGCCTTCAGCGTGTCCAGCCGGGCGAGCGCATCCTCGCGCAGCGAGATGAGCACGTTCACCCGCAGATCGGGATCGTTCACCACCGCGATGAGCGCATCCGCGAAACTCAAATCGTGCGCATCGCGGTAGAGAAAATATTCCTCAAACTGATCGAGCAGCAGCACGAGGTCGCTCTTCATGAATTCCGTCCACGCGCGCAGGCTCTCCGCGAGCGTCTCGCCGCGCGGCGGAAAATCCCCGAGCCACTCCGCGGGGAGCATTTTCCGAAGCGTGGCCTCGATGCGATCGAGCAGCCCGTCGATCGGATTGTCGCGCCACGAGCTGAACGCCACGCCGACGCATTCCGGGCAGTTCCGCTGCGCGAGATTCGCCCGCGCGCGCAGGCCCAGTTCGCGCATCACTCCGGCGTAGAGCACCGAGCTTTTTCCCACGCCGCTCGCACCGTAGAAAAGCGTGACGCGCGTCGTCATGCAGTTCGCCACGATGATCTGCGTGTCACTTTGCCGGCCGAAAAAATAATCCGCGTCGTCCTCGAAATACGGCACCAGCCCGCGATACGGGCATGCCTGGATCAGCGCTGCATCGGGCTCTGCGGGCGTCGCTTTCATGGCGCGGGATTCACGGCTGCCGGCGGCAGCGCCACGATCGCCTGCTCGAGCAGCGGCACATATTCCTCCAGCTTCATGTCGAGCAGATCGACGTTGCGCTTCGCCCACGATTTCCGATCGATGGTCTGCGGATTGAGCTGGATGGCCCACGAATTGTAGGAGCGTTTTTGCGCGCCCCAGATCCGCTGGAGGATCACGCGCAGATTCCAGTCGCGCAGCCCGTATCCGAGGAAGAGGAAGTGCGTGTCCTTCATCATCGCCGCGAGCATTTTTGGCAGCGGGTTGGCGAAATCCATCTGCGAGAGAAAATCAATGTAGTCGTCCTCCGTGATGACAAAGCTCGACTGATTCTTGTCCGCGCGATCCACCGCGCCGTGGATTTTCAAAATGATCGTCCGCTGATTCACCGGCAGTTGCGCGTACGTGTTCGGCGGGGACATGACCTGCCACGGCGCGGCCTCCAGTGCCGCCGTGCCCGCGCGCTTTTGGAAGTGCTCCGAGGCATTCGGAAGGTGCCAGAATTTCGCGCGCTGATTTTCCCTTTCGATAAAATACGAGACGAGGTCGAAAGGCTCGCCGGCCAGCAGGAATGCAGCTTCCAGCACCTCGTCGTAGTTCGTCGTGATGATCAGCGGCAGCCCCGCCGGGCAGCCGATCTGCCGCAGCGCTCCGGGCATTTTCGCGAGCAGCGCATGGATGGAAGTGACGGGATAATCGCGCGCGAAAAGTTTCTGCAGTTCGTCGTACAGCGGCCCGCCGCCGCTCACCACGCTCGCGTACTGCGAGACGCGCATGAGGTCCCAGTCCGTCGCCGGATCGTTGTACGCAAAGCGGTGCGCGAGATGCCGCGACAGCTCGCTGCCATTCGGCAGCCAGCCTTTTTGCTCCCACAGCTCGCCATTCCCCGGCGTGCGATCGAAGCCGCACAGATTCACCCCCGCACCGAGGAACGGAATGACGCGGCCGCACTTCAACTCCTCAATGATCTGGCGGCAGTGCTCGGCGATTTCGGGGGACATGGCGGGCTATTTTTTCTTCACGAGGTGCAGCGCGTGCCGGGACGATTTTCCCGCGCGGCGTGGGCGTGGGTGGGCCGGTAAAAATGACGCGAATCGATCATGGGAGTGGGTGGGTTTTGCCGAAGGAGCGATTGGCATCAAAGCCGTGGCCCGCGACTGACTTTTCCCCGCGGCTCAGCATGATGGACCTCTCGCTCATGATTCCTCGAAACTGCGGCGTGAGTCTTCTGCGAATGCGCCCAAACGCGTCAACGGCAAACTTCCCGGCGGTGCGAGCAGACCCGCCACGCGCAGGAAAATCAGCCCCGGCGTGCCGCTGAACGGATCCTCGCCGTTGCGCATCGTTCGGCTTGCGGCGCGCGACCTTCCTGCGAATCTCCGCCGCCACCACGCATCCCGCCATGTCCCAGACCCGCAACACCGTCAGCCTCCACCCGTATTTCAAAGTCCACGCCGGCCAGCTTGAGGCCGCGCGCGCGCTGCTCCCGCAGTTCGTCGCGAAGACGCAGCCGGAGAAAAATTGCCTCAGCTACGACTTCACGCTCGATGGCGACACGGTGCATTGCCGCGAATCATACGCCGGGGCCGGGGGCGTGGCGGAGCATCTCGACAATGTCGGCGTGCTGCTCGAGGAGATGCTGAAAATTTCCGATCTCATCCGTCTGGAAATCCACGGCCCCGCCGCCGAACTCGACCAGCTCCGCCCGCGCTGCGGCGCGCTGAATCCCTCGTGGTTCGTCTGGCAGTGCGGCATCACGCGCTGAGCGGAATCCTTCGCCGCTTCGCAACGCGCCCCGGTTTCACGCCGGGGAACTTTTCCTGCGCATGAGCGGAGCAACGAGTGCCGCCGCGATCAGCAGAATCCCGAGCGCGCAGACGATCGCCGCGCCGGTCGGCAGATCCTTGTAAAAACTCGCGAAGAGCCCCCCTATGCCGCCGAGGAGCGCCACGATGCAGCCGAGGATCAGCCGGGTGCCGATCCGCCGCGCAAAGAGCACTCCGCACACCGCCGGCACGATGAGGTAGCTGAAGACGAGCAGCACGCCCGCGATGCGCACGAAGCCCGTGACGACGAATCCGAACAGCGCGTAGAAAAGGAAATCCCACGCGCGCACACGCAGCCCCTGCGAGCGCGACTGCTCGCGGCGAAACGACACGCCGCAAAGCTGCCGCCGGAAGATGAAATGCACGAGGCCGACGAAAGCGAACCACCACACGGTGCCGGGGAGAAATTCGGAGTGCAGGCCTTCCGCGCCGGGTTCGTTCAGGATTTTCATCGCGGGTAAAAAACGGCCGAGAAAACTGCCGACGCACAGCAGGTCTTCCGCGGACACGAGGAGAATATTTCCAACCAGCATGTTTTTGATTTCCTCATCGCCGTGCGCCGCGCGGCTGAGGACGAGCACTGCGGCCGCTGCCGCGACGACGTACGCGATGCCAATCGTCGCCTCATGCGGCACCTCGCTCTCGCGCTTGTTCGTGAACGAGAAGAGCGCCGCGCCGACGAGCGTGAAGCCGAGCGCGATCCCGATGTTGCGCGGATCGTCCAGTTCGAGGTGCATCAGCGCGCCCACGCAGAAGCCGAGCGAGGCCATCTGCGCCATCGCGATATCAATGAAGATGATCCCGCGCTGCACGACATGCAGGCCGAGGTACACGAGCAGCGGCGGCAGGAGCACGCAGGCCACGAGGGGCCAGAACATCACTTCCCACATGGCTACTCCTTCAGCGCGGCTGCGACCCGCGCGACAATGGTGTCCATGAATGCGACGTAGCTGTCCGTGCCGGGCAGCGCGCCGGGAAATTGCGCGACATCCGCAATGTGCGCGCCGGTGCTGGCCGCGACTTTCTCGGCGATTTTGCGGTTGTGAAATGGCTCTACCAAAATCGCCGTGACGTGCGCCGCTTTCACATCGGCGATCACTTTCGCGAGGTGCGAGGGCGACGGCGGGATGCCCGGCTTTGGCTCGAGGAAAATGTCCGAGACGAGGCCGAAGCGGTGCGCGAAGTACGGCCACGAATCGTGATACGCGACGAACTGCCGGCCCTTGAACGGCAGCAGCGCGCGGCCCCAATCCTGCAGCTTCGCGTTGATCGTCTGCTCGAACTTCGCGTAGTTCGCGAGGTAGACGGCGGCGTTCGCGGAGTCCACGGCGGCGAATGCATCGGCGATGTGTTTCGCGACTGCTTTCACGATGATCGGGTCCATCATGAAATGCGGATTGCCGAGCGCATGCACGTCGCCGTCGGCGCGCGTGAGCGTCGTGGGAATATTCATCAGGCGGATGCCCTGCGAGGCGTTCACGCGGCCGGACTTGCCGGTTTCGAGTTTCGGATTGCGGGCGTTTTGCAGCAGCGGCGGCAGCCAGCCGATCTCAAGTTCCGCGCCGCCCTCGATGAGCACGTCGGCGCTGCGGAGTTTCACGATGAAGCTCGGGCGTGCGTCCACGAAGTGCGGATCCTCGGTGGGCTTCGCCATCACGGTGATGTCCACCTTGTCGCCACCGATGTCGCGCGCGACCGCGCCGTAGTCCGGCAGCGTCGCGACGACGGTGAGTTTCGCCTGTGCGGCGGTGAGCAGCGCGATGAATGCGGCTGCGATGAGTGCGGGTATTTTCATGGATTTGGAGGAACACAGCCATCCTGGCTGTGCGGCGCGCAGGCATTTTGCCTGCGCAATCGTCAGCAGGCTGGAAGCCCGCTGGCCGCACAGGCTGGAAGCCTGTGTTCCGGTTGAGGTTTAGAATTTGTGGGCGCCGTGCGCGCCGAGCGCGAATTCGAACTGCAGGAAGACCGAGTCCTCGTCGCGCGCCTGGAGGAAGTGCGAGGTCTCGAGAAAGTCGTGATTGTATTGCAGCCGCAGCTTCGAGAATTCCGACGGATACCATGTGAGATTCGTGGAGATCCGCCAGCGCGATTGCCGCGTGGCCTCGTCGGTAATCGGCGAGTCCTGCATGTGCAGGTAGTCGCCGCGGAGACCCGCAGCCCAGCCTTTCGAGAAGCCCCAGACGACTTGCGAATACGCGCCCCAGTCGGTGAGCGTCTCGCGCGCGGCGAAGGAATCGTCGCGCCCGAGCCCGGCATCCGCGCGGCGCAGCATCGCCTCGGTCTGCCACTTCACGAACGGCCAGCCGCCCTCGGATTTTGCCGGCTTCCATTTGTAGAATGCATCCACGCCGTAGATCTGCGTGCGCGCGTTTGCGCCGGTGTCGTTCGCGCCGAAGGCCGCGGATGTCCCGAGCAGCAGCGTGCGCGTGGGGCTGAGGTCGAGCGACATTTCCAGCCGCGGGATGAAGGCGAAATCGCTCACGCGATTTAACTGCCGGTTGATCGTCTGCCGGCCGAACTGCGTGCCGTCGTCGCCCGTGTTGCGGAAGGACGCCGCGGTGCCGCCCTCGCCATTTTGCACCGCGAGGATGAGCTGCGCATACCACGGCGTCGGCAGCACCCACGCGACTTGCGCGCCCGCGCCGCGAAGACCGTCCGAGCCGAGCAGGCGGCCATTGACGAGCGGCGCGTCGGCGAAATCCCACACGTGCGGATGCTGCGGATTGTTGCGCCCGAACGCCGCGAAGAACTGCCCGGCCTTCACTTGCAGTCCGAGCGGAAGGCTCGTGGTCTGCGCGAACGCCTCCTCGACCTCGACGGAGGTTTGGTTCTGCGCGTCGAGCTTGAAGACGATGTTTGCGAAGCCCTCGAAATACGGGTCCACCGCGCCATCGAGCGCGAGCTCAATGTTGCGCGCGTTGAAGCCGCGCGCGTGCGGATCGTGATCGCCGACTTCGAGTGCGCCGAGATCGTGCGCGGATGACGCGGCGGCGGCGAGGATCGCATCGAACGAAATATTGAGGTAGCTCTTGCCGCCGCCCGCGAGCGTGATCGGCGCGGTCCCGAGACTGCCGAGCGAGAGCACGGAGGTGTCGGTGGTCGGAATCGCGCTCGCGCTGCCTGGTGCGGAGGGGGCGAGTTGCGCGGGTGAAACTGCCGGGTTGTTCGACGGCACGACGCTGTCATCCGTCGTCGGAAAAAGCGGCGCGTCGGCGGGCGGAGATTTTCCGGCTGGCAGACTCGGCGGCGGCGCCGATGACTGCAGCGCCGCGGGCGCAACTGCCGCCGGAGGTGCGACGGCGGGGGGCGCGGTATTTTTTTGCAAAACCTCGATCGTCGAGTGCTGCTCCGCGATTTCCTTTTTCAGCGCATCGAGATCCTGCTGATGGCGTGTGTTCATCTCGCGCATCATCTGCTGGAGCGCGGTGAGTTGTTGCTGAACGGAAGGTTCCTGCCCGAGCGCACGACCGGAGACGGCGCACGCTGCGAGCAGCATGATCTGTTTTTTCAAAGTGGGATGGGAGTGGAAAGTGGAGACACGGCGAACCGTCCGACGGACGGTTCGCACAACGGCGGGACGGCTGAGACTTCAGGCCGCCGCCGGAGGTGCGTGCTCCAGTACTCCTGGGAAAAAACGAGCTTCCACCACGCGCGCGTCGAGCGGCGCGAGGCGCGCGACGAGCGTCAGCGTCGTGTCCGCGGCGAAGACCGGCGGTGTCACCGGTGCGTGGAAATTTCCCGCCTCGAACAGCGTGACGCAGCACGCGTGGTCCGGCTCCGAGGCGTCCGGATGCGCCGCCGCGTGCAGCGCAGGCGACGCGGCGAGACACAGCACCGCGAGCAAATGCAGGAGCACGGCGAAACCAATCGCACGCGGAAAGCCAGACAGATGGAGGCGCGGGGTGGTCACAGGATTGGACGCCTTTACGGCTGCGGTGCCTGGCGTGCAAGCATTGCCGCGTGACGGCTGCGCCATGTTCGCGAGGGTGCGATCCCAAAAAAACCGCCGGCCCGTGCGGGACGGACCGGCGGCTTTGGGAAAATGGGTGGGCTTACTTGGGCGCGACCTTCGACATGTCGAGGCCGTACTTCGTGCCGACTTCCTGCAGCTTTTTCGCGACGGGTTCCATCTTCGCCTGGATGGCCATCATCTTCGGCATGAGTTCGCCAAACGCCTTCATCGCGTCCTCCGGCTTTTCGGATTTGTTCGTCGGGAGATCCTTAAAGAGTTTGCCCATCTCATCCATCACGCCGCCCATGTCGGCCCAGGCGCTCTTCAAATCCGCGGGCAGTCCGTCGGTGCGGATGGATTTCACTTTCAAAATGATCTCGCCCGTCATCGCCATTCCGGCGGCCGGGTCCGCGGGCGCGGTCTTCTGCTTGTCCTCGATCCACTTGCTGGTGGAATCCACGTCCGCCTTGAAAGTGGCGAGCGCCGTCTTTTCATCGGGCACCGCGGATTTCGGGGCGGAAGTTCCGCCGCCGGTGTCGGTGGTTTTTCTGTCGCAACCGGTGAGGGCGATGCAGGCGGTGGCGAACACGAGGGGGATGGTATGAATAAGTTTCATCGCGGTGATGCTGTCGTGGCTATGGTGATTGGAAAGCTCAATTGAACTTATTTTTCCGATACTCGCCGATCGCGGAGGCGTTCGGATTCACCTCGGGGCCGAAGTAGCGGAGGATGACCATCGGCTCGGTCCCGCTCGTGTTCGTGAAGCTCACGCCGGCCTGCGCGCCGTCCTCGGTCACGAAGTATTCGTCCTCGGTCAGCTCGGTGAAGCGGATCAGCTTCGGCGAGACGAGCGGCTCTCTGTTGATCTTGCCGCTGCCCTGCACGCAGATGAGTCCATAGGCGCCGTTGTCCTTCACGAATGCAGTCACGCCCGGATCCACAGTGAGTTCCTTCGCGGTGAAAAGCTGCTCGCCGTCCACCTTGCCATAGACGATCCAGCGGTCCACCCAGCCCTCCTTGCGCGTGTCGGCGACGGGCACCGGCTCGAGGTAGTGGTGGTCCTTGAACTTCGGATCCACATTCTTGTCCCAGTCGAGCTGGTCCACGATGAAATCAATGTCCTTGTGCTTGCTCTTCGGCATGTCCTTCACGAGCAGCGACCACGGCACTTCGCGGCCCTCGACGAGGTTCTGATACATGCCAAAAACGTCGCTGCCCCACTGCGGCTCATACGTGCAGAGCGATCCCGGCGCGTGGAGAATGCACGGATCGATCAGCCATCCGCTGCCGACCTTCAGGCGATACGCCTTCGAGAGATCGAGGATGCCGTTGTCGCCCTTGTTCCAATTCGCGATGCACTGCCGCACCTGATCCTTCGTCGTGCCGGGCTCGAAGCCCATGAACGTGTAGGGAAAATTGTTGCCCACGTTGTTGTGCTGCGGCGGGAAATAATACGACTCCGGCTTGCCCTCCTGTCCGACGAGTTTCGCCTGCGCCTTCGACTGGTGCATGTGGTGCGGGATCGGCCCCATGTTGTCGAAGAACTTCGAATACACCGGCCACTTCCCGTACTTTTTCCAAATCGCCGAGCCGATGAGCGTCGCGCCGCAATCCTCCACCGCCTTTTGCAAAGTGAACTTCTCCTTGCCGACGACGACGTAGCTCAGCCCCTCGTCCGGCGTGCGGTTCTCGTTCGCGCACGGCGTCGTGCTCGCGAACCAGCGCTCGTCAATGCCGCCGCGGTTCAGCCCATACGCATAGAGATCATCCGGATGCAGCTTCAGCCGCTTGCCCGGCTGGAGAAAGCTGCGCGGCACCCAGCACGGTGCGAGACGCAGCAAACCGCCGGTCTTCGTGAGTTCAGCTTCGACTTTCGACTTCGTGTTGCCTTTGACGGCCCTCAGCGCGGTGATG
Organism: Chthoniobacterales bacterium; assembly: GCA_038239865.1. Taxonomy (GTDB): domain Bacteria; phylum Verrucomicrobiota; class Verrucomicrobiia; order Chthoniobacterales; family Chthoniobacteraceae; genus SXWH01. The sequence goes on from JBBSEI010000027.1 coordinate 47,612, forward strand.
GTGCTCATGTGTGGGATCAGGGAAATGGGAACGCGCTTGTTTCAAAGCTCGCATCACCGGTCAAGAGCGGAGGCAGGATGAAACGCCGAGACGCGGAGACGCAGAGAAAAGCTCTACGGAACCAACGTCAGGCCGTCCGGCGTGCATCTGCCTAATTGTTCGTCTCTGTCCTCCTCCGCGTCTCTGCGCCTCTGCGTTTCAAAAAACCGAAACAAACAACCTTGCGCTTGCGCGGGTTCGACATCCCGCCGCGTCCGTGCGAAAGAGCGCGCAATGTCCCGCACTCTGCTCCTGCTCGCGCTCGCCGCGTTCTTTTTCTCCGGCTGCAAGGATCCCGCGAAGGCGGCAAAGGACAAGCGCCGCGACGATCTCCGCGCGCTCATGCACGGCAATACCGACGACCCGGACATCCGCGCCGCGATGGAGAAGGCTCGCGCGACGGTCGGTGAATTTCTCGCCGCCGTGCAGAAGCCCGCGGCGAACCAGCGGCAGTTCATGGTGCGAAAGGCCTACCCCACACTCGAGGCGGGCAGGCAGCAGATCCTGTGGATCAACCAGGTCACCTTCGACGGCACGCTCCTGCACGGCGTGGCGGACGACAAGACCGCGACCGTCGGCGCCGGCATCTCGCTCGATGGCAAAGTCGCATTTCCGCCGAGTGCGATCGCCGACTGGATGTTCAACGAAGACGGCAAGGCCGTCGGCGGCTTCATGCTGCGCGCGCTGAAAAAGAAGATGACCGAGGACGAGTGGGCGAAGATTGCCTCGCAGATCACCTTCAAGGAGTGAGCAGTCTGAACTCGCACCGCGCTCCAACTCACGACGACGGACTGAAGCACGATGGAAACGGGAGCGGGCGGGGGGCGCGGGGCCTGTGGGGCCGGGGTGCGGGGGCCACGACTCCAGGCCCCTGGGGGTGGGCGGCCGCAGGGGGGGC
>JBBSEI010000028.1:0-45524 GCA_038239865.1 Chthoniobacterales bacterium
ACACCCCTAAGCTAATCACCCCGCTCGAACTCCTAGGAATCGAACCATGAGCACTCCCAACGCACAGACCGACCCCGACGACCTCGAATGGCTCCGCCAAATCCGCCGCAAGATCACGGAAGATTTCGGCCACGATCAAAGAAAGATCGGCGACTACCTCCGCGAGCGTGAGAAGGCATTGGGCGCCCGCGTCGTCCGCACTCAGAGGCGCATCGTCCCGGCCAAGCCCTGAACAGCGAATAATCAGTGCGTCCCTCGTTCCAGTGCGTCCCTCGTTCCAAAAAGGAAACCTACGCCCGCATCCTCGCCAAGCAGAGCGACCTCACGAAACGGCTGCACGCGGCGGGGTATCTGTGAGGTGAGCGCGCTTTGGATGTAATACTTATCGAATTTATTTCCGTCAGATTCACCTCACAACAACCAGAGCAACCTATGAAAAAACAATTCTTCCAACTTGCTGGCATCCTATTCCTGTTCTTCGCCCTGGCGCTTTCCAGCGCCCGCGCCGCGACATGGTATCTGCATGCCGACCAAACCACCGATTGGAATACCTTGAACATTTGGTGGTCCCAGCCGATCTCAGGCGGAATCAACCCGACCTCCATCCTTGCAACGGATGACTTCGACCTCAGCGCCCATCAACTGTACACCCCGAACGTGAGCGGAACCAACACCTTTGGCGGCTCCCATCTCATTCTCCATGGAGGGCGAGGGGGATTCCTTTCCGTCAAAACTCTTGTTCCCAACACCGTTGTGGTCGGGAACCTGACCTCATACGGAGGTTTTTTCGGGAACGCCGCCAGCACTGGCAATGTTCCGATGAGCATCACTAATTTCATCAACTCCGGATATACAACGATCAGCGGAGGCATCGTCAACCGCGGGTTGGACCTCACGATCGGCACTTTGACAGGCAACGGTGATATTTGCGCGGTTGGTAGGGGCGGAGGGGCAGCCGGAGGGGCGATTCTTATGAGTGTCACTACGGCAAGTGCGTTTACCGGCACCCTCTATATTGACAATGGCTGCCAGTTCACTTTTAAGAACGCCGTGAACTCCGGCGGCGCCCTCGATGTCTCGGGAACCGCTACCGGCACAGCAGTAACTCTGAACGCTACTGTCACCTTCAAGGGATTTACCCTCAACGGGGTCGCTATGGCAAATGGCACCTATACTGCCGCCTCGCTTGGATTTAACGGCTCGGGCAGCGTGGTCGTGCAATCTCCGGTCGCGTCCAATCCGCCTATTTCGGCCTTATTCGGGACGAATCTTCCTGGTGGATCGTTCGGTGGCACTGCTTTTTATCCCACCGACGCTCTCGTTTGGGATTATCTCCGGGCGAAAAATTTGAATCTGGTCCGTGTCGCCTTCAAATGGGAGCGGGTGCAGCCCACACTCCTTGGCGCGCTTGATTCCGCCGCGATTGCAAAGCTTGACACGGTCTGTTCGCTGGCCGCTGCCCGCGGGCAGAAGGTCCTTCTCGACATGCACAATTACGACACTTACAATGGTGTACATATCGGGACGGCCCCCGTCACCTTTGCGGCATTTCAAGACGTGTGGCAGAAGCTGGCGGCTCACTTTGCCGGTAATTCGGCGATTTACGGTTACGACATCATGAACGAGCCCGCCGGCGCCGGCGGCGTCTGGATATCGACCTCGGCGCAATATGGCGTCAACGGCGTTCGGCAGAGCGACACCACGCATTACGTCATTGTTGAGGGCGAAAGCTATTCAGGCGCGCTAAGCTGGATGAACGTCAACCAGAATCTCAACGTCACCGATTCCGCCAACAAACTCATCTATTCGGCCCATACCTACTGGGATAACGATAACAGCGGAACATATACGAGCTCATCGTACGACACTAACAACGCCTATCCGAACATCGGCGTTGATCGGGTGGGGCCATTTATCTACTGGCTCCAGCTCAAAGGCTATAAAGGGCTGATCGGTGAATTCGGTGTACCGAACAATGTGGCGAGTCCCGATGCTCGCTGGAATGTTGCCCTTCAGAGATTCCTCCGCAATCTCAACGCAAACGGGGTAGACGGGACCTATTGGTCCATGACGCAGAACGGCTGGCCAGACACCTACAGTCTCTTGTGTGCAAAGGGGGGCAAAGCGCCCGGTCCCGTGGTGGATGCCCCGGCTATGAGCGTCCTGCAAGCCTACGGCGCGCCCCCAGTCATCACTAGCGGAACTACGGCAGTCGCCACCGTGGGCACCTCGTTCAGCTATCAGATCACCGCGACCAATAATCCGACGAGCTACAATGCTACTCCGCTGCCGTCTGGGTTGAGTGTGGACACAGCGACAGGGGTGATCTCCGGCATACCGATGACGGATGGCATTAGCACGGTGACACTGAGTGGCAGCAACACCGGCGGCACAGGCACGGCAACCCTCACGCTTACGGTGAGCCCTCCTCCGACTCTTTCCAACCTCGTCCTCAGCACGGGTGCGCTGACGCCGGCCTTCACCTCGGCCATCACCAGTTATACCGCAAGTGTGCCCAACACCTCAACCAGCCTAACCGTGACCCCCACCGTCACGGACATCAACGCCACGATCAAAGTCAATGATGCCACCGTTACATCTGCCAGTGCAAGCGCACCGATCAGCCTCTTAGTCGGCAGCAACATCATCACGACCGTCGTCACCGCGCAGGACAGCACCACGACGAAGAGCTATAGCGTCACCGTGACAAGGCAGACAGCATTGGAGAGCTGGCGTCTGAGTTACTTTGGCACGACCAGCAACACCGGCAACGCCGCTGACAGTGCCGACCCAGAACACGATGGCCTGTCGAACCTTCTGGAGTTTGCTACGAACTCAAATCCAGCCTCGCCGTCTTTTCCGCCCGGAGTGGCCGCGCGCAACGGAAGCAACATTGAGTTCACCTACACGCGCGCCAAGGCGGCGATGAGCGACGGCTTCACCTTCATCGTAGAGTGGAGCGCCACGCTCGCCGCAGCAAGCTGGAGCAACAGCGGCGTGAGCGAAACCATCGTGTCTGAGAACGCCAGCGTGCAGAACATCAAAGCCACGCTCCCAACCGGAATCGGCACCCACCGGTTTGTGCATCTGAAGGTGACGGCACCCTAGCAGCCAGCCGGCATTGCAAGAGAACGAGCAACAGCGTGGTTATTCGTTTTCACCGCCGAGATGTTCCGCACGCTCGACGCGGACAAGGACGCGCAGCGTGCCTGAGCGTGCCGTGCGTTTTTGGACGCCGGAGGCGTCACGGAAATTAGCCGGTGGTGGAGCGAGCGCAGCGAGCGGGAACCACCGGATCAGCGTCCCACACGGATGCGCCCCGGCGGGGCGCTGGAATGCCGCGTGCATCAGGTTTCCGCCGCCCCTGCCGGGGCGGATGTTTTTTGATCCACCATGATCCGGTGGTTCCCGCTGCGCTCCACCACCGGCTAATTTCCATTGTCCCTCCGGGACATCGGCTGACCGGCAGATGATTTGGAACCGAGGCCGTCAGGAATATGATGGTGAAACGCAGCGGCAATGATCGCTTCGCGTTCGCCGCTTGGCCCCTGTTTCCCTGACTCCTCTTTCCGGCACCACCGCTCCACGCCAAATGCGGACTGGAATTGCATGTTGGCGCACGCTAGTTCTTCTCCATGACAATCACGCTGCCTGATGACCCGGCCTTGGCGTCCATGACGCCAGCCGAAGTCCAGATCGACCTCGCGTGCGGGCTTTTCGCCTCGGGTCGCGTATCTCGCAACGTGGCCGCGCGCATCGCGGGACTCGGCTCCCTCGCGTTCGATGAAGAACTCTTCCGCCGGAAGATTCCGTCGTTCACCGAGGAGATGCTCGACCAGGATCTCGCCGCGCTTGAAAGGCTGCACGGACGGTGATTGTCGTCACCGACACCTCCGTTGTCCTCAATCTTTGCTGGCTCCGGCAGGAATCGTTGCTCTTCGCCATTTACGAAGGCGTGCTCGCACCGGAGCAGGTCCGGCTCGAATTCGAGCGCAAGGCAGCGACCGACCCGCGCTTCACGGGGCTGATTTTTCCGCCATTCATCACCATCGCGCAACCCGTCGTCGTCCCGGCGGCGCTCGCCTCAAACACCGCGCTCGATCCCGGTGAAACCGCGGCCCTCGCCCTCGCCGTGGAGCGCGGCATAGCCGACGTGCTCATTGACGAGAGTTCCGGTCGCGCCGCCGCGCTTGCCCTCGGTCTTCGCGTCTCGGGCCTGATCGGTGTCTTGATCGAGGGAAAGCGTCGCAACCTTGTGCCCGCATTGGGCCCGCTCCTCGACCGCCTCGTCACAGGCGCAAGATTTTGGCTCGCCGACCGGCTCCGCGAGCGCGTCCTGCGCAGCGTCGGCGAAACACCCTGATGCCCTGAGCTGATGGCTCGCGTCGGTCACAGTCGGCGCGCATTGATCCCTTCCTGCTTGTATCTTCTGACGCGCACCATCGGATAATCGATCCCTTGCTCCCTCTTCATTCCCGACACCGGCCACGACATGCTCCTGAGGCTTGCCGTCGCTGCGCGAGCCGACTACCTTGTGCCCCTGCCGGGGCGGATGTTTTTTGATCCCCCATGATCCGGTGGTTCCCGCTGCGCTCCACCACCGGCTAATTTCCGTTGTCCCTCCGGGATTGAATGAGCGACAGATTAGAACAAGAGAACAAGGGACAGACTGATCGCGACTAGACGGGTGATCCGACGGATTACGGATGGAATGGGCATGTCGGTTGTTGGTGCTGTTCGCAAAATGTGTCTTGGCGTGTGGTTTCTGTCTGGACTTGAGAGTGCGGAGATCCAGCCCCGCCTCGTTGCCGTGCGTAACGGAGGACGGGAGCTAAACGCGGAGACGCGGAGAAAAACGGGAGCGATCTGCGGCGAGTCATGCTTTGCCTTCCTCCGCGTCTCTGCGTCTCCGTGCTTCACTGAGTGCTTCGCTGCGTTGAAACAGACTTTCGGTACGCACTTTCAAACCTCGTCCAGCGGCGCAATCGCATCGCCAAATGTCTTCGGGCGCACGTTCATCTTGTCCATCATCGAGAGGAAAAGGCGGCACATCTGGCGCTCGGATTTGCCTGCGTAGTCGAGCACGCGGCCACCCTTGATCCGTCCGCCCGCGCCGCCGAGGACGAGCACGGGGAGCTGGTCGTTGTCGTGCTTCGCGCCGGCCATCATGCTTGAGCAGTGGAGCAGCATCGTGTTGTCGAGCAGCGTGCGCTCGCCCTCGCGGATCGCGTCGAGCTTGCGCGCGAGGTAGGCGAGCTGCTCCACGAAAAACTGGTTTACCTTCAGCCAATCCTCGCCGTCGGAATGCGAGAGCAGATGGTGGATCATGTAGTCAATCCCGTGGCCGGCCTGCTGCACGCTCGGGAGATTTGGGAAACGCAGCGCGCTGTGATCGTTGTTCAGCTTCAGCGTGGTGATGCGCGTCGTGTCGGTCTGGAAACCGAGCACGAGGATGTCCATCATCAGCCGCATGTGCTCGCCGATGTCCTTCGGGATTCCGTCGGCGGGGCGCGCGATGTTCGGCTTGTCGAGCGTCGGCCGCCAGCCCTGCAGCTCGCCGCGCTTGTCCGCGTTTTTGATCCGCTTCTCCACTTCGCGCACGGACTCGAGATACTCGTCGAGCTTGCGCTGGTCATTCGTGCTGATGCCTCGGCGCAAGTCCTGCGTATCCGCGAGCACCGCATCGAGCACGCTCTTGTCGCCGGGCGTCGCGCCGTCCTTGAACAGGCGATCAAACGCGAGCGCAGGATAGAGTTCGAGCGGCGTCGGCGTGCTCGGCGAGCTCCACGAGATATGCGAGCTGTAGAGCATCCAGTAATTTTTATGCACCGCCGGATTCGAGCGCTCGCAGCCGAGCACGAGACTCGGCACTTTCGTCGAGCGCCCGTACGTCTGCGCGAGCAACTGATCGAAGCTCGTGCCCGAACGGATGTCGCCGCCGGACGCAATCGGAGCGCCGGAAAGCAAGTTGCCCGTCTGCGAGCTGTGGATGTTTCCCTTGCGCGCCTCCGCGTGAAACAGCCCGCGCACGAAGAGCAACTTCTCGCGGAAATTCGCGAGCGGCGCGAGCACCTTGCCGAGTTCCATCGCGCGGCCCTCGCCCTTCGCCCACCATTCCTTCGAGTGAAATCCGTTGCCGGAAAACACGACTGCGAGCCGCACCGGCGCCTCGCTCGCAGGCCGGTCACGCTTCGGCTCGTCGCCCCACACGTTGAAGGATTCGAGCCACGGCAGCGCCACGAGGACGCCGGTCCCGCGCAGGAATGCGCGGCGTGAAAATCGGTGGGTGTTCATAGTTCTGCGAGGTTCGTTGTGTTTTGAAAAATCACCAGATGCGCGATGCACCGAGCAGCGAGAGCGGCGTGTCCGGCGAAAGGATCGTCATGCCGGACTCGATGGCCTGCGCGGCGATGAGCCGGTCAAAAGGATCAGCGTGCCTTCGCGGAAGCTCGCCACTGCGGAGGATCGCGTCCTGCGAAATGGCAAGCGACTGCGTCTGAAAAAACGCCATGCGTGATGGCAGCCATTGCCGTGGGATGCCCGGGAGTTTCAGTTTGCCGTTCGAGTGCTTCAGACAAATTTCCCACACGCTGACATCGCTCACGAAGAGGTCCGTCGAACGCAGATTGATCAGCCGCGTAGCCTCCGCGGACAGCCTGCCCTGTGGCAGCGCGAGCCAGAGGAACGCGCAGGTGTCGAGCAGCAGATTCACAGCCCCCATTCCTTGAGTTCCTTCTTCGTCAGCGGCGCAAATGCGGAATCCGGTATCTTCGTTTTCCAGCCCGGATCGAGCGTCTCGCCCACCTTCGGACGCGGCTTCAGCTTTTTCTTCCGCACCGGCACAAGCATCGCCACCGCTTTTTTGCCCCGCGCAATGATGAACTGCTCGCCCTTCTCAACATCTGCCAGATAGCGCGAGAGGTGTGTCTTGGCCTCGTGGGTGGTGATCGTCGTCATGGCCGAAAAAATAGCGGGGCGCGAAGGTTAGTCAACTTAGTCCACTTTGAAATCCCGCCCGCGCACTTCGCGGAACTGCGGGCTGAGGACGATCAGTTCGACCGCCCCGCCGACCTTGTCATCGCCGGCCTTGAGTCGGGCGAGCATGGTATCGGTCAGCGGCTTGTCGGAAAGCTGCCCGCTGCGCCCGAGCGCGTAGCCGAGGAGCTTGCGGCAGAATTGCCGGAGAAAATCGTCGCGCCGCGTGTCCACGAGATACGAGCGCAGGCCGTCGAGTCCCTCGAAGGCCGTGCCGTCGGAAAGTTTCACGCGGGTGTCTATGGAAAGTCCGCCGGCGTCTTTGCTGCGCGCACGACCGATGGCGTCGAAGCCTTCGAGCGCGAAGCCAAACGGATCGATCCGCTGATGGCACTTCGCGCACTGCGCGTCGCTGCTGTGTCGCTCGATGAGTTGGCGCTCGGTGAATCCTTGCGGCGCTTCGTCCGGCAGCACGGGCACGCCTTTCGGTGGGCGCGGGAGCTTCTCGCCGAGCACGACTTCACTCAGCCAGTTGCCGCGCAGGATCGGGCTCGTGCGGGATGCGCCGCTTTGCTTCCCGAGCGTGCTGGCAAATGCGAGGATGCCGCCGCGGCCATGAGCGCGCAGTCCGTCCACGCGCTGCCAGTCGTCGGATTTCACGGTGATACCGTAGTGTTTCGCGAGCGCGCCGTTCACGAACGTGTGATCCGCATCGAGCAGCGAGAGCACCGAGCGATCTTCCTGAAACAGATCCGTGAAAAAGCGCACCGCCTCCTCCTGCATCGCGCCGCGCAGTGCGGCGAAGGTCGGGAAATGCCGCTCGCTCTTTTCATCCAGCGTCGCGATATCGCGCACGTGCAGCCACTGGCAGCCGAACTCCATCGCGAGCCTGCGCACCTTCGCGTCCCTCATCATGCGGCGCGTCTGCACTGCGAGCGCCTCGGGTTCGTGCAGTTTGCCGGATGCGGCGAGCGCGCGCAGTTCTTCGTCCGGCGCTGACGACCAAATGAAATAACCCAGTCGCGTCGCCAGTTCGGAATCACCTGCCAAACCACCGGATCCTTCTTCACCTCGGCGAGCGAGGTGAAGCGCTCCAGATCGAGATCGCCCTTTTGCTTCTTGGTCGAGTGGCACGCGATGCAGCGATCCGCGAGGATCGGGCGGATGGTCTTGTCGAAAGTGTCGGCGGACTCCGCAAAAATTTGAGCGCCCGAAAATGGGAAAAAAAACAACGGCAGCAAGTGCCTGCCTTGGGTCTGCACGCGTCTGATGAACCAGCGCTGGGGACGGACGCGGGACATCAGTTTTGTCAGTCGAATTTCAATTCGACCTTCGGCAGCAACGCTTTGATTTTCGCCTGCATCTCCGCCGGGTAGGGCTGGGGGCGATGCGCGAGGCGCAGGGTTTTGAGAAAGGAAAATGTCTGCAACTGCGGCAGGCTTTCATCGGTGAGCGCGAGATCGCTGAACTCCAGACTCTCCAACTGTGTCATGCCGGCCACGAGTTTCACGTCCGCATCGTTCAGCAGTTTTGCATTCGTGAAAGTGAGGCGCTTGAGGGACGCGATCCCTTTGATGAGCGGGATGCATTCGGGGGAGTCGAAGCCTTCGCCGAGTTGCAGATATTCGAGCGGCAGCTTCGCGATGTGATGCAGCGTTTTTGGCGTGGCATCGTGCGCGCCGATTTCGAGGCCTTTGAGCTTGGTGAGTTTTTCAAAATGCACGGCCCCGGCATCGGTGAACTTTGCGTGTGCGAGGCTGATACTTTCGAGGTTCGGCAGATGTTCGCAGAGCTGCTTCAGGCCTTCGTCGTCAATGCTGCTGCCGCGGTGGCTGACTTTAGTGACATGGATCCAACCGTCGCATTTCGCGTAAGCGCGGCCCGTGATCGCGGTGCCGACGAAGGAAAAGGTTTCGAGGTTTTTCAGGCCGGCGAGCTGCTCCATGCCGGCGTCGGTGAGCTTTCCGTTGTTGGTAAATCGCAGCGTCTTCAAATTTGTGAGCTTGCCGAGAGGAGCGATCCATTCGTCGTTCGCCTTGGTGGCGATGATGTTCACTGACTCCAGTGAGGTGATGTTCCCAAGGTGCTCGAAGAAGGCGGCGTCATACGGGTCGGTTTTGCGCTGGTCGTGCGGTCCTGCGTTGGGGATGGCGAGGTCCACGAGTTTCAGCGTGTCGAAGAGCGCGACGTCGCGGCCGGTCGCATTTTTCAGCGACGCGGGTGTGGTGTTGATCCACTCCATCCTGCCGGGCGAACTCTCGACGGTACGCCGAACTGCCTCGATGTGGGGCCGCAAACGAACCGCGGCCATGATGGCGGCAGAGTTTTCGCGCAATGCCTGTTTCAACGGCCGGTCGATCGTGTACGTGATGAGCGAGTCGAGTTGGGCTTGGGTCCTGACATTCGACAGGCCGTCGGGTTCTGCCGAGAAGGCCGAAACCGAAATGGCGAGTGACGAGGTGATGATGGCGATGGAATGACGGATGGTACGGCGCAGTTTCATGAGAGCATCGGAATGTGATGGATGAGTTCAGCGGCGCGCGATTCTACTCGCGGCCCTCGAAAAGTTCCTCGCGCGGCAGGGCGGTGACTTTCCAAGTGGCGGGGTAAAACCGGACGATGCGGCGCGGGCGGAAACCTTCGAGCAGCATGTCGCACTTCACCCGGATCTGCACGCCGCTGCCGCCGGGTTCGACGGGGATTTTTTTGATGTCGAGAATGTTGCCGCCTTTGCGATCGTTGACCGGGTCGTGGGTCATGAGGCTGTCGCGCGCGACGGCGATGGTGCCCTTCGGTGCCGTGGGATTGTCCTCGGGTTTCGAGAGCGGCCAGCCGTTGGGCTCCGGATTGATGAGGGTCAGTTCGTCGAACAACTTTGCATCCACTCCGCTGAAGAAAGTGATGGTGACGATCTGCGCCTCGTCATCCACGGCTTCGACCCAACCGGGCAGTCCGCGCTCGCGGATGTGCTGGCGGTGGCGCTCGAGCTGTTGAGCGGTGGCGAGGTTTCGGCTCGGCTCATCAATCCAGATTTCGAGCACGCGACCCGGGCCGTAGAGTGTGACCCAGGTGAGGTTGAAGAGAACGGTCTGGCCTGCTTCGAGCGCCTTCAGGTCTGCAAAGCCATTGCCCTTCATCACGCGGGCGCTGGCGGGCAGATCGAAAATTTTCGGTGCGCCTCTGGCCTCGCCATTTTCCTGGAGCGTGGCGGTGAGCTTTTTTCCATCGAGGTCCACGGCGTCGATCTTCCAGAGTTGTTTTTGCCGCGCGTGATACGAGAAGTCGTCCTCGAGTTGGAAGCAGCGCCGAAACTCGATCTCGGGCGTCACGCGCCGATACGGGCCGGATGGCGGCGGCGTTTTGTCGTCGGGCGCCCTCAGATAAAACAGGCCGTGCAGATGCGTGCCCAGCGGGATGTCCTGCAAAGCCGCGGGCGCGCCGTGGTAGTAGATCGAACCGTAGGGCAGCATGACGCCATCCAACGGCAAATCCCAGACGCCGCGATCCTGGCTGTCATTCCGATCCACGCGGAGGTGAAACCGGCGCTCCAAATGATCCACCATCATGAGTTCGCCCGAGATGGCGTGCGCCGAGCCTTCGGGCGGGAATTTGCCCTCAACGGGCTGATACCACGCGGGAGCGTCGCCCTTGCCTTTGGGATTTTTCTTCTCAGCGGCCTTCACCGGGCCGTCGGCGTCCGTGCGGAATTTGGGCGGCTCGGCGTGAAGGAGTGAGATGAAAATGAGGCAGACGGCGAGGAGCGGACGCATGGAAAAGAGGCGGGCTATTTTGAACCGTAGAGACGCGATGGATGCTGACGGCTGACGAATGTCGGACGACGTTTTTCGACATCCGTCATTCGTTTCGCATCACGCCACGATCTGCTTGATCGGCCCGATGCTGTCCTGGAAGCGCTCGACCTTCACGTCCACGCGCTGGAGCATGGTGAGGAGAAGGTTGCTGACACGTGCGTCGCCATCCACGGGGCGCGAGCAGATTTTGTAGTGAGCGTTGGCGTCGGCGACGTCGTATTTGCCGATCTTTGGCAGGTTGAAATCAACGTGCTGGCCGTGCTTGTAGCCGAGCGCTTTTCCACCGGCGACGATGAGCGGGAGGTTCGCGTTGCCATGGCTGTGACCGTAGGCCATGCCGCTGCCCCAGAGCACCTGAGTGGTGTCCAGCAGTGCGCGTCCGTCTTCCTGATGCGCCTTGAGCTGATCGAGGAAGTAGCTGAACTGATCGATCAGGAAAGTATCAGTCTGCGTGAGGCGACGGAGCTGCTCGGGGTCGCCATTGTGATGCGAAAGTCCGTGGCGTGTCTGTGAAATGCCGATCTCGGGAATGCCGCTCGTGTTGCCTTCACTGCCGATGCCGCAGGTGATCACGCGCGTGGAATCGGTGCGCAGGGCCATGACCATGAGATCGTAGAAGAGCCGGTAATACTCGCCGGCCTCGGCCATGCTGAGCTTGCGCTGGAGGCGGGCCGCATCGGCGGTGGGCACTGCAGGCTTCGCGACGTTCAGCCACTCGTCGGCGCGGCGTGTGCGCTCCTCGACCTGGCGCACGGCGGTGAGATATTCGTCGAGCTTCGAGCGGTCTTCGCTGCCGAGCTTGCTGTTCACGCGCTTCGCGTCATCGGCCACGAGATCGAGGATGCTGCCGCGCCGGCTGAGACGGCGGCGGATGGTCTCCTTGCTGTCCTTTTCCACGCCGAAAAGCATGTTGAAAATCTGCTGCGTGTTCCGCTCGGCGGGAATCTGGATGCCGTCCTTCGACCACGCGAGCGAGACGCCCTCGATCGCCAGTTCGAGCGAAGAAAAACGCGTGGCCGCGCCCTGCACATCCGCCATGAGCTGATCGGCGGAGACCGTGTTGCGAAATGCGCCGCCATCGCCGGGGACGTTCGCGCCGGTGAGCCAGACCTTCTCGCAATTGTGATGCTTGCCGATGACGAGCGGGTGATGCAGGCCGCTGATGGGCGTGAGGTCCGCGCGATGTTTTTCGAGCGACATCATCGGCGTGGAAAACTCGTAGTCCGCGCCCGCCTTCGTGATCTGCCACGTGAGCGTGTTCACGCCATTCGGGATGTAGAGGAACACACTGCGCTTCGGCTTCGACGGTGCGGGCAGCGCGGCCATGCAATCGAGCAGCGGCAGTGAAATGCAGGCGCCGAGGCCGCGCAGCATCTGGCGGCGGCTGATGCGCCAGCGGTTGAGGTTGAGGTTGCTCATGATGTGGTGGGGTGGGACTGCAGTGGGCTTAGCGCTTTTGAAATAGGTCGGAACAAACGAACGCCTCGACGATGTCCCGCAGACGATAGTCCTTCGCCTTACTCGCGGCGGCAATGGCTTTCAATTCGTCGCGGTCGCCGAAGGACATGCTGCGGCGCAGGCCGTACGTGGCGAGTTTTTCGATGAAGGTGTGATTGAAGGCGTCGAGGTCATCGAGGAGGAGCTTCTTGAATTCCTCGGCCGTTTTGTATTCGCGGCCATCGGGGAGTTTGCCCTCGGGATTGACCTTCGGATTCGCCCCGGTGCCGTCGGTGACTTCCTCGGTGCGCCACCGTCCGATCGCGTCGTAATTTTCAAAGGCGAGTCCGAGCGGATCGATCTTTGCGTGGCACGCCGCACAGCTCGGATCGTGGATGTGCGCCTCCAATTTCATCCGCAGCGTGGCCTTCGGCGCGTCCACGGGATTCGTGGCGATGGGCTCGACATTCGCAGGCGGCGGCGGCGGTGATTTTCCAAAGATGGCCTCGCTGAGCCACACGCCGCGATGCACCGGGCGATGCCGCGTGCCGTCCGAGGTGAGCGAGAGAATCGCGGCTTGGGTGAGCAGTCCGCCACGCCGGCTGTCCGCAGGCAGTGACACGCGCTGGAAATTCTCAGGCGCGATGCCCGCATCCGGCAGTCCGTAAAATTGCGCGAGCCGCGCGTTCATCATGCTCCAGTCGGAGTTCAGGAATTCACGCAGCGTGTGCCCGCCCTGCAGCACCTCGCGGAAGAATGCTTTCGACTCGCCGACCATGCTGGCTTCGAGAGTCTTGTCGTAGTCGGGGTAGAGCTTCTTGTCCGGCTGAAACATCCCCACTTTCCGCAGCCGCAGCCACTGCGTGGAAAAGGAATCCGTGAAGCGCACCGAGCGCGGATCGGCGAGCATCCGCGCGATTTGTCGGCTCCGCTCGGCCTTGTCGTGCAGCGCGCCTTTTTCCGCGAGAGCGAAGAGTTCCGCATCCGGCATCGTGCTCCACAGCAGGTAGGAAAGACGCGAGGCAAGTTCCCAGTCGTTGAGCGTGTGGCGGTCTGCGCTCGCATCGCCTTCGGCGAGAAAAATGAAACTCTTTGAGCAAAGGATCGCCGACATGCCCGCCTTCACCGCGTCGCGGAATTTTTCCTTCGCCGCGAGTTCCGCCTTCACGATTCCGACATAGCCATCGAGTTCCTCCGACGTGACCGGACGGCGGAACGCACGCCGCGCCAGCTTCGCGAGACCTTCGTGCACCTGCTCCATGTTTCCCTCCTCGCTCGGAAAATACTCGGCGCGACGCTGCTGCTCCTCGTCGGTGATGATCGGCCCGCGCCACGAGATCGAGTCCATGATCAGGAAAGGATAGCGCGCCCGCCCCTGCTCGTCCGTGAGCTTCATCTGCCACGGAATGCGGCCGTCTTTGATGCTGATGAACGGCTTGTTCCCGTGACGACCGGAGCGCGGCAGATTCGATGGGCCGGGCACTTCGTTGTACGCCTCGATGTTCGGCCGGCCCTTTGGCAAATGCGCGCGAAAGGTGACCGTGATCGGCTTGTCCTCCGGCGCGACGATGTCCTGCTCGAATAGCACGCGATCCAGCTTCGACTCATAGACCTTGAGCCGCGGCGCGCGGCCCTTCTCCGGCTTCAGGCCGCTGAGCGTGTAGCTGATCTCATAGACGCCCGCCTCAGGCAGCGGCTCCCTGAGCGCGGAGTACCGGAAAATATCACCCGGCCACATCTCGAAACGCACCTTGTCCAGCAAGCCGAGTTCGCGGAGCCGCTCACGATGCGGCTCGCCCACTTGCTCCTCAAGGATCGCGCGCTTCGTGCCTCCAAACGGTTCTGTTTTCTTCGCCTGTTTTTTCTCCGGCGATTCCGGATACGCCTCCGCCAAAATGACCTCCGCCGCGCCGAGATACTTTTCGATGTTCGACGGCGAAAGCGTCAGCACCGATCCGATCCGCTCGAACCCGTGCCACTCCGGGTCTTCGAGAAATGCACCCGGATCCTTCGCATCATACTGCACGCCGATCAGGTCGCGCACCGTGTTCACATACTCGTCGCGCGTGAGGCGATTATACGAAACCCGCCCGCGCGCCGCCATGCGCGCAGACTCACCTTCCTTCATCCGCGAAGAAATCCATGCGACGATGCCCGCGCTCTCCTCGGCAGTCGGCCGCTTCTTCGTCTTCTTCGGCGGCATCTCCCCGGAACTGATCCGCTCCATCACCTCCAGCCACTGCGGCGTGTCTTCAAATCCGACCTTGCCCGACAGCTTATCGATCCGGAAATCGCTCTTGTCGGACGTCCCATCGTGGCAGTCCACGCAGTGCGTTTCGAGATAGTCCTGCACCTTGGCATCCAGGCGCTGCGACTCCACTGCGCACGCCCGGCCTGCGGCGGCACCGAAGATGACAGATGGGAGTGCCATCGCGAAACCGCGAAGTGAGATGAGAAGCCTTGGCATGTGGGTCACGCGATAATCTTCTTCACCACGTTCCCATAGACATCCGTGAGCCGGAAATTGCGGCCCATGTGACACCACGTCAGCTTCTCGTGATCGAGGCCGAGCAGATGCCAGGATCCAGAGACAGTCACCCCTTCCAGTGCTCGATCAGGGGCGCCAGGAAGATTGCTGGCGGCTTGTGGCTTGCGATTCACCGTTCTTCAGAATGGCACTTGGTGCTTCGGCCTCCGATGATGCCCGCGCATGAGCGTTTCTCCTGTGATTCAGACTTTGGCGAGCTTGGTGCGCATCAATAGCGTGAACTCCTTCTACGAAGGCGGCGCGGGCGAGCGCGAGATCGCGGCGTGGGTGCGGCGTTTCTTTGAACTCCGCGGGATCGCGGTGTGGGAGCAGGAGGTGTTTTCAAATCGGCCCAATGTGATCGCGCGCCTGCCCGGTCGTGATCCTTCGCGCCGTGTCATCCTCGAGGCGCACATGGATACGGTGTCTGTGCAGGGCATGAGCATTCCGCCGTTCGAGCCGCGCGTGGCGGATGGGAAGCTGTTTGGCCGCGGCAGTTGCGACACAAAGGCTGGCCTCGCCGCGATGATGCACGCCGTCGCATCGCTGCACGAGGACGGCATTTCGCCGCCATGCGAAGTGTGGATGGCCGCGGTGGTGGACGAGGAATTTTCCTATCGCGGCGTGGTGAAGCTCTGCGAGGAACTCGCGGTGCATGGAGCACCCGCGGCGCTGGCCGCCCTCGTCGCTGAGCCGACGGGCATGCGCGCCGTCATCGCGAGCAAGGGCGTGCTCCGCTGGTGCATCGTGGTGCGCGGAAAAGCGGCGCACAGCGGCATGCCGCACCTCGGCGTGAATGCGATCACGCACATGGCGCGCGTCGTTCTCGCGATCGAGGAAGATCATCAGCGTGTCGCCGCGAAGGTGCATCCGCTGCTCGGTCCGGCGACGGTGAATGTCGGCATCATCCGCGGCGGAGTGCAGGTGAACTTTGTGCCGGACACTTGCGCCATCGAGATCGATCGCCGCCTGCTGCCCGGAGAAACGGCGGCCGCAGTGCTCGCGCATTATCAAATTTTGCTCGACGGATTGAAGGCCCGGCATCCCACGCTCGATGCCGTCATGGAGCCGCCGATGCTCACGGACGGCACCCTCGAAACGCCTGCCGATTCCACACCGGCGAAACTCGCGCGCAGCGTGCTCGCGGACATGGGGCTGGACGCGGCGCTGTGCGGCGTCCCGTTTGGCAGCGATGCGAGCAAGCTCTCGCGGGCAGGAATCCCGAGCCTCGTCATCGGCCCCGGCAGCATCGACCAGGCGCACGCTGCCGATGAATTTGTGGACCTCGCGCAGGTGGAGCAAGCGATCGAGTTCTACCGGAATTTCATCCTGCGTTTCGAGTGAGGCTCAATCGCAGACACTTTGTAAAAAGGTTGCTGTGTCCGAAAATAGCCCAGCGCTGCAGCGCTGGGTATCGGATGCCAGAGAGAACCGAGTCCCGGAGGGACGGCAGAATCTTATGCCGCATCGCTACTTGCCTTTCGTCCCTTCGGGACTTTTTCCATTTCATCCGCAGTCCCACCACTGAAGTGCTGGGCTATTCTCGGACGCGCAACTTTTCACACCTTTCTCACGAGAAGAACATTTTCTCCGCAGTCCCGCGCAGCATCCAATTTTTGTCCTCCGCCGAGAGAAAACTCAGCCGGTCGCGGATCAGCGCGATCGAGTCCGCGTACGTGTGGCCGTCCTGCAATTGAAACGGGCAGTCGCTGGCCCACATGAGCCGCCGTGCGCCGAACGTGTCTCGCAGTTTGCGCACGAGCGGCGCGAGGTCGGTGTACGGTGCCTTCTTTGCGCCGAGCGCGTAGAAGGCGGAAGTCTTCACATGCGTGTGCTCGAACTCCGCGAGACGGCACAGCGCGTCGAGTTCGCGCTCATCCACCGCGCCCTTCATGCCGATGCGCGCGAAGTGATCGATCACGACGCGCGTGCGTGGATACGCCTGGCACATGCGATGCACGGCGGGCAGCGCGTCGGGGTCTGCCAGCAGGCACATGGAAAGGCCGGCGTCCGCGGCGCACGACCACATCGCTTTCATGCCGTCGGAATTTTGCCACGTCTCCGCCTTCGCGCGATCGGCGTAGATGCGAAAACCGCGCACGCCTTTTTTCGCCAGCGCCTTCATCGTGTCGCACACGTCGGCCTTCGTCTCGTCCACGATCGCCACGCCGCGGAAAACCTCGGGCTGCTTCGCGATGGCCTCGAGCATGTAGCGGTTGTCGAACTTGTAAAAACTCATCTGGATCAGCACCACGCGCGTCACACCCTGCGGTCGCGTGTGCGCGAAAAGTTCCTCCGGCGTGAAGCTCGGCGGCAGCATGTCCTTTTCCTTTGTGAACCCCGCCGCGAGCGGATAGCGCTGCGTGTCCGGCGTCCAGATGTGGACATGCGCATCGATGAATCCGCCGGCTGAATCTTCGGCGGAAACCCGTGACGCGAGTGCGGCGAGTGCGGCAGTGCGGAAAAATGTGCGCCGTGTGAGAAGGGAGGAGGTGTTCATGGCGGGGATGATGTCAGCGGGATGGTGATTTGGAAAGCGGGGTGCGTGTCCGCAGCGGCACAATGTAGGACAGGCATCTTGCCTGTCCGCTGGCGACCAGTCACCGCTGGCATTCGAACTCTGGAGGCCTGGCTTGCATCCGGGACAGGCTGGAAGCCTATCCCACATTGGCCTGCCGCTCTCCCTCGCGCCGTTTCACGCCTGCCGCAGCAGCGTTTCGAGCACGCGGAGGAACTGGCCGATGTCGTCCTGCGTGTTGTAGCCATGCACCGCGATGCGGATGCGGCCGGCATTGTGCATCACGTGGATGTCCTCGCGCTCGAGCGCCGCGTGCAACTCGGTGCTGCGCGGATGCTGAAAGGCGAGGATGCCCGTGCCATTCCAGCGGCACAGCGGCTTCACGCCGATGTCGCGCAGACCGAGTTCGACCTCGGCCACGAGCGGATCCGCGTGCGCGACGATCTTTGCGATGCCGACATTTTCCAAATACCGCAGCGAGGCATTCAGCGCGTAGAGCGCGACGAAGTTCGGCATGCCGACGGAAAAACTCGCCGCGCCCGTCTTCGTCACCGCGCGCTCGAAGCGATCCGCGGCGAAGGCATTTTGCAAATGCAGCCAGCCGCCCGCGCGCGTGGTGAGCCGCGCCGCGCTCGCCGCCGGGATGCCGATGATGCAGCCGCCGTGGATGCCGAGCGTCCACTTGTGCGTGCTGGAAATGAGGATGTCCGCGCCGTCGCAATCGAGCACCACGCGGCCCAGCGCCTGTGTGATGTCCACGGAGATGATCGCATTCGGCGCGAGCCGTCGCACGGTGTCGTGGAACGCGCGCCACGCGATGCGGTGGCCGTTGTAAAAACTCACGAGCGACACCTGCACGAGCTTCGTGCGCTCGCTGAGCAGCGGCGCGAGATCGGCTGCATCGAGCGCGCCTTCCGCATTTTTCCACACGCGCAGCACCGGCACCTCCGCCGCGCGCAGCCACGGCGTGACGCCCGCGGGAAAATCGAGATCGCTGACGACGACCTCATCGCGCGCGCCGAGCTGCAGTGCGGAGGCGAGAAGGTTGTATGCCTCCGAACTGCACGAGCAGAACGACACTTCGGAAGTCTGCAAGCCGAGCATCCGCGCGCTGATTTCGCGGCACGCCTCGACCTGCGCGAAGTGCGCGTCGCGCCCGCGCATCCCGCGTTCCTTGTCGCGCCAGTACGCCGAGATCGCTTCGCCGGTGCAGAGCGGCGGGATGCTTTCGGC
This sequence comes from Chthoniobacterales bacterium, assembly GCA_038239865.1. GTDB lineage: Bacteria > Verrucomicrobiota > Verrucomicrobiia > Chthoniobacterales > Chthoniobacteraceae > SXWH01. The sequence continues at coordinate 18,503 of JBBSEI010000028.1, forward strand.
GGCGGTATTGAGGTAGGTGATTCCCGACAGTGTGGGGAAGTCGCGGAGGCGGGTGGATTCGGTGAGCATGGGAAAATCAATGGCGTCAGACTGCGCGAGGAGCGTCATTTTTCCGCCATAAAAAACGCAGCGCGAACACGCCGATCCACGGTGCGAGACCGGCGGTGACGAGGCCGAGGTCGTAGCTTTTTGTGCGATCGGCCAGCATCCCGAAGAGCGGCTGCAGCGGGGAAGTCACCGCCCACACCCACAGGCTCAGCAGGCCGGTGAGACGGCCGACGTGCGCGGAGGAAAGCTCCTGCGTGAAGCTGTAGTAGCACGGAAAAAGTGCCAGCGCTCCTGCGCCGATGAGCAGCAGCGTGGCGAGCAGCGGCCAGCCCTTTCCCAGCCACGGGATGAAAATGCAGAGCGACGTGAGCACGCACGCACCCGCGTAAACGGTGCGCCGCGCATCGTGCGAGGAGATTCCGCGCCGCCGGATCAGCCACAGTGAGACGACGCCGGCGAGGATGCAGCCGACGTCGGTGGCGATGAAGTAGAGCGAGTTGAAATCGAGCGCCGCCGTCTCACCGTAGCCGCGGCCTGTCTGCAGAAATTTCGGGAGCCACGCGCGGTAGATTTGCCACGCAATCTGCGCGCCCACGAGGAGCAGCGCCACCGCCCAGAAGCGTCCGCTGCGCAGGATGCCCATGAGGTCGGACAGATCCGTCTTTGATCGCACCACCACCGTGCGGCCGAGATCGCTCGGTCGGAGGCAGGCGAGCCACACGGCGACCCAAAGCAGTCCGACCACGCCGACCACGATGAATGGCGTGCGCCATGAACCGGCCTGATCCGTCAGCATCAGCTTCATGATCTGCGGCGTGACGATCGCGCCGAGCGATGCGCCGCTTTGCAGGACGCTGTTGCCCATCGTGCGATCCTTTTCGCTGAGCAGCACAAATGTCGTCTTGATCGCGCACGGCCAGTGGCCGGCCTCGAAAAACCCCAGCAGCATGCGACACATCAGCAGCCCGGAAAACCCGTGGCTCCAGCCGGTGGCCATCCCCATGAGCGACCACGCGGCGAGCACGATGGGGTAGAGAAAATAGACGCTCATCCGATCCGCGAGAAAACCGAACACGAGCGAGCCCGCGGCGAAGCCCCAGCCGAAGGTGAGCTCGAGGTTGCCGTAATCCTTTTCGCTCAAGCCAAGCTCGCTCGTGATGCGCACGGAGGCATTCGCGAGCGTCATGCGATCCATGTAGTTGATCATCGTGGCGAGCAGCAGCAGGCCGGTGATCCACCATTTCCACGAGGCGGGGCGCGCAGGACGGGCTTCGCTGTTCACAGAATAAATCCCGGCTCAGTAAGTGGCGCGTCCGCCAGAGAGATCGAAGACTGCGCCGGTCGAAAACGAGCATTCCTCCGAGCACAGCCACGCGACGAGCGCGGCGGCTTCGGTGGTTTTTCCGAAGCGGCCCATCGGGATTTTGGAAAGCATGTAGTCAATGTGCGACGGCGACATCTGCGTGAGGATGTCCGTCGCGATGACGGCGGGCGTGACGCAGTTCACGATGACGTTGCTGGTCGCGAGTTCCTTGCCGAGCGACTTCGTGAGCGCGATGACGCCGGCCTTCGATGCGCTGTAATGCGCGGCGTTCGGGTTGCCCTCCTTGCCCGCGATGGACGCGATATTCACGATGCGTCCGTAGCCGTTGCGCAGCAGGTGTGGGATGACGGCGCGGCAGCAGTGGAACGGGCCGTTGAGATTGATGTCGAGCACACGCCGCCACTCGGCGGGGTCAGTCTCCCATGTCTTTGCATTGGTTCCGGCGATGCCCGCGTTGTTCACGAGGATGTCCACCTTCCCGAGCGCCCGCGCGGTCGCCGCCGCGCCGGCTTCCGCCGAGTCGGCGCGCGTCACGTCCACGACGGCAGTGTGAACGGTGCCGAGCGATTGCAATTCATCGGCCGCCTGCGCGAGCGCCGCCGCATCCACATCCCAGAGCGAAACGTCCGCGCCCGATTCGAGCAGCCGTCGCGCGATGGCGAGCCCGATGCCACGCGCGCCGCCGGTGACGATGGCGCTGCGCTGCGCGAGGTCTATTCTGTTCATGGGTAATTACGCGGCTAAAGAATGGATGTAAGAATCACAGTATCCGGGAGAGCGCCGGATGCTCGCAGGAAACGGGAGCGCACGCTTCCAGCGTGCCGCGTGCGGCATCCTTGCCGAACGCAGGGCGAAGGCGGCAGGTCTTCCTGGGTGCGACCAAACAAAGACAGGCGTTGCCCCGCAATGCCGCGGATCTTTCCGGCAGGATGCCGGAAAGAAAACGCTGGGAGCGTGTGCTCCCATTTTCCTTTGTGTCGCGCTCGGTTTTCGCGAATCGGACGTTGGATTGAAACGAGCACTTTTTTCAATGTCTCTACGCGATGATGTCCTTCACGACGCGCCCCTCGACATCCGTGAGGCGAAAATCGCGGCCCGCATATTTGTACGTGAGCCGCTCGTGATTGAGGCCGAGCAGATGCAGGATCGTCGCGTGCAGGTCGTGGATGTGAACTTTGTCCTCCTGCGCGAAGTAGCCGTAGTCGTCCGTCGCGCCGTATGCCGTGCCGCCCTTCACGCCCGCGCCGGCCATCCACATCGTGAATCCGTTCGGATTGTGATCGCGCCCGTCGCCGCCCTGCGCGGTCGGCGTGCGGCCAAATTCGCCGCCCCACAGCACGAGCGTGTCGTCGAGCAGGCCGCGCGATTTCAGGTCCTGCAAAAACCCCGCGATGGGCTTGTCCACTTCGGCGGCGTTCTTCGTGTGGCCTTTGAAAAGATTGCTGTGCTGGTCCCACTGCACCTCGCCGTCGCTGTGCGTGACTTGCACGAAGCGCACGCCGCGTTCGAGAAACCTGCGCGCCATGAGGCACTGGCGTCCGAAATTTTCCGTCACGGCCCGGTCCATGCCGTACATTTTTTTCGTCGCGTCACTTTCACCGTTCACATCCTGCGCGTCGGGCATCGTGCTCTGCATGCGGTAGGCGAGCTCGAAGGAATTGATGCGCCCCTCGAGCGCGAGATCGGGGCCACTCAGCGCGAGATGCTCGCGGTTCACTTTCGCGAGAAAATCGAGCTGCTTGCGCTGCGTCGCACCGCTGGTCAGTTCGTTGCGGATGTGTCGCACGAGCGCCTTGTCCGACGGGATGCTCGCATTTCCGATCGGCGTGCCCTGGCAGTACGCAGGGAGAAATGCCGCGCCCCAGTTGTTCACGCCGCCGTGCGCGAGCGTCGGGCAGATGGTGATGAACCCGGGCAGGTTTTCGTTCTCCGTGCCGAGGCCGTAGAGCACCCACGAGCCCATGCTCGGGCGCACCTGCGTATCGCTGCCGGTGTGCAATTTCAGCAGCGCGCCGCCGTGCGCGGGATTCGTGCCGTGCAGCGAACGCACGATGCACAGGTCGTCCACGCACTGCGCGACGTGCGGAAAAAGCGCGCTCACCGGCAGTCCGCTCTGGCCGTACTGCTGGAAGCCCCACGGCGATTTCAGGAGCTTGCCCGTCTCGGCAAATTGCACGCGCGGCTGCTTGAACGGATACGGCTTCCCGTCGTCGCGCGTGAGCAGCGGCTTCGGGTCGAAAGTGTCCACATGGCTCGGCCCGCCCTTCATCAAAAGGAATACGATGCGCTTCGCCCGCGCGGGAAATTGCGGCTGCTTCGCGGCGAGCGGATTCTCCGCCGCGGCGTGCGCGGAGTGCGTGAGTTCGCGGCCGAGCATCGCCTGCAATGCGAGCCAGCCGAAGCCGCCCGCGCTGCGCTGGAGCATCGCGCGTCGGGTGATCGGAGTGAAAGGCGGGAGATTCATGGCGAGGAGGAGCGTTTTGATTTTACCGCGAAAGACGCGAAAAGCGCGAAAGGTGACGTTGTGGAGCCGACGACTCGTCGGCTGGTTGGATGGGCGGTCGCGGCGGGATGGTGCGTCGGAAATTCGCGCGCTGACGCAGTGAGATCGCCGACACAGTCTCACTTCCGCTTTCGCGCCCTTTCGTGTCTTTCGCGGTCAATCATGCAGGGGTTTTCGCGGTTCAGCGCAGGTAGATGAATTCGTTCGCCGCGTAGAGCGACTGGCAGAGCAGCGCAAGCGCGCGTTCCGGTTTTTCCGTCGCGGAAAAATCGCGCAACAGCGCAAGCGCGTCCGCACTTTCCTGTTCGGTCGGCGGTCGTGCGAAAAGGAGTACGTAGGCGGTCTGCACGCGCTGCATTTCATCCGGCCCGGCGAGGAGTTTCGCCGCGAGCCGCGTGCTGCTTTCCATGACGACCGGCGCGTTCATCATGATGAGCGCCTGCGGTGCGATCACGGTGCTGTTGCGGCTGCCCGTCGGCATCGTCGGGTCCGGGTAGTCGAACTGCTCGAGCATGTCGTAAAGATGATTGCGGATGATCGGCAGGTAGAGCGCGCGCCGCGAGGTTTCGTACGTCGTCGCGTCCTTGCTCGTGTGGTTGAAAACGAACTCGCGGTCGCGCAGCGGGATCGTCTTGCCGCCTATCTCCGTGCTCAGCCAGCCGCTCGTGAAAAGCATCGCGTCGCGGATTTCCTCCGCCTCGAGCCGCTGGATGTTTGCACGCCAGAGCAGGCGGTTCTCCGGATCGATCAAACGCGGATCGCGGATTTCGGATTTCGAATTGGCGTTCGGAGACGAATCCGCAACCCGCAATCCGCAATCCGCAATCGAACTGCTCTGCTGATAGGTCGCCGATTTCATCACCAGCCGGTGCAGGTCCTTCACCGACCAACCGCTTTCGATGAAGGCGCGCGCGAGCCAGTCGAGCAGTTCGGGATGCGACGGCTTGCCACCGAGGATGCCGAAATTATCCGGCGTGTTCACGATCCCCGCGCCGAAGTGCCAGCGCCAAACGCGATTCACGATCACGCGTGCGGTCAGCGGATGATCGCCGCTCGCGATCCAGCGCGCGAGTTCGAGCCGGCCGCTGTGCTTTGCGGGCAGGATCGGCTTCGTGAAAGTCGTCCGCATCACCTCGGGAAAACCGCGCTCCACCGGCTTGCCGAGCGTGAGGTAGCTGCCGCGCAGATGCACCGGAAGTGTCTTCACGATCTTGTCGTCCGCCACGCTCATGAGCGCCGGCAGGTCCGGCTGCTTCGCGGTGAATTCCTCCACGTCCTTCGTCATCGCCGCGATCTGCGCGAGCGTCGCGGCGTCGATCGCCGCGCCTTTCGCCTCGTCCTTCGCTTTCTTTGAAAATGCCGCGACCTCGGCCTTCTTCGCCTTCAGGTCCGCGTCGAATTTCTTCTTTTCCTCAAGCTGCTCCGGCGTCGCGAGCGAGTGCTCGTAGGCAAATTTGATCGCACCCATTTTCTCCGCCGCGATGCTGCGCGTGCTGCGGAAAATCCCGGCCATCGCGTAGTAGTCCTCCTGCGTGATCGGATCGAATTTGTGGTCGTGGCACCGCGCGCAGCCGAGCGTCATGCCCATGAACGCCTTCCCGATCGTGTCGAGTTGCTCGTCAATGATGTCCATCTCGAGCTTCTGCATGTCGGGCTCCGCGAGCACGCGCGCGCCGAGTGCGAGGAAGCCGGTGGCGGGCATCGCATCCTCGCTGTGCGGCAGCAGATCGCCGGCGATTTGCTCGATGATAAATTGGTCGAACGGCTTGTCGTCGTTGAACGCGCGCACCACGTAGTCGCGGTAGCGCCACGCGTTGCCGAACGCGATATTCTCGTCCATCCCGTTCGAGTCCGCGTAGCGCGCGACATCGAGCCAGTGCCGCGCCCAGCGCTCGCCGTAGTGCGGCGAGGCGAGCAGCCGCTCGATCACTTTGTCGAAGGCCTCCGGCGCTTTGTCCGCGAGAAAATCATCCACTTCCTGCGGCGTCGGCGGCAGGCCGATCAGATCGAAAGTCGCGCGGCGGATGAGCGTGCGGCGGTCCGCGGGCGGAGCGGGGGAGAGGCCGCTCTCGCGCAGCTTTGCGCGGATGAAAGTGTCGATGGGATGAGTGCCCGATGCGCCGTGCGCCGCTGCCGTTTTTTCGTCGCCAGCCCCACCGCTGGCAGTCCCGGCCCGGACACCCACGAAGGACGGAGGATGGCCTGCGGGCTGCGCGCTGAGGATGGGCAACTTTTCCCCCGGCGCCTCGACGCGCGCGAGCGGCGTGAAGCTCCAAAACTTCCGCCCCTCGGCGATGTCGATCACGCGACCACTTTTCGCGACGGGCGCGGCCACGCGCGGATCGGGCGCGCCCATTTTCACCCAGTCTTCCAGCGCCTTCACTTCCGCGGCGGCGAGCTGCTTCTTCGGAGGCATTTGCAGGTCGTGATTTTTGTACCGCACGGCCTCGATCAGCAGGCTCTTCTCCGGATCGCCCGCGATGAGCGACGGCCCGCTGTCGCCGCCTTTCAGCGTCGCGTCGCGCGTGTCGAGCGCGAGTCCGCCCTTCTGTTTTTTCTCCGCGTTGTGGCATTCGTAGCAGCGGTCCGCGAGGATGGGACGGATCTGCTTTTCAAAAAAATCCGCCTGCGTTGCGGACGGCTGCGCAGCGAGCACGCCGACGGTGAGGCAGACGAGCAGGACGGAGAATCTTGTGAAGCGCGGAAACATGCAAAGACACAATCCGCGAGCCCGCGGCTTCATGGGAGGAAAGCGCGCATGCGAAAAAAGCCCGGTGGGTCGCCTGCGCTCCACATGGCGGGCTGCGCGCATATTTCCATTGGAACGAACTTCCTCGCACCCTACTCTCCGCGCGCAGTTCCCGCTCCAAAACAACTACCACACGAAAGGATCACGCATCATGGGCCTCATGGATTTCATCAAGGGTCAGGTTCTCGAAATCATCGAGTGGACCGATGATTCGCGCGACACGCTCAGCTACCGCTGGCCGGACGACGACAAGGAAATCAAGAACGGCGCGCAGCTCATCGTGCGTGAATCGCAGACCGTGCAGTTCATGTATCTCGGCGCGTTTGGCGACACCTTCGCGCCGGGCAAGCACACGCTGACGACCGACAACATCCCGATCCTCAGCCGGCTCGCGGGGTGGAAGTATGGCTTCAATTCGCCCTTCAAGGCCGACGTCTATTTTCTCAACACACGCCTCTTCACCGGCAACAAATGGGGCACGAGCAACCCCATCATGATGCGCGACAATGATTTTGGGATCGTCCGCATCCGCGCGTTTGGCACGTTCGATTTTCACATCGTGGATCCGAAGGTGTTCCTGAAGGAGGTCGCCGGCAGCGACCAGCATTTCCGGCTCGACGAATTTGCCGACACCATGCGTTCGCGCATCGTCTCACTTTTCAGCGAAGCGATCGCGAAGGCGAAAATCCCCGTGCTCGATGTGGCCGCGCGCTACAGCGAAGTCGGCGACGCGATCCTGCCGGTGCTGAACGCGGCGACGATTGCGAAGTACGGCATCGAGTTCGCGAGCTTCATCCTCGAAAATGTGAGCGTGCCGCCCGAGGTCGAGGCGGCGATTGACAAACGCAGCTCGATGGCCGCGGTCGGCAATCTGAATGACTACGTGAAATTCCAAATGGCGCAGGGACTCGGCAGCGGACAAGGCGGTGGCCCCGGCGGAATGGCCGCGGAAATGGCGATGGGCTTCGGGATGGCGCAGCAGATGATGAATCAGCCCGGCGGCATCACCGGCAGCCAGGCGACGCCCGGCATCTCCGGCCCGCCGCCCGCGGGCGCGCCCGTCGGCGCTCCGCCGTCGGTCCCCGGCGCGGGGGCACCCGAACTCCTCACGCCCGCGCAGGTCGCGCAGCAACTCGGCGTGACGGAGGCCGACGTGACCGCATCGCTCGAAAGCGGCGACATCAAAGGCAAAAAAATCGGCACCGCGTGGCGCATCACGAAGGCGGCGCTGAATGAGTTTCTTTTGAAGTAAATGTGCCTCACTGCTCGCGGATCGCGGCTCGCCGCGGAACACAGCCTTTCAGGCTGTGCGGTCAGCAGGCTTCCAGCCTGCTCGCCGCGGAGAGCGCAGGCTGGAAGCCCGCTGGCCGCACAGGCCGGAGGCCTGTGTTCCGGCAGAAACGCCGCGCGCTCCGCATGAAACGCGGGAAATGCGCGAACGGGGCGTTTGATCCCCCGGCGTTCGCGGACCCCGGCGCACTCGCATTCAGCGACGCGCACGCGGGCATTTTTCTACAACGTGGTGACTGCCTCGCTGCACTCGATCAAATCACCGCGCAGCATCCCGACGGCATCTTCGACTCCATTTTCGCCGACCCGCCGTACTTCCTGAGCAACGGCGGCACGACGTGCAAAAACGGCCGCCGGGCGCGCGTGGACAAGGGCGCGTGGGACCAGTCGCGCGGCGCGGAGGGCAACCACGAATTCAACCGCGAGTGGCTGCGCCGCTCCCAGCGCGTGCTGAAGCCCGACGGCACGATCTGGGTGAGCGGCACGCAGCACATGATTTTCAGCGTGGGCTTCGCGATGCAGCAACTCGGCTTCAAATTGCTGAACACGATCACCTGGGAAAAGCCGAACCCGCCGCCGAATCTCTCGTGCCGCTACTTCACGCACTCGACCGAGACGATCCTGTGGGCCGCGAAAAACGAGCGCAGCAAGCACACGTTCAACTACGCCGCGATGCGCGCGGAAAATCTCGGGCGGCAGATGAAATCCGTGTGGCGCATGAAGGCTCCCGCCGGTGCGGAAAAAGCGCACGGGCGTCACCCGACGCAAAAACCGATCGAACTCGTCGGACGCTGCCTGCTCGCCTCGACGAGGGCGGGTGATTTCGTGCTCGATCCATTCCTCGGCAGCGGCACGACCGGCGTCGCCGCCGCGCGGCACGGGCGCAGATTTTTCGGCATCGAAATGGATGCCGCCTTTCTCGAAACGGCGCGCAAACGAGTGATGGACGAACTCGGAAAAACCGGCGCACGATCCTCCAAAAAATGAGCGAGGAGATCAAAGCCCGCCAGAAATACAACTGCCCAAGCTGCGGCGCTGCGGCGCAGTGGAATCCCGCGAAGCAGGCGCTCGTGTGCCCGTATTGCGGGACGATTTCGCCGGCAAAAATCGGCGCGGGCGGCGACATCGAGGAGCACGATCTCGCGGCGGCACTGCGCGCGATCGGGCCGGAGGAGCGCGGCTGGGCGACGGAGAAAAAATCCGTGAAGTGCCAGAGCTGCCAGGCAATCACGGTTTTCGATCCGGCTCGCGCAGCGCAGCGGTGCGACTTTTGCGGTTCGGCCGCGATCATCCCGCTCGAGCAGCAGACGCGACCGATCCGGCCGGACAGTTTGCTCGAATTCAAGCTGCCCGAGGCGCAGGTGCGCGATTCGATCCGGCAGTGGTACGGCACGCGCTGGTTTGCGCCGAACAAGCTCGGCACGCGCGCGCTCACGGACACGGTGCACGGCATTTACATCCCGTACTGGACGTTCGACGCGCAGGTGAGCGCGGACTGGACGGCGGAATCCGGCGACCACTATTACGAGACGGAATATTACACGGACTCGGACGGCAAACAGCAGTCGCGCAGCGTGCAGAAGACGCGCTGGTATCCCACGAGCGGGCATGTGGATCATTTCTTCGACGACGAGCTCGTGCCCGCGACGAAAGGCGTGGAGCCCGCGCTGCTGCGGAATGTGGAGCCGTTCCCGACGACGAGCGATCTGAAGCCGTACGATCCCGGTTTCTTGAGCGGCTGGGTCGTCGAGCAATATCAGATCGATCTCGTGGCCGCCGCGCAAAATGCGCAGGCGATCATGGAAGAAAAAATCCGCCAGCTTTGCGATCGCAAAGTCCCTGGCGACACGCACCGCGGACTCGACGTGCAGGCGGATTTTTCCGGCCAGACTTTCAAGCACATCCTCGTGCCCGTCTGGCTGCTCGCCTACACGTACGGCAGCCGGAATTTCCAAGTGGTGATCAACGGCTACACCGGCGCGATCAGCGGGCGGTATCCGAAGAGCGTGATCAAAATCATCCTCCTCGTGCTGCTCATCCTCGCGGTCCTCGGCGGCATTTTCTGGGCGACGCAGCGGCGCTGAGCGCAGCGCGGAGCCGACGACTCGTCGGCTCTGGCCGTGCGGAAGAACATTGGCCCTGGGATTCAGTGTGGACTGCTGGAAAAATGCGCGCCGTGGATCTCGCTGTGCCGGCGAGTCGTCGGCGCTACATCGGTGCGACTTGCCGCGCGCGGGCCGCGCCGCTAGGTCTGCGCGATGGACACGCTCACGCAGAGCCTTCGCAGCGGAAATGATCTGGCACCCGGCCAGATTCGCGAAGCCGTGGCCGCGTTGCTTTCCGGAAAAATTCCCGGCGCGGAGAAAAAGGATTTCCTAAAATCGCTGCGGGCCAAGGGCGAGACGGCGGCGGAGATCGCTGCATTTTCCCAAGAGATGCTGGCACACGCGCACACGCCGGAATTCGATCCCGCGCGCCTGCCGGGCCCGACGCTCGACGTCTGCGGCACCGGCGGGGACCAGCGCGGATTTTTCAATGTCTCCACCGCCGTCATGTTCGTCGCCGCCGCCTGCGGGGCGTGCGTGATGAAGCACGGCAACCGCTCCGTGACCTCGAAGACCGGCGCGGCGGACGTGCTCGAGGAACTCGGCGTGAAGCTCGAACTCACGCCCGTGCGCCTGCGCCAGTGCCTCGAGCAAAACGGCGTCGCGTTCATCTTCGCACCCGCATGGCATCCCGCATTTAAAACGATCGGCCCCGTGCGCAAGGAACTCGCCGCAGAGGGCACGCCGACCATTTTTAACCTCCTCGGCCCGCTGCTGAATCCCGCGCGTCCGGCGCATCAGCTCGTCGGACTTTTCAGCGCAGCGCTGCTGCCGAAATACGCGGAAGCGCTGCGCATTCTCGGCCGCCGCTGCGCGTGGGCCGTGCATGGCGACGGCACGGACGAGTTGTCCGTGACCGGCACGAGCGAGGTGTGCGCCGTGAAGGGCGGGAGCATCTCGGCCTTCACGCTCACGCCCGAGGAATGCGGTCTCGAGCGCTGCCCGCACGAGACGCTGCTCGGCGGCGAACGCGTGGAAAATGCGCGCATCCTCCATGCGATCCTCGACGGCTCGGAACGCGGCCCGAAGCGCGACATGGTGCTGCTGAATTCCGCTGCCGCGCTCGTCGTCGCGGGTCTCGAGACGGACCTCCCGAGCGCCGTCGAACGCGCCCGGCGCGCGATCGAAAATGGCGCCGCGCTCGCAAAGCTGCGCGCGCTGCAGGCTTTCCGGTAGGCTGGGACTTGCTGAGTTGACTTCCAGCGGGTGCTGCCCGCAGGCTCCGAGGAGAAAGTCCCGAACCCAGCATGGCCCAGAAAATCCTCGTCATCGACGAACCACAGACCGCCGCGGACATCGCGGAAAACGTTTTTGCGCGCCATTTTCCCGGCTGCGACGTGCTCATCGCCTCGCGCGGCACGGATGTTTTCGAGCGACTGAACGCCGCGAGTCCGGATCTCGTCGTGCTGAACGACGGCCTGCCCGAAGCCGATGCCGCCGCAGTGCTCGCGCGGCTCGCGGTGGATCCTTTTGCGGCGAACACGCCCGTGCTGCTCCTCGCGGACGCGGCGCGCACGAACCAATTCAACGGACAATATCCGAACATCGCGCGCATCCTCACGAAGCCGGCGACGATGGATTCGCTCGCGGAAGCCGTCGCGGAAATCCTCGGCGGCAAAGCCGGCAGTCGCCGCATGCTGCCGGGCCGCGCGGGTGGTGTGGCCTTCAGCGGACACACGGGCGTCATCTCGCTGCGGCAGGCGCTGCACATGGCGCAGGGCGATCGGCTCACTGGCGCGCTTCGATTCCAACTCGGTCGCCATCCGGTCGATCTGTGGATGAATGCCGGACGTTTCCTTTTCGCGACGACGCGAAATTTCCAGCTCTACTGCGGCGGCAGCCCCGTGATTCTTTCCGCGACGAATCTCGGCCTCATCGTCGAGTCGCAGATCAATCAGCAGATCACCGGCTGCCCGATTTTCCTCTTCCTCAGCGTGCGCAACGGCTTCCCGCATGACGACGTGGTGCAGATCACGCGCGATCACGGGCAGCGGCTCTTCAGCCACCTCCACACCGCGGGGCGCATCACGTTTGAATTTGAGGAGACGGAAAATTTTCCCGAGTTCGTGGCGAACTTTCCCGCGAGCGGTGACGACGCGGACAACTGGATCCTCGGTGCGCTGCGGCACGTGAAGTTCGAGCAAATCGCGCCGAACCAGCGCCCCGATCCGAATGGCTCGCCCGCCTACACGCGTCGCGGCTACGACCTCATCCAGAAGCTCAAGCTGAACGACGTGGAGGCGCGCTTCGCCTCGGCGATCAACGGCTCCGAATCCCTGCAGGCCATCGCACAGCGCGTCGGCATTCCGCTCGGCGACGCGCTGCTCGTCGTCTTCCGTTTCCAGGCGCTGGAGATCGTGGATTTTTGGAACGCCGCGTCGCTCACGCTGCCCGCGAGTTCGTAGTGGCGTGAACGCCGCCTGATGTTTCCGAAAATAGCCCAGCGCTTCAGCGCTGGGTTTCGAGGCTCGTGAGGGAACGAGTCCCGAAGGGACGGCAGAACCCAATGATGCCGCCGGCGTTTCTCTCGTCCCTTCGGGACTTTGTTCCAATTCGTTCTCAGTCCCAGCACTGAAGTGCTGGGCTATTTTCGCAAGCGGGATTTTCCACGCACGGGGTACTGATTTTGGCAGGACGCTGCGCGGCTATTTCAGCCACTTGTCGGCAAAGTCGAGCCACACTTTCCAGTCGGGCGCGGTCATCGAGTGCTTGCCCTCGCGGATGTAAAATCCGAGGCGAGAATCCAACAGGACGCCGACCTCCGGCATCTTCTCCGCACGGAGTCCCTCGCCCGCGACGAGGCGGTACACCGGGTCCGCCGCGCGCAGCATCTCGAATTGCCCCGGAGGATTCGCCCACTTGTCCTCGGTCGCATTCGAGAGCAGCACGGGCCGCGGCGCGCAAAGCGCGATGAGCGCGTGCTGATCGAACGGCAGCCGCGCGGGCGCATCGTTGAATTCCTTGAACGTGCCGCTGAACCAGTGCGGAAAACTTTTGTTGATCACCGGGATTGTCTCGACGGTTGGGCGACCGTTCGCCTGCGGCGCGGAAAGTTCCGGCGCGACACGATCCGGTGCGCTGCCGCCGCAGCCCGCCTGACTCGGAATCACGAGCGCGATGCGTTCGTCGAATGCCCCGGCGACGAGTGCCGTCTTGCCGTTGCGCGAATGGCCGACGACAGCGATGCGTTTGCCGTCGATCTCCGGCACCGTGAGCAGGCAGTCGAGCATCCGCGAAAATCCCCACGACCACGCCATGATCGTCGCCGTGTCCGAAGGCCCGCGCTCCTCGCTGCCGGAGGCGCGGAGTTTTTTCAGCGCGGCCTCCGCGAGCGTTTTGTCGTCCGGCACCACATCGCCGCTGAAAAACGTAGCGACCGCGTAGCCGCGATCCACGGACTGTTCGAGCGCCCATGTGTCCTTCTCCTTGCCGCGCCCCGCGTCCGCCGCGCGGTTCGGCTCCGCGCCGGGAAATTTGTCGCCCACCCAGCCCTGCGGCATCTGGATTTTCGGATCGTCGAGGAGCTGGTAATTGCCGTGGAAATTCATCCCGAGAAAACACGGCGCGGGTTTCGTGCGCGCATTTGGAATCACGAGCAGCAGATGCACCGGCGAGCCGAGTCCGCAGTCCACGAGCATTTCGCGCAGCGTCGCCTTGCCGCCGAGCGCCGCCTTGTCCTCGCGGACCATTTTGGAAGTCACCGCCCCCGCCTGCGGTCGCTCGCCATACATGTAGTGGGCGAAGAGCGCGCGCAATTCCGGCGCGCGTTTTGCGAGCCACTCGTTCTTCGTCGCGACGCGCGTGCCGTCCAACATCACGAGCGGATCCGGGAGCCCGGGGACGGATGGCAGTTTTTCAGGCGGTGGAAATTCGGCGGCGAAGGAACTCACGGCGAGCAGGAGGAAAATGGCGGGGATCTTCATTGCCGAAAATGATGCCCGCGAATGAGCCGCGGGAACAATTCATTTTCCCGGCGCGTCCGTGAAGCCGTGCTTTTCGCCGCGGTCGTGATCCCGTTCCGCTTCCTGCGTCGTGACGGGTTTCGCAGGAGGCTCCGGATGTTCCTTGTGCGCCTGCCGTTGCCAGATGACGATCGCGACGAGCACGATATTCGCCGCCGCGATCGCGTAGAAAATCGTGCGCACGCGGTCGGCGGCGCGTTTGCCTTCGGGCGTGAGCGGCGTGGGATTTTCGGCGGACATCGATCGGTTCAGCGCGTGCTTTCGTACAGCGCTGCGTAGCGCGGCGCGAGCTTTGCCCAGTCGTAATTTTCCCACGCCCACTCCGCGAGTGCCGCGCGGTCTTCCTCGCCGCGGCGCGGCTCGGAAAAAAATCGCGCAAGCTGCGTGCGGATGTCCGCGATCTCCGGCCGTGCGATGAAGCCGCGTCGGTCGCTGAGCGTGCCGGCCCACGGCGTCTCCGTCGTCGTGAGCGCGGGCGTGCCGACCTGGCAGGCTTCGAGCACGGCGAGGCCGAAATTTTCCGAATGCGTCGGCAGGCAGAAAAGATCCGCGCCTTGAAAATAGCTCCAGCGCTCGTCGCCCCACACCGCGCCGAGCCAATTCGTGCGCGGAAGTCGCGACGCATTTTGCGCGATGAAATCGCGGCAGCGCGCGGCGTACGGGGGCTGTTCCTCCGGGCCGACGATCACGAGCCGTGTTTCGCGCGGCAGCGTGCCGTGCAATCCCGCGAGAGCGCTGAGCAACAGATCGAGCCCCTTCTTTTCGTGGATGCGCGAAAGGAAGAGCAGCACGGTTTCGGCGGCATTCCACCCGAGTCGCGCGCGGGCGGCGGTGTGATCGGGCCGTTTGTCGGCGGTTAGTCCGAGCGGCAAGGCCTGGACTTTGCTCCGCGCGAAAATCTCACGCAGTCGCGCGGCCTCGGGCTCGGCGGTCGCGAGCACGCACGTTGCGCCCGCGATCCACCGCTTTTCCACGAGGTGAAAATACGGCCACTTTTTCCACCGCTTTTTCCGTCGCGCCCACGGCTCCAGCATCCCGTGCGGACTCACGACAAACGGGATGCGTTCGTCCCGGCACGCGCTCGCGAGCGCGGGAAAATTCCGCTGCCACAGCCCGTGAAAATGCACGGCGTCCGTGTCGCTGCGCGCGGGCGGACCGCCGTTGATGCGGACCTCGTGGCCGAGATTTTCCAGCGCGAGCCGCAGCGAATCAATCGCGGCATTCAACCCGCCGACTTTTTGCGCGGGCGGCGGCTCGAAGAACCGGATCTTCATCGCGTGCGGGCCACGGCCTCGCGGTAGAGTGCCTCGTAGTTTGCGGCCATCGTGCCGAAGGAAAACTTTTCCTCCGCGAGCCGGCGCGCATTTTCGCCGAGAGCCGCAAGCGCAGCGGGCGAGGGGAGCGCGGGCGCGGATCCATTTTTGAGCGCGATGGAAACGTCGGGCGTGAGGAAGTGAAGTTCGGCGAGCAGATTCTCCGAGATGAGCACGGGCAGTCCGGCGGCGAGCGCTTCGAGCAGTGCAAACGAGAGCCCTTCAAATTCGGCGGTGTGCAAAAAGGCGTCGCTCGCGAGAAGGTAGCGCGGCACATCCTTCGTCCAGCCGACGCGATGCACGCAGCCGGCGAGACCGCGCGCATTGACCGCGCGATCAAAGTCGCCCGCGAGCGCACCATCGCCCACCCACACGAAGCGGGCCGACGGCACAGATGCGCGAATTTTCCCCGCCCACTCCAGCCAAAGCAGCGGACGCTTTTGCGCGACGACGCGGCCGACGCCGATCACGATCGGAGCGCATTCCGCTGCGCCGATTTCCAATCGTACGGTGGCGCGCGCGGCGGGGCGCGCGGCGAGATCGGGGATCGGCACGCCGTTCAGCACCGTTTTGATCCGGGCGGCGGAACCGGCAAACTCGCGCAACTCGCGCTCGCGCTGATCGAGCGTCGGCACAAGGATGCCCGGGAAGCGGCGGAGGCTTCGCCGCGAAATCCAGTCGCGAGCAGGGGCGTGGCGTGCGCGGAGATAGCGCGCACTTTGCGTGATGTGGATCGTCGCGACGCTCGGGATGCCGCTGCGCCGCGCGGCGTCGAGCAAGTCGAGCCCGTCCTCGAGATTCTGCTTGTTCACATGGATCACGTCGGGCGCGAGCGCGCGCCATTCCCCGGCGATCCGGCGGGCGATCCCGCCGGTGAAAATATGCGCGAGCGAACGGGCGCGGTAGTCGTAGGTGTTCGTGTAGTCGGCGCGGATCACTTTTCCGATCGGCGCGAAGAGCGCGGCGAGTTCGTCCATGCGCGCGTGCGGGGACATCCAGAGTGAGACCTCGTGGCCGCGGTCCTTCAGCGCGCGGCCGAGGTAGAGCAGGCAAAGCTCGCCGCCGCCGCGTGAGCCGCTGCTGGTGCTGGCGAGGAGGATTTTCATGCGCAGACAGTTTGCAAAGCGTGCATCCATTTCTCCGCGCCGCGGGCGGGAGTCCACTCGTGGATCGCGCGGCGCGATGACTCGCCGTGCGTGCGGGCGAGCATTGGATTTTCAGCGTAGCGGAGCATGGCGGCGGCGAGGGCAGTGGCATCGCCGGCGGGAAAGGTGAAGCCGTTTTCGCCTTCGCGGACGAGGTCGTGCGCGGCACCGACGTGATCGCTCGCGAGGATCGGCAGGCCCGCGCCGAGCGCCTGATTCACGACGACGCCCCAACCGTCGTAGCGGCTCGGGAGGACGAAGACATCGGCTTGCGCGAAAAATCCCGGCAGTGCCTCGGGAGCCTGGAATCCCGCGTAGCGCACGCGCTCGCGGACGGCGGGCGCGAGCGTCGCGAGCAGTTGCGGCAGTTCGGCTTCACGCCCGACGAGGAGAAGGCGCGCATTTACCGGCAGCGTCGCGAAGGCGGCGAGCAGTTGGTCCACGCCTTTGCGCGCGATCATCTGGCCGCAAAAAAAGAACGTGACCGTACCCGCTGTTTTTGGATCGCGCGGCGGTCGCGACTCGGCGGCGAAGGGTGCGAGGTCGCAGTGGTATGGGATGTTGAAAATGCGCAGCTTTGGAAATCGCGCGGCGTAGTCGCGCTCGGCCCGGCTTCCGATCGCGGCGATGGCGGCAGCGCGGCGCAGCGGTGAGGCGAGGCGATCATTTCTCCCATTTTGCGCGCCGAGTTTTTCTCCCCAAAAAATCCAGCGCGCGCCCCGCAATTTCCGCCGCATGAGCCACTGGCCGGTGATGGAGGGGATGAGCGTGTTGCAGACGACGACGTCGAAATCGCGCGGCGAGGGCAGCCGCCAGTTCACATGCACGCGCGCGCGGCCGATCGGAAACCAGAAGCCCGGAAGATAGCTCTCGTACGGCGCGAGGGGACGCTCGGGCCACGGCGAATCCGGCGCGGCGCGCTCCTGGTAAAAAACGCGCGGTGTGACATCGTCGCGCGCGGCAAGCGCCGCGAAGAGATCGCGCTGGTACGGCGAGGGCAGCACGCTGACGAAGGCGACTTTCATCCGACGGCCGGAAACCACGAGTGATACCATTTCCAGCGGCCGGTGCGGCGGAGATACGCTCCGTTCACCTGCGAGCGCACGGCCCGCCAGCGGTGGTAATTTTCGCGCGAGATCGGCGCGCGGTGGCGGAGAAATGTCGGGAGCATCCGCAATGCGATGAGCAGTCCTTTGATCGCGACGATGGGGCGGCGGCGCAAAAGTGCGACCTGGAGAAAGTAAAAAACCTGCAGCGCAGGGTACCAAAAGAGGACGTGCGGGAACGGGAATTTCAGCAGCGCGGCGCCGGCGACCATCACGATGTCGCAGATGTGGTAGCGCGCGCCGTTGTCGGCCGCGCGACCGGTGCTTTCCGGGAGGTGGATGCTGGAGACGCTCGGCAGAAAATGGATCGCCTTGCCGATGCCGTAGAAGCCGAGGCTGATCACGCGTTCCTCGCCGTAGAGCCAGAATTCCTCGAAGTACCAGCCCGCGGCGGCGAAATCCGCGCGGCGGAAAAGCGTGCCGCACGCGACGAAGGTGTAGTGCTCGCCCGCGACCGGCGCGTCGAACTGCGGGTTCCAATCCTGCGCGCCGTCGCCGACGCGGAAGGCGAGGCACGCGGCTTCCGGATGCGCCTGCGCGTAGCTCACCGCGGTGCTTACGTCGCGCGACGTGGAGAAAAAACTGTCGTCATCGTGAAAGACGACGAACTCGCCGCGCGCGGTGGCGACGAGGATATTCCGCGCGGCGGGCAGCGAGATCGGATGCGCGGTCTTGACGCTTTTCACCTGCGGATACGCGTCGAGGAGCCAACGGTAAATCTCGTCCGTCGGCGAATTGTCGAGCACGAGCACTTCGATTTCCACGTAGTCCTGCCCGAGCGCGCTTTTGATCCCGCGCTCGAGCGCCGCGCGGCGCTGCCAGCCGACGAAAGTGACGGTGACGAGGGGCGTGCTCATTTTTCCGGCGGAGGATTTCGCGGCGCGGGCGATCGCGGGGCGCGCGTAAAATGGCTCGCGCGCATCTCGGATCGCTTGGCGAGGCCGCGCGCCTTTTTCACGAGGAAGCGAACGAGGTAGCTCGTGCCCACGATCGCGGCGACGGTCGGCAAAAGGGCGGTGGTGTACGTGAAGAGGCTCCGCATCGAGATGACGGCGGCGAAAAATCCGGACGAGTAGATGAGGATGCCGAGCTCGGAATTATCCGGGGCCATGAGGCGAGACCACCAGCCATTGATCGCGCCAAAAAAAATGGAGACGAGCAGCACCGCGAAAAGTCCTCCCGACATGTACGCCTCGCCGGCATAGCTCGCGGAGATGGTGATGTTCCCGCCGAAATAACCGAGCGCCTTCTCGATGCTGTTCGACATGCCCTCGGGCTTGCCTTTCCAGAACGCACGCGGGATCGGGCGGATGAGCGCGAGGTACGGCACCTCGAGACCGAGGTAGGGCATCCTGCTCGGGAAGACTTCGGTGAGCTTCGAGATGTTGTACAAATTATAGTCCACGTACATCGTCTCGGATCTCGCCTGCGCGAACGCCACCTCGCCGGAGAGCACTTTTTTCAGCCCCACCGTGCGGATGCGCGGCATCGTGATGGTGCCAAAAACGAGGATGGCGACGGAGGCGGCGCTGAAGATGAGCAGTTCCATTTTTCGCCCCTTCGGCGCGGCGAATGCAGAGCCGATGACGAAGGTGACGAGGTAGGTCGCGAGGACGTTTCGCGTGCCGCCGGCGAAGGCGAGGAAAAGCGTGAGCAGGTAGGCGAAGAGCACCAGCACGAGCGCGATCGTTCCGAAGCGGTGGCGCCGCGCGAGGATGATGCCGGCGAGCGGCGGGACGAGATTGATGAGCATGTTCAGCTCGTAGAGCAGCGAGCTGAAATTGCCGAAGCGCCCGCGACCCCACGGCTGCTCAAAGCGCGGTGCGAGCGCGTAGTCGAGCCACTTCACCGGATCCCAGTTCACGGCGGGCGCGGACCACTGGTGCAGGTAGCCGATGCAAAAGGAGACCCAAAAAATCAGCAGCAAAATGCCGGGCGGGATTTCGTGCGTGAGGACTTTTTGAAAAGGCTGACGCCGCGGACGGAGAAGATGCCGGCCAACGACCATGCCGGCGAATCCGATGAGGACGGAATAAATCGCGGTCGCCGCGCTCTCGTGCGCCGCCATGCTGTCGAAATTCACCTGCGGAAAAAGGAATTCGAACAGCGTGAGAAAATAGAACGCGAGCAGCGCGATGACGTCCGCTCGAATGAGATTGTTCAGCCCCTTCCGCACCTCGAAGGCGAAGCCGAGCAGCAGCGAGGCGGCGGTGCCGATGGCGGCAACGGATGCCATTTCGGACGGCGGCCGCGCGGAGCCGCCGCTGCTGACGGCGAACGCCGTGAGGATCAGCCCGATGAGGGTGGCGATGGTCGCCGCGGGCTGCGGGCGCGGCGATTCCCATGCGGGTGCCGCATCGTCCGCGCGTTGCGGCGGCTGCGGCGGAGGGAGCGGTGCGTTTGTCTGTCGCCTGACTGGTCGCGGGAAAAAATTCATCGGCTGAAGGCGGCTTCGCTCTCCGCAATAATTGTGCGAGCCCCGGCCGTCCATGTGAAGTTGTCCGTCGTGCGCTTCGGGTTTCGCTCCCACCAGTCGAGTTCCGCCGCGAGCGCGTGCGCATCGCCGTGCGGGAAAATGCTGCCATTTTCCCGATGCCGGATGCAGTCCCTGCCGCCGACGCGATCGCTGACGATGCACGGGCTGCCGCAATTCAGCGCCTGCGGCACGACGAGGCCGAAGCCCTCCTCGAGCGACGGCAGCACGAGCACGCTGCTGTCGCGCATCGCGCGGGCGAGCTGCTCCTGCGGCAGCGGGCCTTGGAAAGTGAGTGGTGTCGCGCCGCGATACGCGGCGATGTCCTCCTCCGTCTCGGATGAACGCGCGCCGATGAAGTCCATTTTCCAATGGGCGCGCTGCGCGATCGTGAGCGCATCGAGCAGCGTGCGGATGCCCTTGCGCAGCGAAATCTGCCCGGCGAAAAGAATGCGAAAGGCCGGCGGCGACGACGCATTTTCCGCGCGCTGGAAGAGGCGTGCATTCGTGTCTGCACCGTACGATGCGACCCAAATCCGCTCGGCGGAAATGCCGCTGGCGACGAGTTGCTCGCGCACGATCGCGGATGCCGCGCAGTGGAAATCCGCGAGCGCATATTCCTCATCCTCGCGGGCAAAGTACGCATCGTCGTACGGGCATTCTTTTTCGAGCCGCAGCCCCACGCGCTCGTATTCCGGGCGCATGATGCGCACCCACTCGCGCGCGGGGCCGGTCGCGTGATTGAGCACCGTTCGGATGCCGACCCGCTTCGCCGCGCGGAAGGTGTGCAGCGCCTGTCCCGGCATCGCGTGGATGAAATCGCACGGCTCCAAGTGCGCGCCGACCCAGCGATCGAAGCCGCGATCCTGCCAGACGAAAAGCCGCCGCGGTTTTGGGCACAGCGCCGTGGGGACATATTTCAGCAGGCCGTACACGATGTTCGTGCGGAGGCTCGAGCAGCGGAGTTGCGCGGGATTCGCATCGGCGATTTTCCATGCGGGATAGCCCGAGTAGTAGAGCCCGAGCGCGCCGTCCTGCGCGATGGCACGCGCGGTCGGCCACATGTGGCAGGGGTTCGTGGCGGAAAAGGAAATCTTCATCGCGTGCCGAATTTTGCGTCCCACTCCGTCTCGTCCAAGATCGGGTGGCGGATCAGTTTCATCCAATCGCGGTAACGCCGCCAAGGCACCGGCTGCCGCTGAGCGAGTGCCGCCCGCGCGCCGCCGAGGCAGGCGAACCACCACCGCGGTTCGTTCAGGATCCACCGCCAGCCCCATTTCACGGCGAAGCGGAATTGCCGCGCGGCCCGGAATGCGATGACGGCGAACATCTGCGGCATCGGGCAGCGCATGAGCACGCTCCAGATTTCATTGCGCGCGTGGAGTTGGTGCATTCGGAGATGGTTGCGGTTCACGCCGGAAAAGTAATGCCGGATCGTGACCGCGGGATCGAAGCGCACCTGCCAGCCCGCGGCGGCGCAGCGCAGCGCGAAGTCCGGCTCATCATACGCATTCCAGAACGGCCCGAAGTGTCCGCCGAGTTTGCAAAACACGGCGCGGCGAAAGGCGCATGCGCAATTCACGTACGTGCCGGCAAAATGCGCGGGACCGAAATCCGCGACGCTCAGTGTCTCCGGATGTTCATCGGTGCGCTGCGGGAAGGACGCGACGGCGACGCGCGGGTGCGTTGCGAAGATTTCGCGGATGCGCGCGATGGCGTCGGCTTCCAGCGGATGGCTGTCGTCGTCCAGGCTCAGCACGAGGTCGCTGCGCGCGATGCGCATGAGGTGATCGCGCGAGCGGGTGGAGCCGAGGCTCGTCGCGTTCACGATGAGCTGAAAATCCGGGAACTCCCGGCGCACGAATTCTTCCGTGCCGTCCGTGCAACCGTCCGCGCAGACGAGCACTTCGTCCGGCGCAGGCCGGAGTGTCCGCAGCACGGCGAACGTGCGCGCGAGATCCTCACGCCGGTTGCGCGTGGCGATCATCACGGCGCAGGTCAGGGTGCTGCTCATATCTGGCGCAGCACCCGCGCCGGGTTGCCGACTGCGACGACGCCGGCGGGCAGCGATTTCGTGACCACGCTGCCTGCGCCGATGACGCTGCCTTCGCCGATGGTCACGCCTTTCAAGACCGTGACATGAGCGCCGAGCCAGCAGCGCGCACCGATGATGGTGGGCCGCGAGACGAGCGGGCCGTCGCCGGCGGATTTGCCGGGGCCGATCGTGTGATCGTGATCGGTGAGGTAGCAGAACGGGCCGATCATCGCGCCTTCGCCGATCTCGATCTGCTGGGAGGCGTCGAGCATCGTGTGGCGGTTGATGTACACGGCCTTGCCAATCTCAATCCGCGCGGAATCATTCGTGGAGAGAAGGGTGACGCCACGATCCAGCGCCGTGCCTGCGCCGAGCGTGATGCAGCGCGGATGCCGCGGGATTTCCACGGCGCGCAGCGAGACATGGCCGAGGATGCGGACTCCGCGCATGCGATGCCACGCGATGCGCAGTCGTGAGGCGAGCCCTTCGCAAATGCGGGTGATCATGTCCATGTGCCGAGCAGTTCCTGTCTCCAGGATGGATGGCGGGTGCGAAGCAGGTTTGCGCTGACGAAGAGGCGGAGAAGGAACATTTTGAAAGTCAGCGCGGGCTCGCGCAGCCCGATGATGTCGCGGGCGACGACGCGGCGGTGCCGCACGCGCATGCGCGCAAGCTCGCGGGCGTTGCGCTTGAAAGTGCTCGTCGCGTCGCGGTGCTCGAACATGGCGGTGCGATGAAAAAACAGCCCGTGCGTGCAGCCGATGCGCGCGGAGAGGTGGACATCTTCCATGAAGCTGTACCCCTCGAACTGGGGAAATTTTTCGCGGCGGAACAAGTCGGTGCGGTAAAAAACGCAGGTCGAGTTCAGCCAGTCGGACGGGATGAGTTCGGGATCATTGTCGGCGTACGTCGGGAGACAATTGATGCCTGCGCCGAAAAGTTTGCCGCCGAAATCCGGATGCGAATAGCCGGCCTGCAGACGGTAAAACCACCAGAGCAAGCCGCGCGGCGTGCGGTGCTTCAGTCCGACGATCCGCGCGGCGATGCCGCCGACGCGTCCTTCGGAATCCCGGTCGAAGCAATCGCAGATCGTCGCGAACGTCTCGGGGAAAACGAACACGTCGTCGTCGAGAAACGCGATGAGCGGTGTCTCGACGTGCTCCGCGCCCTGGTTGCGCTGCACGGCGGAACTGGGCTGAGTCGCGCGCTCGTACACGAGTGGCAAGCGGGAGGAGAATTCACCGGCAATGTCGCGCGACTGTCCATCCTTGGAGGCATCCACGATGATCACACGCGCCGGCAAGCGCGTCTGTGCCGCGATGGAATCGAGCGTGACGCGCAGTTCCGAAGGGCGCTCAAACGTGGCGATGACGATGCTGTAAGCGGATGCCGACATTGGTCGCGAGTGTGAGTTTTTTTGGAGGCGGATGGCGAGCGGTTAGCGAGGGAGCGGCGCGTGAATCAAAAGCGGAGGAGGAATTCTTCGAGCTTCGGCACGCTCGTGGTGTCGTGCATTTCCCACAGCGGCGTCTGCCCGTAGAACGACGCCCAGAGCGAAAACGTGCTCGGCGGGCCGATGAGCCAGTCGCATTCCGCGAGCGCGTACAAGTCCTCGATCACATCCCCGGTGCCTTGCACGACGCAGGCCAGCGTGGGCTCGGTGATTTGCTGCGGCTGGTCCGAGCAGGTGAGGAAGCCGACGCGGCGACCCGGGAAAAGTGCGGCGGCAGCGTGCATCGCGCGGACATAGACCTCGGTGGAAAAAAAGTATCGGCCACCGAGGAAGCCGGCGTAGTCGCCCTGCCGGAGGTGAACGCCGATGAGCACATCGCATTTCGCGCGGGTCTCGGCGATGAGCTTCGCGACGGCAGCACGGTGGCGATCGATCGGGGTGAAGTGCGCGCGGATGATGTCGGGTTGCTCGAATTGCACGTGTTTCAACTCGAGCCAGCCGCCGATGAAGATCACGCGCGCGTCGCGGAGGGAGTCGAGGAACTCGGGACGATCGAGCCGGTAGTCGGCGGTGCGATCCTCGCGCAGGCCCAGAATTTTGATCCCAAAAAACGAGGGACGCAGGCGGCTTGCGATGCGCGCGGCAAAGTCTGCGATACGGCAAATCATTTCGCCGAGCCATCGCGCCCGGAACATGGAGGTGCGCGCGGGCCAGCGGCTGAGCGCGTCGCCGGAGGTGCCGGTGAAGTGCGCGGCGAAATCGGCGAAGCCCGGATTGGCAACGCGGCCGCCGAGCTTGATCACGAGCGACAGGACGTAGCTGAAGAAGAAGAGGCGGTTGCCGAGCTGCCCCGCCTTGCCGGTGATGATGAAGAGCGGGCCTTTCTTGCGAGGAGGATTCATCGTGCTAATCGCGGCTGAGTCAGTCCCCGAGGAACGACACGGCGGGGGACTCGATGCGCACGACATCGGGCG
Source organism: Chthoniobacterales bacterium (assembly GCA_038239865.1). GTDB lineage: Bacteria > Verrucomicrobiota > Verrucomicrobiia > Chthoniobacterales > Chthoniobacteraceae > SXWH01. The sequence goes on from JBBSEI010000028.1 coordinate 42,983, forward strand.
GCGTCTTCGTGTCCACCTCGATGGTGAAAGTGTGCGCGCCGGCGGAGACGTACACGTTCGGGCTCGGCTCGCTCGCGACGGCGAGGGGCTGGCCGTCGAGCCAGGCTTTGCGGATGCCGGTGAGGTTCAGCTTGGTCTTGCCAGAGGTCGCGGCTTCGAAGCGCGCGGTGAGGTGCACGACGTCGTTCTTCGGCTGGAAGATCGCGAGTTTGTCGGCGAGCAGGTCCTTCGTCAGGCGTCCGTCCACGAGCGTGTACACGGGCAGCGGGTGTGCGGTCGGGGAGGCCGGGTCGGGCGGCAGAGCGCCGTCGGTTTTCGCGGAATCGGTGAGCTGCCATACGCGTGCGACGTTGTTTTTGCTCGCGTCGAAGGGGCCGGGGCGGCCGAGTTCGCCGAGGAATGCGTAGAGGTTCAGACGCTCGCGGTCGGTCCATGCGGCAGTGAGGCCGGCGGGCATGAGGCTGGCGCCGCCCTCGGCGATTTTTTTGGAAACGATGTTCGCCTTGGGCAGTCCCTGCTCGCCGGCGAGGGTGCGGATGAACTGCTCCTGCGCCGTCTCGCGCGACGGGATGCCGATCATTTCGCTGCCGTCCTTCATCGCGAATGAAAATGCGTGGTAGCCTTCCTTCACTTTCGCGGCGGGGTTCAGGATGCTCTCGACGATGTAATCGAGCGGTGCGCTTGCGCCGATGCTCGTCATGTCGGGGCCGAGCTTGCCGCCTGCGCCGCCGATGGCGTGGCACGCCGTGCAGGCGCTCGCGGTGCGGCGATACATCGCTTCACCGGCGACGGGATCGCCGTCCTTCTTGGCACGCGCGGCGAGTTCCACGTAATCAGCCGGGGCAGTGTCCGCCGCTTTTTCGCCGACGAGCGGCGCGAGCTTCGCGATGAGACCCTGGCCCTTGCGGCCCATCTCGCGGGCGACGCGGAGGGCGGAAATGTAGGACGCGGGCGGCAGGCCGTCGGGCAGCTTCTGCGTGAAGTTTTGCAGGAAGGGCGCGCTGGCAAAAAGGTCGCGCCAGAGCGGGAGCTGGTCGCGCTCGACGGTTTCCTGGAGGACGCCGCGCAGTTGCTTCATCGCCTCTGCGGGACGCAGGGTCGCGAGCGCCACGAGGGCGCGGCGGCGCAGGGCGGGGCTGGCTTTTGCGGAAGCTGTCTCGACGTAGATTTGGTCGGCTTTCCCGTCGAGGTTCACACCCAGATACGCGGCGACGTCCATGGCGGCTTCGGCGGTGCCGAGCATGCGCAGGGTCTCGAAGCAGGCATCGAGCAGCTTGGGCTCGGCTTCGCTGTGAATGTGTGCGCCGATGGCGTTGTTCACGTTTTCCTTCCACAGGCCCGCGAGCCGGATGATGTCGGGGAGCGCTTCCTCCGGTGCGTAGAAATAGAACCGCCAGTCGCCGAGCGGGACTCCCGTGGGCTTCACTCCGCGGCGGGCGGCGGCGACGAGCGCGGCGGCGGCGCGGGCGTTGGCACCGGGAATTTTGAAGCGGTATTTGGAATCGGCGAGCGGCTTCGGGTTGTCGCCGTCGGGCGTGGTGGCGGCGAGCAGGCCGTCGAGCAGCGGGCGCAGTTCGCCGGGGCCGCCGGTGTTGCCGATGAGTTCGATCCACGGGCCGGTGCCGTCGAGCGGCGCGCGGCCGGAGCTGACAAACTGCGAGAGCACCTGCCCGGCGAGCGCGGGCTCGATGGAGTTCAGCGCAAACTCGAACTGCTTCTCGCGGCCTTCCGGCTTCCACTCGCCCGCGAGCACGGCCTTCGTCCAGACCTCCGCGAGGTCGTTGATGGAAAGCCACGCGGCGAATTCGTAATACGGATCGTCCTTCGGCGCATTCACCGCGGCGTCGAGGATGAGCGAGGCGTTTTCGACGTTTGGAATTCTGGCAAGTGCGCGCATCGCTTCGACGCGGACGCGCGGTGACGGGTCGGCAGCAAGCAAAGGTTTCACCTTGGGAAACCAATGTTCCATTTGTTCCCTCGGTAATGGCTTTACGGTCTGCGGCCCCACGGTGCCGCGCGATTCCGCAGACACGTCATCCACTTGCGCGATGAATTGGGCGGCAACAGCGCGTGCTGAAGGAATTGGGTCGCGAAGCAGGTCGAGAGGGATCTGATAATTCCGGTTCCAGATTCTGAAGTGCTCCAGAATTGCAAACGTCTCTTCAGGCTTCCGATTTTTCTCCCGCGTCTCCTCAGGTTCGTGATTCCTGTTCGTAACTTTCCCTTCCCAAGCAAGGAGGGCTTGTTCCGTTTCCTCACCCTCTTTTGTTGGCACTATCATGTTGAGCATCCGTTTCTGCATGATGCTCCGAGCCTGCGAGACGGCCCAAAGCGATCCGCTTTGCATTTGCTGAACGAGTTCCGCGCTTGGGAGCTTGTCGAGTGCGCCCCACTTCACCGCCGCGCCGCCTTTCACACTCAGCCGCCAGATGCGGCCGTGCTCGTGGTCGCGGCGCGGGTCGCGGAAGTCCACTTCGCCGTGGTTGATGATGGGGTTGCTCCAGTCGGCGATGTAGAGCGCGCCGTCGGGGCCGAGCTTCAC
>JBBSEI010000029.1:0-45341 GCA_038239865.1 Chthoniobacterales bacterium
ATGATCCTCCGGCACCCAGTCCCGCAAATCCGGCGGCAGGAGCATCGGGGTGTCGTGATCGATCGAGACAAAGCGCGCGGGCATCCTGCTTCAACCCGCCATTTCAAAATCCGTCGCGCGGAAAGTCCGACAGGCTGCTAGGCCACGACTCACACCAAAGCCGCACGCACCGCTTCGAGTTGCTCCCATCGGGCGTAGAGCGACGCGATCTGCGCCTTCTTCGCTTCGAGCTTCGCCTCCCATTCGGGAAACTCGCGCGAGCGCGTCGCGTAGAATGTCGGGTCGTGCAGCGTCTTCTCGATCTCCGCGGCCTCGCCCTCGGCGGCGAGGATCACGGCCTCAATGCCTTCGAGTTCCTGCTGCTCCTTGTAGCTGAGCTTGCGCGGACGCGCTGGCTGCGAAGCGGCGGGTTTTGCGGCAGGCTTCACAATTTCCGCGACCGGTGCCTTTGCGAGTGCGCGTTTCTTTTCGAGGTAGTAGTCGTAGTCGCCGACGTTCAGCTCCACGCGCCCGTCGTCCTCGAAGGCGAGGATGTGCGTGCAGACGCGATTCAGGAACCAGCGATCATGGCTGACGACGAGCACGCAGCCGCCGAATTCCGCGAGACCTTCTTCCAAAATTTGCAGCGTCGAGAGATCGAGGTCGTTCGTCGGCTCGTCGAGGATGAGCAGGTTGCCGCCGCGCAGGAGAATCTTCGCGATGGCAAGCCGGCTGCGCTCTCCGCCGCTGAGCGATTTGATGCGGCCATTGATCGCCTCGTCGGTAAAAAGGTAGCGCTTCAGGTAGCTGCGGACGTGCAGCTTGTTCTCGCCGAGCACGACCCAGTCGCTCTTTCCGGAGATGGCCTCCATCACACTCTCCTCGTCGCGGAGGACTTCGCGATTCTGGTCCACATAATTGATCACCGTGCGCGCGCCGCGTACTACCTTGCCCCATGTGGGCTCCTGCTCGCCGAGGATGATGCGCAGCAGTGTGGTCTTGCCGGCGCCGTTGCGTCCGACAAAGCCGACGCGCGCGCCTGCGGGAAGCTCCAGCGAGAGGTAGTCGAAAAGTTTTCGCCCGCCAATTTCGACACCGACGTTGACCAGATCGAGGATCGTGTTCCCGAGCTTCGGCGGCGGCGGGATGATGAGGTCCACATCCTCCTCGCGCATCGGGCCGGCCTGCGCGGCGAGATCGTGGTAACGCGCGATGCGGTCCACGCTTTTTGTGCGGCGCGCGCTGGGGCCTTTGCGGACCCATTCGAGTTCGCGCGCGAGAAATTTCTGGCGGCGTCCTTCCGAGGCTTCCTCGCCGGCTTCGCGCTCAGCCTTCGTCGTGAGGTATTGCTGGTAGTTTCCCGGATAGGAATAGAAGGCACCGCCCTTCAGCTCGACGATTCGCGTGGCGACGCGGTCGAGAAAGTAGCGGTCGTGCGTGACGAGGAAGCACGTGCCGGGATAGCTGCGCAGGAAATTCTCCAGCCACTCGACGCTTTGCGGATCGAGGTGGTTCGTCGGCTCGTCGAGGATGAGCAGTTCCGGCTGCGCGATGAGCGCGCGGCAAAGTGCGACGCGGCGTTTTTCACCGCCGCTCAGCGGGCGGACGATGCGATCCGGCGCGGGCGCGTGGAGATTTTGCAACAGGCTCTTCAGTCGCGAGTCGAGGTTCCAGCCGTCGTGCCGCTCGATCTCGTCGAGGAGATCCGCGCCGCGATGCGAGTCGCCGGGCGTGTTCTCGTATTCGGCGATGATGTCGAGGATGTGCTGCGCGCCGCTGAGGACGTTGGCTTCCACAGTCGCGTCCATGTCGAGGTCGAACGTCTGCGACAGGAAACCCGTCATGATTCCGCGGCGGCGCGAAACCTCGCCCTCATCCGGCTCCAAATCGCCCGCGATGATTTTGAGCAGCGTGCTTTTTCCGCAGCCATTCCGCCCGACGAGCCCGACGTGCTCGCCCTCGTGAAGCGCGATGGTGGAGCCTGCAAGCAGCGTCGTCGCGCCGTAGCGGACGACGAGACCATTGGCGCTGACGACGGGTGTGGCGTTTGCAGGTGCGGACATGAGGGCGCGGAAGCTAGCGGGCTTTCCCCGCGACGCTAGCGGCAATGCCTTATGATTTTTCCGTGAAAAGCACAGGTGCGCGCAACGGAGCAAGAATGTCGCGAGCCTGTTTCAGAAAGAAGCGGGCAGGCCGATTCGCATAAAGCCGGAGCAGCACGCAGGAAAACGGGAGCATACGCTTCCAGCGTGTCGTGTCCGGCATCCTGCCGGAAACATTCACGAGTCCCCAAAAATGCGAAGCCACTACCTGTCCGAATCCGACAGGACCCGCCACCTTCGCCCTGCATCCGGCAGGGATGCCGGATGCGGCACGCTGGAAGCGTGCGCTCCCGTTTTCATCCGTGCATATGGCCGCGCCACGGCGGCGGAAGATTTCGGAAACGGGGTCAGCCTACCCCCCGACTGCCGCGCGCGCGTCGGCTGCGAGCGCGGTCGAGAGGTAGCGCTCGCCGGTCGAGCACGCGACGGTGACGATCAGCTTGCCCTTGTTTTCCGGACGCTTCGCGACCTGGATCGCGGCCCACACATTCGCACCGGTGCTGATGCCCACAAGGATGCCCTCCTCCTTCGCGAGACGGCGCGCGATGGCGAAGGAATCGTCATTCGACACCTTCACGCACTCGACGATCTGCGGGTTCCCCACGCTGTCCTTGAGGTGGAGATTGTTCGGCACGAAGCCCGCGCCAGTGCCTTGGATTTTGTGCGGGCCGGGCTTCACGGGCTCGCCTGCGAGCGTCTGCGAAATGACCGGGGAATCCGCAGGCTCCACAGCGATCGCGCTAAACGACGGCTTGCGCGGTTTGATCACTTCGGTGACGCCGGTGATCGTGCCACCCGTGCCGACTGCGGAGACAAAAATATCAATCTTCCCATCCGTGTCCGCCCACAGCTCCTCGGCGGTCGTCTTCGAGTGGATGGCCGGGTTTGCCGGGTTGTTGAACTGCTGCGGCATCCATGCATTCGGCGTGTCCTTCACGAGCTGTTCGGCGCGCGCGATGGCGCCCTTCATGCCCTCGGTGCCGGGCGTGAGCACAAGCTGCGCGCCGAGCATCGCGAGCAGCGTGCGACGCTCGACGGACATCGTCTCGGGCATCGTGAGGATGAGCTTGTAGCCCTTCGCCGCGCAGACGAACGCGAGCGCGATACCCGTGTTCCCGCTCGTGGGCTCCACGATCACGGTGTCCTTTTTCAAAATGCCGCTCTTCTCCGCGTCCTCGATCATCGCCGCGCCGATGCGGTCCTTCACCGAGCCGAGCGGATTGAAGAACTCGCACTTGAGCGCGATCGTCGTGCTCGGGTCCACGCCTTCGGAAGCGGGGATGCGGTTGAGTTTCACCAGCGGCGTGCGGCCGACGGTCTCGATGATGTTGTTGTAGATGTTGCCCATAAAGTCGGAGTTGGTTTGAAAGGAATGCCGTGTCTATCGCCGCGCCATCAGAGCGGCAAGGCGTGAGTTTCCTGCAATGCTTGTCAGTTGCGGGCGACCACCGTCCCTCCCAAAAAATCGTGGAGAGCCGACCAACGACAGAATCACGCCCTCCCTTTCACACCACTGCCGTACTTTTCCAAAACCCAAAGTGCCGCAGCGCCTCGACCACGCCCGCACTCGCCGCGCATTCCGCGACGTAGCCTCCGGCGGTCCGCACGGTGAGCTTCACCTCCTCGCAGGAATTCGACGGACACGCCACCCACTTTGCAAAGCCGCCATCGAGCATCGCGATGTCGTTGTGATGATCGCCCGCGGCGAAAATCGCGTCGCGCGGGATGCCGATCAGTCGCGCGAGTTCGCCGAGTGCGGTGCCTTTGCTGTACGCCTCGTGGCAAAAGCGGATGTAGATCGTGTTGCGCTGGTAGCTGAAAATCGGGAGCCGCGCGCGCAGCGTGTCGAGGAAAAGGCAGAGCCGATCCATGTCCGCATCGTTCGCGGTGATCGCGCCGATGAAGCGCCCCTTGTCGAAGAGCGTCTGCACGCCCTCGAGCCGCTCGAGAAAGGCGAGCACCTCCGCGAGCAGCGGTCCGGCGAGGCGGAACATCTCGTCGTGCGCGACGATGCCGCGCGCGTTCCAGTCGCCCATCGCCTTCCATTTTCCATCGCCCTCGTGGTGGAAAATGTCGCGCTCCTCGACGAGCAGGTAGTCCGGCTGGATCGGGAAGGCGAACTCGCGGTGCAGCGCATCCTCGATATGCCAGAGCGTCCGCCCCGTGTTCACCGCCCACTTTACGCCCGCGGCTTTCAGATCGTGCAGCGCCGCGAGCATCTCGGGGACCACCGCGGTTTTCGCGGCGTGGTTGATGATGGTGCCGTCAAAGTCGGTGCTGATGAGCTGGAGCATCCGTGGAGAGTTGGTGGTTGAGAGTTGCGGGACGCGTGATTTGATGGGGCTCTGCGCCAAAAGGACGGCGACACTCCACTCTCAACCCTCATCTCTCAATCAAAATGAAAAGCGCCTACGAACTCGCAATGGAACGTCTCGAAAAGCAGTCACCCACCTCGAAGCTGACTGATGCCCAGAAGGCGCAGATCACGGAATTGGAGTCGCTGAACAAAGCGAAGAAAGCGGAGAAGGAACTCTTCCTGCAGGGCGAAATCGCCAAGGCGCAAGCGAAGGGTGACTACGAGGCGCTCCCGCAGTTGCAAAAGCAACTCACGCACGAACTGAGCAAGCTGGACGAAGACCTGGAAATGAAAAAAGGCAAGGTGCGCGGCACAAAGTAGCACCTCGCATGAGCGGTGCGCCTGCCGGCGCTCAGCGTTCCTTCAGTCGTTGGAAAGTCGCGGCCTCGCCGAAGAATTTCATCCAATCGGTGGACTGCGTTTCCAGCGCCTTGCGGAGTTCCGCGGGACTCTTCGTTTTCACCGCTTCGCCCCCGAGCGCGCGCACGCGGAGCTTCCCACCGACCGCGTCCTTCTCGATCCACAAAAGCGTGTAACGCTCCGCATCCGCCTTCGGCAGACCGTCGCTGAATGAAGCGAGCACGCGAAGCTGGAGCACCGTGCGGTCGCGGATGAGCAGCGGTCTCGCCTCGTAGTACACCCCGCCCCTCTCGCTCGACGGATGATGCAAAATGTACCGCCCCTCATCGAGGGGCGCACACACGGCGAACTCGATTTTCCGCGGGTCAGCCTCGCCGCCATCGCTCCCGTCCGTCGCCCACACGCCGCCGAGCGCAGCGTCCGCCTTGGCAAAGCCTTCCGTGAAAACTGGCTCGCGAAAAACGCATGCGGTGAACGAACACATCAGCAACACAACGACGAAAAACCGCGCGATGATTTTCATCCCGAGAGCGTGGCCGCGTTCCGGCGCGCACACAACGCTGAATCCTCGCGCACGATTTTCCGTCTCAGGGTTTCCCGCGACCACCGGGCCTGTGCGGGACGAGCTAAAGGCTCTTCAGAAAAGCCACGATGTCCGCGATGCCCTGCGCGGTGAGGCCGAGTTGCGACGGCTCATACATCAGCGACTTGCCCATCTTCGTCACGGACTTGATGCGTGCCTTCGGTACCGTCTGCACGAGGCCACCCATGCACTTGATGATGAGCGGATCGCCGCTGCTCAGGACCATGCCGGTGATCGTGAGCCCGTCCTTCGTCCTCACTTCGCTGCCCTCGAAGCCATGCGAAATCGTCGCGCTCGGCTCGGCGATCGCCTGCACGAGGATCTCGGTCGTCTGCTGTTTGCCAAACGTGCTGAGGTCGGGGCCGAAGTCCACGCCGTTCGCGCCAACGCGATGGCAGGTGTAGCACACGGCGATGGCGTTCTGCCCGTTCTTCGCGTCGCCCTTGAGCTTCGCGATTTCGGCGAAAGGCGGGAGCTTTGCGGCGTCCTTTGGCACCGGTGGCATCTCGATGGCCGTGAGCTTCACCTTGTCGGGATCGTAGATGCCGAGCGCCTTCAAGCCGGCGTCCACGTCGTAGGATTTCCAGTCGTTGCCCTTGCGATTCAGCAGCCACCACAGCGCGAGATCCTTCATCGGAAAATCCTTCGCGTGCGCGATCTCCAGCATCGCGCCCGCCGCCTCCCGCGTGGGCACAAAGGCGAGCGCGGTGAGCATGAGTTTGCGCTGCTCCAGGCTGAGTTTCGGCGAAAGGATGCGCGTCTTGAAATCATCCACCGCACCGGCGGGGTGCAGCCGCCACGCGAGCCACGCGAAAGCATCGCTCCACGACTCGGCGGGGCCGCCCATCACTTTGGGAATCGCGGCATACACTTCAGCTTCCTTGTGCGTGCTGCCGAGGCCGAGGGCTTCGAGATATGAGCGATCTTTGCCGTCGAACTGCTGGGCAAGCTTCACAAGAATCGACACGCTCCCCTCGGCGGGCACGTCGCGCATCGTGAGAGCGACTTCGCGGCGGACGGTGGCGGATGGGTCGTTCACCATATTCTCAGCCCTCCCAAAGACGCTGAGATCGCGCAGCGACTTCATTAACTTCGGATTCGTGATAAATGGCATAGATAACGGGAGGCTGATTTCCGCAATGCGCAGCGAACGGTAGGCGACGAGGCGCACCGTGGCGTCCTTCGAGTCGAGCAGCGGCACGACTTTCATGAATCCCTCACGGCCCATCTGCGCGAGCAGCCACACGGCGCGCGCGGCGATGTAGGGATTCTTGTCTTCGAGCAGTGCTGCGACCGCAGGCACCGCCTTCGCACCCTGCGCCTTCAGACGGGTGAAGCCGCTGTTGCGCACGTTGTTCGCCGGGCTTTTCAGCGCAGCGATTTGGTCTTCGGTCGTGCTGAGATCGAACTTCGGAATCACCGAACGAAATCCTTTCGGCGCGATGCGGTAGATGGATCCGGTGTAGCGATCATCGCGCGTGCCGTGGCCACCGACGCCGGGATCAAACCAGTCCGCGACATAGATCGCGCCGTCGGGCCCGACGCATACATCGCTCGGGCGGAACATCGTCTTGAGTTCGTTCGTCACGCTCGTGCCGCCGCCGAGAAAATCCGAGCCGGCCCAGTCCTTCTCCTTGTTCGAGGTGAGGAAATCGAAACGCTCCAATTTGAAACCCGCGCCGTCCGGTTTCGGGAGATAGCCGAAGACGACATTCTTCCCCGCCTCGCACGCGAGCAGCAGGCCGTTCCATTTTTCGCCGAGCGCGCCATTTTCATAAAACGCCACGCCCGTCGGCGAACCGCCGCCATACACATCGCCCGCGGGCATCGTGCCCGGATCTTCCTGCCGCCACTCCGCCGTCGGCGTGTCCTGGCCGGGTCGCTTGTCTGCGGCCCACGAGCGCTTGCCGTCGGCGGATGAAAAGCCGGCGTTGCCGCCCTCGATCATCGCGGTCACGCGGCACGCTGGCGGATCGTCGTTGTCGCTCTGGTACATGTCGCCGAGCGAATTGATCGTCTGCTCGAAGCTGTTGCGAAAATTGTGCCCCATGATTTTCACGTTTGTGCCGTCGGGATTCATCCGCGCGGTGAAGCCGCCGACCCACACATTGCCGTCGTCGCTCTTCATGCCCGCGATGGTGCTCGGGTCCACGACGGCCTTGCCATTCGCGTGAACATACGAACTGCCCATGCGAAAAGTTTTTCCCGACTTGTCCGTGAACTGCGCGCCCGTGTTGCCCTGGTTGAAATACCAAAGCCCGTCCGGCCCGGCGGTGAGACTGTGCAGGCTGTGGTCGTGCTGGCGTCCGTTGAAGCCCGTGAGCAGCACCTCACGCTTGTCCACGGCAGGATCAAATTTTCCATCGCGATTCACATCGGTGAACACGAGCAGGTCGGGCGGCTGCGAGACGATCACCTTGTTATCGAGCACCGCGACTCCGAGCGGCGCAGCGAAGTCCTTTTCCTGCACAAAGACGGTGCTCTTGTCCGCGTGTCCGAAGCCGGTGGTGTCTTCGAGCACCACGATGCGATCGCCCTCGGGACGGCGTCCGGCTTTGCCGCGATAGTTCACGCCCTCGGCGACGTAGAGCCGACCCTGCGCGTCGAAATCCATGTTCACCGGATTGAAAAGCAGCGGCGATGTCGCCCACAGCGTGACTTCAAATCCCTCCGGCACCGTGAACATCTCCGGCGGCACAAACGTCGGCCCATCCGTGATGGACGACTTTGCCGACTGCGACGGCGGTGCGGTGAAAACGCGGAAGCGCACGGACGCCGTGCTCGGCTGCCCGCCGCGCATCATGCCGCCATCGTCAATCGCGACTTTCGCCGTGAATCGCTCCACGCCCGCGGGCAGATCATATGAGATCATCGACGCCGCGTGCGTGCCGATGCCATTCGTGTAGGTTTTATTTTCCACGAGCAGCGCGCCGCCGGAATAGTTTTTCCCGATGGTCACTTTGCCGGAGCCAGCCCGCGCGTCCTTCCATTTCAGCGTCGTGAGATCCTTCGCGGTGCCATCGGCCATGATGAGCTTCGGCTCCAGCCAGTCGGCCCAGTCGCAGGCGTTCCCGCCTTCGTCCGAGACGACGAGGTAGAGTTCCTTCGCGCCGCGCAACGGCGCATCGAGGTCAAAAATGCGCGGCGTGGTTTTGCTCGTGAGCAGCGGCGTCTCGGCGACGGGCTTCGGCGCGTCAGCGGCAAATGTCGCGGTGCTCAGCGCGACGCACGCGGCAAGGATGGCAGCACGGCGCGCGGAAAAAAGTGTGCGGATAATCATGGCGAAACCACGAGTGAGCGTGGTCGCCCGAATCGGCGCAAGAGCAACTTCGCGCACTGGCGAACCTGCAAGCGCGGACAAAATTAAAGTGCCGCCACTGATGGAAGGCCGCCTCCGCCACCCGGTGCCGAGCATCACGATGCCTGCGTGTGCCGCGCCTGTCGGCGCGCAGCGCGAATCGCCGCCGGCTTCAGCGGTGCGGGCGAGACGGGAGCGCCGCGGAGCAGCAGCGCCTCGCGGCCCGGCGTGCGCCGCCAGTCGGCTTGCAGCGCCGCGGCGGCGGTCGCGCACTCCGCGCCATTTTCCGTAAGGAAATCGAATAGCCCCTGTGCGACGGACTGCAGCGCGATCTGATGCGTGCGCCGCAGCGTGGCGTGCAGCCAGTCACTGAAGCGCATGAATTCCGCGAACGGCGAACGCCCGTCGCGCCAAAGCACTGCGAGCGTGCCGGAAAAATTGCCGCTGTTTGCCACGATGTCCCAGTACCGCGCGAACCGCCGCATCCGCTGCATCGCGAGGAAATTGATGTCGCGCGTTTCGAGGATTTCGTACGGGGGATTCGGCGCGTACTTCATGCGATACTCCGCATCATGCCGGACGATCGGCGTGCCGCGCAGTCGCTTCAGGATGCCGACTTGGATCTCCTGCGGCCCGAGGCGCACGAGGCGATCAAAGCCGCGGCCAAAACTTTCCATCCCCTCGCCCGGCAGGCCGATGATGAGATCCGCGTGGACATGCACGCCGGTCTCCTCGCGGAGAAAACGCAGGTTGTCCGCGAGGCGGTCGAGATTTTGCCGGCGGCTGATGTTCTTCGACACCGCGTCGTCGAATGTCTGGATGCCGACTTCAAACTGCACCGCTCCGGGCGGAAATTTGCGGATGAGTGCGCGAAGTTGTTCGGGCAGCCGATCGGGGACCATCTCGAAATGCAGGAAGAGCCCGTCGCACCAGCGATCGAGGAAGAATTGGAGAATTCCCATGCTCGTCGGCAAATGAAGATTGAACGTGCGGTCCACGAATTTGAACTGCGTCGCACCGCGGTCGAGCAGCCGCTGCATCGCCGCGAGAAATGCGCCGAGCGGAAAAGCGCGCACCGGCACATCGAGTGACGAGAGGCAAAACTCGCACGTGAACGGACAGCCGCGCGACGCCTCCACGTACACCACGCGGTGCGCGAGATCTTCATCGGTGTAAAAATCGTACGGCGATGCGAGGCGATCGACCTGAGGCAATTCGGCCGGGACGATTTTGGGAAAGGCAGAGTGATCCGATGTCGCGCCCACCCCGCATTCCGAATTCCGCACTCCGCCTTCCAAAAGCCTCGCGCATACCTCGGCAAATTTCACATCTGCCTCGCCGGTGATCACATGGTCCGACAACGCGACAATTTCCTGCTCCTCTGTCTCGTATGAAACCTCGGGCCCGCCGAGAATGATGATGAGCTCCGGGCGGATGCGCTTCAGCAGCGCGACCACTTCCGTCGTCTGCTCCACATTCCAAATGTACACGCCGAACCCAACGATGCGCGGTTCGTGCGCGATGATTGCCTCGGTGATTTCGAGCGGTGTCTGGTTGATGTGAAACTCCGCCATGCACGCACGCGTCGCCAGTGCCCCGAGATTCGCCATGAGACAGCGGAGCCCGAAGGAAGCGTGAATGTATTTTGCATTCAGCGTGGTGAGGACGATGTCCGGCATGAGCGCGCACTGTGGCCGATCCCTCCGCCGACGGCAAACGGCACTTCGCGCGCACTGCCAGCCTCGCCCATTTTCCGGACGCGGCTGCACTCCTCAAACGGTGGCTACTCGGGCTTCGGATCGCGGCCGAGCAGCCGCGCCATCGCGTCAGCGGGCGCGACTGCGCCGTCGAGGATTGCCTTCACCTGATCGATGATCGGTGTCTCGACGCCAAATTTCCGCGCGCACTCGAACGCGCTGTACGTCGTCGGCACGCCTTCGGCGACCATCTGCATCGAGGCGACGATGTCCGCGAGGCGCTCGCCTTTTCCGAGCCGCTCGCCAACGGCGCGATTGCGGCTGTGGCGCGAAAAGCACGTGACCATGAGGTCCCCCACTCCGCTCAGGCCCATGAAGGTCTCGCGCTTGCCGCCGAGCGCGATGCCGAGCCGGCCGAGTTCGACGAGTGCGCGCGTGACCAGCGCGGCCTTGGCGTTGTCGCCGAGGCCGAGTCCGTCGCTCGCGCCCGCGGCGAGGGCGAAGATGTTTTTCAGCGCGCCGCCGAATTCCACGCCCGCGAGATCGTCGCTCGTGTAGGCGCGGAAAAATGGGGCGGTGAAGGCGCGCTGCAATTTCTGCGCGATGCCGGAATCGCCGCAGCCGAGCACGACGCACGTCGGCATTTTCCGCGCGACTTCCTCGGCGTGGCTCGGGCCGCTGAGCACGGCGAGCGGGTGATTCGGAAAGTGCTCGCCGATGACTTCGCTCATGCGCAGGCCGCTGCCGCGCTCGACGCCTTTCGTGCAGCTCAGCAGCACCGCGCCGTCGCGCACTCCGCTGACGGAAAGGCGCGCGGCGACTTCGCGGACCGCCTTCGAGGGCGTGACGACGAGGAGCAAATCGCACTCGCGCAGATCGCCGAGTTCCGAAGTGAGCCGGAGGGCCGCGGGCAGCGCGACGCCGGGGAGGCAGACTTTATTTTCGCGGCGGGTGCGAATGTCGCGGACGTGATTTTCATCGTGTCCCCACATCGTGATCGGGACGTCATTCTCGTGTAGCAGAAGCGCGAGCGCCGTGCCCCAGCTTCCTGCGCCGATGATGCCGACATTGCCGAAGCTCACGCCTTTTTCCTCCCGAAACGATTCTCCGTCCCCGCGCGCAGCCGCGCGATGTTCGAGCGATGGCGCGCGATGATGAGCAGCCCCGCGACGACGGCGAATCCGCACACGGGCCATCCGTATTTCCAACTCGTGAACTGCATCCCGATCGCGATCGCGGGCAGGAGGACCGCCGCGACGATGCTCGCGAGCGAGACGTAGCCGCTCATTTTAAAAATCGCGATCCAGATCGTGAGTGCGATGACACTCGGCAGCGGCATGAGGCCGAGAAAGACGCCGAGCGAAGTCGCGACGCCCTTGCCGCCCTTGAAGCCGAGCCACACGGGAAAACTGTGGCCGATTATGCACGCCATCGCCGCCGCGATCTCGGTCCACGCCACATCGCCGGAAAATCTCACCGCGAGCCAGCGCGCGAGCCACACGGCGGCGACGCCCTTCAGCACATCCAGCACGAAAACGGGCAGGCCGAATCGCCAGCCGCACACGCGCCACACATTCGTCGCGCCGATGTTGCCGCTGCCGTGCTGGCGGATGTCCACGCCCTTGCACTTCGCGGCGAGGAGGCCGAAGGGAATGGAGCCGAGGAGATAACTGGCGATCAAACTGAGGACGAGAGCGAGCACGGCGGATGGGACGTTTTCGCAAGGCGAAGTGTCAAGCACGCCGGGCGGCGGGCGAGTGGTGCGGGCCGATGGCGCGCTGAGCGGCCGCCGGTGTCACTTCACTTTCCCGCGACCTTCTCGAAAAATCGGAGCGCCTCGATTTTGCTGCCGAATTCCTTCAGCGGATACAGCCCTTTCGCGGCACCCGCACCGGGGTCGCGGACGAGGTAGTCGTAGCCGTCCTTGCCGGCGATGACGACGAAGTGCGTGATGCCGCTCGCGGCGCGGAGACGGACGATGACAGGATTTCTGACCCGGAGATTTTCATCAATCAGCCGATAGCTCGGATCAGCCTCGTACGCTTTGCGCGCGATGTTGCCGGTGACTTCCGCAGCGGTCTCCCATTTCAGCCAGCCCGCGCCTTCGTAGCCGTTCGCTTCGGCGACGAGTTTGTTCAGCCGGCCCGGATCGATGTCGGCGCCGTAGCTCGCGAGCACCATCGCGGCGGAGGCGACGGCGCAGCCTTCCGCGGCGAGCGAGGCGGGCGTGTTGCCGAGGCGATCGTCGCGCCAGCGATCATCGGCCTGGCGGAAACTGGGGACGTTCAGTTCGAGCCGCGGCTGGAAGTAAAGTCCGCCGCTCGGGTCCAGCGGGCCGAAGCGGGTCCAGTCGTCCTGCCAGCGCTTCCAGCGGATCCAGCCAAACACGAGGCTGCCAAAAATGCTGAGGGCGATGACGAGCAGCGTGAGCCGCAGCGTGCGATTCGCGTTCGGGTGCGGCAGTGCGAGCGGGTCGTTCGACATGATTTCAGGAACAGCGGAGTAAAATCTTGCCGCCGCGCTGCGGACGCTGCGCGTGGGCGATGGCATCGGCGATTTGCTCGAGCGGGTAGGTCGCCTCGATGGGCGTGGCGATGATCTTTTGCGCGGCGAGCGCGGATAATTCCGCGAGCAACGCGTTGCCCGCGGCGTCGCCGAAACGCTGATACCAGCGGCTGATCCAAAATCCCCGCCATGCGATGTCCTGAAAAATGAGCAGGCCGTTTGGCACCTTCAGCGGCTGTCGCGCCATCGCGCCGAACGTGATGATCGTCCCGCCCTCCGCGAGCGATCCTGCTAGGCGCACGGCGCTGTCGCCACCGACGGAATTCAGCGCGAGGCGGATCGGCGCGCCGCCGGTCGCCGCTTTGATCTCCGCGGAAATTTTCTCGCCCTCGACGAGCACGACATCCGCGCCCACGGCTTTCAGTTCCTCCGCGAGTTCCGCGCGGCGCACGACATTCACCGTGCGCCAGCCGAAGTGCCGCGCGAGCCGGATGACGCAGCGGCCGACGGCGGAATTCGCCGCGTTCTGCACGAGCCATTCGCCGGGCTGCAGCGCGACGAAATCGCGCAGCATCACGAGCGCCGTCGCAGGATTGATCCGCAGCATCGCCGCCTGCTCCAGCGGCACGTCCGATCCGATTTTCACGAGTTCGTGCGCGCGCGCATTTCCCGCCTCGCGCCATGTCCCAAAACGATGCGGCAGCAGCACGGCGTCGCCTCGAACAAACCCGGCGACGCCCGCGCCGCATGCCTCGACGACGCCCACGCCCTCGACGCCCGGCGTTCCCGGCAGCTCGGGGCGGATGGGATATTTGCCTTCGAGGACGTTGAGGTCGGCGGGATTGATCGGCGCGAATTTCACACGCACGCGGACCTCGCCCGCGGCGGGCGCGGCAAGATCGATGGTGTCCAATTTCACGACGGCCTGAGGCTCGCCGAACTCGCGGATGATGATGGCGCGGACTTTTTCCATGGCAAAAATGAGGATGCCGCGCGGGGCGACGGCTGCAAGCCGATGCTGCACTTCCCCGCTGCCTGCGAATGATTTTTCCGCGAGGAAAAGCGGCGAGCGTGCCGCGAAAAAAAGGAAGGGCGGGCGAGCTTTCGACTGGGGGAATGCTCGCCCGCCCTCGTAGGAGGAATCTGTTTTGCCGGAGGCTACGTCGCCGGCGCGGGCTCGGAAGCCTTTGCGGTCTTTGAAGCTTTGAAGGTCATTCCCTTTTCGTCAATGCTGACTTCAGCAGTGTCGCCGGGTTTGATGGTGCCCTTGAGCATCTCCTCAGCCATCGGGTCCTCGAGGTAGCGCTCGACGGCGCGGCGCATGGGCCGGGCTCCGTACGCGGGATCGAATCCCTTCTCGATGAGGAAATCGCGCGCCTTGTCGTCGAGGACGACTTTGATGTCCTTCTGCTTGATGCGCTCGACGAGCTTCGAGATTTCGAGATCCACGATCTGCTGGAGGTCCGGCTTGGCGAGCTGGTGGAAGACGATGAGGTCGTCGAAACGGTTGATGAATTCGGGTTTGAGGACGCGCTTCGCCTCGCCGAGCACCTTGCCCTTCATGGACTCGTAGTTGCCGTCCTCCTTGTCTCCACCGAAGCCGAGCGTGGCCTTCTTCATCTGCTCCGCACCGATGTTCGTCGTGAGGATGATGATGGTGTTGCGGAAGTCGATCTTGCGTCCGAGCGAGTCGGTGAGCTTGCCCTCTTCGAGCACCTGCAGGAGCAGGTGGAGCACGTTCGGGTGCGCCTTTTCGATCTCGTCGAAAAGGACGACGGAATACGGACGCCGGCGCACCTGCTCGGAGAGCTGGCCGCCTTCATCGTGGCCGACGTAGCCGGGAGGCGAACCGACGAGACGCGAGATGGTGTGCTCCTCGCGATACTCGGACATGTCGAACTGGATGAGCGCATCGCGCGCGCCAAACATGTATTCGGCGAGCGTCTGCGCGAGGTACGTTTTTCCGACGCCGGTGGGGCCGAGGAAAATGAACGATCCGATGGGACGCCGCGGATCCTTGAGATCGGCGCGCGAACGGCGCAGCGCCTTGGCGACGGCGACGACGGCTTCGTTTTGCCCGACGACTTTGCCGGTGAGTTCCGCCTCCATGCGCAGGAGCTTTTCATTGTCCTCCTGCTCCATGCGGTGCAGCGGCACGCCGGTCCATTTCGCGACGACGACACGCATGTCCTCCTCGGTCACGACGATCTCCTTTTCCTCGCGCTTCTTTTCCCAATCCTTCAGCACGGCGTCTTTCTTCTCTTTCGCCTGCTTCTCGGTGTCGCGGAGCGCCGCGGCTTTTTCGAAGTCCTGCGCTTTGATCGCGCCTTCCTTCTGCGCCTTGATGCTCTCGATCTCCTTGTCGATGTCCTTGATGTCCGGCGGGCGTGTCATCGAAGTGATGCGCGCACGCGCACCGGCCTCGTCCATCACGTCAATTGCCTTGTCCGGCAGGAACCGGCCCGTGAGGTAGCGGTCGCTGAGTTCCGCGGCAGCCTTCAGCGCCTCGTCGGTGATGCGCGCCTTGTGGTGCTGCTCGTACTTGTGGCGGATGCCTTTCAAAATGAGGATCGTGTCCTCGACACTCGGGGCCTCGACTTTCACCTGCTGGAAACGGCGCTCGAGCGCGGCGTCCTTCTCGATGTATTTGCGAAACTCGTTCAGCGTGGTCGCGCCGACGCACTGGAGTTCGCCGCGGCTGAGCGCGGGCTTGATGATGTTGCTCGCGTCCATCGCGCCTTCCGCGCTGCCCGCGCCGACGATCGTGTGCAGCTCATCAATGAAAAGGATGACGTTCTTCGTGCGGCGGATTTCGTCCATGACCGCCTTGATCCGCTCCTCGAACTGGCCGCGATATTTTGTCCCCGCGACCATCAGCGCGAGGTCGAGCGTGATCACGCGCTTGTCGCGCAGCAGCTCCGGCACATTGCCCGCGGCGATTTCCTGCGCGAGTCCTTCGACGATGGCAGTCTTGCCGACGCCGGCCTCGCCGATCAGCACGGGATTGTTCTTCGTGCGGCGGCAGAGGATCTGGATGACGCGCTCGATTTCGTTCACGCGGCCGATGACCGGATCCATGTCGCCCTTGCGCGCAAGTTCCGTGAGGTCGCGACCGAATGCACGCAGCGCGGGTGTCTTGCCGTCCTTCTTGCTGCCAGACTGCGGCTGCTCCTGAGGCGAATCCTGCTCGCCCTCCGGCGGCGTGAAGTTCGGATCGAGCTCCTTCAAAATTTCATTCCGCGTCCGTTCGATATCCACCTCGAGATTTTTCAGCACGCGCGCGGCGACACCTTCGCCCTCGCGGAGCAAGCCGAGCAAAATGTGCTCCGTCCCGACGTAGCTATGATTGAGCGCCTTCGCTTCCTTGCCCGCGAGCGCGAGCACCTTTTTCACGCGCGGCGTGTACGGGATGTTGCCGACCATTTTCTGATCCGGCCCGCTGCCGACCTGCTTCTCGACTTCCATGCGCACGGTCTCGAGATCGAGGCCCATTTTTTGCAGGACGTTCACGGCCACACCCTGGCCGAGTTTGATGAGGCCGAGCAGGAGGTGCTCGGTGCCGACGTAGTTGTGGTTGAACCGGTCGGCTTCCTTGCGGGCGAGTGCGAGGACCTGCTGCGCGCGGGGCGTGAAGTTATTCATCATGGTATCGGTGAGCTAGCCCCATGCCTCGCCACCTTTGCTCCGCACTTCGCGAGAGCTGGAGCGCTGCAACAGGGATGCGACGGACATTGGAGTGCGCGAACGCATTGCGCAAGGTGCGACATCACGGCGCGTGGAAATAATTTTGCGACGCACCTTTGTGCCATCGGCGCACTTGCCTCCGGATTTCCTCTCTGCAAGAACTCCAAAAATGAAACTCCCATCACTCCTCCTCTCCCTCGTCTCAGCCGCCACTCTTACCGTCCGTGCGGAAGTCAGCCCGGTCCATATCGGCGTCGAACTGATCAGCAAGACCGAAACGAAAGACAAGACAGGTCATGACAAGACGCAGATTCGCTCCTTAAAAATCCAACTGGACAACAATTCCGCTCAGGCGCTCGACGGCCTCGTCGTAAAATATTGGTTCATCGGACATCCGATCACCGAGCATGTGGCGAAACCGATTGCCGAAGGAGAGCGCAAATCCTCCCTCACGCCGCGCGGCAAAGACATCGTCGAGAGCGAAACCGTCTCAAAGCATTACGTCGAGGCGCATGTGGAAAAGAAAGGCAAGGCGACGGTGAAGGTCCCTGCGTCCGGCGAGAAAATCGTCGGCTACGCCGTGCGCGTGATGAAGGACAACAAAGTCATCGCCGAGTATTACAGCGATCCTGCCTACAAAATGCTGATCAAGTAGCCGCCCCCCCGCTACTCCGCGGCCACAAATTGACCCGCGGCGTGCCGCTGGATGGAAATGCCGCGCGCGATCGCCCCGGCGAGTTGCTCGCGATACGCGCCGTTCCCGCAGCGCCGACCCTCGGCCGGATTGCTGAAATAGCCGCACTCCACGAGCACCGCGGGAAATTGCGCGCGCCTCAGCACGGCAAAATTCGCCGTGTGAATTCCCCGCGATCCGCCGGAGACGCCGGCGACTTCGTGCAGGATGTTCCGCGCGATGTCCGCGGAGCATCCGGAGTTAAAATAAACCTCGGTCCCGCGAATGCCGGCACGCGGCGAGTCGTTGAAGTGAATGCTCACGAAGATCACATTGTGGCTGCCGTTTGAGATCGCGGCGCGCCGTGCCAGCGGAATGAACGTGTCGTCGCTCCGCGTGAGCACCGTCCGAAATCCCGCCGTCGAAACTTTCGGCTGCAGCCGCCGCACCACATCGAGCGTGGCGTCCTTTTCCCGCCCCGCATACCGCGAAGTCGTCCCGCTGTCGTGTCCGCCGTGGCCGGCATCGAGCACCACGCCGGTGAAGCTGCGGCTCGTGTCCTTCACGCCCGTCTCGCAGGCGGAAAAAAAACAGGCCGCGAGCGCCGCGGCGAGCCACGCCCGCGCACGTCGCACCTTGCCACCGGTCGCCAGTTCGTGGAAGGTCTCAGGGATGTTTTGCATGTCCGATTTTGCTTGGAGAAAAGTGGTCGCACTATTCGTCGCGCAGGCGATTCACTGTCAAGCAGCAGACGTGCCCACCCCACAATCCCATCCGCCCGTGACCGACCATCCGACCTTCACCAACCGCCTCTCGCAGGAAAAATCGCCCTACCTTCTCCAGCATCAGCATAACCCGGTGGACTGGATGCCGTGGGGCGCGGAGGCCTTTGCGCGTGCGAAAAAAGAAGGCAAGCCCATCTTCCTCAGCATCGGCTACTCGACCTGCCACTGGTGCCACGTCATGGCGCATGAGTCCTTCGAGGACGAGGCGACGGCGAAATACATGAACGAGCATTTCATCTGCATCAAAGTGGATCGCGAGGAGCGTCCGGATGTGGACAAAGTGTACATGACCTTCGTGCAGGCCACGACCGGCAGCGGCGGCTGGCCGATGAGCGTGTGGCTCACGCCGGATCTGAAGCCCTTCCTCGGCGGCACGTATTTCCCGCCCACCGATCGCGGCGGCAGGCCGAGCTTTCGCCACATTCTCGAGCGCGTCTCCGACGGATGGAAAAGTGACCGCGACGGCATCGTGAAGCACGGGGATGAAGTCGCGCGGCAGCTCAACGAAAACGCCGCGAGCACCGAATCCGCCGCGGAAAAACCGAGCCGCGCGAGCCTGTACGGCGGGCTGAATCAACTCGTGAAACGATTCGACGGCGAGCATGGCGGCTTCGGCAGTTCGCCTAAATTCCCCCAGCCGAGCATCGTCAATTTTCTCCTCCGCATGTCCGTGCGCCACGGGCTCGGCGCGACGCCGGAGAGCGAGCAGCACGACCGCGAACTCGCGCGCAGGATGGCGCTTTTCACCCTCGGGAAAATGGCCGGCGGCGGCATCCACGATCATGTCGGCGGCGGTTTCCACCGCTACTCCGTGGACACGTTCTGGCACATCCCGCACTTCGAGAAAATGCTCTACGATCAGGCGCAGCTCGCGCGGGCGTACGCGGACGCATTCCAACTCACGCGCGATGCGCGCTGGGAAAAAATCGCGCGCGACGTGCTCGACTACGTGCTGCGCGACATGACCGACAAGGACGGCGGATTTTACTCCGCTGAAGACGCCGACTCGATCCTCGAACACGGCAAGCCCGAGCACGGCGAAGGCGCGTTCTACGTCTGGACGAAAGCGGAAATCGAATCCTTGCTCGGCGGGGATGCCGCACTGTTCGATCGTTTCTACGGCGTGGAAGCCGATGGAAACGCGCCCGCCGGCAGCGATCCGATGGGTGAATTCCACGGCAAAAATACGCTCATCCAGCGGCTCTCGATCTCCGAAGCTGCGAAGCTTTTCAAAAAGACCGAGGCCGAGATCGAAACGTCGCTGGCGGGCTCGCGCGGCAAACTTTTCGCCGTGCGTGCGAAGCGTCCGAAGCCGCATCTCGACGACAAAATCATCGTCGCGTGGAACGGCCTGATGATCTCCGCGCTCGCCCGCGCCGCGCAGGTGCTCGACGAGCCGCGCTACCTCGCCGCCGCGCAGCGCAGTGCGGGATTCATCAAGGCGAACCTCTGGCGCGATGGCGCGCTCATCCGCAGCTTCCGCCACGGCCCGAGCAGCATCGCCGCCTTCGCCGACGACTACGCCGCGCTCATCGCCGGGCTGCTCGATTTGTACGAGGCCGATTTCGACACCGCATGGCTGCAATGGGCGATCGAGCTGCAGGCAAAAATGGACGGACTCTTCCTCGACAAAGAGCACGGCGGATATTTCCAGACTGCTCCGGGAGCGTCGGACATCCTCTTCCGCACCAAGGAAGACTACGACGGAGCCGAGCCCGCGCCGAGCAGCCTCGCTGCCGCAAATCTGCTCCGCCTCGCGCAACTCACCGACTCGAAGGAACTCCGCGAACGCGCGGAAAAAACCATCGCGAGCGCAGCCGAACAACTCGCGCGCCTGCCGAGCGCGATGACGCAGATGCTCTGCGCCGTGGACGCCTCGCTCGCAAAACCGCGGCAGATCGTCATCGCCGGCAAACGTGATGCCGACGACACGAAGGCGCTCCTCCGCGAAGTGCGCGCCCACTTTTCGCCAAACCAAATCGTGCTGCTCGCCGACGGCGGCGCGAACCAGCAATGGCTCGGCGCGCGATTGGAATTTCTCCGCACCGTCGCCCCGGTGGACGGGAAAGCCGCGGCGTACGTCTGCGAAAATTTCACCTGCCAGGCACCAGTGACCGAACCCGCGAAGCTGCGCGAACTTCTCACGCACTGACCGGAACCGGAGCGCCGCCGAGCCCCGCGCCCTTCCCGCGCCCTTCCCGCGCGCTTGCCCCCGTCCGCGAGCCCGCTTAAAACCGCTCGCACGAATAACCCAAAACCCACCCATGAAAAAACTCCTCCTCGCACTCCTCCTCGCACCCATCTGCGCATTCGCCGCGGACAAATCCGCCGCTGAAAAGACCGACAAGTATCAGGTCACCGGCCCCGTCGCCGAAGTCACCGACGCAAAAATCGTCGTGATGAAAGGCACCGAGCGCTTTGAAGTCGCGCGCAATGCCGACACGAAGGTGACCGGCGATTTGAAAGTCGGCGCGAAGGTCACGATCAAATACGTGATGACCGCCGCCACCGTCGATGTGAAGGCCGACGACAAAAAGGAAGCGCCGGCGAAGAAAAAGTAATTCGGTCCGCCGCAGTTTTCATCGCAGCCTCCGCCCGATGCTCGGGCGGAGGCTGTTTTGTTTTCAGCAGCGGATCAGGAAGCCAATCTACTTCGCAAATTCCCGCACGAGCAGCCACAGCGTCACGCGCCCGATCGTCTGCAGGCTCGCCGCACTGAGCTTGTCCATCGTGTCGCCGGAGGTGTGCCACGGCGGGTAATCGAAATCGATGATGTCCATCGCGGGGATGCGCGCGAGGCGGTTCAGCGGGGTGTGATCGTCCGTGATGTCGCCGGCGTGGAAGCCAAAATTGCGCCGCACGCCGAGCGCCTCCGCGCCGGCGAGCAGCCCGCTCGCGAGCGCGGAAGGCGAGTCGCGCGGCAGCGTAACGGTGAGATCGGCATCGCCGATCATGTCCCACACGATGCCGAAACGGAATTGCGCCGCGCGCTTCGAATCGCGCAGCACCTCCGCGTAGTACCGGCTGCCGACAAGCCCGTCCGGCCCCGTGTCCGCGGGTCCGAATTGCACGACCGCTTCTTCGCCGTCGAAAAAAACCAGCTCCATCTTCGCCGCGAGCGACGGTGCTTTTGCGAGCACGCGCGCGAGTTCCAGCAGCGCCCCGGTCGAGGAACCGCCGTCGTTTGCGCCGACGAAACGGATGCCGTCCATCCGCTTCGTGTCGTAGTGCGAGCCGATGATCCCGCGTTGCGTGTTGCGCGGCGCGGGCTTTGCGCCGGTCGGCGAAAAGCGCGCGATCAAATTGATGAAATGCAGACTCCCCTGTCCGGGCACCGGCGTGAGATCAAACTCCTGCCGCTCGACCTCCCATCCGGAATTTTTCAGCGAATCCACGATCCGCCCCCGCGCTTTTTCCAGCGCTCCCGATCCGGCCGGGCGCGGCCCGATCTCGACCTGCCGCGCGACTTCCCTCAGCGCATTTTCACCGGAAAATTGCTCCCAAAGCCGCGCGGGAATTTCGAGCGCCGGCGCACCGTTCGCGTTCGCGTCGGCGGATTTTTTCGGCGAACAGCCGACACACGCGACGAGCGCGGCGGCGAGCATCGCGCCGAGCATTCGCATGGGAAAAAAGAGGATCGCGCGCCGGGCCACGATGCTATTCCTCGTCGGGGAGACCGATGAGTTTCAGCAGCCGCTGGAGATCATCGGTGCCGTAGTACTCGATTTCGATGCGGCCCTTTTTTTCGCCGTGATGCATCGCGACCTGCGTGCCGAGGTGCTGTCGCAGCCGGTTTTGCAAATGCGCGATCGCAGGCTCCATCTGCGGGCTGCTCGAGGCGCCGCGCTTCGGCTTGCGCGAGCCATTTCCGGCAAAGTGATCCGCCACGAGCTTCTCCGCGCCGCGCACGGTGAGGCCGCGGCGGAGCGATTCCTCGGCGAGCGCGAGCTGCTCCTCGTGCCCTTTCGCGCTGAGCAGCACTTTCGCGTGTCCGACGCTGAGCCGCTGCTGCACGACCCACGTCTGCACCTGCGGATGCAGGTCGAGCAGCCGCATGGAATTCGCGACGGCTGCACGGCTCTTGCCGACCTTTTGCGCGATGTCCTCCTGCTTGAGATGAAAGTCATTCGCAAGCCGCTGAAATGCGCGCGCCTCCTCGATCGCGTTCAGATCCTCGCGCTGCAAATTTTCAATGAGCGCAAGCTCGAGCACGTCCTGATCGCTCGCCTCACGGACGATGACCGGCGCATCCTTCAGTCCGACGCGCTGCGCCGCACGCCAGCGGCGTTCACCTGCGACCAGCTCGAATTTCTCCCCCGCGCGCCGGACGATGAGTGGCTGGATGACTCCCTTTTCGCGGATGCTCTCGGCGAGCTCCTGCAAATTCTCGTCGCGGAATTCCGTGCGCGGCTGCCACGGCGACGCGATGATCTGATCGAGCGGAACCGTCTGAATGCGCTCCCCGTCCTCCGCCCGCGGCGTGGGGGAAGCGACCCGCGGATTGATGAGCGCGCTGAGACCTTTTCCGAGAGCGGGTTTGACCATGCGCGGGACGCTAGGACGGCGCTTTGGGCTGAGCAATGCGAAACGCAAACGGCAAGCTCGTCATTCCGTTCCGGCAGCGTGAATGCAATCGCCCGTCAGCAGGCGCGCATGGTCCGGGAAACTCGGCGGGATGCCGGGGGCGGTGACGGGTTCGGCGCGCCCGATGCGGGTGGCGACGGTCTGGTTCAACGCGAGGAGCTGGGCGAGCAGATCGGCCTTCGGCGAAAAGCCGTAGGCGGCGAGGACGGCGGCATCGAGGGCGGCGTGGGCGTCCTTGAGCGGGTTGGTGCCGGGGAGTTCGAGCGTGCGGTAGAGGGCGCGCAGTCCGCCCTTGAGCTTCGGCAACGCCTCGGCCCGGATGCGCCGCACCTCGCGCCCGGCGGCGGCGACGGCCTGGATGCGGGCGATGTCTGCCTCGGGTAGCGCGGGCGTCCCGCCTGCCGTTGCCGGCGTCCCGCCGGGCACACCGGATGTCGGTGCGCCGTCGGTTTCGAGGGGCGTCTGTTTCACGCCCGGTGGTTTCCGCGGGACGCGAAAACCGGCAGGCGGGACGCCCGCGCTACCCGAGGCATGCCCGTCCCGCGCACCCGCGGCGGGCGTCCCCGGCACGGGCGCGAATTGCGGCCAGGGGAAGGTGTCGAAGACGGTGCGCGAGGTGTAATTGAAATCCGACTTGAGCTTGGAACACTTGGTCACGAACCAGAGCCAGTGAGCGTGCGACTGCATGATTCCAAATGAATAATCGTCCGCGAACGCAAACACCCGAACCTTGTGATCGGGCCAAATGCCACGATCGACGAACTCGAAGATCGGTCGCTTTGTTGTATCGGAGCAGACGATGTAACGCGTCAACTTCGAGAGGGCGCGGAGCATGCCTGGCCTCGGACACCACATCTCCCACCAACGGTTCAGGTGGTCTGCTCTAGCTTTCACAACACTGTCTGTTTGCGTCTTAGTTTTGGCTTCGATTTTAGGAAGCACATGCGTTTGTAAATGCGCGATTGCACCTCGGTATTCCTGCGCGGAAAGCAGTGTGTGTCCGCTCAAGTCGATTACAGATCGGGATGGCGTTCCGTCACCGCTGAGTAAATCTCGACCGATAAGGAATGGGTGAATGACCGCGGCGCTTGGTGGGTCGCGCTGGATGATTATGCGGGCGGCTTCCGGTTCGAGAACGAATCCTTCGTAGCCTGTGATGAAGCCTTGGAAGCAAACCTGCGGCTCGATGTTGCACTCAAGCACTGGAGTCATCGAGGCATCTGCTTGATCGGACAACGCGGAGTTGATCTGCGCGACCTCGCGGACGCTCATCTCGTATTCCTTCGCCGCCTTTTTCCCCTGCGCCTTCCACAGTTTCTTCGTCGCAGCAGTCGGCTCGACTTTGAACCACAGCCGCCGCGTCTTCGGCAGGAGCGCGGGGTCCTGCGTCTTCACCCAGTTGGCGATGGAGACGTGGACATTCGCCTCGCCGCTCCACGGCTGGTTGTCCACGG
The DNA here is from genome assembly GCA_038239865.1 of Chthoniobacterales bacterium. Classification (GTDB taxonomy): domain Bacteria; phylum Verrucomicrobiota; class Verrucomicrobiia; order Chthoniobacterales; family Chthoniobacteraceae; genus SXWH01. Next base: position 24,061 of record JBBSEI010000029.1, read on the forward strand.
CTTCGAGGATGGTGCCGTCCTTCACGACGTGGTCGAGGCCGCCGATGCGGGAGGCGTTGTTGCGGATGTTCTGCGTGCCGACGAGGCCCGCGCGCCCGGCCACGGGATCGGCGGCGGTGCAGTTTGCGAGGTGGTCGTGCGCGCGGCGAATCCAATAGACGCAGAGGTCCGCCATGCCGGGCACCTCGGGGTAGAGCTTGCGCAGCGTGTTCACGTAGTCGGGGCCGAGTTCGGGCTTGAGGATCTTCGCGCCGAGGAAGGGCGGGTTGCCGATGATGACGTCGGCGGGCGGCCACGGGGTGCGGAGCGGAACACAGGCATCCTGCCTGTGGGGCGGGCAAGCATTCTGGCTGTCGTCGGCGGGAGTGGCAGGCTGGGAGTCTGCCAGCCGCACAGGCAGGATGCCTGTGTTCCGTCCGCTTGGGCCGCGGCTGACCAGCGCGTCGCCGGCGATGAAGTTCCCGTCGAGATTGTCCAGCGGCAGGGCGCGTTCGGTGATGTGCAGCTCATCAATGGCGAGCTTGCGGGCGATCATCATCGTGACCTTCGCGAGTTCGATGGCGAAGGGGTTGAGGTCCATGCCGAAGAAATTCGCCGCGGAGAGATAGGACATCCGCATTTGATCGCCCGCGGACTTGCTGGGGAACTCGGTGTCGAGGCGCTCGTAGATGCGGGCCTCGAGGCGCTTCAACTCGCGGTAGGCGAGGTAGAGGAAGTTGCCGCTGCCGCACGCGGGATCGAGGACGCGGAAGTGCTGGATGCGGTGGAGGAGTTCGCCGAGGCGCTTCGCGGTCTTCGCACTTTCAATCTGCTCCGCCCACGGGTCGGTGATCGTGGGCTTCACGATCTTCATGATGTCGGCGGGATGGGTGAAGTGCGCGCCCTGTGCGTGGCGCTCCTCTTTGCCGAGCGTCTGCTCGAAGACGGTGCCGAAGATTTCCGGCTGCACCTTTGACCAGTCGGACTTCGAGCATTCGCGGAGGATGACGATCTCCGGGCCGGTGAGTTCGATTTCGGCGGGGGTGCTGAAGACGCCGCCATTGAAGTAAGGCACGCCCTTGTAGCGGCCACCGGCGTTGCCGCCGGGTTTGTTCATCGCGGAGAAAAGGCCGCCGAGCAGATCGTAGCTCGTCTTTTCATCGCACTCGTCGAGCAGACGCGTGACGAAGTATTTTTCCATCAGGCCGATGTCCTCGGCGAAGAGGGCGATGAGCGTCTGGAGGATGAAGCGCTGGGCGAGCGGGCGCGCAACGCCGCGCTTGGTGAGTTTGTTGAAGCACTTCGCGAGGTTTGCCGCGGCTTCGCGCGTGACAGCGATGTGCTCGTTGTCGAAGACGGGCTTTGGCTGGCCGGGGAGGAGGAAGGCGAGTGGGCCGTAGTGCTCCGCGAGGTCGGCGAGCTTCGCGCGGCCCACGGGCGAGTCCATCTGCGTCTCGAAATCATAGACGTGGAATTCGTCGAAGTTGCAGAGGATGACGTAGCGCGGGCGGCCGGGGACGAGGCGCGTCCAGTAGTCGAAGGCCTGGCGGTAGTATTTGGAAAGCGAGAGCACGGTGCCGCGCTTTTTCATCTCGATGAGGACGACGGGCTTCCAGACGTAGTCGGCGAAGGAAGTGCCGCCGCCGTCCTCGGTGGCCTTGCGCACGCGGAATTCGGGCTCGCCGCCGACATCGAGTGAACCGGCGTGGCCGAATGCTTGGAAGAGGCGATCCAAGAAGATTTGCGCCTGGCCTTTTTCGTCGCCGGTGATGTGGGCAGCGGCCCATGCGACGAATGCGGTGAGTTTTTCGGCGGGATCACTCATGGGTCATTCCGCGTGCGCGAGGATGTCGAGGATGTCGCCGTAGCGGAGGGTTCCCATTGCGCAGCGGCTCTAGCAGTGCGGCGCGCGGATGGCGAGGGTGTGTTTGGAATCGCGCGGGTGGCCTTTTGAACCTCAGCCTCGATTTTTCCTCCAAGGCGGCTTGCGTTGACGGCTAAAGCCAGCGACACCGGCATTCTCAAATGAAAATCCTCATCGCATTGCTCACCCTCGGCACGTTCGCATTCGCGGGCGAAAAACAACTCTTCAACGGCAAGGATCTCACGGGGTGGAAGGGCTTCACCGAACTTTGGTCGGTGAAGGATGGCTGCATCACCGGGCAGACTCAGCCGGACGCGGCGAATCCGGGAAAGTCCACGCTGAAGAGCAACACATTCCTGATCTGGGACGGCGAGGTGGCGGACTTTGAGCTGACTTTCAAATACAAGATCACGGACAAGGACGGCGCGGGCGTGGGCTTTGGCAACAGCGGCGTGCAGTACCGGAGCAAGGTCGTGGACGCCGCGGGATTTGTGGTCGCGGGCTACCAGGCGGACTTTGAAATCGGGAAGACGTACAGCGGGATTTTGTATGAGGAAAAGGGGCGCGGCATCCTGGCGAAGCGCGGGCAGAAGGTCGTGATCACGCAGGGCGAGGATCCGAAGAAGCCGAAGATCGAAGTCACGGGATCGGTCGGCGACACGAACGAAATCCAGGCCGCGATCAAGCAGGCGGATTGGAACGAATACAAGATCGTCGCGAAGGGCGGCCACCTGCAGCATTTCATCAATGGCAAGCAGACCGTGGACGTGACGGACGAGACGGCGGAGGGTGCGAAAAAGGGCGTGCTCGCGTTGCAGATTCATCAGGGTGCGCCGTTTATGGTGCAGTTCAAGGACCCCGTGCTGAAGACGGCGGACTAAAATCGCGCACGGCTCGGACTTCCGCTCGCGGGCTCCGAGGCCGGAATTCGAAGGCGGAGCCCCGGCACGACTGTCAGCCCAATGTCAGTCGCACCGAAGGATCCCCGCCTTCGACTTCCGGCCTCGGAAAATCACGCGGTCTTGCGAAGGACGGCGGCGCTGCCGTTCAGCACTTCGCCCACGACCCGCACCAGCTTGGAAATTTCGTACGGCTTCGCCATCGCCGCATCGAAACCGTGCCTGCGGCAATCGCGCATCACGGGGTCGCTGTCATAACCGCTCGAGACGATCGCCTTGATGCCCGGATCGATCGCGCGGAGTTTTTGGAGAGCTTGGAGCCCGTCCATATCGCCCGGGAGGCTCAGGTCGCAGATCACGAGTGAGAATGCCGCCTGCGATGCCATCGCGGTCTGACATGCTTGGACTGCCTCGCCGACGCTCGTCGCGGCCGTCACTTCAAATCCCGAGGCATCCAGCGCGCTCGCCACGAGCAATCCGATCGCCTCTTCATCATCGAGAATCAGAATGCGCGACGGACCCGGTTTGCGCACCGGCTGCACCGGGAAAGGAGGTTCCGCGCCCGGCATTTGCACGATCGTGCAGCCCGTTGGCGAAGTTGCCTGTGATCCGTCCGTCCGCTGATTCTCGGGATGCACCAGCGCCTGCAAATTTCGGCTCAGCACCTGGGCGCGAACTGCAGTTTTTTTAGCATTCAGCGCCCGCTCATGCGTCGCCGGATCGCCGGGCTGCGCCATGAGGATCATCGAGAGGTTGCCCAGCACCGAGGTGAGCTGGTTGTTCAGATCGTGCGTGAATTTCTCGATTGCCTTTTCAAACGTCGCGATGCGCGTTCCGCCTTTCTCGCGGTCGCCCGGCGCGGTCGCCCGCGCTTCATGAATGAGCGCAAGGTAGCCTTTTCCCCCGCCGATCTCCACCGGCGAAAGGAGCATCTCGACCCGCACGAATTCCTCCTCTCCACGCTTCGCGGTGGTTTCAAAATTCACCGGGCCGTGCTTCGTGAGATCACTCAGCGCAAGCGGTTGTGCGATGAGGAGCGAGAGCGATTCGCCGACAAAGTCTCCGGCATCGCGATGGAAAAGTTCTTCGGAAGCGGGGTTCGCGGCATGCACCGTGCCGTCCGGCGAAAGGACGAGCACCGCCTCGTCCGTCATCATCAGCAGCGCGCGCAGTTCAGCCTCCGCAGTGTCCGCACGCCGGGCCAATTTCTCCTCGCGGTGGTGCATGTGGCGGTAAAGCAGCGACGCCGACAATCCGAGAATCCCGGCAAACACCGCGAGCACTCCCGTGAGCACCGACTCGCTCCCCGAAGGCTGTATCGCAAACGCGTGTTCCTGAAATGGAGTCGCGAGAATGGCCGCGCACGAAAATGCCCGGCCGGCTCGGTGCGCCGCGACCGGACGGACGGGTGCTCCATTTTCGGGAGCCAGCTTGAGACTGATGGGCTGTTTTTGCATGACCGCCTCCGACGAAGCCAGCCATGTGCCACATTCTAATAATTATACTCAGTCTAGTAAATCACCAAGCTGACCACCGGCGTTTTCCCCACATTTGCCCGTCCGCCGAGGAAACCGAGTTCCATCAAAAATTCCGCCCGGACCACCTCCGCGCCGCACTCCCCGAGCAACTTGATCGCCGCCGCCGCCGTGCCGCCGGTCGCCAACACATCATCGATCAGCGCGACCTTTTCCCCCTGCACCACGGCATCCACGTGCATCTCCACGACGGCCTCGCCGTACTCGAGTGCATAAGCCGCCGAACAGGTCGTCCACGGGAGCTTGCCCTTTTTCCGAATCGGGATGAAGCCCAGCCCGAGTTTGCTCGCGACGGCGCCGGCGAAAATGAAACCGCGCGCGTCGATGCCGACCACCTTCGTCACGCCGAGGCCGCTGATTTCATCCGCAAAGCGGTCGATGACACTGCGAAACAGCCCACCGTCCGAAAGCACGGGCGTGATGTCTTTGAAAACGATCCCCGCCTTCGGAAAATCTTGAACGTCGCGAATCGCGGAGCGGAGTTGTGCGGTCAGATCCATGGACTTCATTTCTCAGAGTGCGGCCTGCTGCGCAAGCCCATCACGCCGCGCCGCCGCCGACCTCGATCCCTTCGCTGTGCAGATCGCCACTCTTGCCGAAGGCCTCGGCGACGCTCGGCACAGGTGTCGGATTGTCGTTGCCGAGAATGTCGCGGCCCTCGTGCGCTTCGTCGCGGCTGCGGAATTTCACGCCGACGAGCTTCGACACGCCGTGCTCTTCCATCGTCACTCCATAAAGTGCATCCGCGCGCGCGATGGTGCGCTTGTTGTGGCTGATGACGACGAACTGCGACTGCTGCACAAAGCGGTCGAGGATTTTGATGAACCGGCTGATGTTCGATTCGTCGAGCGGCGCGTCCATTTCATCCAGCACGCAGAACGGCGACGGCTTCACCATGTAAATCGAGAACAGCAGCGCGACCGCCGTCATCGTCTTCTCGCCGCCCGAGAGCAGCGTGATGCTCTGGAGCTGCTTGCCCGGCGGCTTCGCGATGATCTCGATGCCACTCTCCAGCGGGTCGTCCTCCATCGTGAGAACAAGGTTCGCCTGCCCGCCGCCGAACAGCTCGCGGAACATCTCCTGGAAGTTCACGCGGATCTTTTCAAACGTGTCCGCGAAGAGCGTCTTCGTCGTCGTGTTGATCTTGTTGATCACGCCAAGCAGCTCGTCCTTCGCGGAAATGGTGTCGCCGATTTGTGTTTCGAGGAAAGTGTGGCGCTGCTCGAGTTCCTCAAACTCCGCGATGGCGTCGAGATTCACCGGCCCCATGCCCGCGAGACGCGTGTCGAGTTCGCGCACGATGGTCTCGATGCGCAGCCAGTCAATCGCACCGGTCGTCGCTGGAGTTTCGCCCGCATCCAGTGGGGCAGACGACTCGTCTGCCACAGTCTCATCGGGCGACTCGCCCGATGATGCATCTTCGACAACTGAATCAGGGGCCGAGTCGGCCCCTGAGACTGCGCAAGGCGAGTCGCCTGCCGCACTCCCGCTCATCTCAAGCTTGCGCACGCGCTTGCCGATTTCCCTCATGCACGCTGCGAGCGCATAGCCGTCCGGCACGAACTCCCGCAGCGTGACCTGGTAGCGTTTCTGAATGTGATCATCAATCGCCGCGGCCTTCAGTTCGAGCTGCGTCGAACGCACTTCAATCGCGCCGCGCTGCTCCATGCAGTGCGACTGATCGCGGCGCAGGTGACGCATCCGTTCCGCCATTTCCTCGGCGGCGGCAACGACACTCTTGCGTTCCTCCTGCACCGCGGCGACGTGCTCATTCGCCTCGCCGATGCTCGCGCGCAGCCGCTCCATGTTCGCCTCGATCTCACCGCGCTCCGCTTCGAGCGCGCCCCCGCGCTCCTCGTAGCTCTGCACATCGCGCTGGCGCTGATCGATCAGTTCGCTCAGTTCCGCGATGCGCGCCTCCATCGGCTGACGCTGGTGATGCAGCGACGAATGCCGTTGCCGCTCGGTCGCGACTTTGATCTTCAGGTCGTTCAGGTCGCCCGCGATTTCGTTTTCGCGCGCGCGCAATGTTTCGAGCGAACCCTGCGCCTCGGTGCGGCGAGCGAGCGCATTTTCAAATGCCTCCATCGCCCCGCGCACTTCGCCTTCGAGTTCCGCGGCTTTCGCCGCGGCCTCGCTGCGGCGCGACTCGGCGCTCTGGTGTTCCCATTCGAGGCTCTCGCTGCGGCGCGTCGTCTCGGCGAGCTGCGAATCAATCATCTGCAACTGCCCCTGCAATGTGCCGAGCCGCACGGTCGCGTTCTGCTTTTCCTCGCGCGCCTCTGTGAGCTGCACCTGCGCCGATTCCATGTGTTGCAAAATTTCCGTCTGCCGCGCGGCGATCCCATCGTGCGCGGCACGCAGCCGCGTGACTTCCTCCTCGAGCGCGAGCGTCTGGTTTTTCCGCGCGAGCACGGATGATCCCGCATCGCTCGCAGTGCCTCCGGTCAGCAGTCCTTCCGTCGTCAAAACTTCGCCCGCGAGCGTCACCGCGCACAGCCTGCGTCCGTCCGCATGCGCGCGCTGCTGGATCTGGATCGCCGCATCCACGCTCTGCACAATCACATGATCCGAGAGCAGCGCCGCGAGCAGCGGACGCATCGAGTCATCCACGCGCACCTTGTCCATCGCCCACGCAAGCGCGCCGTCGGGGAGGAACTGCCCCTGCGACGGCGTCGCCGGCTGCAACTCGCGCAGCAGCAGCGTCGCGCGGCCCCACTTCTTCGCGGCGAGCGTCCGCATCACAGACTCCGCGACCATCGCGTCCTTCATCAAAATCGCCTGCAGGTTCTGCCCGAGCGCCGCCTCGATTGCGGTCACGAATTCCGGCTCGACCGTCAGGTGATTCGTCAGCGCGCCTGCGATGGCGGGCTGGAAAAATTCCGGATTGTCGAGTCCGCGCAGCACGGCCTGCGTGCCTTCGGCAAAACCTTCGCCCTCGGCCGCAAGCTGGCGCAGCACTTCGAGACTGCCCGCCTTTTCGCTCAGCGTGCGCTGCGCGTCGGCGAGTTCCTTTTCCACCACCAGCTTTTCATTCGTCGCGCTCTGCACTGCTCCCGTCGCCTCCGTCAGCGCCGAGGTCCACGACTCAAGACTCCGCGTCGCCTCATCGAGTTGCGCCGCAGACGATGCGCGCTGTTCACCGAGCCGCGTCGCGGCTTCCGTCGCGGCGGCGACTTCACTCGCCAGCACCGCGAGCCGCGCCTCCGCGCCGTCCTGCTGCTGCTGTGCGGACGAAATTCCCATCCGCAGACTCGACAGCTTGCTCTCGATTTTCCCCGCCTCGTTCGCGAGCGACGCGATCAGCGAATCCGCCTCCTGCCGCTGACCCGTCAGCGCCGCAGTCTGCGCCTGCACGTCCTCCATCCGGCGAAGCTCCGATGCGAGCAGCGTGCTGATTTCCTCGAGCTGCTGGTCCGCCTCGCGCAGCCGCGACTCCGCGTCCTGGAAACGCTCCTGCGCGCCCGCGATGTCCGAGCGATAGCGATCCGCGAGCTGACCAAATTCTTCCACCCGCTCCGCATTGAACGCCAGCCGGCTCTCGTGATTTGAAATGCGCGAATGCAAGTCCTGCACCGACTGCCGCGCCTGCGCGAGACGCCCCTCCATTTCCTCCAGCGCCGCGCGACGCTCGTGCGCCTCGGATTCCCCGCTCTCGATCTGCGAATCAATCTCGTACTGCCGCGCCGCGAGATTTTCCAGCTCCTCCTTGCCCGCCGTGCGCGAACCTTCCAACTCGTCCCACTGCCGCTTCGCGTGGTGCGTCTCCAGCACGCGCAAATCGTCCAGCATGCCCTGGTAGCGACGCGCCTTTGCCGCCTGGCGCTGCACGCTGCCGATCTGCCGCTTCACCTCGCGGATGATGTCCGCGAGCCGCACCAGATTCGCCTCCGTCGCCTCCAGCTTGCGCAGCGCCTCCTTGCGCTGGCTCTTGTATTTCGTGATGCCCGCCGCCTCCTCGAAAATCGAGCGCCGGTCCTCGGGCCGCGACGACAGGATGTCCGCGATTTTCCCCTGCTCCATGATCGAATACGCCGAGCGCCCGATGCCCGTGTCCATGAACAGCGTGTGGATGTCCTTCAGCCGGCAAGGCGTCCCATTCAGCAGATACTCCGAGCCGCTTTCGCGGAACACGCGCCGCGTGATTTTCACCTCATGCCAGTCGAGCCCGAGCTGCTCCTCGCACTCGCTGAACGTCATCGAGACCTCCGCCATGCCCAGCGCCGGCCGCGAATCCGTGCCGGAGAAAATCACATCCGTCATCTCCCCGCCGCGCAGCGCCTTCGCCGACTGCTCGCCGAGCACCCAGCGGATCGCGTCGAGCACGTTCGATTTGCCGCACCCATTCGGCCCCACGACGCACGTCACGCCGGGGTCAAAATTGAGGACGGTCTTGGGTGCGAATGACTTGAAACCGAAGATTTCGAGGCTCTTGAGATACATGGCTTGCGTGGCTTTCTTGGGCGGTTGCGTGGGGATTTTGCCGCAGAGGATGAAAAGGTCGCAAACGCCGCGCAAGCACTATTACGAGTGGTTACGGAAAAAGTGCGCCACTGCATCTTGTGGGACAGTGACTGCGTCGCATGCGCCCGCTCAGCACCGAAATCAAGCCGCAAACCACACCGCACCACAGGCAAGCAGCTTCAACGGACAACAAAATATTTCCCAACCAACAGCCGTGCCGCTCCTCCACTTCCCATGCTGCCAGTTCCGGTGCAGCAAATGGTTCCACAAAGTCTAAGTCAATGATGCAGCCGTTCCTGGCTTCACCCTGGCTCCCGGGTAGTGCGCCAGAATTTGTGCCTTGAGACTTCGAAGAAAATTGGCCGGACCAAATTCGGGCAGAAGGATGCGATGGTTTGGATTCTTACCGTTGATGGATTCGTCCGTGACGATAAAAGCACCTGCGTCGTAGAGGCGCGCTCCCACGCTCTGCTTCATGAAAATCTTATAGCGTTCGGCATATGACGGGCCTTTGAAAGTCTCTGTGTCATCACTCCCCGCCACACGAAATGGTGGCATGGCGAGAAAATGCGGCTGCCTGATCTTCACGGGTTTCCCATCCGAGTCCGGCTGATACTTGCCGACGAAAAGATAGCCGAGCCACGGGCGGGGTTGCTGGCGTTCAAAGCCGGACTGCCCGTAAGTGGTCCAGAAGTCGTGGGCGTTGCCAATGCTTTCTTCGAGCCGGTTGTTCTGGTTGTTGCCGATGCTCTTGTCCTGCGATTTGAACTCGACCGCAACGTAGAGCACAGGGCCGCCACGAGCGCCTTTCTCAGAATGAAATCGGCTGTTTTCCAGAACGATCAAATCCCAGTTCTTGGATGGACGAAAATAAGACGGAAGGATCGAGGGCGTCGTGGAAAGATGGCCACCTGCGATGATGTGCTCCTCATTGACTCCAAGACCGACGAGAAAATCCCGGAGCGTGACAGCGAAGCCGTCCATCGTTTTCCCGTGAAGGTTTGCGTCGCGGGTGCCTCCTTGAGTCCTCTTCGATTTTGCGGATTTCTTGGATTTCCACCAGTGGTTGATGGCAGAGCGGAAGAGTTCAGTTTCGACGGGCACGGTCATTATGGGAGGGATTCGATTTGGTAAGCTTTCAAGGCTGCCATAGTCGCGAGTGCCACGTCATGAGCGTCGAAGGCGTCACGCAGGGTTTGTGCGATCTCGGGAGAAATGCTTTCCGGGGCCGGCACCCTAATCCGGCGAAGATATTGCGCTTGGAATCGCATGAAACCACCCCGCATTCGCACGCCATAGCAGTGAATGAAGAACTCCCCGACTGCCGACATGAGCAGACCGCCGAGCACACGCAGATCCCACTTTTCCGACGTGATCCAATAAAGGTTATGTTGTGGATAGGTTTCACCGTGATCGAGAGTGGGCAGGAGGCGTTCCTTGATGTCAGCGACGTAAAGCTTCTCCTTTGCAATGAGGGCGAGATTCACCCGGTCAATCGTCTTGTGCCACTGCTGCGGACGTTCCTTTGCGGTGTGTCGTTCCGTGAGCAGCGTGTGATGCGGGCGCAGGAATGCCTCAAGTCGCGGGTATGACTGCAGATTGACGAGCCCATTCTCATTCCATGGGTTCGCGAGGTAGTGTCCGGACCATTTCACACGACCTGCCTTGAGATCCGATGCCATGGCGAGAGGCAACAGTCGGTCAGGCTCGATATCGGGTTTCTCGTCGGTGATGAAGACATGATCCGCACCGGTTGCGACGCCAATCCCTATCTGCGTGCCGGTGATCGTGCTTTCAAGCGGGATGCATGTGGCTTCAAGTCGTTTGAGAAGTTGCAGTGCAGCAGGCGAAGAGCACGGCCACGGCTCTCGCCCCCGAAACCAACTTGGGAAACGTGCAGACGTAAGAGCTTGGCCAGACTGCGCATTCTTCAGAAGTTCGACGATGGTCTCTCGTCTAGCTGTTTCAATTCCGGGCAGAGCCTTGGCGACAACGACAGATCCCTGCTTCTCCTGCGCAATGATCGTGATTGCCGGGTAGGCTGACACCTCAGTTTCAAATGCGGATACATCATGGGCTTGGACGACGCAGCGGACATTGTATCCCTCCGTAGTGATGAATTCACGAAGAGCACTGCCGTAGTCGTTTAACATCCAACGATCAGCGCAAATGAAGGCGCAGACTCCGCCCGGTTTCAGTTGCAGCAGCGCGGCTTGGTAAAAGGCCACATAGATGTCTGCGCGTCCGCGCATGGCGCTGAAGCCGCTGCGATAGAATGCGGCTTTGTTTGCGGGGATTTCTTCGAGTCGGATGTACGGTGGGTTGCCGATGACGAAGTCGGCGATGGGAAATGCGAGAGACGCTTCGAGAAAGTCATCAGCCTTGATCCAACTGCGAGCGAGATCGGCAGCAGTAGTTGGGGAAATGCCCAGTTCGATCAGGGTGGATTCAACCAAATCAATGCCACGCTCGGCAGCATCACGGTCGATCTCGAATGCTCCGATAGCGTCAGCGGCTTGGGTCACCGGAACACCGTGACATCGGCAGGACTCAACCAAACGGCGGACCATGCCCTGAAGGAAAACGCCATCCCCAGCCGATGGTTCCAATGCGACAAGTTTGAAAAGGGGACGCCCGGGCAAATAACCCGCCAAATCCAGAATGAGTTCCACCATCCAAGGCTTGGTATAAATGACACCGGCCGCACGCGGTGGGAGAGTTTCGGCGGCGCTAATGTTCACGGTGCCGAGCTTCCACATTTTGCCCACCGGAAACAAAGGGAATCTGCCACTTCTCTGTAAAGAAATGCTGTGCCGGCCTCACCTTCGCATGAAGAAAGGGCCTCACACGGGCTCGCGCGGCGGACAAATCGTCGCGAGAACCTCGGCGAGCTTCAACGGCACCCCGCCGCGCCGCGTGCTTTCATCGGCGGCTTCCATGAAGGCGTATATCTCCAGCGTCTCCGCGTGGGTAACGGGCGGGGGGCCGGTTTGGAGGAATTTCACAATCTGCGCGGACGAGCGGGGCGTCGTCGAGTCCCCCGGCATTTTTAAGCCGCGGTTTCGGTGCTTCCGAAGACGGTCGGCAACATCCCTTTCCCGTCCTCAAAATCCAGAAGTTACGCGCTCGGCGCCACCTTTTCCGTCTCGTGGAATCGCTCGCAGTCCACGAAGAGCCGGCCATCCGGCGACTCGGTATAGACTTCCACGAAACGCTCGCCGAAACGCACCTCGCTCGCGAGATAGCCTTCATGGCTTTGCAGCGGGGAATTGATCACCGTGTCCGTACAAGTGACGGACGACATGAAGCGGGTATCTGCTGCTTTGAGCGATTCGGGCGTCGCGCCATGCATCGGGCTGCATTCATCCATCGAGTGCCGCAGCGTGAGCACGGCGGGAAAAACGATCACATTTTCCACCTGCAATTTCAGGTCGTAAAAGCGGCGCATGGTCTCGCCTTCGCGCGTGTGTTCATCACGATGCATCACGAGGCGGAAGCGGGCCTCGGTGAGCGATTGGTTGCGGAGATTCGCCACCCGCAGCACGAGCGTGGGCACGCCGTTCACGGGGGCGACCGCGAGGCACTTGCTGAAAATGATTCGCGTCATGGGCCGCGAAAAGCGCACGAAAATCAGACCGGTCATCACCGCGGTCCAGAGCATCCCGCTCATGAGTTCGATGGTGACGACGATGTGGCCGTACGTCGTGGCCGGATGCATGTGGCCGTAGCCCACGGTGGCGAGCGTCTCGGCGCTGAAGAAGAACGCATCGGGAAACGAGTGCGGCGTCATCTCCGCGATGGATGCGCCGCCGAAGAAGTAGGCCGCTGCGAAAATCAAATTGAGAACGAGGAAGACGCCGACCGCGAGGAGGGCGAAGCGCGGCCAGTTCAGCGACAGAATCCAATGATACGCATCCCGCCATTCGGTGCCGCTCGTGTGGAGCTTCACGAATTCCATCTTTCCGACTTGCACGGAGACGGAGTGCTTTTTCTTGGGCCGGCGCGTTTCCATGGAGTGTCGGCAGCAGATACTTTTGCCGCGCGCCGCTCAAGGAGTCTTCCCGCCAAATCCGCCCGTCATCACTCCGACATTGGTTGGACAATGGCGTTCCGAAACGGCATCATGTTTTCGACAACCCCATGAAATCAACGCTCCTCCTCCTCAGCGCGTGCGCCGCCGCATTGACCCCGCTCGCGCAGGCCACCGATGCCAAGCGCCCGAACATCGTCTTCATTTTCTCCGACGACCACGCGTATCAGGCCATCAGCGCGTATGGCGATCCGCGCAAGCTCATCGAGACGCCGAACATCGATCGCATCGCAAAGGAGGGCATGAGACTGGATCGCTGCCTCGTGACGAATTCCATCTGCGGCCCGAGCCGTGCGAGCGTGCTGACGGGGAAATATTCGCACAAGAACGGCTTCTACAATAACTCGAACAGTAAGTTCGACGGGTCGCAAGTTACTGCGCCGAAGCTATTGCAGGCCGCGGGTTATCAGACGGCGATTGTGGGAAAGTGGCATCTTATTAGTGACCCGACGGGCTTCGATTTCTGGCAGATTCTCCCGGGCCAGGGCGTGTATTATAACCCGCCGATGATCCGGAATGGTGAGCGGATGGCGAACGATGGCTATGTGACCGACATCATCACCGATGCGTCGCTCGACTGGCTGAAGAGTCGGGATAAGTCGAAGCCCTTCCTCCTCATGTGCCAGCACAAGGCCCCGCACCGTGAGTGGGAGCCGGCGCTGCGGCATCTCAATCACGATCACGACCGCAAATACGACGAGCCGGAAACGCTCTTCGACGATTACTCCGGACGCGGCATCGCCGAGCATGATCAGGACATGACTCTGGCCAGGACGATCACGCCGCGTGACATGAAGTTAGTCCCCATCGCGCAACTAACTCATGAGCAAAAGAAGGAATGGGACAGTTATTACGAGCCGCGCAACGAGGCCTTTCGCAAGGCAAACCTCAGTGGCCGCGAACTGACGAGCTGGCGCTACCAGCGCTACATGCACGACTATCTCGGCTGCATCAAGGCCGTGGATGAAAGTGTGGGCCGCGTGCTGAAGTATCTCGATGATGAGGGCCTCACGGAAAATACGATCGTCATCTATTCCGCCGACCAGGGATTTTTCCTCGGCGAGCACGGGTGGTTTGACAAGCGCTGGATCTTCGAGGAGTCGCTGCGCGCGCCGCTTCTCGTCCGCTGGCCCGGCGTGACCAAGCCCGGCACCACGACGCGCGACATCGTCTCGAACCTCGACTTTGCCGAGACCTTTCTTGACGCCGCCGGTGTGCCCATCCCCGCGGAGATGCAAGGCCGCTCGCTGCGCCCCGTCCTCGCCGGGCAGACGCCGGCGGATTGGCGGAAGGCATTCTATTACCAATACTACGAATACCCGCAGCCGCACCACGTGCGCCCGCACTACGGCGTGATTACCGATCGTTACAAGCTCGTGCAATTTTACGGCACCGGCGAAGACTACTCGGAGTTATTCGACCTGAAGGAAGACCCGCGCGAACTAAAGAGTGTGTTCGGTCAACCGACTTATTCGGCCGTCGAGAAGGAACTGCAAAGCGAGCTGGCCCGACTGCGGAAGGAGCTGGAAGTTCCCGAGAAAGATGCGCCGGAAGCGTTTGGAAATGCGGCAGTGAAAAAGGCGGGGAACAAAGCGCGATAAGCCATCTCAGGTCCCCAGCGCCTGACTTTCATCGCCTCGATCGACCGAACATGAAAACGATTCTCCATTTCCTCATCCTCACGGCCATCACCCTCCACGCGTTCGCGGACCCGCTCGGCGAGTTTCTGTTTCCGCCGGAGTTACTCGAGCGTGCGCGGGAGGAAGTCCCGCTCACCGACGGGCAGCACCAGAATATCCAACTGCAGGCGGAGCGCATGAGCGAGAGATTCAAGGAACTGCAGGAGCGCATCCAGAAGGAGGCGGACGCGCTCGCGGCGCTCGTGCGACCCGAGCGCGTGGAGACGCCCGCGGCGCTCGCGCAATTTGATCGGCTGCTCGATGCGGAGCGCGACATGAAGCGCGCGCAAGTCGGCTTCATGCTGGCGATCAAGAATCAGCTCACGCCGGAGCAGCAGGCCAGGCTCCTCGCCTTTCGCAAAGCGCAGGAGCATGATCGGGACGCGCTGGAGGAAGTGCGAAAGCGCATCATCGCTAAGGCCGAGCGCGTGCGAGTCGGCATTGAAAAGCTCAGCGAGTCCGGCGGCGACACCGCGCCGATCGCCAAGCTCATCGAGGAAGCCCGAGCGCTGATGAAACAGGACAAACCGAAGGACGCCGAAGCCGCGATCGACCGCGCATTGAAAGCCCTCGGCGACACAAAACCGCAGTGATCTCCGAAGCGAACGCGCGTTGATTTTCCGCCGCACCTACGGGCGATGCCGCTGCACCATCGAGCGGAAATCGCCGAGATTGTACGGCCCGACGAACGGCTGCGCCAGGTCCACCTCCGCCACCGCGACGGCGCCCCATTTTGCCGCCTGCGCGATGGGCGTCCCCGCGCGATCGAAGATGGCGGAGATCATCCAGTCGCTCTCCGCGGCCGTGAAGGTGCTGCTCACGAGATAGACGTGATTTTCACACGCCCGCGCCCGCGCGAGCAGCGGGTCGCAACCCCACACCGGCCATGCGATCACTTCCGCGCCGCGGTTGCTCAGTTCGCGCGCGACCTCGGGGAAAAATCCATCGTAGCACACCATGAGCCCCACTTTACCAAACGCCGTGTCGAACACCGGATAGTCGTGGCCGGGCGCGATCCCCTTCTCCACTTCGCCGTGCGGCAGGCAGACCTTGCGATATTTGCCGATGAGTTTTCCATCCGGCCCGAGCAGCACGGCGGTGTTGAAAACGAGATGCCCTTCGCGCTCGTAGAGACTCAGCGCGATGTGCAGGTGATGCTTCACGGCGAGCGTGCCGAAATATTCCGTCGAGGGCCCGGGAATCACCTCCGCGAGATCCACGGACTGCTGCTTGAGGCTCGCCGTCGGCACCGTCTCGCCGAGCACCACGAGGTCCGCCTTTTGCCGCGCGGCCTCCGCGATGTGCGGCGCGAACTGCTCGCAATTTTCGCGCGGCGATTTGCCATTCGGCAGAAAGTGAACGGTCGCGAGCCGCACTTTGCGCGTCGCGGGCTGCGCGGTTTTTTCAAAGTTCACGTCGCTCCACTCCACGCGGCCATTCGGCGCATGTTGCAGGTGCAATTCCACGATCGCATGCGTCGCCTTCGCCGGCGCGCGATACACGCCCGCGACCGTCGTCCAGCCGTGCGCGTCCGTCGCGCCATCCGCGGGATGCTCGGGCTCCGCGGAGAAAAGCGGACGCCCTCCCGCTTCGCTTCCCGCGGGTGCGTCGGCGCGCACCGGCTTATTCGCATCGTCCCGCCAGAGCACGCGCACCAGCGCACTGTGGCGAGGCACGGCGACATCGTGCGTTTTGCGCACCGCCGACACGCGGTAAAATTCGCCTCCCGTCACGGAGAATGATTTCTGGATCCACCCATCGAGCCCCTCGCGCGGATCATGCGCGATTACGAAACTGCCCGCCTGCTTCGCCCCGCCCGCCGGCTCAAAGGAAAACACCGGGCGAATCTCATCGCGCGGCGACATCGCCGCCCAGCCGTCCGGCAAAGGCACCTCCCCGGCAATGGCAAAGCGCGAACACACCGCGACTGCCAGCATTGCCAGCAGGAAGATGGAACAACGGAGCGGCATGCGGAGGAGGGTCATGGCGGGCGGGATGGTGGGGAGCATGTTCACCGATCTCACGCCTTGCACAATTCCCAATCGCTTCCGAATTCCAAGCCGGGAGATGACCGGGAAACGCCGCGCCCAAAGCGCCTCGGGCCAAGCCCTGATCATTGAAACAAGCCAATCCAAACGCGTGAACAGATGCGATTGGCTTGTTGTCACGACACCACCAATAACCCGTCAAACCCATGAAAAAATACCTCATCGCCCTCATCGCCTGCCTCACGCTCACCTTTGGCACGTCCACAGCCTCAGCAAATGTGCTCGACGATTACGCATACAGCTCCATGTCGCATGCCTTCTTCTATGGAGCGGCGGCCTACAACGAGAATCCGACCTCGGACGGCTATGGCGAGGTGTACTACGCTTACTATTCGCTCTATTACCTGTATTACGGAGCGGCATTCGACAACGACACCTTTCGATTTTACGGGTACGCCTATGCTTCCTATGCATTCACCTATGCGAGCAATCAGGAGAGAAACTCGCGGCATGATTCCTCCACCCTCTCCGGTAACATTTACGCCGCCTACTACTACTCCTACGTCGGCCAGTACTACGCGTATTACGCATACCAGAGTTTCTAAGCCGGACACCGCTCTGGTCGGTTCCCGATTCTCTCCCGCGATCCATTTGAAACATGGATCGCGAGTGGGGCAGAGGATGTGCCAGCCACGTAGCGGGCGGCTTGGTCCACTTCATCCCCCCCGACTGCGCCAGTGGCACCGCTGCGCGGGCCGGGTTGGCGCAGGCAAGATGAGGGCTTCCCTGAACAATGGGGCAATACATCCTGCGAAGGTGCGTGCGCCGATTTGCTTAACCTCATGAGAACTGACCGCTTCACCCAACGCATGCAGGAAGCCCTGCAATCCGCGCAATCGCTCGCAGCGAATCGCAACCACACGGAATTCGACAACGAGCATTTTCTCCTCGCGCTGCTGGAGCAGCCGGAGGGCGTGACACGTCCGCTTTTCGAAAAGCTCGGGCTCAATGTCGCGAATGTGCAGTCGCAACTCGAGGCTGCGATCGCGAAACGCGCGCAGACGCACGGCATGACGGCGCAGACGAATCCCGCGGCGGAACTGCTCGCGATTTTGCGCTCGGCGGAAAAGGAAATGGCAAAGCTGAAGGACGAATACCTGAGCGCGGAGCACTACCTGCTCGCGCTTTCGGACAGCGGCGTGGGCGCGGGGAAAATGCTGAAGTCGCTCGGCGTGTCGCACGCGAAGCTGATGCAGGCGCTGCAGCAGGTGCGCGGCTCGCAGCGCGTGACGGATCAGAATCCCGAGGACAAATACCAGACGCTGCAAAAGTACGGACGCGATCTCACGGACGCCGCGCGAAAGGGAAAAATCGATCCGGTGATCGGGCGCGACGACGAAATCCGCCGGACGATGCAGGTGCTCTCGCGTCGCACAAAAAACAATCCGGTGCTCATCGGCGAGCCGGGGGTGGGCAAGACGGCGATCGTCGAGGGCCTCGCGCGGCGCATCGTGGCGGGCGACGTGCCGGAGTCGCTGAAGAACAAGCGCGTCATCGCGATGGACATTTCCGCGATGGTCGCGGGCGCGAAATTCCGCGGGGAATTCGAGGACCGGCTGAAGGCGTTCATCAAGGAAGTGACCGACAGCAACGGCGAGATCATCCTCTTCATTGACGAGCTGCACACCATCGTCGGCGCGGGCAAAGGTGAAGGCTCGATGGATGCAGGCAACATGCTCAAGCCTGCGCT
Source organism: Chthoniobacterales bacterium (assembly GCA_038239865.1). Taxonomy (GTDB): domain Bacteria; phylum Verrucomicrobiota; class Verrucomicrobiia; order Chthoniobacterales; family Chthoniobacteraceae; genus SXWH01. The sequence goes on from JBBSEI010000029.1 coordinate 42,309, forward strand.
CGCACGCGGCGAACTGCGCACCATCGGCGCGACGACGCTCGACGAGTACCGCAAATACATTGAGAAGGATCCCGCGCTGGAGCGGCGCTTCCAGCCGGTGAAAGTGGACGAGCCGAGTGTCGAGGACACCATCGCGATTTTGCGCGGGCTGAAGGAGCGCTACGAAGTCCACCACGGCGTGCGCATCCAGGACGCCGCGCTCGTCGCGGCGGCGGTGCTCTCGGACCGCTACATCAGCGACCGCTTTTTGCCGGACAAGGCGGTGGACCTGATGGACGAGGCGGCGTCGCGGCTGAAGATGGAAATTGATTCCATGCCGACGGAGATTGATCAGATCGAGCGCGCGATCATGCAGGACGAAATGGAGCGGCAGGCCTTGAAAAAAGAGAAGGACGCCGCGTCGAAGAATCGCCTCGCGAAGCTCGAAAAGGAACTCGCCGACCTGAAAGAAAAAAGCACGGCGCTGAAGGCGCAGTGGCAGAAGGAAAAGGCGATCCTCGGCGGCTCGCGCAAGGCGATGGAGGAACTCGAGGCCGCACGCAACGAACTCGAACGCGCGCAGCGCACGGGCGATCTCGCGAAGGCGAGCGAGATCCAGTACGGGCTGATTCCCGACCTTGAGCGGAAGCTCGCCGCGCAGTCTTCCGCGCCAGAGCAGAAGACGACGCTGCTCCACGACGAAGTCACGGAGGAGGAAATCGCGAAGGTGGTCGCGGCGTGGACGGGTATTCCGGTTGCGAATTTGCGCGAAGGCGAACGCGAGAGACTGATCAAAATGGAGCAGCGGCTGGGTGCGCGCGTGATCGGGCAGAAGCAGGCAATCATCGCCGTGAGCAATGCCGTGCGTCGCGCGCGCAGCGGCTTGCAGGATCCGAATCGTCCGATCGGGTCGTTCATTTTCCTCGGCCCGACCGGCGTAGGAAAAACGGAACTCGCACGCGCACTCGCGGAGTTTCTTTTTGACGACGAGAACGCGATGGTCCGCATCGACATGAGCGAATACATGGAGAAGCACAGCGTCGCGCGGCTCATCGGCGCGCCGCCGGGATACGTCGGCTTCGAGGAGGGCGGACAGCTCACGGAGACCGTGCGCCGCAAGCCGTATTCCGTGATCCTTTTCGATGAGATCGAAAAGGCGCACCACGATGTTTTCAACGTGCTCCTGCAGGTGCTCGACGACGGGCGCATCACGGACGGACAGGGCCGCACGGTGGATTTCAAGAACACGGTGATCATCATGACGAGCAACATCGGCTCGCAATTCATCCTCGACGACGCGAATGCCGAGCAGCGCGAGGCGCGAGTGATGGAGGCGCTGCGCGGGCATTTCCGCCCGGAGTTTCTCAACCGCGTGGACGAGACGATCATCTTCGACCGGCTGAGCGATGCGGACCTCACGCAGATCGTGGGCATTCAACTCGTGCGCCTCGAAAAGCGGCTCGCGGATCAGAAACTCACGCTCACCGTCACCGACGCCGCGAAGAAGCACCTTGGTGAATCGGGCTACGATCCCGTCTATGGCGCGCGCCCGCTGAAGCGTGCGATCCAGCGCGACCTCCTCGATCCGCTCTCGCTCGAAATCCTCTCCGGCAATTTCCGCGAGGGTGAGACGATCACCGCGGACATGAAGGGCGGGAAGATCGTCTTCACGAAGTAGCGCGCCAACACCGCGCGAGATAAATCGCGATCTCCCATGTCGCCGCTTGGCATCGCGCGACATGCGTGCTAAAAGGCTCGCCCATGTCGCACCGCCCCCTCCTCCTGGCCGCCGTCATGATTTTCTCCGGCTGCGCCCGCTCGCTGCCCACGTATGAAAAGCCGATCGCGCGCACGCAATTCCAGCGCGTCCGCACGACGGCCTACACACACACGGAAAGTGATCATCTCGTGCATGGCTCGCAGACCTGCATCGGCACGCAACTGCGCTACGATGCCGTCCACAGCGCCGCCGCGGACTGGTCGCGGTGGCCCGTCGGCACCACGTTTCGCATTTTGGATACGGGCGAGATTTGCAAGGTGGACGACATCGGCTGGGCGCTCTCGGGGCGCAACACGATCGATCTCTACAAGCCCACGCGCGGCGCGATGAATGGGTGGGGCACGCGCACGGTGAACATCGAAATCCTGAATTGGGGCGACGACCGGGAGGCGCTCGACATTTTGCGCAAGCGCTCGAAACACCGGCACGTGCAGCGCATGGTGAAGGATCTCGATCGGGTTGTGGCTTCCGGCAAATCCACTCCCCCGCCCTTGCGCATCGCCGCGTCCACCGAAGTGCCGGGGAGGGGACTCGAACCCCTAAGGATTGCTCCACCAGATCCTAAGTCTGGCGCGTCTGCCAATTTCGCCACCCCGGCTGATTCGGAAACTGCGGTGTTAAAACCATTTAGGTGATAGACCTCCCCTGCCCTGTTGCATTTGTGCTACACTTTGTGCTACTGTGACGCCATGAAACGCACAGCAGCGCAATGCGAGGACGGAACGGCGAGGAATCACCCGCCAGCTTCCAGGTTGTCTTCGACACCCGCAAGCGCAAAGTGCCGGGCCTCTGGCTGCGCGGTTCGCGCTACTACGCGCAGCTTCGCGTTGACCTCGGCAACGGTCGCACCGCACCGCGTCGCATCGTCCTCGACGCCGATAGTCTTGACAAAGCCAAGGCCGAACTTGAACGCATTCGCACCGCCCGGAATGACCACAAATTGCCCGCGCGCGGGCACCGTCCAAAGTTTGAGGAATTCGCCGCCGATTACCTCAACGGCCCAATGATCGCGCAAAAGAAGGTCGGCACACAGGCAAATGAACGTCAGGCGCTGGCACGATGGGTTGCCCATATTGGTGGCGTGAGGGTGGACAAAATCACCCCGGCAATCATTCACTCTTTCCGCGAAAAACGCCTAGCAGCCTGTCGGACTTTCCGCGCTACGGATTTTGAAATTGCGGGTTGAAGGAGGATGCCCGCGCGCTTCGTTTCGATTGATCACGACACCCCGATGCTCCTGCCGCCGGATTTGCGCGACTGGGTGCCGGAGGATC
>JBBSEI010000030.1:0-44308 GCA_038239865.1 Chthoniobacterales bacterium
CGAAGGAGATCGTCACCGGCCTGCGCGGGAAGCGCTTCAAGGGCCGCAAGCTGGTGGTCGGACTCGCCGCGGATGCGTGATTTGCGGCACTACACGATGTCCGCATGGCCCTGCGCCAGGCGGTCGTCGTAGTCGGAAAATTCGTTCGCGCTGAGCAGATCGTTTTCGAGCAGCGCGACGAGGATTCTTCTGCGGCCGCGGAGTTGGAGTTCGATGAATTTTTCGCGCAGCACGCGCCCGAGTGAAGTGAGGCCCCACACACCGGCGAGCGCCGCGACGCCGGAGGCTGCGCGCCAGTCGTGGGTGAACTGCCATGTGATCGCGCCCGCGGCAGCTCCGATGAGCAGCGCGCCGGCCAAGGACGCGAGCCAAAGACAGCGCGTGGGACGCAGCAGCGCGGCGAGTTTTTCCGCGCGCTGGTAGGCATAATCCTCGTCCGTCACGAATCCGCCGATGCGGCATTCCTCCAGTTCGCGGAGCCATGCGACCAGATGCGCGCCGCCGCGGGGCAGGGCGGATTTTGGGGGTTCGATGGGTTGCACGTGCGTCATGGGCGCTGATGAGAAAAGCGATTCCTGTGCGCGACGCGGAGATTTCGTGCGTGCGGGCGCGGCGGACACCGCGGAGGCAGCCTACTCGGAAACCGGTGCCGCGGCGTGCGCATCGTCGGCGTGCGGCTTGATGATCCACGCATTCATCCAGCGTTCGCCGGTGCGGTGGTAGCCGTTTTTCTCCATCTGAATTTCCATTTCCGAGAGGTGCGCCGCGCCGTAGAAAATGCCGAGATTTTTGCGACCCGCGGCGACTTCGCGGTCGAGCACGCCGAGGGCTTTTTTGTTCCGCTCGGTGATGATGACTGAGCCGCCGTCCTCCTTTTCCATCACGGAGACGAGCTCGTCCGCAGAGGCGAGTTGACGCGCCATGGCGACCTTCAGGCCGCTGGAATCTCCGAGCAGTGCGAGCAAAAGCTGGCTGCCTTTTGGCTCCGCATCGCGGTCGGAGCCGATTTCGAGTTGCGCCTCGATCGCCTTGCGCATGAGGTCGATGAACGACTCGCCTTTATCCGCCTGCATGCGCACAAATTCATCCATGCTCACGTCGGCGTGGACGAAGTTCTTCGTGTGATAGTCGATGCCGTCGGTCTGGTATTGCAGGTGAAAATAATTGCCGAAGCCGTGCATGAGCATGCTGATGATTTTGAACGCCGGGTTGCGATCCTTCGGTGCGGGTGCGTTGTCGTCGTCGGGCGGAAATTCGCCCTGCTTCAGCGGCGCGCGCGGCTTCGCGGGTTTGGGGCCACCTTCGCCGCCTTCGAGATCGTGTTTCATTTTTTGGCCGTCCACGAGTTCGAAAAGCAGCTCTTCGTAACCGGCAAAAAGTTTCGTGAGCGATTTGTAGTAATCGGGATCGGCCACATGCACCGCGCCGATCAGCTCCACCTGCACGTCGCCTTTTTTCATGGTGACGATCACGGTCTGCAGTTTGCCGCGCTTGTCGTCGCCGAGGTAGCGGACGTAGTCGCGCGCACCTGCCGGTGCCTTCCCGTGGCGCACCGGCTCATCGGCTGCCGGGACGGGCGGGCAGGCGAGGAGCGCGAGGGCCGCGAGCGCGGTGCGGAGCAGAGGGTTCATCATGCTTCGCGATGGGTAGCAGGGATCACGCGAGGCGCTAGGGAATTTACGGCGTTGCCACGGCGGGACGCGCCCGTTTTACTCCGCGGCCATGACCCGCCTTTTTGCCGCGTTTTTCGCGGTGGCAGCACTTTCCGCCTGCACTGCTCCGAGGGAGCCGCTGCGGCAAAATCCCATCGTGCGCGCGGAGGTCGTGCCGCTCGCGCTGAGCGACGATTTTGAAATCCGCAAGGTGACCAAGTTCCTGAACGATCCGCGTTTTCAAAAGCCGACGGACAACCAGATGATCCTCTTCGAGCGGCAGCGCGTGAACTACGGCGCGATCACGGGCGTGGATGCGATCGAGCGGCGCGGGTATTATTTCAATGTGTGGTGGCGCGCGAAACGGCAGGGGGACATCACCGTGCGGCTCGAATACCGGCAGGAGGCGCTCGGCTCGCACGTGCAGGCGAAGGAAGTGCGCTACCCGGCGGCGGCGGGTGCGGTGGAGACGAAATTCACGATCATCGGCGACGAATACAGGGAGGCGGGCAAGCTGACCGCGTGGCGTCTGCTGCTGATCGAAAAGGGCCGCGCGGTCGGACTCCATCAGTCGTTCCTGTGGAACTGATGCGCATCCAGCCGCCGAGGATCCGCCTTGCCGGAGATTTGACCGGAAACCGTTTCGGTGCGAAGGAGGCGCCACAAAGATTATAATGAGTCTTCATCCTACGATTTTTGCCGACACGGAGAGCGGTCCGGAAGTTTGGATTCGGGTGGAAGGGCGGGGAACATTTCAAAACAGCCCGGCGCTCCGTGATTTTTCGCGCAAGCTGATCGAGGAGGGGCGGAGGAAATTCGTGGTGGATCTGAAAAACTGTCCGGCGCTCGATTCCACCTTCATGGGCACGCTCGCCGGCCTCGCCATCCGGCTGCGCGACACGGGCAACGGCGAGCTGTGGGTCGTGAATCGCAACGAGCGCAACACCGACCTTCTCGCCGACCTCGGGCTCGATCCGCTTTTTTCCGACAAGCCTCTCTCCGGGGCCGAACGCAACGGCAGCACCGAGGCGATTCATCATCCCGCGGACAAAACTGCCGCGCGGGAGGCGATGTATGAGGCGCACGAAACTTGCGTCGCGGTGAATCCGCGGAATGCGGACAAGTTCAAGGACGTGCTCGAGCACCTGAAGGCGAGCGCCGCCCGCGCTGCGGCGAAATAGGGCGGCCGAGCGGACGGCGCGGTTATTTTTTTAGAACGCGCTTTCCGGAAAAAATTTGCGCGCAACGAAGCGGGCGGAATGCCGGTCAAAGTTCACGGGTGGACGTGCAGAATACGCGGCGGTTTTCGCAGCGTGCTCCGCAGTCGCCCATGGTTGCGGACGCCGTTTCCATGGCGCCCGCTCAAAAAATGTTGCCACCACTGGAATCGGCCTCTACGGTGCGCGCTCCAGTTTTTCCGGGACCCGCAGCCGGCTCGGCTCGGGAGTTCACAGAAGCGCGGTTAGCTCAGTGGTAGAGCACTACCTTGACACGGTAGGGGTCGCAGGTTCGAAACCTGCACCGCGCACCATGACTCTCCAGCAATGGGGCACCGGTTGTCCGCGGACTGTGGCGCGGCGTCGGGAAACGGGGCAGCGGCGCGAGGCTCCTTGTGGGGGCACGCGGACCGCCGCTTTTTCCGCCTGTGGATGAGATGCGGCGAATCGTGCTCCGAAGCGAGGAACCGGGCCGTTTGTCGTATTTGCACTTGCAATGGCCGGGCCGCTCTTTCGTTCACGCCGCGAGCATTCCCGTTTCACTCTCCGAACACACCAAAAGCCAATGTATCCGTCTTCCACATTCTCTGTCCACGATCCCAGCCGCCGCCCCTCGCTCGCCGCAAATGCTGCGATGCATGAGCAGGGTCGCCTTTCTCGTCCTCGCATGGCTGGCGATGGCGGTGCCGGCTGCGATGGGGCAGTCCACGCGGTATGCTTTCAGCAATTTCGCCGGTCTGGTCGGCGGTCCCGGCAGTGTGGATGGGACAGGGAGCGTTGCGCGGTTTAATTACCCCGACGGCGCGGCAGTGGACGCGGCGGGTAATGTGTATGTGGCGGACACGGGCAACCACACGATCCGGAAAGTCACGTCGGCGGGCGTGGTGACGACCTTCGCGGGGAGTGCGGGCAACATCGGCAGCACGGACGCTCCGGCAGGCCCGGCGACGGTCGCGCGGTTTAACAACCCTCAGCGCGTCGCGGTGGATGCCGCCGGCAACGTCTATGTGGCTGACACGGGCAATCACACGATCCGCCGAATCACTCCTGGCGGAGTGGTGAGCACGCTCGCTGGTTCGGCGAATTTTTCCGGCAGCCTCGATGGCACAGGTGCCGCCGCACGGTTCTTCCTCCCGGCGGGGGTCGCGGTCGATGCAGCGGGTGCCAACGTCTATGTGGCGGACACGCGCAATTACACGATTCGCAAAAGCGTCACGGCAACTGGCGCAGTCACCACCATCGCGGGGGCGGCGAGTAATCTTGGTTCGACGGATGCTCCGGCCGGGCCCGGGAGCGTGGCGAGATTCAACACGCCTGAGGGCATTGCGGTGGACGCCGCGGGAAACCTGTATGTCGCGGACACGGGCAACGATACGATTCGCAAAATCGCTCCGGCGGGCGTGGTGAGCACGTACGCGGGAACCGCGGGTGCCATCGGCAGTGTGGACGGAGCCGGAACTTTCGCTACTTTTAACAGCCCGCAGGGCGTGGCGGTTGACGTGATCGGCAACGTCTATGTCGCCGACACTGGCAACCACACCATCCGAAAAATCGACACGCTGGTCGCGGTGACGACGCTCGCGGCGGTGGCCGGCGTCAGTGGCGCTGCGGATGGCACGGGTGGCGCGGCGGAATTCTATCGCCCGGCCAGCCTCGCGGTGGATGCGGCAGGTGCGAATATCTATGTGGCCGACACTTTCAACCTGACCGTGCGCAAGGTCACGGCAGCCGGAGTCGTGACCACTCTCGCGGGAATGTCCCAGGGGACTGGCATTGCGGATGGCAGCGGCACGGCTGCGCGGTTCAACAATCCGCTCGGCGTGGCGACGGACACTGCTGGCAACAGCTACGTCGCGGATACCGGGAGCCACACGATCCGGATGATCTCCCCGGCGGGTTTGGTGAGCACGCTTGCGGGAGATCCGGGCAATCTCGGCAGCGCCGACGGCACGGGTCCGGTGGCGCAATTCTACAACCCCTCCGGCGTGGCGGTGGACGCAGCCTTCAACGTTTATGTCGCGGACACCGGCAACCACACGATCCGCAAAGTCGCCCCGGGCGGTGTGGTGACGACGCTCGCCGGGACGGCGGGAATCCCCGGAAGCACGGATGCGACGGGGGCCAATGCGCGCTTCAGCAGTCGGCAGGGCGTGGCCTTGGACACCGCTGGCAACGTGTATGTCGCCGACACCGGCAACCACACGATTCGCAAAATCACCCCCGCAGGCGCGGTGACCACATTCATCGGCACGGCGGGTGGCGCCGGGAGCAGAAATGGCGTCGGCAGCGGCGGCACGGCGAGCGGTGCGATGACCAACGGTGTGGGCTTCGCCGCCGGCAGCAGGACTATCGGCACCTCCAGCACGGACGGCACTGGCACAATCCTCGCAGGTGACATTGTCTCGTTCGGGAGCGATCCAAGCGGATATCTCGTGACCACAGGCACCACAAATTTGAAGGGCCGAGGCACCGCCGGCGGTGCCCAGACCGGTGGCACAGCCATCGTAGTCGGCAGCACCGTGATTGACACGGGCGGGGTCGGCACTGGCTCGATACTCGCTGGCGATGTAGTGACTTTCCCTGGCGACCCGAATAAATATATTGTCTCCACGGGCACGACGAATGTCGCGGGTGTGGCAGTTTTCCCAAATCCTCCTCCCGGCAGCTTCATCATTCTTTCCACGCCCCTGCTCGTGGCTCTGCCCGCTGTCCCGACTCCGATCCTCATTGATGGCAGTTCCATCACTATCGCATCGCCGGGCTTGTTGCAAGCCATCCCCACCGTCAAGGCTGCGATTACGATAATTAGCACTGCGCAACTCAACAGCCCCAAGGGCGTGGCGGTGGATGTGGCGGGCAATGTCTATGTCGCCGACACTGGCAACAACACGATCCGCAAAATCACACCGGCGCGCGTGGCAGCAACCCTCGCGGGCAGTGCTGGCACCAGCGGCACGAATGACGGGGTTCTCAGCTCTGCGAGGTTCAAGAATCCAAGCGCCGTGGCGGTGGACGCGATCGGCGATATGTACGTTGCGGACACTGGCAATTACACGATCCGGAAGATCACGTCTCTGGGCGTCGTCAGCACCGTGGGCGGAACCCCCGGAATCCTCGGCAGCGCCAACGGTGCCGGATTGGCAGCCCGCTTTTACAATCCCTCCAGTGTTGCCCTTGATGCCACCGGGAACATTTACGTCGCGGATACGCGGAATAACCGCATCTCCCGCGGCGTGCCGTTCCTCGCATTTGGCACGAAGATCAAACGGGATTTCAACAGCGACGGCGCGGACGACATCATTTTCCAGAATAGCCTCGGCCAGGTCGCCGTCTGGTATTTGAACGGTGCGGGAGCGATCTCCTCCGCCGGATGGATTTCCACCGGCCTCATGGGCGACTGGGGTGTCGTGGGCCTCGCTGACATGAATGGCGACAGCACTGCGGATATCGTTTTCCAGAACACGTCCGGCCAGATTGCCGTCTGGTACATGAATGGCGCGGGGGGCGTGACCTCTGCCGCGCTGATCTCCGCGGGCGGCTTGGGCGACTGGCGCATCGTGGGCGTCACGGACATGAACAATGACGGCAACGCGGATTTGATTTTCCAGAACAACGCGGGCCAAATCGTGGTGTGGTACATGAATGGCGGCGGGGGCGTGCTGACCTTCAGCTTCCTTTCCCCCGGTGCTCTCGGTGACTGGAGAATCGTGGGAGTCGCCGACCTCAACGGCGACAGCAACGCCGACATCGTCTTCCAGAATACTCTGGGTCAAATTGTGGTCTGGTATCTGAACGGCTCCGGTGCCGTCTCGTCCGCCGCTTACCTCTCCACCGGCGCCATGGGGGACTGGAAAGTCTCCGGCATCGCGGATCTGAACGGCGACGGCAATGCGGATCTGGTGTTCAAAAATACCGCCGGGCAGATCGTCGTCTGGTATTTGAATGGCGCCGGGCCGGTCTCATCTGCAGCGTTCATCTCCACCGGCAGCATGCCTGGCTGGCGCGTTCGCTGATCCCCCAGACTCGGCTTGCACTCGAGACTGGCCCGGCTCCGCGCACCCGCGTGCGGTGACGATGCCCGAGCTTCATTCTCACGGCCGACTCGATGAGGATCGGGGGGCGTGCCGAGCTTATCCTTTGCAAGGATCGCGCAAACGTCCCTTGACACTTTTTAGAAAATTCAGGACTCTCCACAAAAGTTTGAGCATGCCCAAACCTACCGCCATTGAACCAGATTCTCCGCAGGCCAGTGCCGTGCACAATTTGATGACGGTGAAGGAGACGGCCGAGTATCTCAGGATTCCGTTGCCCACCGTTTATTATCTCGTGCAAAGGGGGCAGCTTCCGGCCATTCAGATCGGTGGTCGCTGGCGCGTGAAGAAGGACATGCTGGACCGCGACATTTTGCGCAACGAAGAGGAAGGCCAGCCGACGGTGCTCGTGGTGGATGACGACACTGGGCTGCAGAGCATGTTTAAGCTGTTCCTGAAAAAGCAGGGCTTTTCCAGAATCGTCGTCGGCACCGGGCGCGAAGCGGTGGCGGCGTTGCACAAGCAGAAATTTGAACTCTGCTTCCTCGACCTTCAGTTACCCGACACCACCGGCGACGAAGTGTATCGGCAGGCCAAGGAAATCCAGCCGACCCTGCCGATCGTGATCATCACGGGCTACCCGGACAGCCAGATGCTGGACAACATTCTTAAACTCGGCCCGGTGACCGTCCTGAAAAAGCCACTGCAAGTCGAGGCCCTGCAGCAGACCATGCAGATGCTCGGGCACAAGGTGAACGAAAAGGCCAGGACGGCCTGACGCGCGCAGTCCTCAGAGCGGAGCGGTGGCCTTATGCCAGTCGGTGGACTGCTCATAGGCGTGTGCGATTTGGAGAAGGCGTGCCTCGTGAAATGGCTGGCCGATGAGCTGCAGACCGACGGGTAATTTCTTTCCGTCCACATCCGCGAAGCCGCACGGGAGGCTCATGCCGCAGGTGCCGGCGAGGTTGCACGCGATGGTGAAAATATCGGCGAGATACATTTTCAGCGGATCGTCGCTGCGGTCGCCGGCCTTGAACGCGGGCTCAGGCGTCGTGGGGCAGATGATGGCGTCCACCTTTTCAAACGCAGCCGTGAAATCCTGGCGGATGAGCGTACGGACCTTTTGCGCGCGGAGGTAATACGCGTCGTAATACCCGCTGCTGAGCACGTAGGTGCCGAGGATGATGCGCCGCTTCACCTCGGGGCCGAAGCCTTCCTCGCGCGTGCGACCGTACATTTCGAGCACGCTGCCATTGCTCGCGCGCGCGCCGTAGCGGACGCCGTCGAAGCGCGCGAGATTCGACGACGCCTCGGCGGTGGCGATGATGTAATAGACGCCGACGGCGTGCTCGGTGTTCGGCAGCGAGACCTCGACGATTTCCGCGCCGAACGATTCGTAGTGCCGGATCGCGGCGCGCACCGCGGCGTCCACCTGCGGGTGAATGCCGCTGATGAAATACTCCTTCGGCATGCCGAGCTTCACGCCTTTCAAATCCTGGCCGAGTTGCGCGGTGTAGTCCGGCACGGGTTCGTCGAGGCTCGTGGAGTCGAGCGGGTCGCGACCGGAGATCACGTTGAGCAAAAGCGCGGCGTCCTCGACCGTTTTTGTGAAAGGTCCGATCTGATCGAGCGACGAAGCGAACGCGACGAGGCCGAAGCGCGAGACGCGTCCGTAAGTCGGCTTCAGTCCCACGCAACCGCAGAGCGCGGCGGGCTGGCGGATGGAGCCGCCGGTGTCTGAACCGAGCGCTGCGAAGGCCTCGTTCGCCGCGACGACTGCTGCGGAACCGCCCGACGATCCGCCCGGCACGCGCGAGGGGTCCCACGGATTGCACGTGCGGCCGAAAGCGGAGTTCTCCGTCGAGCTGCCCATCGCAAACTCATCCATGTTGCAGCGTCCAAACGGAATCGCACCCGCCGCGCGGAGCAGCTTGATCACGGTCGCGTCGTAATTCGCCGTGTAGCCGTCGAGGATCTTCGAGCCGCACGAGCACGGCTCCCCATTCACGTTGATCACGTCCTTGATCGCGATCGGCACGCCGCCGAGCGGCAGATTCACGTCGGCCTTTTCCGCGAACGAACGCGCCGCTGCGTAGTCGCGCGAGAGGTAGCCGTGGACGACGGGGTCCACTTTTCCGATGCGTGCTTCCAGCGCATCGAGGGCTTCGAGTGGCGAAGCTTCGCGGGTGCGCAGCTTGCGGCGCAGCGCGGAGACGGAGAGTGAAGCGAGTGACATCCGATTTTGAAAAGTGCGTGCGTCGCGCTACTCGATCACCTTCGGCACGATGAAGAGGCCGTTCGCCGAGCGCGGAGCATTCGTCAGCGCGATCTCCGGCGTGAACCACGCGCGCGGCGTGTCCTCGCGGAAAACGTTCACGACTTGGTTCGCGTGCGCCGTCGGCTCGACGCCCGAGACATCCACCTTGCTGAGTTTCTCGACGTGCGAGAGCACCTGCCCGACTTGGCTCTGGAACTTCGCGATTTCCTCGGCGGAAAGCTCCAGCCGCGCGAGCTGTGCGATGTAGCGGACGTCAAACTGGTCACTCATGGGCCGCGGATGAGAGCGGAAAAATCGCAGGGTGTGAAAGGAAAACGTGAGCCCGTTTTCCAGCGCGCAATTCAGCGCGGTGTCGCGGGCTCCGCTGCGGCCGGCTCGTTCGCTGGCGGCAGTTTTTCCTCGCGCGGCGGAATGTCGCCCATCGCATCGAGCCAACGCTTCCGTGAATTTTTCGCGAAGCTGTCGAAGCGTGGCTGCTGCGATGTGCGCAGCACTTCGCGCATCCGCTGCGTGGCTTTTTCGAGCACGGCGTCGATCTGCGGGCGCACGGGCTTCGCCGCGTCGCGCAGTTCCGCGCCGGCTTCGTTGATGATGAGCCAGAACTGGTGGTTCTGATCCTCGTCGAGCTTCAGATCGTGCTTTGCGCGCTGCACGAGAAGTTTCCGGATGTTCGGCGGTCCGCCGAGGAAGGTCTTGTTGACGAGATCCAACTGTGCCGCGGTGCCGCCGACGATGGCGCCGATGAATGCTCCGCTCAGAAAAATCAGCGCGACGATGAGGATGCCCTTGAGCCGTTTCATTGGTCGCCGCCCAAGTAATAATCGAGCACCGGCACACCCGCGAGGCGCACGGCGTTCACGACGCTCTCCCCGTCTGGAGAATCCTCCCAACTCAGGTATGCCCACGCGCCCGCCGCGAGCGCGAGCGCTGCCGCAAACGGGCACAGTCGCGCGGCCCACGCGAGCCACGACGGGCCGCGTTCCTCGCGCCCATTTCGGATCAGCGCGAGCGTGCGCGTCTCGAATCCGAATTCGAGATGATCAAAGTCGCCTGCATTTTCGCGCGCGGCGCGAAAGAGTGCGTCGAGCGGGTCGCCGGGAGTGCGTGGGTCGTCAGTGTTCATGGCTGCGTTCGATGATTTCGCGGAGCCGGGCGCGCGCGCGGAATGCGCGGACTTTCACGTTGCTCTCGCTCCAGCCGGTGAGTGCGGCGATGTCGCGCACGGTGCGCTCCTCGAGTTCGAGGAGCGTGAGCACGAGTTTTTCCTCGGCGGAAAGTTTGCGCATCGCCCAGTCGAGCAGGTCGCGCGCGCGGCCCGCGGCGACGGCGGCGTCCACGCTGGTGTCGCGGAATTCGAGCGGCGAGGCGTCCAGTTCCGCGTGGCCGCGGTGGCGCTTTTCGCGCCGGAGAAAATCGTAGCACGCGGTGACCGTGAGCCGCGCGAGCCAATGCTCGAAAGGCGCATCGCCGCGAAACGTCCGCAGCCTGCGCCACGCGCGCAGAAAAACTTCCTGGCACAGATCATCGAGCTGATGCGCGTCGCGCGCAAAACGCGAGCAGGTGCCGAAGACGCGGCCCTTGTGCCGGCGCATGATTTCCGCGAACGCGGCATCGTCGCCGGAAAGCGTGGCGCGGACGAGTGCGTGGTCGTCGGGGACGGCATCGCTCATCGGCGTCATCCGCGAGTGCCTACCTTCGGCGAGACCGAACGGCAAGGCGTGCGAGGCGAGGGCGGTTGCGATCATGGTGAAAAATCATCGGTGCGGACATAAGGTGGACGCGAGGTGCCGGGCCGAGGTTACGCTTTTCGAACACGCCGATTTTCGCGCTCCGCGGAAAGTCGTCCCGGCGTTCCGGGCGGTCGTTTTCCGCGCCCGGAATGGCCTCCATTTTGCACGCCAGCCGCCGCCGGAAAAAATCCCGACGAAAGTACTGTCGCGACGGGCCGGGGAGTGCTATTTCCCGCGGCCATTTTGAAAAAACAGCCAGCGTTCACAGAGCAGAATTCTCGGGAGGAAACCGGCGTTCCACGAAGGATCTTTTTTGTGGTTGCAGTGAATTATTGGAGTATGAACCCCCCGGCTCTTTGCAAAGTACAGACACCATCGAAATGAAGAACCAGGGACTTCCGCAGAAACAGGGACTCTACGATCCGCAGTTTGAACACGACGCGTGCGGCGTCGGCTTCATCGTTCACATGAAGGGGAAGAAATCCCACGACATCGTGCAGAATGCGCTGACGATCCTCGTCAATCTCGACCATCGCGGCGCGTGCGGCTGTGAGAAAAATTCGGGCGACGGCGCGGGCATTTTGATGCAAATCCCGCACAAGTTTTTGCAGCAAGTGGCGGGCGTGAAACTCCCGGCGCCGGGGCAATATGCCGTAGGCAGTCTCTTCGGTTCGCCGGACATCGCCGTGCGGAAAAAGGGGCGCGAACTTTTCGAGCAAATCGCGAAGGCCGAGGGGCACACGGTGCTCGGCTGGCGCGATGTGCCGACGGACAATTCCACGCTCGGCAAGACGGCGCAGGCGAGTGAGCCGTTCATCCAGCAGGTCTTCATCCAGCGCGCGCCCGGAATCGCGGACGATGCCGCCTTTGAGCGGAAGCTCTACGTGCTGCGGAAGCTGGTCCATCGCGCCATCCGCACCGCGGGTGTGGACCCTTTTTGGTACGCGCCGAGCATGTCGTGCCGCACGCTGATCTACAAAGGCATGCTCATGCCCGAGCAGGTCGGCGCGTATTTTCTCGACCTCGCGGATCCGGATCTCGAATCCGCGCTGGCGCTCGTGCATTCGCGGTTTTCCACGAACACTTTCCCGAGCTGGGAGCGTTCGCATCCGTATCGCTACATCGCGCACAACGGCGAAATCAACACGCTGCGCGGGAACATCAACTGGATGAAGGCGCGCGAGTCGCTGCTCGCGAGTCCGCTTTTCGACGACGTGAAAAAAGTCCTGCCGATCGTGAACGAGCAGGGCTCGGATTCGGCGATGTTCGACAACGTTCTGGAGTTGCTCGTCATGGGTGGCCGCTCGTTGCCGCACGCGATGATGATGATGATCCCGGAGCCGTGGTCCGGACACGAGTCCATGAGCGAGGAGAAGAAGGCATTTTACGAATACCACTCGTGCCTCATGGAGCCGTGGGATGGGCCGGCGTCGGTGGCATTCACCGATGGCACGATGATCGGCGCGACTTTGGATCGCAACGGCCTGCGCCCCTCGCGCTACTACGTGACGAAGGACGATCTCGTGATCATGGCATCAGAAGCCGGCGTGCTGCCGGTCGCGCCGGAGAACATCGTCTCGAAGGGACGTCTGCAGCCGGGCCGCATGTTCATCGTGAACATGGAGGAAGGTCGCATCGTTCCCGACGACGAGATCAAATCGAAGATCGCCAGCGAGAAACCGTATCGCCAGTGGCTCGACAAGCACCTCGTGAAGCTCGCGGACATCAAGGACGGCGAGCCCGTCGCGCCGCCCGATCACAAGACGATGCTTCAGCGGCAGCAGGCGTTTGGCTACTCGTTCGAGGATCTCCGGATGCTCATGGTGCCGATGGCACGCGAAGGCGTCGAAGCCATCGGTTCGATGGGCACGGACACGCCGATCGCTCCGCTGTCCGACAAGCCGAAGCTGCTGTTCGATTACTTCAAGCAGCTCTTCGCGCAGGTCACGAATCCGCCGATTGATTGCATCCGCGAGGAGTGCATCACGTCGTCCGTCACGACCATCGGTGCGGAGGGCAACCTGCTCGATCCGAAGCCGGAGAGCGCACACCTCATCGAGCTGAAGACGCCGATCCTCAGCAACGAGGAACTCGCGAAGCTGAAGACCGTGACTGAGGGGAGTTTCTCCGCGGTCACAATCCCGATCCTTTTCGATCCCCGCGGCCCGGCGGACGGAACACAGGCTTCCAGTCTGTCAGATGGCGACCCCGCTCACCGCACAGGCTTGAAGCCTGTGTTCCCTGACCGCGGCGGCACGGCGACGCTGGAAAAGGCGCTCGATGAAATCTTCGCGCAGGCGGATCGCTCGGTCGCGGCCGGCAAGAACATCCTCATTCTTTCCGACCGTGGGACGAACAAGGACAACGCGCCGATCCCTTCGCTGCTCGCGGTGGCGGGTCTTCATCATCATCTCATCCGCAAGGGCACGCGCACGTGCGTGGATCTCGTGCTCGAAAGTGGCGAGCCGCGCGAGGTGCATCACTTCGCCACGCTCATCGGCTACGGCTGCGGGGCGATCAATCCGTATCTCGCCTTCGAGACGCTCGACGACATGATCCGGCAGGGCTTGCTCGTGAATGTGGATCACAAGACGGCGGTGAAGAACTTCATCAAGGCTGCGACGAAGGGCGTAATCAAAGTCGCCTCGAAGATCGGCATCAGCACGATGCAGAGCTATCGCGGCGCGCAGATTTTTGAGGCCGTCGGACTCAACCAGGCGGTCGTGGACAAATATTTCACGACGACTGCGACGCGCATCGAGGGCTCGGACATCGGCATCATCGCGACGGAAGCGCTCGCGCGTCACAGCCACGCATTTCCCGACCGCCAGACGAACGGCAAGGCGCTCGAAGTCGGCGGCGAATACCAGTGGCGTCGCGAAGGCGAGGCGCACCTTTTCAACCCGCAGACGATCCACACGCTGCAGAAGGCCGTGCGCAGCGGGAGCTACGAGGCGTTCAAGCAATACAGCAAGCTCGTGAACGAGCAGGTGCGCAATTTCTACACGCTGCGCGGGCTGCTCGACTTCAAGGCGCAGACGCCGGTGCCGATCGAGGAAGTGGAGTCGGTCGAGACGATCCTGAAGCGCTTCAAAAGCGGCGCGATGAGCTATGGCTCGATCTCCAGCGAGGCGCACGAGGCGATGGCGATCGCGATGAATCGCATCGGCGGAAAATCCAATACCGGCGAAGGCGGCGAAGATCCCGCGCGCTACACTTGGACGAATGAGCGCGGCGACTCGAAGAACAGCGCGATCAAGCAAGTGGCCTCGGGCCGCTTCGGCGTGACGAGCCTCTACCTTTCGCAGGCGAAAGAGCTGCAAATCAAAATGGCGCAGGGTGCGAAGCCCGGCGAAGGCGGCCAGCTTCCCGGTGCAAAAGTGTATCCTTGGATCGCAAAGGTGCGGCACTCGACACCCGGCGTCGGCCTCATCTCGCCGCCGCCGCATCACGACATTTACTCCATCGAGGATCTCGCGGAACTCATCCACGATCTGAAAAACTCGAACCGGCACGCGCGCATCAGCGTGAAGCTGGTTTCGGAAGTTGGCGTCGGCACGATCGCCGCGGGTGTCTCGAAGGCGCACGCCGACGTGGTGCTCATCTCGGGCTTCGACGGCGGCACGGGCGCATCGCCGCAGACTTCCATCAAGCACGCCGGTCTGCCGTGGGAACTCGGACTCGCCGAGACGCACCAGACGCTCGTGCTTAACAACCTCCGCTCGCGCATCGTCGTCGAGGCGGACGGCCAGATGAAGACCGGACGCGACGTGATCGTCGCCGCGCTGCTCGGCGCGGAGGAGTTCGGCTTTGCGACTGCGCCGCTCGTTTCGCTCGGGTGCATCATGATGCGCGTCTGCCATCTGAACACCTGCCCCGTCGGCGTCGCCACGCAGGATCCGGTGCTGCGGAAAAATTTCACCGGCGATCCGGATCACGCGGTGAACTTCATGAAGTTCATCGCGCAGGAAGTGCGCGAACTCATGGCGCAACTCGGCTTCCGCAAACTCGAGGACATGGTCGGACGCACCGACGTGCTCGAAGCGCGCAAGGCCGTGGATCACTGGAAGGCGAAGGGGCTCGACCTTTCAAAAATCCTCTACCAGCCGCCGATGGGTCCCGAGGTCGGGCGCTTCTGCACCGAGATTCAAGATCACGGTTTGGAGAAGTCGCTCGACATCACGAAGCTGCTCGACCTTTGCAAGCCCGCCATCGAACGCGGCGAGAAGGTGACAGCGACGCTGCCGATTCGGAACGTGAACCGCGTGGTCGGAACGATCCTCGGCCACGAGATCACCAAGCGCCACTGGCAGGGTCTTCCTGATGACACGGTGCATCTGCACTTCAAAGGTAGCGCGGGCCAGAGTCTCGGCGCGTTTTTGCCGAAAGGTGTGACGATCGAACTCGAAGGCGATGCCAATGATTACGTCGGAAAGGGACTCAGTGGCGGACACATTTGCATCTATCCGCCTGCCGGTTCCACCTTCACCGCTGAGGACAACATCATCGCCGGCAATGTCGCGCTTTACGGGGCGACGAGCGGTGAAGTATTTTTCCGCGGCATGGCTGGCGAGCGTTTCGCCGTGCGGAACTCCGGCGTGGACACGGTCGTCGAGGGTGTGGGCGATCACGGCTGCGAATACATGACCGGCGGTCGCGTCGTCATCCTCGGTCGCACCGGCCGCAATTTCGCCGCAGGGATGAGCGGCGGCGTGGCCTACGTGCTCGACGAAGCGGGCGACTTTGCCACGCGCTGCAACGTGCAGATGGTCGCACTCGAAAAAGTCGAGGACCGCGCGGAAATTGACGCCCTTTACGCGCTCATCAAAAAGCACGCGGACTGCACGAAGAGCCAGAAGGCGTTCAAGGTGCTCGCGCTTTGGGAGGAGACGGTGCCGAAATTCGTGAAGGTCATGCCGAAGGACTACAAGCGCGTGCTTCAGGCGCTCAAGAAAGCCGAGGCCGACGGACTCAGCGGAGACGACGCCTTGAACGCGGCCTTCGAGGCGAATGCCCGCGACGTCGCGCGCATCGGCGGCGGCTAGAAAACTGATGCCGGGATTGCATTTCCAAATTACGCTTCTCCCATGCTTACCGAATACATCACTGCAGCGATGCGTGAAGCTCACTACGAACTGATGGACAACGGACGTTTTTTTGGATCCATTCCGAGTTGCCAGGGCGCATGGGGAGAGGGGTCAACGCTGGAGGACACCCGCGAAGATTTGCGCGGTGCCCTTGAATCGTGGATCGCAGTGGGGCTTCGTTTTGGCCACACGTTGCCCATCGTCGCTGGCATTGACGTCAACGTGAGCGACAAGCCGGAATATGCCGAGGCCGATTAGCCGCCGTGAACTCATTCGCAGGCTCCGAACATTTGGATGGGAAGGACCATATCCGGGCGGATCGCACATGGTCATGAAGCAGGGCGCGAGGAAAATCACCATTCCGAATCCGCATCGCGGTGACATTGACTGGTCGCTGACGAGCAAGATTCTGGCGCAAGCGGCCATTGATCCCGAGGAGTGGAAAAAGTTCGCCGAATAATTTTTCAAAGACACGACAATGGGAAAACCAACAGGCTTCATCGAATATCTCCGCGAGATTCCCGCGGACCGCGCACCACTCGAACGCGTTCGCGACTGGAGTGAATTCCACCTCCACATGCCCGAGCCTGCGCTCAAGACGCAGGGCGCGCGCTGCATGGATTGCGGCGTTCCATTTTGCCACACCGGCACGCTCATCAGCGGCATGGCGAGCGGATGCCCGGTCAACAACCTCATCCCCGAGTGGAACGATCTCGTCTATCGCGGACTGTGGAAGGAAGCGCTGGAGCGACTGCACAAGACGAACAACTTCCCTGAATTCACCGGGCGCGTCTGCCCCGCGCCGTGCGAAGGCTCGTGCGTGCTCGGCATCAATGCGCCGCCGGTCACGATCAAGAACATCGAGGTCTCGATCATTGACAAGGGTTGGGAGGAAGGCTGGGTCGTCGCCGACCCGCCGACGAAGCGCACGGGCAAGAAAGTCGCGATCATTGGCTCCGGTCCGGCGGGACTTTCCGCCGCCGCGCAGATCAACAAGGCCGGGCACACCGTCACCGTCTATGAGCGCGCGGATCGCCCCGGCGGGCTGCTCATGTATGGCATCCCGAATCCGAAGCTCGACAAGGAGCAGGTCGTCTTGCGCCGCATCAGGCTGCTCGAAAGCGAGGGCGTGAAATTTGTCTGCAACACCGAGGTCGGCAAAAATCTCCCTGCGGAAAAACTGCTGGCCGAGTCCGACGCCGTGATCCTCGCGACCGGCGCGACGAAGCCGCGCGATCTTCCCATCGAGGGACGCCAGCTCAAGGGCGTCCACTTCGCGATGGAGTTTCTCACCGCGAACACCAAGTCACTTTTGGACAGGCACCGCAACGGCGACTTCATTGATGCGACGGGCAAGGACGTGATCGTCATCGGCGGCGGCGACACCGGCACCGACTGCGTGGGCACCTCGATGCGCCACGGCTGCAATTCCCTCGTGCAACTCGAAATCATGGCGAAGCCGCCGATGGATCGCGCCGCGGACAATCCGTGGCCCGAGTGGCCGAAGACTTACAAAATGGACTACGGCCAGGAGGAGGCCGCCGCGAAATTTGGCGACGACCCGCGCGTGTATCTCCAGACCGCGACGAAATTCGAGGCCGACGAGAAGGGTCATGTGAAGGCCGTGCATGTCGTGAGCGTCGAATGGAAGAAGAACGACAAGGGACAGTTCGGCCCCGTGCCCGTGCCCGGCACCGAGAAGGTGCTGCCTGCGCAACTCGTGCTGCTCGCGATGGGCTTCCTCGGACCGGAGCAGCCGCTGCTCGATTCCCTCGGTGTCGAGCGCGACCCGCGCAGCAACGTGAAGGCCGAGTACGGCAAATACGGCACCAGCATCCCGAAAGTTTTCGCCGCCGGCGACTGCCGTCGCGGACAGAGCCTCGTCGTGTGGGCTTTCAATGAAGGCCGCGGCGCCGCGCGCGAGTGCGACCGGTTTTTGATGGGCAGCACCGAACTTCCGTAGCTCCAAAAAGCTGAACGGTTTTCGGCAGTTTTCAAATTGCACGTGATGAAACTGACCAACGAGAGCTACGTGGTTCTGATTCACACCAAGACGTCCGCGGAGCGCTATTACCGCGATAAAACTGGGTGGATCAAGGTAAGTGCGCGGGGCCGAAAATTCCGGGCGACCGCGGAGCAGGTATTGAATCATGTCCTGCCTGTGCTTGCCGGAATAAAGCCCTCGCTGACCATTGAAGTCGAATATCACGACTCCTCTCCAAATGAATGAAGCCGTTCGTGAAGCTGGGATTCTTCAAGTTTTTCGCGCAATCGGATTTACTCGCGAGCGAAGGAATTTCTGAATTCAGTCACACGAAAATCGGCGCGGGCAGCTCATGGAAGTCGGCCGCTCGTTTGCGCCGCGTGCTTTTCTCTGGTCAACGGGGATTCGTTCCGTGTTGTGATCACGTTCACGCATGTCCACTCCAGCCAACTCTCCATTTTCACTCTCAGGCCGCGTCGCGCTCGTGACCGGCAGCACCACCGGACTCGGCAAGGCGATGGCCGTCGCGCTCGGTCGCGCGGGCGCGAAGGTCGGGCTCAATTTCCAAAACAACCTGCAGCGCGCGGAGACGGCGTTCGCGGAATTCAAGGCCGCGGGCGGTGAGGGGATGCTCGTGCGCGGCGATGTGAGCAGCGAGGCGGATGTGCCGCGCATCGTCGCCGAAATCGTGCAGACGCTCGGACCGGTGGACATCCTCGTGCTGAACGCCACGCCCGCGCAGCCGCAGAGGCCGATCGAGGAATACGACTGGGCGTTCTACCAGCAGATGCTCGATTTTTTTGTGAAGAGCCCGTTCCTCCTCTCTCGCGCGTGCCTGCCGCACATGAAGCAGCAGCGATGGGGCCGCATCATCAATATCGGGAGCGAGGTCGTCGCGCGCGGCGTGCCGAATTTCACCGCCTACCTCGCCGCGAAGGGCGGGCAAAATGGATTTAATCGCGGCCTCGCGACGGAGGTCGCGAAGTGGGGCATCACGGTGAACATGATCGCGCCCGGATGGATTCCCGTCGAGCGGCACGAGAACGATCCGCAGGATGTGAAGGACGGATACCGCGCGCTCATCCCCGCGGATCGCTGGGGTGTGCCGGACGACATCGGCGGCGCGCTCGTCTTCCTCGCGAGCGACGCGGCGTCCTTCGTCACCGGGCAGAATCTCCATGTGAACGGCGGGATGACTGTTCACTGAGCGCGCTGATTGTCGTAGGCGCGCGCGGAAGCCTGCGTCGCGCTCTGCCCAGCGCGCCGCCGGAACAGCGCCCCCCGCCAAACAGTTTTACAAACGGGCGGCGAATGTTCACCAAGCGCGCGAAGCTCCCATGAACATGAAAATCCCCACGCGACTTTTTTTCCTCGGCCTCACGACCATCGCCGCGACGCTCTTCACCGGCTGCAAAAAGATGGAACTGGATACGACGGGCGGCTCCCGGAAAAAGAAACTGGCCTATGTCACGAATGGCGTGGACCCGTTTTGGAACACGGCGACCGCGGGTGTGCGCGCGGCGGAGAAGAAATTTGGCGTCGAGTGCGAGGTTCTCATGCCACCGAAGGGCGTCGTGGATCAAAAGCGCATGGTCGAGGGTCTGCTCGCGCGCGGTGTGGATGGGATCGCGATCAGCTCCATCGATCCGAAGAACCAGATCGATCTCATCAACGAAGCCGCTGCGCGCTGCCCGGTGATCACGCACGACTCGGATGCGCCGGAGTCGAAGCGCCTGTGCTTTGTCGGCATGGACAACTACAAGGCCGGTCGCGCCGCGGGCAAACTTGTGAAGTCCGCGCTGCCGGAAGGCGGCAAGGTGATGATTTTCGTGGGCCGCCTCGAACAACTCAACTCGCAGCAGCGCCGGCAGGGTGTCATTGATGAACTGCTCGACCGCCCCGCGCAGACGACCGGCGCGACGATGAAGGCGGACCCGAACGGGGTGCCGCTCACCGGCGGGAAATTCACCGTGCTCGACACGCGCACGGATAACTTTGACTACGCGCGCGCGAAGGCGAATGCGCAGGACGCGATGGCATCGGTGCCCGACCTCGCGTGCATGGTCGGCCTTTACGCCTACAACGCGCCGCAGTGCATGGAGGCCGCGAAGGAGGCCGGAAAAATGGGCAGCATGAAAATCGTGAGCTTCGACGAGCAGGAGGCGGTGCTGCAGGGAATCGTGGACGGCACGGTCGTCGGGACGATCAGCCAGCAGCCATACTACTACGGCTTCGAGTCGGTGCGGATTCTGAGCGGTCTCGCGAATGGCGACAAATCCGTGCTGCCGCCCGGCGGATTCCTTGAAATCCCGATCGTCGAGGTGACGAAGGCGAACGTGGAGAAGTTCCGCACGGACTTGAAGAAAATGCAGGAGGCCGGGAAATAGTGGGACAAGCCTCTGGCCTGTCGGAGTCGGACAGCGCGTCTCGCCTGTCCGCCGCTTGCGTGAAGGGCAGGCGGGACGCCCGCCCCACTCCGACAGCCGGGCCGGCTGTCCCACATTTTTCGCGCGAACGCCGAGAGTGCTGCGGTCATCTTCTTCGCGGCTTTGCGCCTTTGCGTGACACCTCATTGCTGAATCCCGGATGAGTGCCGCCGAGCCGAACGCACGCCCGCTGCTCGAAGTGCGCGGGCTGTGCAAGCGCTTCCCCGGCGTGCGCGCGCTGCACGAGGTGAATCTCACGCTCGCGCGCGGCGAGGTGCTCGCAGTGATCGGCGAGAACGGCGCGGGCAAGAGCACGCTGATGAAAATCCTCGCTGGCGTGCAGGAGCCGGACATGGGCGAGATCCTCGTGAATGGCGAATGCGTCCGTTTCGACAACGTGCGTAGCGCGGAGAGAGCGGGCATCGCGCTCATCCACCAGGAGCTGAATCTCGCGGACAATCTCGACGTCGCGTCAAATATCTTCCTCGGCCGCGAGCCGCAGCGCCTCGGCTTCGTGAACCGCCGCCGCCTTTACTCCGACTCGTCGGATTTCATCTCGCGCGTGGGGCTCGACTGCACGCCGCGCACGCTCGTGAGCACGCTCTCGCCGGGGCGTCAGCAGCTCGTGGAAATCGCGAAGGCGCTGAGCACGAATGCGCGCGTGCTCATCATGGACGAGCCGACATCGAGCCTCAGCCAGCACGAGACCGAGCAGCTTTACCGCGTGGTGAAAGGCCTGCGCTCGCGCGGCATCAGCGTCATCTACATTTCGCACCGGCTTGGCGAGGTGAAGGAACTCGCCGATCGAGTCAGTGTCCTGCGCGACGGCGTGAACGCGGGTGAATTGCAGCGCGACGAAATCACGCACGACGCGATGGTGAGGCTCATGGTGGGCCGCGATCTCGGACGTCACGATCGCACCGCGCGCGGGCAAGGTGTGCCGCTGCTCGAAGTGCGCGGGCTCTGCACGCCCGCGCATCCGCGTTCGCCGCTCGGTTTTTCAGTGCGGCCCGGTGAGATTGTCGGCGTCGCCGGGCTCGTCGGTTCCGGGCGCACGGAGATGCTGCGCGTGCTGTTCGGGATCGATCGCGCGATGGGCGGGGAGATTTGCGTCGAGGGAAAGCTAGTGCGCATCGAGTCGCCGCGGGATGCAATCCGCGCGGGCCTCGCGCTCGTGCCGGAGGACCGCAAGCAGCAGGGCGTGATTTTGGAAATGGCCGTCAGCCAGAACATCACGCTCGCCAGCCTGCGGCGCGATGCGCGGCTCGGATTTCGGAATCCAAAGCTAGAGGCCACGACCGCTGAACGCATGTCCGCGCAGCTTCGCGTGAAGACGCCGAGCCTTTCGCAGTTCGTGCAATTCCTCTCCGGCGGCAACCAGCAGAAGGTCGCGCTCGCGAAGTGGCTCGCACTCGAGCCGCGCGTGCTGCTGCTCGATGAGCCGACGCGTGGCATAGACATCGGCGCGAAGCAGGAGATTTACCGGCTCATGGAGGAACTCGCAGGACGCGGCGTCGCGATTCTTTTTGTGAGCAGCGAAATGGAGGAGGTGCTCCGCATGAGCGACCGCGCGCTCGTGATGCACGAGGGTCGCATCACCGGCGAACTCTCGCGCAAGCAGCTCTCCGAGGAGGCCATCATGCGCCTCGCGACTGCGCACTCAGTTTCCGCATCATGAGAATGCTCTGGCGGTCAGTTTGCCGTAGAAGTTTCGTTGCGCGTCGGCGAGCGGAACACAGGCTTCGAGCCTGTGCGGAGCGCGGGCTTCCAGCCTGCGGATTAAGCGCACCGTTTGGTGCGGGCGCACCAAACGGTGCGCCCAAAGGCAGGCAGGATGCCTGCCGTCCGCACAGGCTGGAAGCCTGTGTTCCGTCGGGCGATGCGCTACGCAACTGCATTGGATACGCATCATGAAAAAACTCCTCGGGATCTTCGGCCTGTTCGTCTTCATCTTCGTCGCCACGGCGCTGCTCAGCCCCAATTTTCTCGGCGCATACAACCTGCAAAACCTCGTCGGGTGGATCTCGCTGTTCGGCATCATCAGCATCGGCGCGATGTTCGTCATCGTCACTGGAGGGATCGATCTTTCCATCGGCTCGACCATCGGACTCGTCGGCTCGCTGCTCTCTTGGATGCTTATGCAGAAGGGCTGGAGCGAACCCGGCGCGCTTCTCGCCGTGCTTGCAGTTTCGCTGTGCATCGGCCTCACGCACGGGCTGCTCATCACCAAGCTGCGGCTTCAGCCCTTCATCGTCACACTTTGCGGACTGCTGGTTTACCGCGGCCTCGCGCGGCACATCCTGCACGACGCGACGGGCGGCTTCGGCAATGCCCACGACGGGCTGCGCAGCTTCGCGATTGGAAGGCTGCACGTCGCCGGAAGCTTTTCGATTCCGGTCTCCGTGTTCTTCCTCGTCGGCATCGCGGTGGTCGCCGCGATTTTTCTGAACCGCACGATCTGGGGCCGCTACCTCCTCGCGCTCGGGCGCAACGAGACCGCGGCGCGCTACAGCGGCATCAATACCGACCGTATGAAAATCCTCGCCTACGTCGCGTGCTCGCTGCTCGGCGGCGTTGGCGGGATTCTGTTTTCGCTGAATCTCAACTCCATCCAGCCCTCGGGGCTCGGTGAATTTTACGAGCTCTACGCCATCGCCGGCGCGGTGCTCGGCGGATGCAGCCTGCGCGGAGGCGAGGGGAGTGTCCTCGGCGTGATCATCGGCACCGCGGTGATGCGCGTGCTCTACAACGCGATCAACATCCTCGGCATCCCGACGCATCTCGAGTTCGCGATCATCGGCATCGTCATCCTCGCCGGAGTCGTCGCGGACGAACTCGTGAAACGTTACGCCATCCGCCGCCGCGCGGCGAAGGCGCTCGCGGGCCACGCCGGATAAGTCTCGGAACCGCATGGACTCGCGCAAAGTTCCAAAGACCCGAGGCGGGATTTTCAGCACGCGGGCTGTGGCATCTTGTCGCCTTGTGCTTCGCGCATACAGCGCTGGCAGATGCACGCGCAGCGGCGCGCTTCCTCGGGCACGCGGGCGAGCAGTTCGGGCGGGAAGGTTTCGTCCATGCACCAGCAGGGGCCTTTGTCGTCGCGGTGCGTGGCGAGCTGGCATTCGTTTGGCTGGCCGCAGAGCGGGCATCGGTCGGGGCTGCACATCGTGGGAAATCAGTCGCGGAGATTGAAACGTACCGGTGCGTCGAGGTGCGAGCCGGGCGCGGCGTCGCGGACGCGGCAGCGCCTGCCGGCCCCGGTCGCGGCGCGGTCGAGCCGCGGGTAGCCGCTGCTTTTTGCGATGCTCACCGCCGTGGGACGGCCGCTGCCATCCACGGTGAGCCGAAGCATCACGATGCCGCCGCGGATGAAGACGCGCAGTTCCTCGTTCGCCCCGTGAGGATCGTCAGGCCGCGGTTGAAACGCTTCAGCTCCCAGTTTTGCCGCGCGCAGCATCGCCTCGCTGAACGATCGCTCCCGGTGTGTGAGCGCATACGCGAGAGCGCGCGCCACGAAGTCCCGCGAGCTGATGCCCGTATTCGCAGCCGTGTCGAGATCGCCGCGCTCCACCTGCGTGAGCATCTCATCCACATCCGCCGCCGAGCGCCGCGCTCGCTCGCGGGCGATGAAGAGAATCCGTTCCAGCACCACCGTGAGCGCGACGACGGAGAGGATGAGCAGCGGCCACATGATGGGGCCGCCTTTGTGGAAAAGTTCGAGCATGTGCGGAAGGCGTTGCCGTTTGAGAAATCCCGAAGCCGCGCGGAATGCGAGCATCTTTCCCGCGGCGGCGTGCAGCGCCGGGCATTTCCGGATGCAGCGCGGAAATGCGAAAGCCCCCGGCCTCGGCATCATGTGGTTTCGTTGACGGAATAACTTCATCATTTCCTCTCGACACGCCGGTTCGCGCGCCGAACAGAATCCGCGTTCACACATGAGCACCCGTACTGAAAAAGATTCCATGGGCCCGATGGAGGTCCCCGCCGAAGCATTGTATGCCGCATCCACGCAGCGCGCGGTGCTGAATTTCCCCGTGAGCGGCTACCGCTTCGGCCGTGAATTCATCCGCGCGCTCGGGATGATCAAGGGCGCCGCCGCGAAGGCAAACCTCGAACTCCAGCGCATCAGTCCCGAGCGCGCGGCGCTCATCGAGAAGGCTGCGGACGAAGTGATGCAGGGCGCGCTCGACGCGCATTTTCCGATCGATATTTTCCAGACCGGCAGCGGCACCTCGACGAACATGAACGCGAACGAGGTCATCGCGAACCGCTGCTCGCAGCTCGCCGGAAAACCGATCGGCTCGCGCGATCCCGTCCATCCGAACGATCACGTGAATATGGGGCAGTCGTCGAACGACGTGATCCCGACTGCGATCCACGTCGCCGTCGCCGAGCAGCTCCGCACCACGCTCATCCCCGCGCTCGATGCTCTGCGCGGGGCGCTCGGTGCGAAGTCGCAGGAATTTTGGGACGTGATCAAAATCGGGCGTACGCATCTCATGGACGCGACGCCCGTGCGGCTCGGGCAGGAATTCGGCGGCTATGCGCGGCAGTGCGAACTCGCCGTCGAACGCGTGCGTGCCGCGAAGCGCGAAGTCGAGGAGCTGCCGATCGGCGGCACGGCCGTCGGCACGGGGCTGAACTGTCATCCCGATTTCCCCGGCATCGTTGCGAAAATTCTCAGCAGCGCGACCGGGAATGAATTCCGCGAGGCGAAGGATCACTTCGAGGCGCAGAGCGCAAAGGACGGGCTCGTGCAGGCAAGCGGCACTTTGAAAACGGTCGCCGTGAGCCTCACGAAAATCGCGAACGACATCCGCTGGCTCGGCAGCGGCCCGCGTTGCGGCATCGGCGAAATCTCGCTCCCCGAGACGCAGCCCGGCAGCAGCATCATGCCCGGCAAAGTGAACCCCGTGATGAGCGAGGCCGTGCTGCAAGTTTGCGCGCGGGTCATCGGCAACGACGCCACCGTGACATGGGCTGCGGCGCAGCTCAGCAATTTCGAGCTGAACGTCGGCATGCCCGTCATCGCACACGCGATGCTCGAAAGCATCCGGCTGCTCACGAACGTCGTGGAAATTTTCCGCAAGCGCTGCGTCGAGGGCATCGTGGCAAACAAGGAGCGCTGCGCCGAGCTGATCGAACTTTCGATGGCAATGGTCACCAGCCTCGTGCCCGTGATCGGCTACGACAAATCCGCCGAGATCGCGAAGGAGAGCGCGAAGACCGGCAAGACCGTGCGACAACTTTGCCGCGAGAAAAAAGTCCTCCCCGACGATCAACTCGCCGCCGCGCTCGATCCGGTGGAAATGACGAAGCCCGGCGGCGAAGGCGCGGCGGGCGGATAGCACGCGGTCCCGCGGTGTTTCCGGAGCGCGTGAGGTGCGGCCATATCGGCAGCGGCAGAGGCGACCTATCCTGTGATGAGTCACGATTTACAGACACCCATGCTCATGCAGCCCTGCGAAGCCCAGCGTCATCGGAACAACCGTGAAGATTGCGTCCATTTTTCAAACTGCAACCGTGCGCGGATGGAAAGGTCCTCCTCATGACGTCCGAATCTCCGAAACGGATCGCGTTCCTCGGTGGATACGAGCCGCGGCGCTGCGGGATCGCGACCTTCACGACGGATCTGTGCGAGTCTGTCGCCCGTGCTGCGCCGGAGTCGGAATGCTTCGCGGGAGCGATGAACGATCGTGCGGAAGGCCATCGCTATCCGGAGCGCGTCTGCTTTGAAGTGTTTGAGAAGGACTTGGATTCGTACCGGCGCGCGGCGGATTTTTTGAACTTCAACAATGCGGAGGTGCTGTGCTTGCAGCATGAGTTCGGCATCTTCGGCGGAGTCGCTGGCAGCCATCTTCTCGCGCTGCTGAAGGAAGTGCGGATGCCGGTGGTGACGACACTGCACACGGTGCTGCGCGACCCGAGCCCCGCGCAGCGCAAGGTGATGGACGAAGTCGTGCGGCTCAGCGATCGCGTGGTGGTGATGGCGCACAAAGGCGCGGAGATGCTGCGCGAAATCTACGCGGTGCGGGGGGCGAAGATTGATGTGATCCCGCACGGCATCCCGGACATTCCGCTCGCCGATTCGAGCGTTCACAAGGCGCAGTTTGGCGTCGATGGAAAGAAGGTGCTGCTCACCTTCGGACTGCTCGGGCCGGGCAAGGGCATCGAGCACGTCATCGAGGCGCTTCCGGAAATTGTGCGGCGGCACCCGGACGTCGTTTATCTCGTCCTCGGCGCTACGCATCCGCATCTCATCGCCCGCGAAGGCGAGAGCTACCGGCTGGGCCTCGATCGGCTGGCCGAAGATCGTGGGGTGAAGGAGCACGTCATTTTCTACGACCGCTTCGTGTCGCTCGATGACCTGAAGGAATTCATCGGCGCGACGGACATCTACGTGACGCCGTATTTGAATGAGCAGCAGATCACCTCGGGCACGCTTGCGTACGTTTTCGGCGCGGGAAAGGCGGTCGTCTCCACGCCGTACTGGCACGCGCAGGAGATCCTCGCCGACGGTCGGGGAAAGCTGGTGCCGTTTCGGAATCCGACGGCGATCTCCGAGGCGGTGTGCGCCTTCCTCGATGATCCCGCGCTCATGGATGAGACGCGCCACGCGGCATACGCGATGGGCCGCGAGATGATCTGGCCTGCGGTGGCGCGGCGCTACCTG
The DNA here is from genome assembly GCA_038239865.1 of Chthoniobacterales bacterium. Classification (GTDB taxonomy): domain Bacteria; phylum Verrucomicrobiota; class Verrucomicrobiia; order Chthoniobacterales; family Chthoniobacteraceae; genus SXWH01. The sequence continues at coordinate 27,079 of JBBSEI010000030.1, forward strand.
GAGTCCTTTGAACATGCGCGTGCCGATCGGCGCGCGAAGCCTCGCGCGGCCTTCGCCGGGTGGACGCTCGCGAGCCGGCCGTACGATTTGCCGCCGCTGCGGCTCGATCACATCGTGCGGATGTCCGACGGCACCGGCATTTTCCAGCACGCGATTTTCAATGTGCCGAATTTCCACGAGGGCTACTGCACGGACGACAACGCGAGGGCTTTCATCCTGTGCAATCTGCTTGCCGAGACCAGCGGCGATCCGCCGAAGGAAAATCTGGACCGGCTCGCGACGGGCTACCTCGCATTTCTCGCGGCGGCGCTGAATGGCGACCTCGGGCACTTTCGCAATTTCATGAGTCACGGACGGCAATGGCTCGAGCACGCGGGGAGCGAGGACAGCCACGCGCGCGCGCTGTGGGCCGTGGGCACGGGCGCGGGTCGCTCGCGAAATTCCGGGCATCGCCGGCTGTGCGCGCAGCTCTTCGAGCGCGGGCTCACGATTGTCGGCACGTTCTCGTCTCCGCGCGCGTGGGCTTTCACGCTGCTCGGCCTCCACGAATATCTGCGCAGCTACGCGGCCGGGCCCGAGGTTCTCGCCGCGCGCGAATTGCTCACCAGCGAACTCGTGCGCCTGTGGAAAAGCTGCGCGACGGAAAGTTGGCCGTGGTTCGAGCCGAGCGCGACCTACGACAACGCGCGGCTCTCCCAGGCGCTCATCCTCAGCGGCCAATGGATGCCAAATCCGGAGGCGCTGGAGATCGGGCTGAAGTCGCTCGGCTGGCTCGTCTCCATCCAAAAAACGCAGGCGGGCCACTTCCGCCCCGTGGGCAGCGACGGATTTTACCAGCGCGACGGCGCGCGGGCGGATTTCGATCAGCAGCCGGTCGAGGCGCAGGCGATGGTGAGCGCATGCCTCGAGGCCTTTCGCGCGACGCAGGATCCCGCGTGGTTGCGCGAGGCGAAGCGTGCGTTCGAGTGGTTCCTCGGTCGCAACGATCTCGGCGTGCCACTCTACGATTCGAGCACCGGCGGGTGCAGCGATGGCTTGCACGCGGATCGCATCAATCAAAACCAGGGAGCCGAATCCTCGCTCGCCTTTCACCTCGCGCTGGCGGAAATGAACTTCGCCGAACATCCCATCGCCGAACCCCTGCACCAATGACGCCCATCCGAGTCCGCCGCAACGGCGCCATATTCCAGCCCGACAGCGCGCGTGTCCTCATTCGCCCGTTCATCCCCGCACCCGCGAAACGCGTGAGCGACATCATCGGCCGCGCCCTCGCGCTGAGCGACGAAGTCGTCGCTGTGGAACTGAAGGCCATGCACGCGGATTTCGCCTCGCGGCACTTTGACATCGAGCTGCCGCTGCTCGCGAATTTTGAAAAAGTGCGCGGCAGCATCCGCTCGCAGCGGGCGATCTCGCGCGATCGTCAGCTCCTCATCGGCGGACTTTTCTCCGGCGAGTACGCGCTGGAATCCGCGGCGCTTTTCAATCCTTCGATCGTCCCGCATCCCGATCAAAGCGGCGTGCCCGCGGGCGGACTGCGCTTCATCATGAGCCTGCGCGCCACCGGCGAGGGGCACATCTCGTCGATCGAATTCCGCTCCGGCCTGATCGCGGCGGATGGTGCGATCTCGGTCGAGCCGGTCTCGCGTTTCGTCACCGCGCCGGAGATCGTCCCGAACCCGAGGTATCGCAAGCGGCCGTTCATCACCAAGCTTCAGGAAATGGGAATTGAAGTCGGACACTCGGCTGCCGTCATGTCCTCGCTGGGGGAGAGTTTCACGCTGCAGGAACTCGACGAAAGTGTCGCCCGCGTGCGTCGCGAATCGAAGCCGGTCGGCCGCGATCTTCGCCGCGCGCTGGAGATCTGCCACTGGCTCGCGGAATCGAACTACGAATTGAATTTCCCCTCGAGACTCGCGCTCAGCGAACGCATCGTCTTCCCCGTCTCGCCGAACGAAAGCAACGGCATCGAGGACGCGCGCTTCGTGCGCTTCGTCGATGCCGACGGTTCGGTGATGTACTACGCGACCTACACCGCGTACAACGGCCGCGTGATCCTCCCGCAGTTCATCGAGACGCCGGACTTCCTGCACTTCCGCGTGCTCACGCTGAATGGCAACGCCGTGCAAAACAAAGGCATGGCACTTTTCCCGCGCCGTATCGGTGGCCGCTACGCGATGCTCTCGCGGCAGGACGACGAGAACCTTTTCATCATGTTCTCCGACAGCCCGCATCACTGGAGCGACCCGCAGATCCTCATGCGTCCGGCGGAAATGTGGGAAGCGGTGAAGGTCGGCAATTGCGGCTCGCCCATCGAGACGGAAGCCGGCTGGCTCGTCATCACGCACGGCGTGGGCCCGATGAGAAAATACTGCATCGGCGCTGCGCTGCTCGATCTCGATGACCCGACAAAAGTGATCGGCCGCCTGCGCGAGCCGCTGCTCTCGCCCGATTCCAACGAGCGCGAAGGCTACGTGCCGAACGTCGTCTATAGCTGCGGCGCGCTGGTGCATGGCCGCGAACTCATCCTGCCCTACGCGATGAGCGACAAAGTCTCGGCGATCGCGATTGTCTCGCTGGAGGATCTGCTGGCGGCGCTGCGCGCTGGCTGAGTGTGCCTGGTGACTGGTGCCTGGTGAATGGTGAATGGTCGCAAGCGCGGTCGCGGAAACCAGTCACTATTCACCAGTCACCATTCACGTTCTGCGGAGCAAAGAAATCGCGCCCTGCGCTCGCGCACCTCACGGCATCGCAAGGACCTTCGTGAGGAACGCCAACGCGTCCGCCGTTTCGTCCATCACCTTTGTGAGCGCGGTGCCTGCGCCGTGGCCGGCGCTGGTCTCAATGCGGATCATCACGGGTGGGCCGCCGATGATCTGGCACTCCTGCAAGCGCGCGGCGAATTTGAAACTGTGCGCCGGGACCACGCGGTCGTCGTGGTCGGCGGTCATCACGAGCGTTGCGGGGTAGCGCGTGCCGGGTTTGAGATTGTGATACGGCGAATATTTCGCGAGCGCGGCAAAGTCCTCCGCGTTTTCGCTGCTGCCGTAGTCGCTCGTCCACGCCCAGCCGATCGTGAATTTGTGGAAGCGCAGCATGTCCATCACGCCGACGGCGGGGATCGCTGCGCCGAAAAGCTCGGGCCGCTGCGTCATCGCTGCGCCGACGAGCAGGCCGCCGTTGCTGCCGCCCTGGATTGCGAGCTTTCCGCTGCGCGTATATTTGTTCGCGATGAGCCATTCGGCCGCGGCGATGAAGTCGTCGAAGACGTTTTGCTTTTGCAGCTTCGTGCCGGCCTTGTGCCACTCCGCGCCGTACTCGCCGCCGCCGCGGAGCGTCGCCACGGCATAGACGCCGCCCATTTCCAGCCACACCGCGCGCGCGACGGAAAATGCGGGCGTGAGCGAAATGTTGAAGCCGCCGTAGCCGTAGAGGATCGTCGGCGAATGGCCGTCGGGCACGAGGCCGCGCTTGTGCGTGATGAACATCGGCACACGCGTGCCGTCCTTGCTCTGCACGAAGACCTGCTTCGTCTCGTAGTCGGCGCTTTTGAAATCCACCTTCGGCTTCTTCCACACCGCGTATTTCGCCGTCGCGATTTCCATGCGGTAGATCGCGCCCGGCTCGGTGAAGCTCGTGAAGCTGAAAAACGTGTGCGTGTCTTTTGCGCGTCCGCCGAAGCCGGCGACAGTGCCGATGCCGGGGAGCGTGAGTTCGCCCGCCGGCGTTGCTTTGAAGCGGCCCATGGCGACATCACTGTCGAAAATCCTCACGACGCTGCGCGCGTCCTTGAGGTGCGTCGCGAAGAAGCGCTCGCCGACGAGGCTCACCTGCTGGAGCAATTCATCCGCCTGCGGGATCAGTTCGCGCCAATTGGCGCGCTCAGGCTCCTCGATGTTCACGGTGATGACGCGATAGCGCGGCGCCTCGAGATCCGTTTGGAAAAAGAAAAACCGACCGGAGTTGTCCACAAAATGGTAGGCCGCGTCGAAGTCGTTCAGCAGCTCGACGATCTTCGCATTTGGCTTCCCGAGGTCTTGGTAAAAGATGCGGTTCTTCGTCTCCGTGCCCTGCGAGACGTGGATGATCAGGTAGCGCCCGTCGTCGGTGACGCTGCCGTGAAAGCCCCAATCCGCATGATCTTTTCGCTCGTAGATGAGCGTGTCCGCGCTCTGCGGCGTGCCGAGTTTGTGAAAGAAGAGCTTTTGAAATTCGACTTTGCCTTTCAGCTCATCGCCCGGCTTTGGCTCGTCGAAGCGCGAGTAGAAAAATCCGCTGCCGTCCTTTTTCCACGATGCGCCGCTGAACTTCACCCACTGGATCACGTCGTCGCGATCCTTGCCCGTCGCCACGTCGCGAACGCGGAATTCCTCCCAGTCGCTGCCCGCGCGGCTGAGGCCGTACGCGAGCAGCGTGCCGTCCTCGTTCGGCGCGGTGTCCTTCAGCGACACGGTGCCGTCTGTGGAGAGCGTGTTCGGGTCGAGCAGCACGCGCGGTTTTGCCTCGAGCGACCCGGCGGTGAAGAGCACGCGCTGATTTTGCAGGCCGGAGTTGTAGGTCCAAAAATACCGCCCGCCACGCTCGAACGGCTCGCTGAACCGCTCGTAATTCCACAGCTTCGCGAGCCGCGCGCGGATTTGATCCCGCCGCGGAATGCTCGCGAGAAAGACGGAGGTCACGTGATTTTGCTCGCGCACCCACGCCTTCGTCTCGGTGGCGTTGTCGTCCTCGAGCCAGCGATACGGGTCGGCGATCTTCGTGCCGAAATAATCGTCCACCACGTCCTCCTTGCGCGTCGGCGGATACATGATGCGCGGCCAGTCGGCGGCGAGTGCGAGCGAGTTCAGCATGGTGATGAGGAGGAGAAGTTTCATGGGAGAAAAATGCAATTTTGCGGAAGAAAAATCACCGCTGCACTGAGAAACAGGACGGCGTGCATCGGGGAGCGCACGCGCGCTCGCGTGCCGTTCCCGGCGCCCCCGCGGGAAAACATCGGGCGTCGCAAGTCCATCGGAACAAAGGCAGCCCGAGCCTTGCCGCATGCGGAGGCACAAGGACGTCCGATGACCTCCGCGGAGGCGAGCAGGCCGGCACGCGAGGGCGCGTGCGATCCCCGGTGCCGCCGTGCCCGCGCCGTTTGCACGGCGCGAGGACGAAATGGAAAAGCAGCGTCGAGCCGCCGCCGTCCGAAGGCGCGCGCCTCATTCGGATGCTCGTTCATGCCGATGGCTGCGCTGGCTGTTCGCGGAAGTTCCGCGCAATCACCGCGAACACTCCCGCGACCACGAGCATGAGCGCCACGTACATGAGCATTTCATTCGATGCGGAAATGCGGCGCACCGTTTCGCCCGCTGCGTTCTTCACGCTGTTCAGTTCGGTGACTGCGGACGCGAGCTTGTTCCCGATGGCCACGCTGAGCAGCCAGAAGCTCATGATGGTGCTCTTGAGCCGCGCGGGTGCGACCGAGAATGCAAATTCCAGACCCGTCGCCGAGATGAGCACCTCGCCGGCGGTCATCACGCCGTAGGGCAGCAGTTGCCAGAGCACGCCGAGCTTTTCTCCGCCCTCGATGCGCCTCTGCACGAGCGCCGAGATGAGAAACGCCACGGCTGCGAGCACCATGCCCGCGCCCATGCGCCGCAGCAGCGTCGGGCGCAGGCCCCAGCGTGCGAGCGCGGGATACATCCATTTGATGAAAATCGGGATGATGAGCATGACGTAGATCGGGTTCACCGACTGCATCGTCTCGCCGTCAATCGCGTAGTCGCCGAGCTTCACCGGCACCATCTGCTGGCCCTGCTGCACCCACGTCGTATTTTGCTGATCGAAGAGCGACCAGAACACCGTGACCGGCAGGAAGACGAGAGCGATGCGCCACAGCGTCGAGCGATCCGCCGCGCGCGTCGCCTCGTCCACGGGCGGGAGCGTGGAGGTCGGCGGCTTCATCACGAAAGACTTCCGCCCGGAGAAAAAAATCGCCGTCGCGAGCAGCATGAAGATTCCCGGGATGAGAAATGCCACCGAGTAGCCGGCCTTTGCGCGGATGTAGGGCAGGAACAGGAACGCGAAGAAGGAGCCGAAATTGATGCTCCAATAAAAAAGGCTGTACGCCTTCGTGAGCTGCTTCTCCTGCCCCGGCCCGAACTGATCGCCGACAAACGCCGAGACGCACGGCTTGATCCCGCCCGACCCGATCGCGAGCAGGATGAGGCCGGAGTAGAGCCCCCACTTTGTCCCCTCCGTCGCCGACATGAGCGCATGGCCCGCGCAGTATGCGAATGACACCCAGAGAATCGTGCGATAGCGCCCCCAATACCGATCCGCGACGAATGCGCCGAGCAGCGGCAGCAGATACGTGAGGCTCTTCCAGTCGTGCACGAGCTTCTTCGCGATGATGCCGCCCTGCTCGCCGCCGCCGAAGAGCGCCGTCGCATAGCCCGTGAGGATCGCGACGACGCCGTAGTAGCTCAGCCGCTCGCACGCCTCGTTGCCGACGATGAATTTGGTCTGCGGGGGGAGGCGGTCGTTGCTCATGGGGAAAATGGACGCCGCCCTGCTATCCGTTCCCGCCGCGCGACGCCAACCTACTTCTTCCCCGACAGTGACCTGATTTGAATTTGGAAGCCATGAATCCGGGAATCAGAGCATGCGAAAGAATACAGCCGCTCCGCGCCGTTCCTGAATTCCCGGCTTCCAAATTCGATCCCTACTTTTTCGCCGCGATCGCAGCGCTCATGTCCTCGATGAACTTCCGCTCCTCCGCGCCGAGCTTGTCGAGCGCGAGTTCGTAGGTCTTCGAGTTGACAAAAAAGCGCGCGCTCGCGTTGCGCACCACGGTTGGATTTTTCGGCGGCGTCATTGGTGCGGCCGCGGTGCCCCCGATCACGATGTCTTCAAACGCGATGAGCTTGCCGATGAAGGAAGATTTTCCGTCCGCCATTTTCCACTGCCGCGGCTCGCCGAGCACGATGTGCGTGGTCGTCTTCACGGTCACCTGCGGCTGCTTCGGCGTGAAGCCGACCGTGCCGCCGCCATTCACCGCGTCGCCGATGCGCTTCGTGTCGAATTTCGTCGGCGTCGTCGGCACGACTTGCGCGCAGAGCACGCTGCCGGAAACGGTGAGGAGGACGACGGCGGGGAGGAGCGCGTTCATGCGGGAAAAATGCGCCGGCGTCGTGCGAAGGCAACGCGCGATTTTTGCGCACCGTGCGGTGAGACTCAGCCGCCCGCGCTTTTCCCGCCGTCTTTCCGGCCGGTGATCAGCCGGGCTCCGCGACCGTACGTGAGATACGCGTAGCCCCAGTTGAAAAGCACGGCGATCCGATTGCGGAAGCCGACGAGGAAAATAATGTGGACGAAGAGCCACGCGAGCCACGCGGCGAAACCGCTGAAACGAAACGAACCGACTTCCGCGACCGCCGCGTTGCGCCCGATCGTCGCCATGCTCCCTCTGTCGAAATACTCGAAGCGCTCCGTGGGCTGCCCGTGCATTCGAGCGCCGATGTTCTTCGCCGCGTGACGTCCCTGCTGCATCGCCACCGGCGAGAGCCCCGGCAGCGCCCGACCTTCTCCCGTGGCAAAATGAGCCTGGTCGCCAATCACAAAAATCTCCGCGTGGCCCGGCACGGAACAGTCGTCCCGCACGATCACGCGGCCCTGCGGATCGAGCGGCACGCCGAGGCTCGCGCCGAGCGGAGATGCCGCGTTGCCCGCCGCCCAGATGATGGTTTTCGCCGCGATTGTTTGGCCGCCCTTGAGCTGCACGCCACCGTCGAAAATCTGCTCCACCCTCGTCGAGAGCCGCACGTCCACGCCCATTTTCGAGAGCTGCATGCGCGCGCTTTCCGGGAGGTCGCCGGAGAATGCCGCGAGGACCTCCGGTCCGCCCTCGATGAGAAACACGCGCGTCTGCGATGAATCAATGTGGCGGAAATCCTTGATGAGCGTGATCTGCGCGATCTCCGCGATGGCACCCGCCATTTCTACGCCCGTCGGTCCGCCGCCCACGATCACAAAGGTGAGCGCCGCCTCGCGCTCCGCGTCGTCGTGCGTCTTTTCCGCGATCTCAAACGCCATCAACATGCGTCGGCGGATGTCCAGCGCATCGTCCAGACTCTTCAGCCCCGGTGCCACTTTCTCCCATTCCGCGCGGCCGAAGTATGAATGGCGCGCACCCGCCGCGACGATGAGATAGTCGTAGTCCAGCGGCCCGTCGGACGTGAGCACGCGCCTGGCCGCCGGCTCGATGCTCTGCACCTCGGTGAGGATCACCTCCACATTTTCCTGCTTCCGCAAAATGTGGCGCAGCGGCTCCGCGATGTCCGCCGGCGAGAGCGCCGCGGTCGCGACCTGATAAAGCAGCGGCTGGAAGAGATGATGATTTTGCCGGTCCAAAAGCGTGACGCGCACGTTGGCATTGCGCAGTGCCTTCGCCGCCTCGAGCCCGCCGAACCCTCCGCCGATGATGAGCACGCGGGGCAGATTCCGATGATGGATGTTCAAAGTTTTTGTAGCGGTTGGATTTCCAATGCGCGTGTGCCGCGAAGCACAGCGCGCCGACTTGCTCCGGAGGTAGGACTCGGCCAAACTTGAGCCTGATGACGCAGTGAGAATGATGCGTTTCTCAGAGGTATTCAAGCGGTTTCGGTCACTACTGGAACGAACCCGTTCACTACTGTTTACTGGCAAATCTACTGGCAGTTTTACTGGCAGTTTTCAGAAGCATTGAGCTGCACGCAAAAAGTGATCGAAATCAGCCGACTCACCACCGCGCCCGCTCGATCAAAATGCGAGCACGGTCAAAATTGGCGGTTGCGTTTTTTGCGGTCCGGGTGATGCGGGTGAATCGTTAAAAGATCATTCCACAGATCCAGCCGACGAGTGCGAAGAACGCGAACAGGATCACCGACAGTGGCTTCGATACTTCACGCCAAAGGTAGATGCTCGGCACGATGCTGTAGATTCCAAGTGTCATCGCGAAGAGCATGACGTAGCCATGAGCCACGCCCTGTCGCAGCAAGAGTGCGGCAAACATCACATCCAGCGCAATGGGAACGGGCATGAACGTGGCGAGCAGAGCAACGAGCATCATCATCAGCGGTGCGGTATTCGTCAGCAAAGAAGACCAGGGCACGAGCACCAGAAGAATGGCGGATACAATGCTCGCCAGCAACATGATTGTGAGTGTCGGCTTGATGAGCATCCACGCGTTGCGAACGAACTCCTTCGCCAGTTCACCAAGCACATCCAGAAAACGCTCCGTGCATGGCAGAGCGAAAGATGAGATTGAACATGCTGCTCCTTCATCGTCTGTCGTCAGCACTTTCATCGGGCTGCGACGTTCCAAGAGTTTGATTACACCTGGCACCAGCACGGCGATCACGAACAGGAGCACGGCATACTTCGTGACCGCCATTGCCAACGGTAGCGCGGTGAATGTCATCATCAGCACGACCGGGTTGAAATTTGGTGATGAAAACAGAAAACCGAGTGCCACTTCTATTCGACCGTTGCCACGAGTCACTCCGCACGCAACCGGCACCGAGCAGTTCGCACATACACCCGCTGGCACGCCGATGAGCGCGCCCTTGACCGAGTTCAGATAGAGATTCGATCCGATCTTCAGCGGGTAGTATTTGAGAATCGTGTGAAGCAACGCACCGAATGCCACGGCGAAGCTCATGCCAATTTTCATGCTGTCTAGCCAGTTCACTGCGGTGAAAACAATCCTCTTCCACCACGGCATCGCTACTTCCACATGCAACAACTCGCTGCTGAATGCCATGCTCGCCACGTCCTGCCCCAAATGCGCTGCCTTCTTGTAGAGCTGTGGATAGCGGGATGCGAACCAGAACAGGCAGAGCAAACCGATCACACTCGCCGCCAGAATCAAAGCTCGATACGGACAACGCCAGCGTGTCCACAGGGAGGTTGCAGATGCCGAGGCTGTCATGGCACCAGTGTCAGCGAAATCACGGATGCCACAAGACCGAACTGTATTCCCCTGGCTTCGCCTCCTCCTGCTTCGCACAATCAGCCGCCCGCAAGCTGATCCCACAACGGCTTCAAATCATCATCGTCCAAAGCCATCAACCGCATCCCAGGATTAACCTTCAAAGCGTGCTGCAATCTCGCCTTTGCAACCTCCAGCTCGCCCACGACAGAATCGCAGCAGGCCAAGTGGTAGTGCATCAGAGCGTGTTGAGGATGCTGCTCGACGGCTTCAAGAAGTATCCTCTTCGCAGCTTCAAGTGATTCAGCTCGGCGCGTGGCAGAGGCCCACGAAATTGTCCAGTTGGGGTTCTCTGGATCGTCGAATGCTAGCTTTCTCGCCACGGTCTGCATCAGTTCCCACTTCTTGAGAGCACGGTAAATCTCAAGGCGGATACCGAGCACTTCAGGAACATGGCGGACCTCCGGATCAATTTCTTCCAGCTCGTCATTCGCTTCCGGAAACATGCCCAACTCGACGTAGCCCTCGGCAGCGGTCAGGTGCTTTTGATCGTCTTCGAGCAGGGGCATTCCGTCACGGCGTCCTGAGTTGATCAGCCAGAGGTGCAGCTTCTTTCAGTATTCGCTCCCATTGCAAGAAACGCTGCGGCGAGAGCTTCTTCAGTTCCTCCAGCTTTCCACCATCCAGACACAGCGCATAGATGTAGGAAAATTCCGCAAGGTCTTCGTGCGCTACGTGGTCCCCGTAGTTTGAGACAGAAAAGTTGTCCGCTTTGACCGCCGCCTTCCACTGGTCAAGGGTGCGAGGATCACGCGACGTTACGCGTTGTTCCAGCACATGACCGCATTCGTGGGCAACCACGATGGCATCAGCATTCTTCACCAGATTCAGATAATTCTGGGAGCCGTGCGCAGCGGCTCCATCAAGATTTTGGTAGTATGCCACTCCATCCTTGGTGCCCTCTGAGACGATTTGGAATGCTTTCCAGTAGATCGTCGGCAGCCTTTCCAGTCGCTTCAAACCATCCTCCACCTTGAGATCCAGCTTGTCCTCGATTGTCAGCTTGAACTGCACTTCGCCGAGCTTCACCTGCCATGTTTTGCCCGGCGATTGGGCACGCAACATCTTCACGGGCACTGGACCAGAAACTACCGTGGCATTATGAGGGTTCTTGAGGCCAAAAGTTTTCCTCAGCGCTGAAAAGGTCTGCTCAAGGTTCGCTTTTTTCTCATCTGCCATTCCTCCACTGGTTCCGACAACGAACATCGCCACCACGCAGGCACGGATCACTCTGAAGGTTGAACCGGAGAAGGAGTAAGAAATTGGCATTCGACATTCCTGCGTTTGAATTCCGTCGCGTCAAACCGCAAAACTGTCCCCACCACCTCACTCCTGTTCCTCTGCCGCAGGTGGAGCTGGTCGAGTGACGACCTTGTAGCAGTCCACATCGGTTTTCTCGCCTTCACTGCGCACGAAGCAGATCACCACTTCTCTCTCGGGTTCGTAAATCGTCACCATCTGCTTCTCCCTGCTGCCTTCCCACTCGTTGATGAGGTTTGCAGCATCCACAGCAGGCATAAAACCGAACGGAACATGGCCTAGCAGCTCGTTGTGCAGATCACCGAGGACAACAACCATCCCACGTCCTTTGGCGGTAAATCCAGTCCAAGCACACGAGGCGATACGAACACCATTGAGGCGGATGAAATCAATTTGTTCGTCGCGGGTTTTCATCGTGCTGATCGAGTTCATCGTGCAGAACAGAGCGTGTCCATCCTTCCATATTTCGGTAAATCGTGCGCAGCTTCGACCCAGATGAAACGCCTCCTCCCATTCCTCTGCCTCTTGCTGCTGATTTCCAAAGCATTCCCGTGGGGAGCACAAGGACATCAGGCAGTTGGTGAAGTTGCTCGTCAGCTTCTCACTCCAGCAGCGAAAGCGGCCATCGAGAAGATCCTGGGCAACGATGATCTGGGTTCTTGTGGCACCTGGCTCGATGAAGTTCGCGCCGTCGCTCGCAACCACACCAATCATCTGACAGCCGACGAGAAGACGGAAGCCAGGGCGTTCAACAAAGCACAGCCCAAAAACGCTGAATGGCACTACGTCAACCTGCCAGTCGGCTACACCATCTACGCGCCAGACGGTGCTTTCTCGTCACCGGATGATGTGGTTCATGCCATCGGGACTGCCGTGGATGTGCTCGAAGGCAAATCAAACCGCTACACGAAGATCCAGGCACTTCGCGTTCTGGTTCATCTGGTGGGTGATGTGCATCAACCTCTTCACACAATCTCCGGATACTTCGACTGCAAAGATCCCACGCAACCAAAGCTCATCAGCAATCCAGCTCTCGCTCTCAACTTTCCTCATGACCGTGGTGGCAATCAGCTTTTCTACACGAAGACCCTGGAACTTCATGCACTTTGGGACACGAAGCTGCCGAACCGAAACCGACACTCTTCTCGAAGCTCATCACGGTTATTCGAGGCTTTCTACAAAGAAGATAAGTTCGCGGCAAACGCGAAAAGCGCGCGTCGTGTCGCTCTGAATACGGCATCACAGGGACACAACAATACCGGCCGGGAGGCAACGATGGTGAAACGACTACCACCACCTCGCAGCTAAAGAAAAGTGCCCCTCATGGAGAGAAGCACTGATCTTTGAATCACAGCCGACGACGATCCGCACGGCAGGCCATCTTCTCCCGGTCGATCCTCACCCGGCTCTTCCATGCAGGGACACGCACAGAATCCTCAATGGCGGATGCACCAAGGAATTCCAGCAGATCCACAGCGAGCTTGTCCTTCAACGCGTAGAGGCTGGAATACAGGTGACCAGACCGTTGAGCCGTGACAGTCAGGTTTTGGCCTTCAGCCATTCCCTGCACGACGATGCCATACCGGTAGTCGTGGGTGGACAGGAACAGCTCCCAGTCGATGTTGCGCGCGGCCTCTTGTGCGGGATCATCGCTTTCCGATGCCAGCAATGAACCCAGGTCGATTGGAGCGTCAATCTCAGGATCATACCCGACCTCCGTTTCCATCGACAGTAGGCACGACTTTGCATCGAGCTGGGTGCCGCAGGCCATCGCATCCGTTCTGCCTGATGTGTGGCTCCGCCGGCCGCTTTTCATGTGCAGGGTCACGTAGAAGGCGATGTTGCCAGGTGTGACGGCTTTTCCCTGTTGCTCTACGCGATGGAGCATTTGCGCAGCCATCGTGATTGCCTCCTGCATCAACTCTTCATCGTCTTCTGCACCGACTTTCAGCACGCTCTTGGGGATTGTTGCCCTCAAGCGCGGTGCTATCTCATCAACAAGCAGAGTTCCCGCTGTTGGACTCATGGTGTTTGGTTTCCTTTCGTTTTAGGCAACCGTTCAGGGAAAAGCACGAAGCTCCGCCCTAGCGGTCACCAGTTGTTTACTGATGCCGCTTGTGGCGGCGGTGAGTGGTTCGTTTATCCTTGTCTCGGTCTTCCTCCATGCAGAGAGTCTGGTGGTTATGAACAGCCTCTTTGCTCGCCTTGCCTTTGCCGCCATCGTAGGATTTGCGGTTGAGCCGATCACTTCGAATGCCCAGACGCAGGCAGAAATGAATCTCCACGCCTCACGAGATTTTGACCAAGCTGACGGCAGTCTCAACGTGGTTTACAAGCAATTGATCGCCAAGCTCGACGACGAAGCGCAGACGAAGTTGAAAGAAGCGCAGAGGGCGTGGCTGGAATTCCGCGATGCTCAAGCACGATGCGAGTCGGATTTGGGAGCACGAGGCGGGACTATGGCTCCGCTCATATACCATCTCACTCGCACAGCTCTAACTGAGGCTCGAATCAAGGATCTCAAGCGCCTGTTGAAGGAGACTGCAAATTGAGCTGCTTTGCTTGTGCTTGAGTCAAGGCTCTACGAATCGGTCGGGAAAGAGCGTGTTGATGGACTCTTCCGCTTGATCGATTGAGATGCGGATGTGTGGTGCCAGATGATCGAGCACCGACGCTCATTCCGCTGTAGTGATTGCCAGACGCAGTTGTTCGGCTTGGGTTGCGATGAGTTTTATGTCAGCGGCAACAACGAGCAGCGAGTCTTTGAACCGCTCCTCCAGATGTGCCAGTGAGTGGGGTTCGTTGATGTGCAGAGCATCGAGAATCTGAACAAAGTCCTCCGTGTTTCGTGTGGGCATTGAAGCCTCCTTTCCTTTGGATTTACTGCAACACTGCAACAACTGCATTTTGCACCTCTTGCAGTGATAAACTGGTGCTAGTGAAGTTACTGCAGCAGCAACACACTTTAGTGTTGCTGCAGTGACTGCACGGATGCTGCACTCGATTTTACTCCAGGAGTGGAATCGTTGCAGGTAGAGCCTACTTCCTCAACAGAGCCCTAGTGACGACGACGATGGGTTTGCAGAGGATGATGGTGGCGAGGATGGCCAACGGAATCATGACCAGGCTGCGGGAGATGAGGGCAAGTGATGTCACCCATCCTGCTACCTCTCCAAGAATGAGTGTGACGATGGGAAACACGAGCACCGCAGGAACGAGCAGGAGGAACGCAACAATAGAGGTCAGCCGAGTATATTCCCGCATTTTGCCGTTCGGGGACATCCAGTGCTCGAAACTCAGGAAAGTGTAGCGCAGGGCCTCTACAGCGCGTTGTAGGGCATTCAGGTGAGGCAGGCTTGGGTCAACTTCCGGCGGTTGAATGGGCTTTGGTTGCCAGTGCGCTTTGATTCTGGTGAGCAGCTTGGGTTTGGTGTGTGCGAGCTGGTTGTCATTGCGCGGTTCCATTCTTTGCCGCCTTTCTTGCCTTTGAACCAACCGCCGCACCAATCACCAGGAACACGACGCAGCCGATGCCAAGAAGTGCTATGATGCCTTCCAACGTGCCTGTCTTCGCGGTTTGTTCTGCCAGTTGAGCCTTGGCTTGCTGGAGTTGTTGCTGTGTCTGGTCAGCGTCGTCCCTGCATCCAGTGAGCAGGGCAAATGACATGAGGACGAGTTTCTTCATTTGGGCCTCCTTCCGTTGATGTGTAACGACAAAGGCTCACTCGAATGAACGAGTGAGCCTCTGTTGAGTCGAGTTGCCAGCGGTGAGCTAGCCCTCAATCTTCTTCCTATTTTACCATGTTTCCTCTCGGTTTACGGATGGGGGTGTCGGTGCAGCAACAGCCACACAACCCAGCCGATGAGGAACACAGTAAACAGCGGCCAGATGATGCAGAAGACCCAGACGTTGATTGCCTCGTATGTCGTTCCGAGTTTGCGAGCGATCCAGTGCAGGAAAACGACGCATTTCTCGAAGATGTAGTCGGTCATTTTGCCTCTTTTCTTGAGTTGATGAAGCGTGAGCGGGTGGCTCTTGGGCTTCAAATTATTCTACCACAAAAACGACAGAGGCATTGGGGAGGGACAGAGTGAAACCCGCAAGGAAAAAGCGCCCGTTCCTCTGCTTGTCTGGATTTCGAAATCCCAGTACCACCGCGGCGTCGCTCATGGCGCGAAAAAACTGGGTTGACGTGCAGCCTCATAAAATTTAGGAAAGTAGAATGCGGTTGTGCATCCTCCTCATTTTCAGCCTCCTTGCGATCACCAAATTGTCTGCTCAAGAGGCGCTCACCGTGAACGCCAGTGGCGTCGGTGCCACAGCGGAGGCCGCTGAAAAATCCGCATTGATCAATGCCGTGCAACAGGCAGTAGGGCTCTACATCGACAACGAAACTCTGGTGAAAAATGAGAAACTAGTTTTTGATTCAATTTTATCGCTAAGCGACGGATTCGTCACAAAGTACAGTGTCAAGACTCTGCCGCATAAACGTCTCGCAGACGGTTTGTTTGAAACGACAATCAGCGCCATCGTCCAGAAGGGTAAGGTTGGCATTGCGCTGCAAAAAAGCAATCTTGTCCAAGGACTGGATTTCAAAGATATCTGGGCTGAGGCGGTGACATCTGTAAAGTCGGCACAAGATGCAGTAGAGGTGTTGACACGTAAGGTTCCGCAAATAGTCACCGCACTTGTGACCGCTCAATTGGTCGATGCAAAAGGTAGCGTCACAAAGCAAGTGCGACCAGAAATTCGCCCGGATCCAAGTAATGGACATGCTTGGTGCGCTTGGAACGTGCGGATAAGCTATGATCGGGACACATATTACGAGAAGGCAGTGCCATTGCTTAAAATGGCGTTGAACGCACTTGCAGATCGCAAACTCCCTGATCTCAACGTAAAGCTTCCATCAGCAGTACATTTGAACACTTCCTCGACCGAACCGGATTTTAATACTCGTCGCACTTCATTGCTAAATACCCTTGCGCGCTTCCCCGGTCGAATTGAATACGCATGGCCAAATCTCGATACGACTCAAGACATCATGGTGTGTCTAAATTATGCATCTGATAAAAGCAGGGAGAATCTCCGTTTTCACGCATGGGTTTTGAATAGAAAGCTCTATGAAAAATGGCTCCGAGACATGTTCACTCCAAAGGCCGTAAAGATGAGTTTTCTCGATGAGAAAGGGCAAACCGTTTCAGAAGGAATGCTCCAGATAGAAAAGGGTACGCTGTTTGCGCCGACAGGATATAACTCGGGGGTACGCCAAGGTTTAATGGGGCCGACTGCGGTCCCCGTGAGGGTAGTCGCGACACCGCTCGCTTACTGGGAGAGTACGAACGGCTCATCAAGTGTCCCTCTGCTCTGGCTCACGCCTGACTTTCGGGCTAGGAATGATGTGTCGCTCGCGGGCAATTGGGTTCATCTGTCACCAGTTGTAGACAGTCTTTTGCGGCACTACGAACTATCTTTTGAACCGGACGACATTAAGAGAATGAAAACCGTCCGCTTTTCTGTTGTTCCCGGACAGAGCGAATATTGATTTCCGATCCCAACCCACAAGACCCACCAAACATGAACATCAAAACAGTGCTGATTATCACCGCCGCATCGCTTGCATGCCCAAACCTGCGAGCTGAAGAATCCGAAAAAGTGAAATTGGAAGAGCCAAAACAGCCTGATCTTGCAAGTGAACTTCGCGGTCAGCCTGACGGCGTTCTTCGTGTAAAAGCGAATGCTGACGGCGGTTTCAAGTCTCTAGTCGTGAAAGCCGCTGTTGAAGTGGAAGACGTACTCGGCAGCCAAAAGGGAAAGCAATTGGCTAGCAGCCTGTCGGACTTGATGGCCGACGAGGGGGGGTGTGGTGCGGCGGGTGGAAAAAGCTGGATCCGAGCGGGAGTCTGGCGCGGATGTCCTCGCGCCCCGACCGTTTGCGGAGGTCTGTTTTGCGCGGCTAATGA
>JBBSEI010000031.1:0-42186 GCA_038239865.1 Chthoniobacterales bacterium
AAGGAACTCTTCGAGACCACGATGAACCCCGAGAAGCGCCGCATGATGAAAGTGGACCTCAACGAGGACAACGCCGTGCAAGCCGACCGCATGTTCACCATCCTCATGGGCGACATCGTCGAGCCGCGCAGGCAGTTCATCGAGGATAATGCGCTGAATGCGCGGCTGGATGTGTAATTAGTCTGATGGCGATTCCGGACTTTCAATCGATTTTCAAGCCGCTGCTGGAGTACGCAGCAGGCCGAGATGTCGTTGTAATGAATTCCGCGATCGAGGCCATGCGGGCGCGTTTCAGGCTCAGTGATGAAGACTACAAGCGGAAGAACGCTGGCGGGACGCCGACTTTCCGAAACCGAGTGCATTGGGCGCGACAGTATCTCGTGTTTGCCGGACTGCTCAAACCGGAAGGACGTGGACGTGTTCAGGTAACTCCGCTCGGAAGTGAATGGTCAAAAAAGCGAGTTGATGGCTTTAAGATTTCGGATCTCAAAACAATTGCTGGATTCAACGAGCGAGTTAAGCCGCGAGCATTCAAATCGAAGGTCGGTGACACAACGATTAAAGTTACTGTTCCCGGCATTGATGACTCGGAAAATGATGAGTACCCGGCCGAAAAACCGCCCACAGAGCATACCGAAATTCAATGGCTGCTCCTAAAGCTCGGCGTCGATTTGGGATTCGACGTTTGGGTTGCGAGGAACGACCGGAGCCGTGCATTCAAGACGAATAAGTTCACCAGTCTTTCCCGGCTCAAAGAAGAGCTGCCGTTGCAGTTTGACGACGCAACGAACAGTACGATCGAGTTGATTGACGTGCTTTGGCTCAACCGCAATGCCATCGTTGCAGCGTTCGAGATTGAGAGCACGACGTCCATTTACTCCGGTTTGCTTCGCATGGCGGACCTCGTTGCGATGCAGCCGAACATCAACATTCCACTTTATCTTGTGGCTCCGGAAGAGCGGCGCGCGAAGGTGATGACCGAGGTTAATCGGCCAACATTCTCGCGACTTTCGCCACCGCTGGCAGGAATCTGCCGTTATATCGCGTTCAAGGTACTTCGGGACCGAGTCGCGCAAGTCGCAGAAATCGTGAAGTACCTGAAACCGGAGTTTCTTACCGAACTATCGGAAAGTTGTGAACTCGAGGAAGCATGAGAAAATCGGAAGACACAAAACGCGCTTCCTGCGAACTTTCACCAGCGAAACACCAAACCCTAAACAACCATGAGCGGCATCCAATTCCTGACCGACGAAACCGGGCACAAGACGGCCGTGTTGATTGATCTCAAGCGGAACCGCGTGCTGTGGGAGGATTTTTACGACACGCTGCTCGTGAGAAAGCGCCGCAGCGAACCGCGTGAATCGCTGGCTGACGTGCGCCGCAAACTGATCAAAGCCGGGAAACTGAATGGGTGAGTTCAACATCACATTCGCACGCTCCGCGCGAAAAGACCTCGAACGCCTTGATGCGACTGTCGTGAACCGGATCTTTCCAAAAATCGAGGCGCTCGCAAAAAATCCGCGCCCGCCGGGATGCCTGAAGCTGAAAGGTTCCGGCGACCTCTGGCGCATTCGTGTCGGCGATTACCGCGTTCTTTACTCCATCAACGACGCTGCCGAAGTCGTGGACATCAGTGCAGTCCGGCATCGGCGCGAAGCATATGAATGATTTTTTCAACCAATGCGCGATGTATCACAAAATTGAGTCGGGTCATGCCGTCCGAGAGGTCGCTTCGCTCACCTGATGGCATCGCTTTACGTCATCGCAGGCCCGAACGGTGCGGGGAAGACTACCTTCATCAGACGCATCGCGCCGCAGACACTCTCGCTGCTCGACTTTCTCAATGCCGACGAAATCGCGCGCGGGCTTTCTCCTTTCCAACCGGCGCGGGCTCAACTGGAGGCTGGCCGACTGGTGTTGACGCGCTTCCGTCAGTTCGTCGCCGATGGGCGCAGCTTTTGCCTCGAAACCACGCTCAGTGGAAGGACTTATCGCGGGCTGTTCGAGAGGGCCAAGGCGGATGGCTACACCATCCAACTCGATTACCTCATGCTTCCGACTGTTGAACATTCGATCCGGCGTGTCGCGGATCGCGTCGCGGCAGGCGGACATGATGTGCCCGAGGCGGACTTGCGCCGACGCTTCAAAGTGAGCCTGCAAAATCTCTTCTCCGTCTATCGCCCGGTCGTGGACACATGGACGTTGCACGCCAACGAAGTTATGAAGCCGCGCGTGCTCGCCTACGGCACTGCGACGGAAATCGAAATTCTCGACAATGCGGCGTTTGAAAAAGTCCGCGCCGACTTTAGTCTCGCCGCATGAACGCGAAACCTTTTCCACCTGCCCATGGGGTTCCGATGCATTTGCTCTCCGAGCGGGCGCTGAATGAAGCCTTCCTCGCGACCATCGAGGAGCACCGCCGCGACGGTCGGCCTCTGGTCATCGATCGCAAAGGACAGGTCGCAGTCGTCCCGGCGGATGAACTCGGCGACGAGGCACGCTTCGCCCGGACGCGCATCGTGGAACTCGATGCACAGATTTCACAATTTGCGCACTTATTTTCCCTCAACGAAACACCGGCTGATGGAGGACAGGATTGACGGGATGAGCAGGATTTTACGGGATGAATTCGACTTTGCCGGAGAAGGAATTGACGGAGTTGATCATTGGATCAGCGATGAAGGTGCATCGTGCGCTCGGGCCGGGCTTCGTCGAGTTTGTGTATCGGAACGCGCTGGTTCACGAGTTGCGAAAGACTGGGTTGGACATCGAGATCGAGAAGCCGATGAAAGTGCGCTACGATGGTGTGATCGTCGGCGAGTTTTCGGCGGACTTGTTCATCAACGGCTGGCTCATCGTGGAATTGAAAGCGGTCGTGGCACTGGCAGCGGAGCACGAAGTTCAAACGGTCAATTATCTCACCGCGCTCGAACAGGACTTCGGCCTCCTCATCAATTTTGGCGCGCGAAGTCTCCAATTCAAACGCAAGTTCCGAAGCGCGAAGCCCGAAGCGCCGCCGGATTTGCAGTCGCGAGCGCCATGATGATAGACAGGATTTGCAGGATGGACGGGATTACGCCGGCGCGTTTTTCACGGCCGAGATCAACGCGCGTCAAATTCGCGAACACCCATGAATTGCACGCAGCCGAATCCTTTAATCCTGAAAATCCTGTGAATCCTGTCTAAAGACAAAACAACCTTTCCAATCCGCATGTATCACCAAAACGAAAAAGTCCTGCCAATCAATGTCGCCGAGGAGATGTCGAAGTCGTTCCTCGACTACTCGATGTCCGTCATCATTTCCCGCGCGCTGCCGGATGCGCGCGATGGGCTGAAGCCTTCGCAGCGGCGCATTCTCGTGACGATGAGCGACCTCGGCGTGCTGCCGAATCGCAAGCCGATCAAGTGCGCGAAAATCGTCGGCGACACGATGGGCAATTATCATCCGCACGGCGACCAGGCGATTTATCCGACGCTCGTCCACATGGCGCAGCCTTGGGCGATGCGCGAGATGCTCATCGAGGGACAGGGGAATTTTGGCAGCGTCGAGGGCGACCCGCCGGCGTCCATGCGTTACACCGAGGCGCGGCTGCGGCATCTCGGCGCGGCGCTCATGGACGACATGGACAAGGAGACGGTGGATTTTGTCCCGACCTACGACGAGCGTCTTATGGAGCCGACGGTGCTGCCGGCGGCGTTCCCGAATCTGCTCGTGAATGGCGGCACGGGCATCGCGGTCGGCATGGCGACGAACATGCCGCCGCACAATCTCGCGGAGATCATTGACGGCATCTGCGCGCAAATTGACGACCCGGACATCACGATTGACGGGCTGATGAAATTCGTCAAAGGCCCGGACTTTCCGACGGGCTGCGAGATTCTCGGCTCGGCGGGTTTCAAGAGCTACTTCCACACGGGCAAGGGCGCGGTGCGCGTGCGCGGCAAGATCGGCGTGGCGGAGGTGAAGGGCGGGCGCGAGCAGCTC
Source organism: Chthoniobacterales bacterium (assembly GCA_038239865.1). Classification (GTDB taxonomy): domain Bacteria; phylum Verrucomicrobiota; class Verrucomicrobiia; order Chthoniobacterales; family Chthoniobacteraceae; genus SXWH01. Next base: position 3,986 of record JBBSEI010000031.1, read on the forward strand.
ATCATCTCGGAGATCCCGTACAATGTGAACCGCGCGGTGCTCGTCGAGCGCATCGCGGATTTGGTGAATGACAAGATCATCACGGACATCAGCGCGATCCGCGACGAGTCGGACGAGGAGACGCGCGTGGTCATTGACCTCAAGCGCGACGCGAATCCGAAGGTGGTCATCAACAACCTCTTCAAGCACACGGCGCTCGAGTCGTCGTTCAGTGCCTCGATGCTCGCCATCGATCGCGGCAAGCCCAAGCTCCTCACGCTCAAGGACGCCATCTCCTGCTACATCGAGCATCGGCGCGAGATCATCCTGCGGCGCACGCGCTTCCTTTTGAAGGAAGCCGAGAATCTGGCCGAGCGTCTCGAAGCCCTGCTCGTCGCGCTGCACAACCTCGATGACTTCATCAAAATTATCCGCGACTCGAGCGACCGCGACGATGCAAAGGCCAAGCTGCTCGCGCTCTCGTGGACGCGGCGCGCCGTCGAGCAACTCGGCATCCTCATCCGCAGCGACGCGAAGCTCGTGGACGGCCGCTACGCTTTCAACGAACGGCAGGCCGTCGCCATTCTCGAGCTGCGCCTCTACCAGCTCACCGGCCTCGAGCGTGTAGCGATCAAGACGGAATACGACGGGCTTCTCGAAGTGATCAAAGACCTGCTCGACATCCTGGCGAAGGACACGCGCGTCTTCACGATCATCAAAAAAGAGCTGCGCGTGATCCGCGAAAAATACGGCAACGAGCGCCGTACGCAGATCGTGCCGGACGAGGGCGAGATCAACATAGAGGACCTCATCGCGAACGAAGGCTGCATCATCACCATCACGCACGCGGGCTTCATCAAGCGCACGGCGGTCTCCGCGTATCGCGCGCAGCGGCGCGGGGGAAAAGGCGTGAAGGGCATGGTCACGCGCGAAGGCGCGACCGAGCAGGACGCGGATGATTTTGTGGAGCACCTCTTCACCGCCACCACGCACGATTACCTCGTCTTTTTTACCAAGAGCGGGCGGTGCTACGTCGAGCGCGTGCACCAAATCGACGAGGGAAGCCGTGCGTCGAAAGGCCGGAGCATCGCGAATTTGCTGGAGCTTCGCGCCGAGGAAAAAATCGCTGCGACGATCCGCGTGCAGGGGCAGAAGACCGAGGAGGAGACGTGGGCGGACACGCTGTTCATCGTCTTCGCAACGCAGAGCGGCATCGTGAAAAAGACGAGCCTGCGCGAATTCAAAAACATCCGGAAGGGCGGCATCATCGCGATTCAGATCGAGAAGGGCGACGTGCTGATTGATTGCAAGATGACGACCGGGACGAACGAGATCGTGCTCGTGACGAAGGACGGGCAGAGCATTCGTTTCAACGAAGAGGAAATGCGCGACCAGGGGCGCAACTCGATCGGCGTGTGGGGCATCCGTCCGGAGAAGGGCGACATCGTCGTGGCTGCGGCGATCGTGAGTCCCGACTGCACGCTGCTCGTCGCGGGCGAAAACGGCATCGGGAAACGCACTGTGTTCGACGACTACCGCGTGCAGTCGCGCGGAGGAAAAGGCATCATCACGATGAAGACCGGCGACAAGACCGGGAAGGTCGTGGGCGCGCTGACCGTGCGCGATTCCGATGAACTCATGCTCATCACGAACAAAGGCCAGATGGTGCGCACGCGCGTGAAGGAGATCCGCGAGACCGGACGGAACACGATGGGCGTGAAACTCATGGACTTGAAGGGCACGGAGAAGCTGCAAGGCATCGCGCCAGTCGTGGCGAATGAGGACGAAGACGAGGCGATCGAGGGCGCGGCTGAATGATCGGATGGCAGCAGCCGCGCTCGTGAGAGCGCGGCGACTGAATCCGTAGCCGCCGACGGAAGGAGGCGGGCACGCTGATCGTTTGCCGGGGGGCCGTCTGAAGCCTTCACCTGAAAGTCAGCCCGGCTCCTTCCGTCGGCGGCTGCTTGTCGAAACGAAAGAATCTGTTCACCGTTTCCTCGGTCGCGGCGGCGAGTTCTTCAATGGGGATACTACGGAGCGCGGCGATGTACTCGGCGGTGTGGCGGACGAATGACGGCTCGCATTTTTTCCCGCGATGGGGGACGGGGGCGAGGTAGGGGCAGTCGGTCTCGACCATGAATGAATCAAGTGGGACTGTGGCGGCGGCGGCCTGCGCGTCGGGTGCGTTTTTAAATGTGACGATGCCGGTGAAGCTCACGAGGTGTCCGAGCGCGAGGACTTCGCGGGCGTGCTCGGGAGATTTTCCGAAGCAGTGGAAGACGGCGCGCACGCGGCCAGTGTACTCGCGGAGGATGGCGAGCGTGTCGTCCCACGCGGCGCGTTCGTGGATGACGACGGGGAGGCTGAGTTCGACTGCGAGGTCGAGTTGCGCTCGGAATGCGGTGGCTTGTGCGGCGCGTCCTGCGGTGTCGTCTTTTGCGAGGCGGAAGTAGTCGAGGCCGGTCTCGCCGATCGCGCAGACGCGGCGTGCCATCGCGATCTCACGGAGCGCGGGGAGAAAGTCGGGGCGTTCGTCGGGGACGTGGTTCGGGTGGATGCCGGCGACGGCCCAGAGTTGCGGGAATTTATCCGCGAGGGCGATGGCGGCGCGGCTGCTGTCGAGTCCGGTGCCGATGCAGATCATGCGCGTGACGCCGGCGGCTTCGGCGCGGGCGAGGACGGCGGGAAAGTCCGACTGGAATTCCGGGTAGTCGAGGTGGGCGTGAGTGTCGGTGAGCACGGGGAGGGTATTGGTGTTCAGCCGGGCAAATTCGTGCGGCGAGGATCTTTCGGCGGCAGGATGTGTCACGCGGGACGCGCGACCCGGCAGGCGGGACGCCTACCCTACCCGAGACATGCAAATGTGCTTTCCGGCGACAAGTGCGGGCAGGGTGTTGCGCTGTTGGGGCGTTGTGAGTTTTACCACTGAATGACGGAACTCGCCCACGTCAGCCCGCCGCCGAAGACGACGAGGAGGACGTAGTCGCCGACTTTCATGCGGCCGGTGCGGTTGGCTTCATCGAGGGCGATGGCGACTGCGGCGGCGCTCGTGTTGCCGAAGCGATCGAGATTTACCATGAAGCGATCGATGGGGAGTTCGAGGCGTTCGGCGACGGCGTTAATGATGCGGAGATTTGCCTGGTGCGGGATGACGCAGGTGAGGTCTTCGGGATCCAGGCCGGCGTCGTCGAGCACTTGGCGTGCGCTTTCCACCATGCCGTTGACGGCGTGCTTGAAGGTCTCGGTGCCCTTCATGCGGATGGTCGCGAGATTTTGGCCGGCGTTTTCGACGGTGATGGGGCACGCGCTGCCGCCGCCGGGGACTTGGAGGAGGTCGGCGAGTTCGCCGTTGCTACCGAGCCGTGTGGCGATGACGCCGTGGCCGTGCGCGCGGTGCCGGAGGATGGCCGCGCCTGCGCCGTCGCCGAAGAGCACGCAGGTGTTGCGGTCTTTCCAATCGACGATGCTGGAGAGCTTGTCCGCGCCGATGACGAGGATCGTATTGAAGGTCTGGCAGGTGATGAACTGCTGGGCGATCTCGATGGCGTAGAGGAAGCCGGAGCACGCGGCGCTGATGTCGAAGCAGGCGGCTTTTTTCGCGCCGATCTTCGTCTGTACGAGGCACGCGGTGCTCGGCATGAACATGTCGGACGTGATGCTCGCAACGATGATGAGATCGATCTCGTCCGCGCCGATGCCCGCATTTTCGATCGCGGCCTTCGCGGCGTTCGCGGCGAGGTCGCTGGTGAATTCATCGTCGGCGGCGATGCGGCGCTCCCTGATTCCCGTGCGGCTGGTGATCCACTCGTCGGAGGTCTCGACCATTTTTTCCAGCTCGGCATTGGTGAGCACCCTCTCGGGAAGGTAGCTGCCGGTGCCGATGATGGAGACGGTGCGCCTAGGCAGGTGCGTTCGCGTGCGGGGCTGGAGTGGTGGAGTCATGGTGAATCTTGATTGCCTCGACGATGTGCGGGTTGACCTCGTGGCTGATGCTTTCGCAGGCCATGCGGAGGGCGTTCATGATCGCGATGGCGGATGCTCCGCCGTGCGAGATGATGATGATGCCGTTCAGTCCGAGCAGCGGCATGCCGCCGTATTCGTCGGCGTTGGTCTTTTTGTGGACGCGCTTGAATGCGGGCTTCGCGAGGAGGCCGCCGATTTTCGTGCGGAAGCCGGCGCGGATCTCGGTCTTCACCATGTCGAAGATCGCGTGCGCGAGCGCCTCGCTGGACTTGAGGAGGATGTTGCCGGTGAAGCCGTCGGTGACGACGACGTCGGGCGGGTTATGCCAGATGTCGTGGCCCTCGACGTTGCCGCGGAAATTGATCTGCGCGCCGGCAGCGCGGATCATCGTGCAGGCTTCCTTGGAAAGTGCGTTGCCTTTTTCCTCCTCGGTGCCATTCGACATGAGGCCGACTTCGGGATTTTCCCGGCCGAGTACATGGCGCGCATAGGTGGCTCCCATGATCGCATTTTGAACGAGGTGCGAAGGCTCGGCGTCCGGGTTTGCGCCGGCATCAATGAGCACCCAATGCTTGCCGAGCGAGGGCATGATGGTCGCGATGGCTGGGCGCTCCACGCCGGGGAGCGTGCGGAGCTTGATGAGCGAGGCGGTGACCGCCGCGCCGGTATGTCCGGCGCTGACGACGGCCTGCGCCTTGCCTTCCTTCACGAGATCCACGGCTCGCGAGACGGAGCTGTCCTTTTTTTTTCGCACCGCATCGAGTCCGCTGTCGGCCATGTCCACGATCTGCGTGGTGTGGACGATCTCGATGCGTGCGTCGTTGCAGGCGTGCTTTTTCAACTCAGCCCCGATGCGCGCGGTGTCGCCGGTGAGGAAGAGCTGCGAGATGTGCGGGAAGGCGCGCAGCGCGAGCACCGCGCCGTGGATGATGTTTTGCGGGGCGTGGTCGCCGCCCATGGCGTCGAGCGCGATTTTCATCGGGTCAGCATCGGGGTGCGATGCGAGATGGCAATGGCGTGACGGGCAAGGGAAAAAACAGTTCAGCCGCCCGCGCGGGGATGCGGGGCGGCTGAAAAAATCTGGACCTCGGGGATTACGCCCCGGCGATCGTGAGCACCTGGCGCCCGCGGTAGTAGCCGCAGGAAGGGCACGCGCGGTGGGAGCGGATGGTGCTGCCGCACTGGCCGCACTTGTTCAGCAGCGGCGCATGCCAGCGGAGTGATGCCTTGTGCGTGCGAAGACGCATCTTTGATTTTCTACGTTTTGGGACTCCCATGATTGGTGTGTGGTTAAAGTTTCAGGTGATCGAGGCCCTTCCAGACATCGCGATGGTCGTCGAGTGGCTCGGCTTCGCTGGGTGCGTCGCGGAACTGGGCTTTGCAGACCTTTTCGCCATCCCAATCGCAATGCGGATAGGCCGGAAGGGCGAGGAGAATGTCCTCCCTCACCTGTTCTGTCAAGTCCACCATCTCACGGCCCTCGAGTTCCATCTGGCAGGCGAAATCTTCCACCCTCAGCGAGCGGGAATATTTTTCGAGGCAGCGCACGCACTCGCATTCGATCGGCACGGCGAGCGAGCCGGTGGCGAAAAAACCGCCTTCGCTCAGGCCGACATCGAGCGAGTATTCGATCGGCCCGGTCGCGCGGGCGCGGGTGCTGTGGAGATCGAGGATTTCGGACGGTTCCTCACCTTCCAAATGCATCCCGTCTTCGGGAATCTGTAAGACATGAACCTTCATTGTCGTCGCATCGTAGCGGGATGCGCGCGGAATGCAAACGGGCGCCGATTTTCAGCGGGAAAATTTCGCGCGCAGCGCGCGGTCCACGCACGGCGGCACGAACGCCGCGACATCGCCGCCGAGGCGCGCGACTTCTTTGACGAGCCGCGAACTCACGTAGCTGTATTCCTCCTTCGGCATGAGGAAGAGCGTCTCCAGCGTGGGTTCGAGCCGGCGATTCATCAGCGCCATCTGGAATTCAAACTCGAAGTCGCTCACCGCGCGCAGCCCGCGGATGATCGCGGTGCCTTTTTCGATGCGCGCAAATTCCACGAGCAGTCCGTTGAAGTGCGTCACGCGGACATTTGGCAGCGGCGCGACGGTTTCCTTCAGCAGCGTCACGCGTTCCTCCGTGGAGAAAAGTCCCGTCTTTTCCGAATTCACCGCGACGGCGAGCACCACTTGATCGAAGACCTTTGCCGCGCGCGTGAGCACGTCGAGATGGCCGTTGGTGATCGGATCAAAGGAGCCTGCGTAGATGGCGCGTTTCACGGGAGGCAGCGTGGAGCAGAGCGCAGCGCGGCGCAAAATGATTCCGCGCCTCGCCTTCCTCCGGGTACTGCTCGCGATGACGATGAGGCTGCTGGGAGAAAGTTTCTTGCCGCGAGTGGGCGGGACGCTACGGTCGCCCGCTTGCTCCCTTTCCCAGAACCGCCAGCCAGAAATCCGCACCTCAAGAAAGGGAAACATGCAACCGATCCACACTTATAACGTCGTCCCGAAACTGCCCGCCCAGCTCGAACCGCTGCGCCGGCTAGCACTCAATCTGTGGTGGACGTGGGAGCCTTCGGCACGCGCGCTCTTCCGCAAAGTCGATCCGGAAAATTGGCAGCGGACGAATCACAATCCGGTCCGGCTGCTGCAGCTTTGCCGGCAGGCGCGGCTCGAGGAGTTCGCGGCGAACGACGATTTCCTGCGGGAGATGAAAAGCGTGGTGGCGAAATTCGACGCCTACATCGGGCGCAAGGACACGTGGGGCAAGACGCGGAAAAATGCGGTGATGGCCGGACCGGTCGCCTATTTCTCGGCGGAATTTGGCTTTCACGAATCGTTCCCGAATTACTCGGGCGGCCTGGGCATTCTCTCAGGCGATCACTGCAAATCTGCCAGTGATCTCGATCTGCCGTTCGTCGCGGTGTCGCTGCTGTATCGGCACGGATATTTCAAACAGCAGATCAACAAGGAGGGCTGGCAGGAGAATCTTGCGCTGAACCAAAATTTCTCCCACCTCTCGGTGCAGCCGGTGCTCGACGCGGAGAAAAATCACCTGACGATCGGCGTCAAAATCCTCGACCGCTGGGTGCGGGTGCGCGTGTGGCAACTGGCCGTCGGTCGCATCACGCTTTACCTCATGGATACGAGCGTGCCGGAAAATGCGCCCGAGGATCGCGAGATTACGGCGCAGCTTTACGGCGGCGACCATGAGATGCGGATCAAGCAGGAGATCATCCTCGGCATCGGCGGTGTGCATGCGCTGAACGCCATCGGCATCAAGCCCGCCGTGTACCACATGAACGAAGGGCACGCGGCCTTCCTCTCGCTGGAACTCATCCGCCGGCGCGTGGCCGAGGAGGGGCTGAATTTTTACGCCGCACTCCAGGCCACGGCGTCCGGCAATGTCTTCACGACGCACACGCCGGTGCCCGCGGGAAATGACGCGTTCCCGCTCGATCTGATGCGGAAATATTTCGGCGATTATCCGGCGTCGGTGAAAATCGATTTTGAGACTTTCGCGAGCTTCGGTCAGACGCGCGTGGATGCCACGGAGCCGTTCAGCATGACCATCCTCGCGCTGCGATCGAGCCGCCATGCGAATGGCGTCTCCGCGCTGCACGGGCGCGTGTCGCAGGGGCTGTGGAAGGACGTGTGGCGCGGCGTGCCGCAGGACGAGGTGCCGATCACGAGTGTGACGAACGGCATCCACACGAAGACCTGGATGGCGCCGGATTTCATCAAGATTTACGACAAGTATCTGCCCGGTTGGGAGGAGCATCTCACGGACAAGGATTTCTGGCGGAAGGTGCAGGACATCCCGGACGAAGAATTGTGGGAAGTCCACCAGCGGCAGAAGCGGCGCACGCTGGAATTCATCCGCGAGCGCACGCGCCTGCAGTGGACGCGGATCGGCGACACGCCGGAGAAAGTCCGCACCATCTCGCGGATGCTGAATCCCGAGGTGCTCACGATCGGCTTCGCGCGGCGCTTCGCGACGTACAAGCGCGCGACCCTGCTCTTCAACGACCGCGAGCGGCTGGCGAAGCTGATGAACAACAAGGAGCATCCCGTGCAGTTTGTCTTCGCGGGCAAGGCGCATCCGAAGGACGAGCCGGGAAAAAAATTCATCCAGGACGTGTACAAATTCAGCCGCCTGCCGGAGTTCGAGGGGCGCATTGTTTTCGTCGAAGACTACGATCATTACGTCGGTCGCCGGCTCTATCAGGGCGTCGATCTCTGGCTGAATAATCCGCGCCGCCCGCTCGAGGCGAGCGGCACGAGCGGCATGAAACTCCCGCCGAGCGGGGGCCTGAATCTCAGCGTGCTCGACGGCTGGTGGTGCGAGGCGCATTCGGGGAAAAACGGCTGGGCCATCGGTCCGGAAATTCCCGAGAGCACGATTCCGCCGGAGCCGCATTTCGAAGATGAGGTGGATGTCCACAGCCTCTTCCACGTCCTCGAAACGCAGATCCTGCCGCTCTATTACGCGAAGCCAGACGGCCGCCTGCCGCTCGCGTGGATCAATCTCATGCGCGAATCCATCCGCACGATTGTCCCCGTTTTCAACACGCACCGCATGGTGAAGGAATACACCGAGCGCCTCTACGATCGTGCCGCCGCCGCGCACGTGACACTCACCGCGGACTCGTGCAAAAAGGCAGTCGAGGTCGCGCGCTGGAAGGACAACATTCGCCGCGACTGGTCGCACGTGAAACTCGCCGACGTGAAAATTCACACCGGCAACGGCACGAACGTGACCGTCGGCGACGCCGTCGAAGTGAGCGTGCGCACGTCGCTCGGTCCGATCGCGCCGGAGTTTGTCCGCGTGCAGGCGCTCGTCGGCGAGCACAGCGACGGCGAGATCTCGCACCCCGTGACCATCGACCTCAAGCAGGTCGAAAAACTTGGCAGCGGAGCCTTCCGTTTTGCCGGCGCGATCCCGGCCCGGGAAAGCGGCAGCTACGGCCTGAGCGTTCGCGTCATCCCCACGCATCCGAATTTGATCCAGGAGCATGAATTGCGGCTGATCACTTGGGCGAACTGAGCGCGCGTTCGGAGCCTTCCGAGTTAAAAGTTAAGAGTTAAGAGTTAAGCCCGCCGCAGGCGTCGCTCGATTGAGAAAAAGTGTTCGAGCCGGGACACATCCGCTGCGCGGGGCTCAACGTCCAACGCTCAACGTCCAACGCTCAACGCCAAGTCGCCGAGCCCTCGCTCCTCTCCGTTTGCGAGTTGCGAATCCCGCCGATCTCCGCTTCTGTCCCCGCACATGCTGAGCTGTTCAACTTGCTGGAATTCCGCTCGTCACACCGATGGGGCTGCGATGCTTGAAGAAATCCTGGATCTCGGTTTTCAAAATGTGGAACTCGGCCATGGCATCCGCCTGCTGCTCGCCGAGGGCATCCTGAAAATGTGCGAGGCCGGCCGCGTGAAAATCACGTCGCTCCACAATTTCTGCCCGCTGCCGCCCGAGATTCCGCGCGCGTCGCCCGACTGCTACCAGTTCAGTTCGCCGCACGACGGCGAGCGTGACCGCGCCGTGCGGCATAGCTTCAAGACGATCGATTTTGCGAAGCGCCTCGGCGCGAAATTCGTCGTGATGCACCTCGGCTCCGTGCCGATCGGCGACTACACCGGCGAACTCGTGAAGCTCGCCGAGGAGGGGAAGCACCTCTCGAAAGAATACGTCGCGCTCAAGCTGCAGGCCGTGCGCGAGCGCGAGGCGAAGCAGGTGCCGCCCTTTCTGCGGATGATCGAATGCCTGCGCCGCGTCGTGGATTACGCGGGCGAGCGCGGGATCAAGCTCGGCGTCGAGAGCCGGCACAGCTTCGAGGAAATCCCGAGCGAGCGCGAAATGCTCGACGTGCTCGGGCGCATGAATCCCGAGGTCGTCGGGTATTGGCACGACTTCGGCCACGTGCAGGTGAAGCACAACGTCGGCTTCCTCGATCACTTCGAGTGGCTCTCGCGCGTCGCGCCGCGGCTCATCGGCTGCCATCTCCACGACACGCAGTGGCCTGGCCGCGATCACATGGCTCCATTCACGGGCGGCGTGGAATACGACCGGCTCATCCCACTGCTGCCAAAGGACACGCTCTTCGTCTTTGAAATGAGCCCGCGCCGGACGAAGGAAGAAATCACGACGGCGCTCGCGAAGTGGAAGGAGAAGTTCGGCGAATGAGCGCGACCGCCCACACCGCACCGCGCGCATGAAAAAATCCGCGCTCGCACTTTTTCAGATCGCCGTCACCGCGCTGCTGCTGTGGTGGGTCTTCCGCGACGAGGGCAAGCGCCATGCGCTGAACGACGCGCTGCATCAGGCAAATTGGTGGTGGCTCGCCGCGGGCGTCGGCGCGTACGGCCTGTTCGAGATTCTCGCCGGCATCCGCTGGCAGATTTTGCTGCGCGTGCAAGGCGTCCATCTTTCGTGGGGGCGGCTTTACGGGCTGCTCATGGTCGGCCTGTTCTTCAGCCTCTTCATCCCCGGCGGCACCGGCGGTGATTTGATCAAAGGCTACTACCTGCTCAAGGAAGCGCCCGTCGGTCGCAAGACTTCCGCCGCGCTCAGCGTGGTCATGGATCGCCTGCTCGGCCTGCTCGGCGTCGGCATCCTCACCGTCGCGATCACCGCTTTTCGCTGGGACTGGCTCACGAGCGATCCGATCACGAAGAGCTGCGTGTACACCGTGCTCGGTGTCCTTGCGGTCAGCGTCTCCGGCATCCTGCTCGCGGGCCTCGTCTCGGGTCTGCGGCTCGTCCATGCGCTGCCGGCGAAAATGCCTGGCCATCATTTTCTCGCGACCATCTCCGGAGCTTACGCGCTCTACGGTCGCGCATGGCTCGCGACTTTGAGTGCGATCCTCATTTCGATCCTCGCGCACACGGCGCACTACACGACGTTCTGGTGCGCGACGAAGTCGATCGAGGATTCCGGCCCGCGCAAGCCCTCCGCGCTCGAACTGTATTCCGCGCTGCCGGTGATCGAGGGAGTCGCCGCGCTGCCGCTCACGCCGGGCGGACTCGGCACGCGGGAAAAAATATTCGACGAAATGCTCACGCCCCTCGCGAATCTCGCCGACGGCGTGGCGACGGCGATCTCCGTGCTCGGCTATTTGTGCATCGCGTTTTGGGGATTGATCGGCGGGATATTCTACATTTTCTACCGCCCGAGCCGCACCGAGCGCGCCGCGATCCGCGCAGAGACCGAAGCGCAAATGCAGGGGACGCATCTCGGGTGATGGCTGCCGCGCGTGTGAAACCGACGCTGCCGCGTCCATTCGTCACCGCGAACTTCGCGCTCACCGCCGACGGACGCATCAGCACGCGGAATTTTACCCCGAGCGATTTCTCCTCGACGCGCGACAAACGCCGCCTCGTGAAAATCCGCGCAGGCTGCGATGCCGTCCTCGTCGGCGCGCGCACGCTCGCGTCCGACACGATGACGATGGGCATCCCCGGCGTCCGCGGAAAAAAGCCGCCGCTGCGTGTCATCGTCAGCAACAGCGGACGCATCGCTCCCACGCTCCGCGTCTTCCAATCGGCCGGCGCGCCCATCGTCATTTTCACGACGAAAAAAATGCCCGCCGCCACGCGCGACGCACTTGCCGGAGTTGCCGACATTTTTCTGCATCCCACGCTGACGGTGGACCTCGCGCTCGCGCTCGCGATCCTTCACGCCGACTACGGCGTGAAGCGCCTCGTCTGCGAAGGCGGCGGCACGCTGCTGCGCGAATTTGCCGCGCACGATCTCCTCGACGAAATCCATCTCACGCTCTGCCCGTTCGTCTTCGGCGGCACCGCCGCGCCGACGCTCACTGGCGTCGCCGGAAAGTTTCTCCCGAAGAGCACGCACCTGCGGCTCGTCGAAATGCGAACAGTCGGCGATGAATGTTTCACCCGCTGGAGTGTCTTCCGCGGCGGAGAGCACGCGGCAAACTGACCGTGAAAAAATTGCTCCGAACACAACCGGACTTGCACCCGATTCAATCGAGGCATGTGCGGCACGCAGGAAAATGGGAGCACACGCATTCAGCGTGTCCTTTGCGGCATCCTGCCGCAAATTGCAGAGGCTCCGCGTTTGCGACCCGCTTTGCGCAGGTGGGCGGCGGGCATCTGCCGCCTTCGCCCTGCGTCCGGCAAGGATGCCGGACGCGGCACGCTGGAAGCGTGCGCTCCTATTTTCCTGTGCGGTCCCGGCACTCTGCGACTCGCGATGCGATTGCCTGAACGATCTCCATTCTCCAATTGAATAATTCCGATTCCACGAATTCCCCGCCGCGCCGCCGCGCCGTGATCACCGGTATCGGTCCCATCGCGGCATGCGGCATCGGTCTTGAGGCATTCTGGTCTGCGATCCGCACGGGCCGCAGCGGCATCGCGCCGGTCACTTTTTTCGACGCCTCCATGTTTCGCGCGCGTCAGGCCGGCGAGATTCGCGACTGGGATCCCTCGCAATTTTTCGCACCGAACCGGCTCAAGCGCCTCGATCGCTACGCGCAGTTTGCCGTCGCCTCCGCGCTGCTCGCGCTCGAAGACGCGCGGCTGCCGTGGAGCCGCGAGACGCCCGATGCGCGGCGCGGCGTGAGCTTCGGCACCGCGCTCGGCGGCATCTCGAATGCCGAGGCCGAGCACGCGCGCTTTTTGAAAAAGGGTCCGCGCGGCGTGAACCAGACGCTCGCGCTGCAAGTCTTCGGCGGCAGCGCGCACAGCAACATCGCGATCGAGTGCGGCTTCCGCGGCCCCGGCAACACGTCGTCGAATTCCTGCGCGAGCGGTGCGGTCGCTGCCGGCGAAGCGCTGCGGTACATCCGCGACGGAATGGCCGACGTGATGATCGCCGGCGGGGCCGAGGCACCGCTGTGTCCGCTCACGTTTGGATCGTTCGATTTCATCCGCACGATGAGCCGCTGGCAGGGCGAGCCGCCTGCATTTGCGTGCCGGCCTTTCGACAAAGAGCGCGATGGTTTCGTGATGGGCGAAGGCGCCTGCTCGCTCGTGATCGAGGAGCACGGGCATGCCGTCCGCCGCGGTGCGCGCATCTATGCCGAGGTGCTCGGATACGCGCTGAACAACGACGCCTTTCACATGACGAGTCCGCTGCCCTCCGGTGAAAGCGTGATCGCCTGCATGTCGTCCGCCCTCGCCGACGCACGCCTCGCGCCGCGCGACATCGGCTACATCAATGCGCACGCCAGCAGCACGCAGCTCAACGACGCCAACGAAGTCCTGTGCGTCCGCACCGTCTTCGGAAAAACGCCGCCGCCCGTCAGCGGCACGAAGCCCTTCACCGCGCATCCGCTCGGCGCGACCGCCGCGATGGAGACGGCGATCTGCGCGCTCGCCTTGCGCGACCAGTGGCTCCCGCCGACGCTACACCACCGCACGCCCGATCCGGCTTGCGACATTGACATCGTGCCGAACACCGGACGCGCCCACACCTTCCGCCGCGCGATGAACAACGCGTTCGGCTTCGGCGGAATCAACTCGTCGCTCGTGCTTGGGTTGGTGGAAAGTTAGCGGCAGTGCGCGCCCAATTTTCCAGTTCGACGTCCCGAAACTTCGGCCATATCATACGGTCATGCCTGCCACACTCGAAGCCCTCTCACACGACGCGCTCGTCCTGCCCGCGGATCAGCGCCTCGCACTGGCGCGTCAGCTTTTGGAAAGCGTGGATCTGGAACCGGAGCCGGGTGCCGAGGCAGCATGGGAAGCGGAGATTGCGCTTCACATCGCGCGGTGGAAGGCCGGAGAGTCCAAGCCGATTCCGGCAGGAGAGGTGTTTGCGCGCTTGAGGCAGATCGCTCCGTGACCGATGAGTTTTGTCTTGGAGTTTCTTCCCGAGGCTTCAGCGGAGGTCGAGTGCATCACGGGGGATTACGAAGCGCGCTCTGCGGGCCTTGGCTCCAGGTTTCGCGCGGAGATCGAAAGCGTGTGCGCGGCGATCGTTCAGCATCCGCTGCTTTGGCGATTCCGTCCGGGTGGCTACCGGCGCGTCGGCCTTCCCGGATTTCCATACTATGTCGCATTCGTCGCCGATGAGGATCAAGTGCTCGTCATCGCTGTGGCGCACGCGAGTCGTCATCCCGAGTATTTCAAGAACCGAATTCCGTGAAACAATTCGGCTACTGCTTCCGCCGCGCGATGAACAACGCGTTCGGCTTCGGCGGAATCAACTCGTCGCTTGTGCTCAGTCGAATCGACTGTTAGGTCACTAACACCACCATGACAAGAATCACGCCGAATCAATTCAAAGACGCATTACTGAACGCAGTCGCGTCCGTCGAATCAGACATCGTTGCGCTTTGGGACGCCAAACGGGATTACACCGCCCTCATGCTCGACATTGTCTTCCCGAAGATCGCTGCCGAGCTTGGTATCTCAGTCTTCAACGGGAACTATTACTATTTAGATTCAATCTTTTACTCCGAGCGAGACACTGAGCATTTCGGTCCTACAGCGATCTATGCCAAGTGCATCAGCATCGCGATGGAGCACGAGAATGATCCAACCCATAGTGGGGTTGAGATGAACAAGCTTCAACTATTCAACGCGCCATTAAAGGTGCTTATCACTTACTCCGGCACGCCTGATCTCCGCAGTTTCTATTTAGATCGCTACACGAAGATTATTCAAGGCGCCGACATTTTCGGAGATTGTGCTACGCTCCGCCGCCAGCTCGTTATCTTCGGCAGCCTTGCTAACCAGACAGTTACTTGGCATTTTTACACCTATGGGGCATCCGGGTTCCAGGAAATCTAATCGGAAGTTGCCAAGAATCCTATGAACACCATGAATGCTTTAACATGGGCGGAAGAATCGCCTGTGCATGTGAAGCTGGAAAAATTGTTAGTAGGATGGAAAATGGTCTGCCTTGATGATTCGTTTTCTGATGAACAGAGTGCATTCTGTAATGCACTACCTGCGCATGGACACGTTTATACTGTGCGAGCAATTCGAATCGCCTGGGGGGCGCATCGCACGCTTGATCGTGTGGCCCTGATGTTCGAAGAAATTGTCAACACACAGCGGGTCTTCGGGAAGGAACCGGCATTTCGGTTTACTCGATTTGAAGAGTATGAGTCATGGCTTATGCGATTTGAAGACGATGATTCAGCCGGAGAGGAAGCGGACTCTCAACGCGCAACCGGCACCTGACGCTGAACTGGAGATCCGTTGATCGGCGCAGAAACTTTCTCGCGCTCCAGGCCGGAATGCGTTGTCCTCGCCGAAATCCAAATCGTCTTTTCGCATGAATCCGAACGCCCCCATCTCCCGTCGTGAATTTGCAATGCAGTCCGCGCTTGCGGCTGCGGCGCTGGCTGCCAGCGTGTCGCACGTCACCGCCGCACCTGTGAATCCCTGGAAAATCATCGCGTTCAGCAAACCGTTCGACAAATTGAGTCCGGACGAAACGGCGGACCTCGTCGCGGATGTCGGCTGGGACGGCATCGAGTGCGGCGTCCGCGCGAAGGCCGGGCACATTTTGCCCGAGCGCGTGGAGGAGGATTTGCCGAAGATGGCCGAGGCGCTGGCGAAACGCGGGAAGACCGTGGAGATCGTGACCACGGAAATCACGAAGGTCGATCCGCTCGCCGAGAAAATCCTCCGCACCTGCGCGAAGCTCGGGATCAAAAAATACCGCTTTGGGTTTTCCAAATACGCGAAGGACAAGCCAATCCCGGACACCGTGCGCGAGCAGGGCGCGGCGCTGCGGGATCTCGCGGCGTTCAATGCCGAAGTCGGCGTGCAGGGCGGCTGGCAGAATCATTCCGGCGCGGACTATGTCGGCGCTCCGCTATGGGACCTGTGGACGATGATGCGCGACCTCGATCCGAAGCACATCGGCGTGTGCTTTGACATCGGGCACGCGACGCTCGAAGGCGGGCTGTCGTGGCCGATTCAGGCGCGGCTCATGGAGCCGTGGTATGTCGCGGTGTTCCTGAAGGATTTCGAATGGCAGAAGACCGAGAAGGGCTGGCAGCCGGCGTGGTGCAATTTCGGCGAAGGCGCGGTGCATCGCAGTTTCCTCACGAATTTGAAGACGACCAAATTTGCCGGTCCGCTCTGCCAGCATCACGAATACAAGACGCTCGGCACGGGCGCGGAGATGATCGCGAACATGAAGAAGGATCTCGCGAAACTGCGCGAGTGGCTGGGGTAGGCGGCGCGCTGCGGGTGATCGCGCGGAGCGGAAGAATCTGCATTTTGAAACGCGGAGACGCAGAGACGCGGAGGAAGAAAAGAATGATGTGTCAGCGACCTGCCGTCACTTTTCTCTGCGTCTCTGCGCCTCTGCGTTTATCCCGACTTTCGCTCCACCTTCTCAGACCGCTTTGAAACTCAGCGTTGCCTCGGCGCCGGAATCGGCGGCGTTGGCGAGGGTGATGCGGCCGGCGTGCAGTTCCATGAATTTGCGCGCGACGGTGAGACCGAGGCCGATGCCTTTGCCGGTCGGCTTTGTGCTGAAAAACGGATCGAAGACCTTGTTCAGATTCGCCGGATCGATCCCGCTGCCGGTGTCGCGCACTTTCAAAATGACCGCGATGTCGCCCCTCCGGATACGGCTGCCGGTGCGGTCGCCGGACTCGAAATTGACTTCCGCCGGAAGGAGCACGCTTTTGGCCGTACTGACCGTGAGGGTGCCGCCGTTCGGCATTTCCTGCAGGGCGTTGGAGATGACGTTGGAGATGACTTGCTCGACTTTCGGAACATCGATCCGGCAGAGCGGCATGGCCGGCGCGTAGTCGCGGACGACGGTGACTTTGGCGCGCGCGATGTCGGCTTCGAGCGCGGTGAGGACGCGATCGGTGACGGCGTCGAGCGACGCGTCCTTCATGCCGGATTCGTCGGCGATGGAGAGATCCATGAGGCCGGTGATGACTTGGTTTGCGCGCCGGACGGATTCCTTCATCTCGCCGATGAGGATCTCCACCGTCTCGGCGTCGGGCTTCGTCGCGAGCAGGTCGGCGGCCATTTCGATGATCGCGAGCGGGTTTTTCACCTCGTGCGCGACGCCGGCGGCAAGGCGTCCGACGGACTGGAATTTCTCCGCCTCGATCAACTGATCCTGCGCGGCGCGCAGCGCCTCCTGTGCGGCGATGAGCGACTCGTTGGTCTTCAGTGCGGTCTCGTAAGTCGAGAGCAGCAGGCTCAAAATTTGCCGGCGATGGGAGGAGATGAGGTAGCGCTTTCCCGCAAAATGGATCGGGATGCCGCCCGCCGTGTCGTCATGCCCGATGTCGCGATTCGCGAGCGCGGTATCGAGTCTTGAGAGGAGAAAATCATCCTCGTACGGCTTCACGACGAAATTATCCGCGCCGCACTCGAGGCCGCGGATGATGTCCTGCGGCGCGGAAAGCGTGGTGAGCAGGATGAGCGGGATCGAAGCAAGCTGCGGGTCCGCTTTGATCCGGCGGCAAAGCTCAAAGCCATCCAGCACCGGCATCTGGATGTCGCTGATGATCGCCGCGGGCCGCAGCGTGGCGAGGGCATCGAGCGCGAGTTGTCCATTCCGTGCGGAAGTGACGCGGTAGCCGCGTGCCTCGAGGATAGACTGGAGGCGGAGCGCCTGCGTCGCGCTGTCCTCGGCGATGAGGATTTCGTTCGGCGCACTCATGGGGAGGGATTTTTCGCGGAGGTGGATTTTGAAAGAAGCGCGCGGAGTGCGTCGCCAATGGCCTCGGGGCACAGCACGTACATCGCGCCGCCGCATTTGATCGCCTCGCCGGGCATGCCGAAGACGGCGGACGACTCCTGATCCTGCGCGAAGGTGATCCCGCCGGCGTCGCGGATTTGCTTCAGCTCCGTCGCGCCATCCCGGCCCATGCCGGTGAGCAGCACGCCGACGGCGGCGGGACCGTAGCTCGTCGCGACGGAGCGGAAAAAATACGACACGGAGGGTTTCAGATTGTGCTCCGGATCGTCCGCAACGCAGGAGAGCGTGCCATCTTTCTCGATTCGCATCTGCCATTCGTCGGGCGCGAGGTACACGCGGCCGGGATGAAGAATTTCGCCGCCGACCGCGACTTTCACGGGGATGCCGCTCGCGACGGCCAGCCAGTCCGCGAGGCCCTGCACAAAGCCGGGGCTGATGTGCTGCACGATCACCACCGGCACCGGCGGCGGCTTCGGCAGCAGCGAGAGGATCGTCTGCAGGACCACCGGGCCACCCGTCGAGGCGCCGATGGCGATGAGCTTGATCTCCATCTTGGGCCGCACTTCCGGGAGCGTGGCGGGCTGCGGCGCGCGGCGCGTCTTTGGCCAGTGCCGGATGACGCGGACTTCCGACATCGCCTTCACCGTCTCGATGAGTTTCTTCGCGCGGGCCGCGTAGGTCGGGTGCTGGACGCCCGGTGGCTTTGCGACTGCGGCGACTGCGCCGGCCTCCATCGTGCGGAGCGTCTGCGCGACGTCGTTGGGATTATAGACGGAACTCACGACTACGATCGGCAGCGGATATGTCTCCATGAGCCGGCGCGTGGTTTCGATGCCGTCCATTTTCGGCATCACGATGTCCATCGTCACCACATCGGGATTGCATTCCGCGAGCATGGCGATCGCCTCCTCGCCGCTGCCGGCGCAAGCGACGACGCAGAGCGCCGGATCCGAGGAGAGGATGTGGACGAGCAGATCCCTCGAGACCTTCGAGTCTTCGACCACCATCACGCGAATCGTCCCGTCGGGGTTCATGCGATCAGCTTTCTCATGATGTCGATCAGGTTGTTCTGATCGAAGGTGCTTTTCACGATGTAGGCATTCGCGCCGGCCTCGATGCCGCGGTCGCGATCCTCGGTGGAGCCGAGCGCGGTGACGATGATCACGGGCAAGTCCGCGAGCTTGCGATCGGCGCGCACTTTTCCGGTGAGGACAAAGCCGTCCATGCGCGGCATCTCGCCATCCGTCACGAGGAGGTCGAATTTCTCCCGCTGCAGTGCGCCGAACGCCTCGACGCCATCCACCGCGGTCGTCACCACGTAGCCGGCGGCTTCGAGGATGTTCTTCAGCAGCATGCGCGAGGTCACGGAATCGTCGGCGACGAGCACGCGCTTTTTTGGGGCCTTCTCCTTGTCCGCCGCATTCGCGGCGAGGCGCGTGCTGCCCGCGAATTTCGCGGCGGATTTGAGAAGATCCGCGACATTCAGGATCAGGACCGGCGTCCCCGCGCCGAGCACTGCCGCGCTCGAGACATTGCGCACGCGGACGAGCGGACGGGTGAGCGGTTTGACGAGGACTTCCTGCTCGTTGACCACTTCATCCACGACGAAGGCGATGCGCTTTTCCCCGGTGCCGAGGACGATGATCTCCACCATCGGTGAGTCTTGCTGCGTGGGCGTGGGCGGCAGTTCGAGCACGTCCGCCAGTGCCGCGAGCGAGACCACGCGGTCGTTCAGGATCACCGTCGGGCGGTTCTCCACGCTGCGAATCGCGGCGCGTTTCACGCGGGCGATCTGTTCGATGCCCGATGTCGGGATGACGAACGTCTGCGTGGCTGCCGTGACGACGATCCCCTGGAACGTCGCGAGCGTCACGGGCAGCAGCATTCGGAAAATCGTCCCCATTCCCGGCTCCGAATAAATCGAAATCTGCCCGCCGAGGCGTTCGACTTTCTCGCGCACGATCGCCATGCCGAGGCCGCGGCCGGAGAGATCGGTGATGATCGCGCTCGTCGTCACGCCCGACTGGAAAATCAGCGCCAGGGCGGCTTCGCGCGTCATCTGCGCAGCCTCCGTCTCGGTGATTTCGCCGTGCCGGAGCGCCGATGCCTTCACTTTCTCCACGTCAATTCCCGCGCCGTCGTCGGAGACCTCGATGGCGATCCGGTTCCCGTCCCGCCGCGCGACGGCGATGGTGAGGGTGGATTTCGGGGGCTTCCCCTGTGCGGCGCGCGCGTCCGGTTTTTCACAGCCGTGATCGATGGCATTTCGCACCAGGTGAATGAGCGCGTCCTTCATTTCCTCGAGGATGCGCTTGTCAATTTCGACCTCCCGCCCCTGGAGCATGAGGTCAATTTCCTTGCCCTCTTCGCGCGAGAGATCGCGGACTTGTTTCGGGAAAAAATCAAGCAGTGCGGCGAAGGGCAGCAGCAGCAGATCCTTCGCTTCCGCGAGGAGATCGTCCACCGCGGAACTCACGCCGCGCTCGTCCGCGCGAACGTTTTTTGCGAGGACCGCGAGCCGGTCCTCGAAGTCCTGCATGAAGTCGCGGTTCCACTCGATGAAGGAAGCGAGGGCCATCCCGTTTTCCATGGTCCGTCCGTTCTTCGTACCCGCCGGGTCGCGCGTCTTGTTCCACTCCGCGCGCCAGGTGTCCACGAGAGCGCCGACGCTTTGCAATTCCGCCGCGTAGCGGCGCGTGGCGAGCTTCACGCCGATCATCCCCTCGGCCTTCCGCAGCAGCGAATTCATCTTCGCCACGGGGACGCGCACGGTTTCCGCGAAGGCGGCCTTTTCCGTCTCCGCAGGCTCGTGCTGCGCGGCTGCGGGCACCGGCGGCGGTGGTGCGGCGGCTGGCGCAGAAGGCCGTGTCGCGACATCGGCGCGTGGCATCTGGCCGGATTCGACGGCGCGCAGTTTTAAAATGATGTCGCGCGACTCTTGCCGGCTTTGCGGCGACTCGGAATAGGCGGGATCCTTGAGCTGTCTGCTGACCACGTCGATCGCGACATTCAGCACGTCGCACTCCTCCGCGGAGACCGTTCTCGGCCGGCGTTTCCACACGGAGAATACGCCTTCGAGCGCCTGGCACACGGCCTCGACATCCGCTCGATTCACCGCGTGCGCCGCGCCCTTGAGGCTGTGCGCGGCGCGGAAGGTGGTCTCGATGAGTTCCTTCAGCCGGTCGCCCGCCGGGGTCTTTTCCAGCTCGATGACTCCGCCGGTGATCGCCGCAAGATGCTCGCCCGCCTCGGTCGCAAAGGCTTCGAGGAGCTTCAGGGCAAATTCATCGTTGTCCATGGCTGCGTCCCTTCTGTCAGACTTTGAAAGCCGCCACCAGTTTGGTCAGCTTTTTGCCGAGCCCGACGAGGCGCTGCGCTTCCGCCTCCGCCTGCCGGGCACCGTCCGCGGTCTTGGCGCAGGCGGTCTGGATGTTGCCCATCGCGAGTGAAACTTGGTCCATGCCGAGGGACTGCTGTTGGCTCGTCACCGCGATCTGCGAGGAGGAATGCGCGGATTCCGCGACGCTCTCGGAGAGGGCCGCGATCGAGTCTCCCGCCGCGGAGGATTCGCGCAGTCCGGCGTCCACCGCCTTGCTGCCCTCCTCGGTCGTGAGCACGGCGGCGCTCGTCGCCTTTTCGATCTCATGCAAAATCGTCCGCACGCGCGCGGTGGCCAGCCGGGACTGCTCGGCGAGATTTTTCACTTCCTGCGCGACGACGGCGAATCCCTTGCCCTCCACGCCGGCCTTTGCTGCCTCCATCGAGGCGTTAATCGCGAGCATCTTCGACTGGCCCGCAAGGTCATCCACGGTGGTGATGATTTCGCCGATCGTCTGGCCCTGTGCGTTCAGGCGCAGGATGCTCGAGGCGATCGAGTCCATGTGCCCGCGGATGCGCGTCATGCCGGTGGCGACGTCGTCCACCGAGGCGCGCCCGAGCCGGGATACATCGGCGACTTTCTGCGCCTGGTCGGAGACGTGCCCGGCGATCTCGCTCGAAGTGCGCGTCGCCTGTTTGACTTCCGCGACGGTCGCGGTGGTCTGGGTGACGGCGGCGGCGGTTTCCGAGGCGCTCGCGGCGATCTGCATCGTGGCCGCGGAGATTTCCGCGGTGGATGAATTGAGGACATCCGCCGCGTTGATCAACTCGCCGATCACGTCGCGGAGATTCTCGGTCATCGAGGCGAAGGCGGTCCCGAGCACGTCCTGCGGGGACTGCGGCTGGATGCGCGCAGTCAGATCGCCGGACGCGATGTCGCGCGCCCGCCCCGCGAGATCGGAGAGCGAATGGGTCATGCGCCGGAATGCCTCCCGCAGCACGCCGACTTCGTCGCCGCGATCGTCCACGAGGAGCGTGCTGTTCAGATCGCCCTGCGCGATGCGGTCGGCCACGGCGGTGATCTCCGTGAGCGGCTGTGCGATCAGCCGCGTGAGCAAGGTCACCAGCGCCAGTGCGGCGAGGATGGCGATCGCGCTGGCGATGCCGAGGATCGACCATGTCCACAGCAGCCGGGACTCGATTCGAGTTCGGAGGATTTCACTGAAATCCCGTTCTATTGCCCGGATCTTTTCATAACGCTCCTGCTGCACGCCGAGTGCGATGGCCGTGGCCTCATCCGCTTTTGAAGCCTTGATTGCGGGAATGACCGCCTGTTCCCGCGTATGATCCAGCTCGTCCAGCAGTGAACTGAGCACGTGGATGGATGGCCCGAGATCCGGATCGTCCCCATGCATCTCAGTGAGAAAGGTGACATGCGCATGATTCGTGGAGGTGTAGGCCGGCACATCGGTGAGCAGCGTTTCCTTCGTCGTCAGATCGGGCGCCAGGATGGCGGTCAGCATTGCTGCGCGCTGGCCGTTCGTGCCGGCCCTCAGCTCGGCCACCGTGACAAGCGAGCGCTCCATTCGCTCGGTGGAATTCAAGCCGAAATAGGCCGTCGCCACGACGATCCCGAGCAGGGCGATCACGAGGCTGAACGAGATCACCAGCTTGGTCCGGGTGGGGAGATTGATGAATGCGTTCACGATGTTTTGGGTTGGAAATCTTGCAAACCGAAGCGGCCGTCTCGCTAGGAGTCCACCTCTTCCATGATGAGGATTCGCTCGTCGGACAAAATTTTTGCCGCATCGAGCACCGCCATCTGCGCCGGTGTCACGCCGCGGAGATAATCGGTGCGGATGCCGCCAAGCGTCGGGAGCGAGGCTTGCAATTTTTCGACGGGCACGGACCGCGCGCGGCTGATCGCGTCCACCAGGATTCCCACGCGGATCTTGCCGTCGTCGAGGATGACGATCTGGTTGAGCTGCGTGAGGCCCGCCGTCGGCAGCGCAAAGAATTTCCGGAGATCGATCACGGCCAAAATTTCGCCGCGCAGATTGACGATGCCGACGACGAAATCCGGCGTGCAGGGGACGGGCGTGATCTCCCGCAGGGCGCAGACATCCCGCACATGGGCGAGCTCAAATGCGTATCGCTCGCCGGAGAGTTCGAATTCCACCACCTCGATCATGCCCGAAGTCTCCGCGGCTTTTTCCGGCACTCGGGCGAGTTCGCGGGCGCGCTGTTTGAGAAGCGTCCGTTCGGTCTCGCCCTCCAGCTTTCGGTTTTGCTCAGCGTCAGTGTCCACGGCTCAGATCTTAAATGTTATCCCCAGTTCCGGTTTTTGGGAAGGTTCGTGTCATGCCCGCACGTCCTGGATGGATTCCAGCATCGCGAGCAGGCGGCCCGCGGTGACGCCGTCGGACTCCGGCAGCTCGGCATCCGGCACACAGCGTTCGAGCAATTCGCGCGCATTGTCGAAGCTGCGATCCGCCTCGGTCCTGCGGCCCTGTTTGCGCAGCAGATTGCCGAGCTCGAAATGCGCGACGATGAAATCCTGATCGATGAAAAGCGCGCGGCGCAGCGCCTCCTTCGCCTCGGTGAATGCGCCCTTTTCCTGGAGGATCACGCCGCGCAGGTAGTGCCCCGCAGCCACCAGCTTGTCCGCCGCGATCGCCCGGTCGCATTGGGCCAGCGCCTCGGCGAGGCGACCTTCGTTCGCGAGGCGACGCGCGAGGCTCAGGTTCGCGGACGGGGTGATTTTCTGCACCGGCGCGGCTCTGTCGGCCGCAAGTCCCGCTGCGGTCGGCCGTGCCGGGGCGAGCCTGCCCGGCGGTGACGATGCGGGGACGCGCACCGGTTCGTCGGCATGCTTGCGGAATGCGAGCACGCCCGGATGCCGTACCATCTCGAACTGCGGGAAGATTTCCTTTGAGACCTCGGTCGCGCTCGTGAACAGCCAGCCGCCGTCCACGAGGCAGGCGTGGAGTCTCGCGGCGACTTTCGCCGCCTGCGCCTGGGAGAAATACATCAGCACGTTGCGGCAAAAAATCACGTCCATCGCGTTCGTGTCCGTGAGCAGCGAGGGGTAGGCGTCTTCGGCGAAATTCAGCGTGGAGAAGGACACCATCTTCCGGATCGGCAGCGCGATCTCGGAGGATCCGTCCGGCGCCTCGTGGAAATACTGTTTGCGAATCGCATCCGGAGCGCTGCGGAACGACCACGTGCCGTAGCGCCCCTCGGCGGCCTTTTTCAAAAAGCGCGGATTCAGGTCTGTCGCCAGAATCGTGATGCGCCATTCCGAGATGTCCGGCAGCAGCCGGCTCAGGAGGATCGCGAGCGAGTACGGCTCCTCGCCGGTGCAGCAGCCCGCACTCCAGATCCGGATTTGCTTCCCGGTCGTGCGGCGCGTGCGGATCAGCTCCGGCAGGACGTGCGTGCCGAGAAAATCGAACACCGCCGGATCGCGGAAAAAGTAAGTCTCGCCGATGGTGAGGTGCGCCGCGAGCAGTCCGAGCTGCGGCTTGGAGAGGCGCGCGGAGAGGAGCCAGTCGGCACACTCGGTCGGCGTCTCGAATCCGAGTTCCTTCGCGGCTGCCTCGATGCCCCTTTGGAGATCGGCCCATCGCGGCTGCGGAAAGTGGAGCCCCATTTCCGCATCCAGGCAGCGGCTCAACTTTTCCAGCAGATCCTCGGAGAGGGGCTCGGCCATCACTCAGGCCCTCACGGCTTTTTCGAGCGACAGCAGCTCGTCCATCGAGAGGAATTTCTCGAGGTCGTAAATCATGATGAGTTCGCCATTCACCTTCACCCACCCCTCGACTGAGGCGAGCCCCGGCAGCACTTCCGCCGCGGAAATGAACCCTGCCTCCGCCGCGGGAACCACGTCCGTGACATTGTCCACGACCAGCGCCACGAGCCGTGCATCACAGCGCACGATGATGAAATGATCGCTGCTGCGAACCGCCCGCGGCGGCATCCGGAGGCGCTCGCGCAGATCGAAAACCGGGACGACTTCCCCCGCCACGCTCACGACGCCGAGGACGCCCGCGGGAAGCCCGGGAAGCGGCGTGATTTCACCGGCGCGGACCAGGCGCCGGACCTTCAGCGCGTCGAGTGCGAAGAGGAAGCCGTCGAGTTCAAACAGGATCAGCGTGCTCGCCGTGTTGTCGTTGGTGATCATGCTTTTTTCGGATGATTTTCGGGAATTTTCAGGAGCTGAAAAATGGAATCAATTGCGCCGTCAGTGCGCCTTGGCTGCGGACAAAAGTGGTGCGGGCGGATCGCCTGCTGACGACGCTTGGCGGGCTCCGTGTTCCGCGCTCAGGTGCCGGAGCTGCGCGCCGAGATCGTCGAGCTGGCGTGCCGCCTGCGCGGTTCCCTGAATGGCGAGGAGCGCGTGCTTTGCGACGAGATCAATGTTCCTCATCGCGTCGCTGATCTGCGTCATGCTCAGCGCTTCCTGATCGGCGGATACCGAGGTCTGCGCCGATGTCTCCGCCACTTCTCCGAGGGCGACAGCCAGTTCGTTGATCGCCTGGCTGCTTTGGTCTCCCTCGAGGATCGCGCCGGAAACTCCCGTGGTGACTTGCTCCATGGATGCGATGGCTGCGCCGCTGGCTTTCAGGATTTGATCCAATATCTGCCGGACCTGGGCCGTGCCCTTGCGCGACTGTTCGGCCATGGCCCGGATCTCGCGGGCGATGATGGTGAATTCCCTGCCGCCCTCCTTCGCCTTGGCTGCCTCGATCGCGGCATTCACAGCGAGCACATGGGACTGCTGCGCGATGTCGTCCACCGTGCCGATGATGCCGGAGATCGCCTTGGCCTGCTCGATCAGCGCCATCATGTTTTTGGAAGTCTCCTCGACCCGCTTCCGCACTCCGTTCAATGCCGTGAACGAGTCCGCCGTCGCCTTGCGTCCCGCGTTGCCGATCTTCAGCGTGCGCTGCACGGTTTTGCCGACTTCGGTCGCGCGCTTCGCCGCTTCCCGTGCGGTCGCGGTGACCTGTTCGACCGTCGTCGCGACCCGCGCCACGGCCTCCGCCTGCTTCTCAGCGCCGGTCGCCTGTTCCTTCGTGCTCGCCAGCAATTGCGCGCCGGTGCTGCCGAGCTGGCCGACGGCCGCGCGCGTGCTCGTGAGGATTTCATCCATCCGCGCGCGCGACTGGGTTTCATTTTGAATGGTGGTGCGCAGCGTGGAGACCATGCGCCAGAAGCCGCGCGCGAGCTGGCCCACTTCACCGCCGGTGTCCAGCACGGGCTCGAGTGTCTTTTCCGCCTGCGTGTCATCCACCCGGTCGGCGATGCGTGTGGCCGTGGTCGTGAGAATCTGAATCGGCCCGGTGATCGAACGCACGATGACGAACGCGACGCCGCCGACGAGCAGCACAATCAGGAGGGTCACGATTACCGAGGTCTGGACGACCAGCCTGAATCGGGAATCGGCCTCGCGATACACCGCCTGCGCGGCGTCAATCTTGAGTTTTTGCCAGCCGTCGAGTTCGCCGATCGTGGAGTCAAACTGGCGGGCCTCAGTGTCAATCGCATTGATGAACGCCTCCTCCCGGTAGCCTTTCGTCGCGCGGTCCACCGTGTAGTCCTTCAGCTTTTTGTAGTCCTCCCAGGCCGCCCGCAATTTGTCGAAGGCGGCGCGTTCCGCGGCGCCCATCGGCCCGACTGGCCATCCCTTGAATCCTGCGTCGAGCTGGCGGCTGCTTTCCGCCTGAGCCTCGTTCAGCTTTTCGCGCAGCGCGCGATCCGGGGCCAGCACGATCGAGAGCACGAGTTCGCGCACCCGGTGCAGCGGGTCGCTGATCTCCTTCGCGCTCCGCTGAAAATCCTTTGCCGTGGAATTCACTTCGCTCACCCAGCCGAAAATCGAGCGCGTGTTCAGGATGCCGTAGAGACCCATGCAGACAAAGGCCGCGATGGCGATCGCGACCAGGCAGAGAAGCTTGAAGGAGATGCTCCAGTTTTTCATCGGAGATTGAGATCAGGGGAATGCGAGTTCATGCGGGTGTCAGCGGAGCCGGGTGATCTGCACGGGCTGCCTGAGCGAATCGGGATACGGCCCCTGGCGGACCGACCAGTGCTGATCCGTGACCTGGATTTTCCACAGCGGCATGCACGCCATCTTATAAGGGCGGAAGACGACCTCCTTGTTGATCGCAAAGACATTGTTCGGCGTGGGCACCGCGAGCAGATAGCCATTTTCAAAGGCCCGCCGCATGATCTTCTCGCAGACCGGCACGAACCCGGGCTCCGCCACCGCCGTGCGGAACATCTCCTCGATGTAGCCGTCCATGATCGGGTCCGGGAAAACCGTGCTCCAGACACTGCTCGTGCGAAAGACGAAGAAGACCGTGAAGGGATGGTTGAAATACCAGTCGTCATTGCCCCAGACGAGGAGGTCCCACGACGTCTTGTTCTGGCGCGCATTCGTGGTGAGCAGCGTGCCGAAGATCTCCGCCTCACTCGGCGGAACTTCGATCTTCAGCGTCACGCCGACCTTCCCCAACTGCGACTCGATCCCGCGCCACAGCGGGAGGAAGCGATCCTGCGTGAGGACCCGTAGCACCAGCCCGTCCAGGATGTTCTTCAGCCGCTTCTGCGTCTCCGGCGAGTTGGGATCTTCGGCCTCCGAATACGGCTTCAGCGTCTTCGAGACTTCGCGCACTCCGGGGAAGTTTGGCGACGCGCCGATCGCCGAGAGATCGCCCTCACCTTCGAGGACAAAGTGCAGAAGGTTCGCCTGGTGGATCGCCTGGTTCAGCGCCACGCGCACCTCCTTCTCCATCAGCCGCGGGTTCCCATTCCTCATGTTGATGTGAATGGTCGTATTATTGGTGGAGGGCGAGGTCAGCAGCTTGGCGTAGGGCGAGAGGATGGTCGCCACTTTGTCCTCCGGCGGGAGGGTCGTGATGTCCAGGGCGCCCTCCTCATTCAAGACCATGTCCCGGGCCTTGGAGCTGTCGAGTTCGGTATAGATTGTGATTTTCTCCACCTTGGGATATCGCTTGTCCCAATAGTGCGGATTGGCCTCCAGCACGACTTCCTTGGTGTGCCGGTCGCCTTCCACATAGCCTTCCTTGAGAATGTAAGGACCAAGCCCGTACGGTCCTGGTTCCGCGAGATTCGGGCAGATGGATTTGCCGTTCCATCCGAACTTCTTCAGATACGGCTCTGTGTAGAACTGCATCCAGATCACATCGTTGAGAAAGCTTCCATACTTCTCCGTAAGGTGGAAACGTACCGTATAATCGTCCACTTTCTCGGCGTGATCAAAGACGAGGTGGATCTTGCTGTAGAGCGTCGGCTTCCTTTTGAAGTAATCCATGTTCAGGACCACCGCGTCCGCATTGAACGGGCTGCCATCCTGAAACTGCACGCCTTCCCGCAACTTGAACTCGTAAGTCTTCTCATCAATCTGGCGATAGGAAGTGGCCATGTCGAACTCCCAGCCCTGTTCATTGTCCGAGGGGCGGAGGAGCGCCGCATTGATCGAATGCGAGGTGTAAAGATACGGAAGGCTCGGAATGAAGACCTTTACATGCGAGCCTTTCACCCGCTCCGGCAGGGCACGCTTCGCCGCGTCGTCTTCCCGCAGGGCGAGCGGCTCGATCGCGGGCGAGAAGCCTGTGGCCAGCAGGCACACCGCGGAGATTGGGCAGAGGAGGCGGATGGGGAATTTTTTTTTCATGGCAGCGCCTTTCACGCTTTGTCTGCCAGACACCTTCGCCGGGAGGGGATGGCAAAACTCATGAGCGTGATTTTCGCCCGGTTGCTTTTGGAGATCGAAGACTAGGGGCTGTGAATTTTGCAGCAAGCTTAAAGCATGGCGAAGACCGAGGACTTCAGCGGTGCAGCTTTTTTGTTTCGACAAGTTGCAGCATGAGGCTCAACAATCGGGAGAGCCAACAAATCCACCCAGCAAATATATGAAGGCGTCCATCCAAACATTGATCAGCCGTCGGTCCTCACGCGAATCACTGCTTCAAAAAACTTCTGACGGCGGCCTCGCCATCCTGTGTGTCGCGCTCGTTCCACTTTGCGCTCCCGCTGCGGATTCGGCGCCGTCAGGAGAAGGCACGGCGGCTCTGACTCCGGGGCAATTGATGGAACTCAGTCTCGAAGACCTGATGCAGGTGAAGCTTCCGACCGTCACGACGGCTTCGAAGAAATCCGAGAAGGTGACGGAAGCACCCGGGATGGTCTATGTCATAGACAAGAATGACATCCGGCTCCGGGGATATTCCACGCTCAAGGATGTGCTGAGGGACTTGCCAGGGATGGAGCTGACGAACAATTACTTTTCCGAACTCGGAAGCCAGGTGTCGGTGCGCGGCATCACCAGCAGCAACAAGATCGTCGTCCTCCTCAACGGGATGCGCGTGAACCCGCCGGGCGGGGAATATTTTCCGCTGCGCAGTGATTTCAGTGTCCGCCGGGCTGAGCAGATCGAGGTGATTTACGGGCCGGGATCCACGCTGTACGGGCAGGATGCGATCAGCGCGGTGATCAACGTGAAGACCAAGCAGCCTCCCGCATCGGGCAAGGCGGAGATCGAACTCGGCGGTGAAGTCGGCGTGAACTTGGAGCGCGAATTGTATGGCTCGTTCGGCAAGGTTTTCGATACGGCGCGGAACTTCTCTTTCGACGGCTATGTGCAGTACCACGACTCGGATCTGACACCGATCGACACCGAGTATCCGAACTGGTGGCAGGCCTACCGGGCGGCCGCCGCGCCGAAAGGACGGGGCACGACGCCGGAGCGCCAGGACTACGGACTGAATGCCTATGCCCACTTGCAGCTCGGCGACTTCTCACTCCAGAGCTGGTTCCGGGATTCGCGGCGCAGCAGTGCGGAGGGCTACGGAGGGACGGCGCTCTTTTACGTCAATGAGGCGCTCTGGGAGGATCGCTCATGGGTCACGGAGGCGAAGTACGACTGGAAGATTTCCGACAAGGTGAAGCTGACTTCGGCCGTGACCGCCAACTGGTATCAGGTCGATCCGGACACGCGTTACGTCGAATCAGCATCGCCGACGACGTATTTTCTCAATGACTTTAAGTATGCCAATGGAACCAGCTATGGCGTCGAGGAAACGTTCCATGTGGACCTTTCAAAAAAGCTTTCCATGGTTTTCGGCGGCACCTTTGCTCGCTATGACATCATCCCTAAGTCCACGATCCCCGGCGGGGCGGATCCCGGCAGCGACAACAGCATCATCCAGCAGGGTGGGAACTTTGTGTATTATACCGTGCCCGGTGATGCCACTTCCCGGCATGAGATTCCGAGGGCCGTCGTCAGCCAGTATAATCGCTACGGCACCTATCTCGAATTTGGCTGGCAATTGGCTCCGAAGCTGAAACTGATCGCGGGAAGCCGGGTGGACAAAGATACTCGAATCTCCGATCCTTCCTACACTCCGCGAGGTGCACTGATCTACAACCTGACCGACACGCTGACGCTGAAATACACGTACTCGTGGGCGTATATTTCACCGGCTCCTTACTTTGGTTTTGCCACCTATGACCGGGGCGACATTCTCAATACCTCGAACCCAAACCTTCAGCCCGAGACTTCAAAAACTCACGAACTCAACATTACGTACAACAAGAAGGCGATCGAAGTCGGGCTGAGCCTGTATTACGGCGATCAGGAGAACTTGATCCTCGTGTCCGACGTGGCTTCCCAGGCGAATATCCTTTCAAACCGGGTATATCTGGATCTCGCTGGAACCCAAACCCGGGTGCTGACGAATACGGTGAATGGCGGCAGAAGCCGGAATGCCGGCCTGGACTTCTACGGGAAGGCGAAACTGAACCGGGCCCTCAGCCTGTGGTTCTCCTATTCCTACACAACCTACGAGGCATCCACCACGGGAACGATCACGGGCTTGAATGGAATATCCCCGCATAATTTCCGGCTCGGCTGCACTTGGGCGGTCACTCCCAAGTTGTTTGTCACTCCCAGCATCACCATTCGCTCCACGCCGCGCAATGTGGACCCGGGCTGGCTGAGCGGCGAACTGACCAATCCCTGGGAGGCGAACCTGCACATTCTTTACAAGGCGACGGACAAGATGGAACTTTATATCAAGTTGCAAAATGCCACGGACAATCACTATGCTTTGACATCATTTACATCCACGGCGAATCCGCAGGAGACATTCAGCGGGGTCGTCGGGGTGAGGATCGCCTTTTGATGACTGCAAAATATGGGCCAGCCAACGGATGACAGGATGAGAGTCTCACTTTCATCCCGGATCTAAGAAGCCCAACGCACCAACAAATGACGACCATTCAACCAACCGGCATCCGAAGTCGCGGCGCATTCGGCCTGCTGATGCGTTTGCTCATCATTGCCGCATCTTGGAATCTGGGCCTCCGGGGCGGGGATCTGCGAGCGGAACCAGCGGTGACGGAATACGACTTGAAGGCGGCGTTCCTCTATAAGTTTGTGCAATTTGTGAAATGGCCGGGAGGCGGTTCCGGGATAATTGGAATTCTGGGTGACGATCCGTTCGGCGGGAAACTGGAGAAGGCGCTCCAGGGCAGGCTGAGCATCAAGCGCTCGCGCAAGCCCGAGGACTTGAAGACTTGCCAGATTGTCTTCGTCGCGAAATCGGAGCGCGGAAATGCGAGCGGGATTATCGCCAGTCTTGGCGATGCGAAGGTGCTGACGGTGGGGGAAAGCGAGGGTTTTGCGAAGCAGGGAGGCGTCATCGGTATCTTGATGGACGGGGACCAGCCGCGCCTCGAAATCAACACGGCCGCGGCACGCCGGGCGGGATTGATCATCAGTGCCCAACTCCTGAAACTCGCCAGCCGGGTGTTCAGTTCGTAACCGCGACGACGATGAAGGCATTCCGCGATTTCCCCATCAAACGGAAGATGACCATGACGGTCCTCGGCACGACCGCGATCGCGCTGGTCCTGGCATGTGTTGCGTTCATCATTTATGAGCGGATCAGCTTCCGCGGTGCGATGGTCCGCAACCTGACGGTGCTCGCCGATGTGCTTGCGCGGAACACGACGGCGGCGCTGTCCTTCAGCAACCAGGACGATGCGGAGGAAACGCTGCAGGCGCTGAAAGTCGAGCCGACGGTTTCCGGGGCGTGTCTCTACGGCGCGGACGGCGCGCAGTTTGCGACTTTCGCGAGGACGAAGGAGGACAAAAAATTTCCGGCCGCGCCGCCATCCGACGGGGCGCGTTTTGAGAAGGATTCGGTGATCGCGGTGCGGGCGGTGATGCTGAACAACGATCGGATCGGCACCATCTATCTCCGCGCCACGCTGGATGAACTCAACTTGCAGCTCCGCCGTTATGTCGAAATTTCCGGTCTCGTGCTGGTCAGCGCATTCATCCTGGCGCTGGCATTTTCCACCGGGCTGCAGCGGCTCGTGCTGCGGCCGATTCTGGCGCTCACGGAGACGGCGCAACGCATCGCACAGACGCGGGAGTATTCGGCGCGCGCGCAAAAGCTGAGCGGCGATGAACTCGGCACGCTGGCCGATGCCTTCAACCAGATGCTCGGCGACATCGAGGAGCGCACGGGTGCCCTGCAGCGGGCGAACGAATCGCTCCGCGAACAAACGCGCGAGATGCGCGAAGCGGCGGCAGTACTCGCGGCTTCCGCCAGTCAGATCATGTCTTCCGCACAGCAGCTCTCGGCGAGCGCGCGGGAAACGGCGGGCGCGATCACGGAGACGACCGCGACGGTGAAGGAGGTGAAGCACACTTCGCAGGTCTCCAGCGAAAAGGCGAAATTCGTCTCCGACGATGCGCAAAAATCCGCGGACGTTGCCAAGGGCGGGAAGCGCGCGGTGGATCAGACGATCGAGGGCATGAATGCCATCCGGCGGCAAATGGACGCGGTGGCGGAGAGCATCCTGCGCCTCAGCGCGCAGAGCCAGACCATCGGCGACATCATCGCGACGGTGGACGATCTGGCGTCGCAGTCGAAGCTGCTCGCGGTGAATGCGGCGATCGAAGCCGCGAAGGCGGGCGCGGAAGGCAAGGGCTTTGCGGTTGTCGCGCAGGAAGTCCGTTCGCTCGCGGACCAGTCCCGGCAGGCGACCACGCAGGTGCGGACGATTTTGAACGAGATCCAAAAGGCCACCGGCAGCGCGGCGCTCGCGACCGCGCAGGCGAGCAAGGCCGTGGAGGGCGGCTTGCGGCAGTCGGTGGCCGCGGGCGAGTCCATCGGCGCGCTGGCGGAGAGCATCGAAGGCGCAGCGCAGGCGTCCACGCAGATCGCCGCGACGAGCAAGCAGCAGCTCGTGGGGATGGATCAAGTGGCGCTGGCCATGGAGAACATCAAGCAGGAGAGCGCGCAGACAGTCTCGAGCACGAAGCAGGTCGAGACCGCGGCGCAGCAGCTCCATGACTTGGGGCAGAAGCTGAAGCACCTCGTCGAGAAATTTTGAGCCTTCGTGGAGCGGAGAGGTGCGCGCTGGCGAAATCGGGTCTGCTGAGTGTGGAATCAGGGCGCTTTTTTTCTGGCTAAGTGGAAGCGCCAACGCACAATTCGCGGGTATTGGAGGTTTTCGGGCATGAAAGAAACGAATCAGATGTCAGTCGATCGGAAGCAACCTGAGGGAAGAGGACTGGAAAGGACGCCTCCGGCTCGGCAAGTCCGCCCGCGGACCTCGGGAAGCGTCACCGTTTTGATCGCGGAAGACAGCCCCACGCAGGCGCTGAAATTGCGCGGGCTGCTGGAGCGGCATCAGTTTCGCGTCATCTCCGCGCACGATGGGCGCGAGGCGATCGTGCAAGTCCGCGAGCAGCATCCCACGCTGGTGATTTCGGACATCAATATGCCGGAAATGGATGGCTACGAACTTTGCCTGGCGATCCGCGGGGACGAGGCGATGTGCGACCTCCCCGTGATCCTGCTCACGGCGCTCTCGGAGCCGCGGGACGTGCTGAAAGGCATCGAGTGCGGAGCGGACAGCTTCGTCGTGAAGCCGTATTCCGACGATGCGCTCGTCTCGCGGGTCGAGCATCTCCTCGCGAATCCCTCGCTCCGGAGACACGGCGGCCTTCCGTCGGTGAAGGAGATTTTCTACGAGGGCCTGCCGTACCGATTGGAGGCGGGCAGCATCAATTCCGTGGAGCTGCTCCTTTCCACCTATGAAGCCGCCATCCAACGGAACCGTGAGCTGGGCGAGGCGCGGCAGAAACTGGAACGGCAGTCGGAGGAATTGCGCGGTGCGCTGGAGGACGTCACGCAATCCCATGAGCAGCTCCGGAAAGCGCAGATGGAGCTGCTGCAGGCCGAGAAGCTCCAGAGCGTCGGCAAACTCGCCGCGGCGATCGCGCACGAGGTGAAAAATCCGCTGGCGGTGATGAAGATCGGCCTGCAGTGGCTCGCCGATTCCGCGCTCTCCGATCCGGAACAGAGAAATCTCGTGCTCGCCGAGATGACGGACGCCGTGGAGCGAGCGGGTCTCGTGATCGGCGACTTGCTGAACCTCGCCGCGCCGAAAGTAATCGAGCTCAAGCCGGAATCCGTGAACGGCGTGATCGAGAAAACGCTGCGGCTCGTGAAACACGAGGTGGCAACTTCCAAAGTGAGAATCGTCCGCGAACTGGCGGACGATCTGCCGCTCTGCCATCTGGACGCAAACAAGATCCTGCAGGTCCTAATCAATCTCATAGTGAATGCCTGCCATGCGATGCCGCAAGGGGGGGTGCTGACGGTTGGAACTTCCAAAAAAGTGATGGAGTCTGACGATGGGGATTTCAAAATGGATGGCCTGCCGGCATCGCGATTCCATGCGGGCGACACGCTGGCGGTCGTCGAGATTCGCGACACTGGCACCGGCATCCCGCCGGACGCACTCGCGAAAATTTTCGAGCCATTTTTCACCACAAAGCCGGCCGGGCAGGGGACCGGGCTCGGGCTTCCCGTCGCGCGGCAGATCATGAATCTGCACGGCGGGACCATCAGCGTGCGGAACTCCGCCGCCGGCGGTGTCGTGGTTACGCTCGGCTTCGTCTGCTGAGCGGGCTCACCCAGCCGATCGGCTGAACGCGCCGGGGCTCAGGTGCGCCTCGGCGCGGCGCGGGTCGCGTGATAGCTCGTGCCGCGCACGATTTCGCAGTGGAAGGATTCCCACTGCGCATGCGGAGTTTTTTCGAGGGCGGCTTTCATCACGCTGGCCGCGGTGCGGCACAAAAGCAGGACAAGTCGTGACAAAAGGCGGGGAATTCACAACGTCGCAGTGTAGAAGGTTCGGACGCCCCGGTGCTCCTGGGGCAAACGCCCGGAAGTCCACATCGCTCATTTCATGGAACCCACGATCAAAATCGCCCTCGTCGGCGCCGGCATGTTTGGCGGCGACGTCCACCTCCGCGCCTACGCCGATTTGCAGCGCTTCGGCATCGCCGGACAGTTGGCGCGAGTCGGACTCGACCAGTGGAACCGCGATCTTGCGCCGGTAAAATTTGAACTCGTCGCCGTCGCCACGCGCTCGCAGAAGTCCGCGGAAAAATCCGCCGCGGCGTTTGCGGAATGGACCGGGCATTCGCCGAAGTGCTACGCGGGCGACGAGCCGTGGCACGACATCCTCCGCGATTTCCCGGACCTGGATGTGCTCGCGGTCGCCACGCCGGATCACCTGCACACGCAGCCGATCCTCGCCGCGCTCGCGAAGGGCGTGCATGTGCTCACGGAGAAGCCGATGTGCCTCAGCACGCAGGAGGCGGATCAGATCATCGAGGCGGCGCGTGCGAAAAATCGCGTGGTGGCCGTGGACATGCACAAGCGTTACGACCCCGATCACCTGCGCATCCGCGATGACATCCAGAACCGGATCGGCGCGCCGCTTTACGGCACCGCTTACCTCGAGGAACCGCTGGAAGTTTCGACGAGCACTTTCAAGTGGGTGGAGTCGTCCGACCCGTTCAGCTACGTCGGACCGCACTGGACCGATCTGATTTTCTCATACTACAAATCCAAGCCCGTCTCGCTCACGGCCGTCGGGCAGAAAAAGCGTCTCGTGCGCGACGGCATCAATGCCTACGACGCCGTGCAGGTGCGCGTGGATTTCGACAACGGGATGAGCATCAATTTTCATAACAACTGGATCACGCCGCCGGACTTCGAGGGGCCGGTGAATCAGGGCCACGAGATCGTCGGCACGGATGGCAAGGTGGAGAGCGACCAGCAGGACCGCGGCTTCCGCTGGTGGAATGCGGGCGGCGGGTCGCGCACGAGCAACAATCACTTCACGCGCGACGTGCTCCGCGCCGACGGCACGAAGGCCTACGTCGGCTACGGCGTGGACAGTCTCACCGTCGGCCTCGTGGCGATCTGCCGCGTGAAATTTGCCGGCGAAAGCCGCGATGCCGTGGCGGGCCTGTACCCGACGGCGGAGGAGGCGCGCATCACCTGCGCGATCGTGGATGCCGCGGCGCGCGTGCGTGATTTGAATTTCAAATACCTCGCCGAGGGCAGAGGCGCGACGGTCACGGCGCGCTTTGGCGAAGACGGAATCACGATCGTGGATCCGAACCGCGCGAGCGAAGGCGAGGCGGCGGTTTTTCAGAGAATTTACGCCAAGCCCGTCTGATCCTCAGCCGCCACCGTTTTGCGCGCGGCCCGGCGGCGGCGCAGAGAGAGCAGCCCGAGGCCGCCCAGCAGCAGCGTGGCGGTCGCGGGTTCCGGGACCGGGACGACATTTGCCGTCAGGTTCAACTGGATGGCCGACAGGGGCGATGTCGAGCTGGAGTTCGAGCTGGTGGGATTCAAAAAAAGCGTGTCGCTGTACGTGCCCGTGGACCTCGCGCTGCTGAAGGTGACGTCGGGATCGAAGGCCAGGCCGGGGGTGATCGGGCCGAAGGCTGTGAAGCCGCCGAGGGTGAAGTTCACGACCGTGGTGGTATTGAACGTGCCGCCCAGCGCATCCTGGAAAGTGGAATCCAGCAGGGTATTGCGGACTCCGAACGATGCCAGAAAGCTGCCGCTGTTCTGCGCGACCGTGCCGAAATTGAGCGTGAACAAGGTCGCGGTGTTCATCGTGAGCGTGGCCGCGCCGGATTTGAAAAAGAGCACCGGCTGCGCGAATTCGTTGACCTGGCCGGTCACGTTGACGGTCTGCGACGTGAGCGTGGTATTACTCAGTCCGCTGGAGCCGGTGCCGTCGCTCGCGAGCGAAATGGTCGCGGTGCCGCTCTTGCTGCCGCGGCTGCCGGTGCTGATGCCGACGCTGAGCGCGGTGGTGTTCGAGGAGCCGGGCGCAAGCTGCGTAATGGCGCCGCCGTTCGTCGTCACGCCGCCGGTCGGGCTGCCGATGCTGGCATTGAGCTTTTCGGAAAAGCCGTCACTGGCCGCGGTGTTCGCGAGGGTCAGCGTCTGGCTCGGCGCGGCGGCACCCACATGCGTGATGCCGAAGCTCACCGGCTCGGGCGTGTGCGCGCTGGCACTGGCGAGGCGGAAGACGGAGCCGGTGACATTGACCGTCTGCGAAGCGAGCGAGGTGTTGGCCAGCCCGCTCGTGGCGGTGCCGTCGGAGGTCAGAAGGATGGCCGCGGTGCCGCTCTTGTTTCCCACCGTGGCGGTACTAAAGCCCACGGCGAGGCTGGTCGAATCGGTTGCGCCCGGCGTGAGAAGATTGAATGAGCCGCTGGCCGTCACGCCACCCGTGAGCGTCCCGAAGGCTGCGTTCAATTTCTCGGAGAAGCCGTCGGTCGCCGCGGTGTTCGAGAGCGTGATGAGCTGGCTCGGCGCGGCGTCGCCGACG
Organism: Chthoniobacterales bacterium; assembly: GCA_038239865.1. Lineage (GTDB taxonomy): Bacteria > Verrucomicrobiota > Verrucomicrobiia > Chthoniobacterales > Chthoniobacteraceae > SXWH01. The sequence goes on from JBBSEI010000031.1 coordinate 41,646, forward strand.
TGCCGGTTGCCGAGGTTCACCGGCTCCGGCGTGTGCGCGCTCGCGCTCGCAAGGCGGAAGACCGAGCCGGTGACGTTGACCGTCTGCGAAGCGAGCGAGGTGTTGGCCAACCCGCTCGTGGCGGTGCCGTTCGAGGTCAGGAGAATGGCCGCCGTGCCGCTCTTGTTTCCCACCGTGGCGGTACTGAAGCCCACGGCGAGGCTGGTCGAATCGGTTGCGCCCGGCGTGAGAAGATTGAATGAGCCGCTGGCCGTCACGCCGCCCGTGAGCGTCCCAAAGGCTGCGTCCAGCTTTTCGGAGAAGGTGTCGGTCGCTGCTGTGTTCGAGAGCGTGATCAACTGGCTGGGCGCGGCGTCGCCGACGTGCCGGTTGCCGATGTTCACCGGCTCGGGCGTGTGCGCGCTGGCGCTGGCAAGGCGGAAGACAGAGCCGGTGACATTGACTGTCTGCGCAGTGAGCGAGGTGTTGGTCAGACCGCTGGTGCCGGTGCCGTCGGAGGTCAGGGTGATGCTCGCCGTCCCGCTCTTGTTTCCCACGGTGG
>JBBSEI010000032.1:0-41854 GCA_038239865.1 Chthoniobacterales bacterium
CATGGTCTGAAGGCTACGCCGCGCTCGCCTCAAAGTCGAGTGCGTGCATCTGGAGCGCCAACGGCGCAACCAATACCAGCCTGGGGCAACGCCCCAGGTGCCGGATGTGAAAATGACAAAGGGCTGAATGCCCGCGCCATGATGCACGCGTCCCGGAATGGATCGGGCTTTCAGCCCTCGTTCCTTTTTGCGTCACGAATCCTGGGGCGTTGCCCCAGGCTGGTATGGAAGCGGGCCTTTGGCCCTTCTCGTGTTATGCAGCAAGGCTCGGTTCCACGCTTTCATCGTAGTTCCCAATCCCAATCCCATTTTTCCTTTTTGTCTGACTTGCTGAAAGTCAAGATTGCGCCAAAAATTTTCCGTTCCCCTTTGTGTCCGGGTCTCCTGCCTTGGAACTCATCCCAACCACCGTTGGACGGCAGGCCAGGCGTAACCTCAAGTTTTGACCCGAAATATGTGCAATCGCCTTGGAACTCCACAATCATCGACACCTCCATTCGATATGATATGTATTTATTTTTCTGTTGATCGAACTGCCCCGTGGTTTTGTCAAATTGAACGACTTTGATTATTCCATTGGAGTGTTTGCCAATGCCTTCCGCGAACATCTTGCCCATAGCCTCAACAGGAGGCGGGTCGCCACGAGTGCTCTCGCTGAATTTTCCTGTTTCCCGCAAATTGATGAGTTTCCATTCTCCATTTTCCTTTCGATAGGAAAGGAGCAAGTTCGCTTCTACTTCGGAGTGCTTGGAACCGATGAGGTGAGTGACGACGGAATACTCAATGAGATTGTCGGTCTGAGTCGTGTTCGTGATCTGTAAATCACGGAATTCAGACGGCGACTCGAATTTCCAACTGTAAGGGGCAGAGGTAAACTCACGGCCAATTAAATCAGCTTTGATCTTGTCAGGTGTTGGAGACTTGGAGCAACCGGCGAGAAGCAGCGCAGTTGAGATAACACAGAGGAGTGATAGCCGAGTGAGATTCATAATTTGGAGCGATTTGTGATACTGATGAAAACACTTATCATTAAAATGTCGTGCCCCACAACCTACTTCAACGGCACGCCTTCGATCGGCGCGCCGTTGGTGTCGAGGATTTGGAATTCGTGGATGCCGCCCTTTTTCTCCCGCTCAAAGGTCCACACGACCTTCTTGTCACGCGTGACCTCGAGCAGCTTCACCTTCTGGTCGCCCGCGCCGTAGCTGGTGATCACGGTGTTGCCGTTCGGCAGGCGCTGCGCGCCGCACGGGTCCTTCAGCAGCGGCTGGGGTAGGTCGGCGTTCGTGAGCTGCCAGACGATTTTTGCGGCGGCGTCCACCTCGACGACGGTGTTGCTGTGCGTGAGGTTCACGAGTGTGTGGCCGTCGGGCAGGCGGATGGCGGTGAAGGGCCACGCCTCCTTCGGCTCGTCGGGCGTCTTGAACTCCCACACGATTTTCCCCTCGGGGGTGTATTCGCGCACCACTTTGTCGAGGAGCTGCGGGACGAGGTAGTTGCCGTTTGCGAGCTTGCGCGCCATGCGGCTTTCCATGTGGGCGTTCGCATTCTGGCACTGGAGCGGGACCTCGACGACGACCTTGCCCGTGCGGTCCACTTCGAGCAGCCGCGGCTTCGCGCCGGCCTCGGTGAACATGATGTTGCCCTCTGACAAGGGCTGCGCGGGCAAAAGCTGCGCGGTGTTCACTTCGGACTGCGTGCCTTTGTATTCGAAGACAATCTTGTTGTCGCGCGTGATCTCGACGACTGCGCCGCCGGGGTAGTCCTTGTTCTTCGAGAGCGCGAGGAGGAGGTTGCCATTCGGCAGGACGAAGCCGTCGCGCGTGGCGGCGGGATAGCTCCAGAGCACGCGGCCATCGTCCGAAAGGATCGCGGTCTCGCCGCCGGCGATGAAGAAGGTGTGGGTGATTTTCGACGGCTCGGGATCGGCGGCGAAAAGTGCGGAGGCTAGTGCGAGGACGGCGAGGAGGGTGTGGCGCATGGGCGATCTGTGGCAGAGCGGGTGGGGAGTGTCAGCGAGCTTCTGCGGATCGGGCGGACGATCTCATGCGTGAACCAGCGTGCGAATTGCGAAAGGAGACGGGAGCGCACGCTTCCAGCGTGCAGTGTCCGGCATCCTTGCCGGACACTCAGCCTGCGCACAGCGTTCGACCCTCGCGCAGGGTCCGCGCAGGATGCGCGAACCGGCACGCTGGAAGCGTGCGCTCCCATTTTCCTGTGCGCGTCGGGATTTTTCCAGACGACTGGTCGCGGAACCGCGCAGCGCGAATCGGCATCCGCGGACAAATCTCCAACGAAACGCCCGGCTCGTGCATTAGCTCGGGATGCAATTTCCCATCCGCATGAAACCGTTCCTCCTCGCGGCATCGCTCGCATTTCTCTGCGCGCCCACTTTTGCCGCCGATGCGCCTGCGGCAAAATCCGCAGATGCGAAACCGACTGACGCAAAGCCCGCGCCACCCGCAGCCGCCGAGCCGCAGGTGCCTGCGCCGACGTTTGCGAATGTCGCGTATGGCACGCACGAGCGGCAGGTGCTCGATTTCTATCAGGCAAAGTCGGACAGGCCGACGCCGCTGCTGTTCTTCATCCACGGCGGCGGCTGGGTCGGCGGCGACAAGGCCGGGCGCACGGGTGCGAGCGTGAAGCAATATCTGGCGGCGGGGATTTCCGTCGCTTCGATCAATTACCGCTACTCCTGGCAGGCGCAGATCGCGGGCGTGAAGCCGCCAGTGAAGGCGCCGCTGGAGGACGCGGCACGCGCGCTGCAATTTGTGCGCAGCAAGGCGAAGGAGTGGAACATTGATCCGTTGCGCATCGGCGCGAGCGGCGGCAGTGCGGGCGCGTGTTCGTCGCTGTGGCTTGCATTTCACAGCGACATGGCGGACCCGAAAGGCAGCGATCCCATCGCGCGCGAGTCCACGCGACTTTGGTGCGCGGCGGTGGTCGGCGCGCAGACTTCGCTCGATCCGAAGCAGCTCATCGAGTGGACGCCGAACAGCCGCTACGGCGGACACGCGTTCGGCTTCATGGACCCGAATGACCTCAAGACGCGCGACACGCGCTTCGCGGAATTTCTCGCGCATCGCGAGGAGGTGCTGCCGTGGATCAAGGAGTATTCGCCGTTCGAGCACGTCACGTCGGACGACCCGCCGGTGTATCTCATCTACTCATCCGCGCCCGCGCTCGGTCAGGAGCAGAAGGACCCGACGCACACGGCGAACTACGGCGTGAAACTGCAGGAGAAATGCAAAAAAGTCGGCATCGAGTGTAAGCTCGTCTATCCCGGCGCGCCGGATGTGAAACACACAAGTGCGGATGCCTATCTCATCGAAAAACTGAAGGCGGCGTCCGCGAAATAACGGCGCGGTGACGGAAGCGGAAGCGCGCAATCGGGCATCGCAAACCAACTTCGCGGGCTGCATAAAGGACGACGCCCTCGCATGAAAATTTCCCGCCGCGCCCTGCTGAAACGTCTCCCGATTGCCGCGCTCGCTGGCGGATTTTTCATCCACGTTCGCGGCCAGCAGGCGAAGCAGGTGTGGGCCACGGGCAACCCCTCCATCGACAAGCCGCGCGAGCTCGCGCTCGCGCTGCTGAAGCCCACGCAGGCGCAGATCGAGCGCGCTTGGGAGCTGCATTTCCAGTCGGTCGTATTCGAGTCGTACGGGTTTGCCCCGCGCTTTGCCGTGGATGGCGATGCGATCAATCAGGCGGTGAAGGACGGCGTCTCGCGCGATGAGATCGAGGATCTCCGCGAGGGGATGACGATGAGCCGCGGCGCGGTGAACGAACGCGAGCGCCATGAATTTTTCGATGCGTTCCACGCGGCAGGCGTGACGTGCATTTTCCAAAACGCGGGCGAAGAGGGGAACGATCCGCTGCGGCTCATCAAGCGACTCGCGCATTTCACGAAGGCGACTGACGCGATGAAGCCCGCGCTCTCGAAGGTCGTGAACGCCGCCGAGGTGCCCGCGCTGAAAAAGGCCGGGCATGTGGGGCTGTGCTTCACGGGGAACGGCGTGCCGCTGCACCAGCAGTGGGAAAGCGTGCGCGACGAGCTGCGCTTCATCCGCATTTTTCACGAACTGGGCATCCGCATGATGCACCTCACCTACAATCGCCGGAACCCGCTCGGCGACGGCGCGGGCGAGCCGCATGACGGCGGGCTCAGCGATTTTGGCAAAGCCGCAGTCGCGGAAATGAACCAGCTCGGCGTGATCGTGGACGTGGCGCACAGCGGCTGGACGACGGCGCTCGACGCGGCGAAGGCATCCGCAAAACCGATGGTCGCGAGCCACACGGCGTGCGCGGACGTATATCGCCATTTCCGCGGCAAGCCGGACGACACGATCAAGGCCATCTGCGACACGGGCGGGCTCGTGGGCATGTGCTGCATCCCGCGCTTCCTCGGCGGCGCGGGCGACATCACGGCGCTGCTCGATCACCTTGATCACGTCATCAAGAAATTCGGCGCGCGCCATGCCGCGATCGGCTGCGATGTCTCGTATGTCTCGCGTTTTGAAAAGGAGGAGCGCGCGAAAATCCCGAAGCGCGCGGACGGCTCGTCGCCCTTCGGCCGCGGCGGCGGCGACCGGTGGGAACACCTGTGGCCGAAGGACAATTTCGAGACGACGCCCGAGATGGAACAGAGCGTCGCGTGGACGAACTGGCCGCTCTTCACGCTCGGCATGGTGATGCGCGGCCACAGCGACGACGCGATCCGCCAGGTGCTCGGCGGAAACGTCCTGCGCGTGCTGGCGGCGAACGCGCTTGGGTGATTTTGAGCGATGAAGGCACCCGCTCCATTGCATTGGACGCCCGCCGAATCCGAGCCGCAAGGAACGCATCATGTTTAGAAAATTGGAATAGCGCTCCTGCGGAGGGTGCCGAAGCCATCATGCTAATTTTCCAGCACATCCCACGTTCCTCCAGCTCATGAAACTGTCCGCCCTCGCCCTCCTCGCCTTCACCGTCGCCATTTCAAGGCTGCACGCGGCGGAGCGCGTGCTCTTTGCCTTTGATGACCACAGCATCCCGTGGCAGCACAATCTGAAAGTCACACTCGTGGCCGCGACGAAGCATCCGGAAAATCCCGTGCTGCGCCGCGGGCCGGAGGGCGCGCCGGACCACGGGCACGCGGTACTTTACGGCACGGTGATGAAGGAAGGCGCGAAATTTCGCATGTGGTATCTCGGCATGTTCGAGACGAAGATCGTGAAGGGTCAGGCTCCCGGCATGTGGCGGCCGATGTGCTACGCGGAGAGCGACGATGGCGTGCATTGGGTGAAGCCGGAGCTGGGCCTCGTGGAATTCAACGGCGGCACGAAGAACAACATTTGTTTGATCGAAGGCGAGCCGTTCGCGCTCACGCGGGTGGATGATTTTCTCTCCGTGCTGCACGAGCCGGGCGACCCGGATCCCGCGCGGCGTTTCAAGGCCGTCTTCATCGCGCACGTCCCGTACGACGACATCGCCGGCGGCATGAGCGGCGTGGGGAAAAAGGAGCGCCTCGTGTGTTCGACAATTTGCGCGACGAGCGCGGATGGCCTGCGGTGGAAAGTCGTCGGCGATCGTCCCGCAAATGCCGGCGGCGAGCGCTTCGAGGCGAGCAGCCTGTACCGCTTCGGCGATTTTTACTACACGACCGGCCAGCTCATCTCGCCGTGGTCGTGGCGCGCGGATGGCAGCGACGGAGGCCGCGTGATGCTCGCGTACCGCTCGCCGGATTTCCTGACGTGGTCGCGGGCCAAGGCGTTCGCCTTTGCGCGTCCGGGTCAGCTTGCGAATCCTCCCGTGCCCGGCCAGCAGACGCACATGGGCGCGGGAATGTGGAATCGCGGCAACGTGCTCGTCGGCCTCTATGGCATGTGGCAGGACGCCGCGGAGCCGCCGAAAAAAGACGAGTCGTTCAACAAGGGCGTGCATGTCGATCTCGGCCTCATCGTGAGCAATGACGGCATCCATTTTCGCGAGCCGGTGCCGGGCTTCAAAGTGATCGCGCGCGGCGAGCCGGGCGCGTGGGACGACACCGCGCTGCTGCAGGGCCACGCCTTTGTGAACGACGGCGACCGGACGATGATCTGGTATTCGCACTGGGACACGAGCAGCGGCATGAAGACGATGGAGATCGGCCTCGCCACGCTGCGGCGCGACGGCTTCGGCCACCTCTCGCGCATGTTCGAGACGAGCGACGCGCACTTCATCACGAGCACTTTCACCGCGGGGAAAAATGCGCGGCTGAGCATCAACGCCGACAGCATCACGCCCGATGCGCCGCTCACGGTGGAGCTGCTCGATCATCTCGACCGGCCCATCGCGGGCTTCGCCGCAAAGCTCACGACGAACGGCACCCGCCAGGAAATCGCGTGGCCGCAAAACGGGACGCTTCCTGCGGAAAAACGCATTGCGGTGAAAGTCACGTATCCCGCGAGCAGCGCCGCGCGCGTCTTCGCGCTCTACGTCGCGGAGAACGGACCGTAGTCGCGCTCGGGAGAGCGCGGCGCGGGCTCCCGCCCGCGCCTACGATTTTTGCGGCGCGGGCGTTTCCTTCCACAGCACGCGCTCGACCCAGTCGCCGAAGCTCTCGGTGCCGGCGATACGCTCGTCTTTCCAGCGGGCGAAGAGCGGCTTCAGCTCGGTGATGATTTCCGGATCCTTGATCAGATCGCGATACACCTTGTTCAGCCGGGTGCAGTTTTGATTTCCGCCGAGCCAGAGCTGATAGCGACCGGGACCTTTGCCGACGAAACCAATCTCGCCCATGTACGGACGCGCGCAGCCATTCGGGCAGCCGGTCATGCGGATGATGATTTCCTCGTCGGCGAGGCCGAGTTCGCCGAGCGCTTCCTCGATGCGTGTGAGGAGCGTGGGCATGAAGCGCTCGCTCTCGGCGAGGCCGAGGCCGCAAGTGGGCAGGGACGGGCAGGCCATGCTCGCGCGGCGGATGGCGGTTGCCTGATTTTCCACCGGGATGCCGTGCTCGGCGAGCAGCGCGGTGATGGCGGCCTTGTCGGCGGGCCTGATGTTGGCGAGGATGAGATTCTGCGAAGGCGTGAGGCGCACCTCGGTCTGGAATTTCTCCACAATGGCGCGCAGTGCGGATTTCAGGCGATAGCCGTCCTGGTCCTTGATGCGGCCTGTCTCGACGTAAAGGCCGAGGTAGAGCGAACCATCGAGCGCCTGCCCCCAGTCGAACGTGTCGCCCTGACGCGTGAACTTGAACGGCTTCGCCTCGGCGAGCTTGTAGCCGATGCGCCCCTCGAGTTCGTCGCGGAACCACGCCGCGCCTTTTTCCTCGAGGACGTATTTGAGCCGCGCGTGCTTGCGGTCCGTGCGGTCGCCGAAGTCGCGATGCACGGTGAGCACGCCACGCGAGACTTCGACGAGCTTCTCGGGCGTGACGAATCCGATCACGTCCGCGAGGCGCGGATACGTCTCGGCATTGCCATGCGCGCGGCCCTGCCCGCCGCCGGCGGAAAGGTTATAGCCGATGATTTTTCCGCCCTCCTCGATGGCGGTGTAGCCGAGGCAGTTCGTGAGGATGTCCACGTCATTCAGCGGCTGGAGCGCGAAGGCCACCTTGAATTTCCGCGGCAGATACGTGCGGCCGTAGAGTGGGTCCACGAAGTTCTTGTTCTTCGGATCCTCGAGATTGAGCTGCACGCCCTCGACCCAGATCGAGTGATACGCCGGCGTCTTCGGCATCAGCGCCTCCGAGACGCGCGTGGCATCGGCGAGCAGTTGCGCGTGCTGCGGCGAAGCGACGGGCGCGGGCGGGCTCATCACGTTGCGGTTCACATCGCCGCACGCGGCGAGGGTGTCCATCATCGCCTCGTTGATTTGCTTCATCAGCGGACCGAGGCCGGATTTTACGACGCCGTGAAATTGGAAGCTCTGGCGCGAAGTGATGCGCAGCGTCTGGTTGCCATACTTTGTCGCGAGGTCGTCGTACACGAGGTAACCCTGCGGCGAAAGCACGCCGCCGGGGATGCGCCCGCGGATCATGAAAATGAATTTCTTCCCGGTCTTCCGCAGGTCGCGGTCATCCTGCTGGTAGATGCCGTGGAATTTCATGAACTGCGTGTCGTCGTCGGAAAAGCGATCCAGCGTCGAGTCCGCGAGCGTCGCCGCGACATGGCCGGCCAGTGTCGGGATCGCGGTTTTGATTTCCTCGTTGTGCGTGGGCTTCTTTTCCTTCGCGGGTGCGGTCGTGGGTTCCTGCGGGGTGACGGTGGCGGTTTCGCTCATGATGATTCTTGCAGTTCGTTGATGGACCTCGCGCAAGGATTTTCCACGCGCGCGGGGGTGGACACTTACCCAGCGGATGCCGAATGGCAAATCGGGTTTGCGCCCAATTGCGGTGTCCGCGGAAAGCCGTCAGTCCTTCCCCGGTCCAGCCGGCAGCGTGAAGTGGAACACCGATCCTTTTTCCACCTCCGATGTCACCCAGATCCGGCCGCCGTGGCGCTCCACGATCCGCTTGCACAGTGCGAGACCGATGCCCGTGCCGGGATATTCGGCGCGGCTGTGGACTGTGTCCTGATTTGAAAACGCCCCCATGATCGAACCACGGAGATCACGGAGGGCACGGAGCGGATTGTTCTGAACTCCGTGCCCTCCGTGATCTCTGTGGTTAATTTAGGACACAACCGTGCGCGCCGACCATGCAGACCCTTGCATTCCGGTTGCGCACGCGGCGCATCGGCCGTTCCGCGCTCCCGCGCTGATTTCGCTTGAGCCCCGCGCGCGCTTGCCCGGACAAGCCACGCGTGCATTCCTCCGGCGTCTCCGCAACAGCGTGGCCTCAGCGCGCCGCGTGGCCGATTTTCCTCGCGCTGGTCGTGCTCGCCTTCGCGTGGCGCATGCCGTACGCGGCGACCTCGCCCATCGTGCAGGTGGACGAGGTGAAATACTCGCTGCCCACCGTGCAGCGCTTCCTCGCGGGCGACCCGGTGCTCTACATTTCCGGCACCAATTACGGCGCCCCGCTCGAGCAGGCGATGGCCGCGGGACTGTTCGCCTCCTTCGGCGAAAGTGCGGCCGCGTTCCGTCTGCCGACCGTCCTGCTCGGAAGTCTCGCAGCCGGCGTGTTCTTCCTCGCGCTGCGGCGCGCCGTCGGCATCGGCGCGGCCCTCGGCCTCACGCTTCCGCTCGCGCTCGCGAACTCCTCCGTCGCACGCTACACCACATTTTCGCACGGCTGCTACTCCACGCTGCTGCTCGCCGTCGGCCTCATCCAGCTCGCGACGCTGCGCGTGGAGCAAAGGCGAACCCTCGCGCGATGGCTCGTGCTCGGGATCACGATGGGTGCCGGGCTGTACGTGCTGAAGCTCGCGATCTTTCAGATCCTCGCCTCGCTCGCGTGGCTCTGGCTGCGCTCCGATTTTTTCGAGCGCCTGCGCGCACGCTTCGCCGACGCGCGCCTCCGTCAACGGCTGCACGCGGGCATTTTCACCGGCGCGCTCGGCCTGCTCGCGCTCGCGCCCGTGCTCTACCACTTCCTCACGCGGCGCGCGACGTACACGATTTCGCCGTGGGAAAAATGGCTCGTGATCGCCGCCGCCTTTTTCTGCGCCGCGGGCGCGGTGATCGTCCTGCCCGCACTCTGCGTACCGCGTCTCCGCGAGTGCGCGCCGGTCGCCGGCGCACTCGCGCTCCTCGTGCTCATCCCGCTGCCTGCCGCGCTGTGGTTCCGCAAAGTGGAACTCCCGCGCCTCACCTCGCACGGCATCGCGCCGTACGCCGAGGCGAGCTACAGCCTGAGACACCTGCACGAATGGCCGCACCAGGCGCGGCTGATGCTCGACGGCGTTTTCCCCGCGCTGCTCATCGGACGCTGGGATGAAGTGCGCGGCTTTGAGGAAAGTGAACAGGAGTCGCTCGGCTGGAAATCCGCCATCATTGCGGCGCTGCTCGCTGCCCTCATGCTTGCCAGCATCTTCACCCGCCGGGGGCGCCGGCCGCAGCCGGAAATGCTGAAAAAACAGCACATGCCCCTTCCGCGAACGGCTTTCACGCTGCACCGCGCGGATTTCATTTTCATCGCACCCTTCCTCCTCACGCTCGCCGTGCTCTTTCCCTCGTGGTCGCTGCACAGCGAATCCTCCTTCCGCTACCTGCTCCCGTTTCTGCCCGGCATGTTCCTCGTCGCGTACCGCTGCCTCGAGGAGCGCATCACCGCGCGTCCGCGGCTCACCATCACGCTGCTCGCGCTCTATGTCGCGTACTGCGCATTCGACTGCTTCCACCACATCGCCTGAATCCAGATTGCGGAAACAAGATGATACCTGCGCGATGAAGCAGGACGGTGTGCATCGGGTAGGGTGGGCGTCCCGTCTGCCGTGCCGCGCGTCCCGCGTGGCACCCGGCAGATGATCACGGGCGTTCCGTGCGTCATCAGCGCTCGGGTGTATTCCGCGGGACGCGAAATACGGCAGGCGGGACGCCCACCCTACCCGATGCACACCGCTCCGCTTTCGGACGGCTGCGAAATCGGCACGGTTCCGAGGCAACGCAGCGCCGCCTTTACCTTTGCGCCGCGTCATGTAGCTTGCGCGCCTTTTTCCGCCGCGCCCAAAACCGGTCCCACACCTCATGCTCACCAGCAACCAGATCCGCCAGCAGTTCCTCGATTTCTTCCGGGAGAAAAAGCACACCATCGTGCCATCGGGCAGCCTCATGCCCGACTCGCCGAACCTCCTTTTCACGAACGCCGGCATGAACCAGTTCGTCCCGATTTTTCTCGGCGAGAAAAATGCGGACGTGAGCAAGTGGGGCGGCGCGGTGCCGGGCAGCGACACGCGCGCGGCGGACACGCAGAAGTGCATCCGCGCGGGCGGCAAGCATAACGACCTCGATGATGTCGGCCTCGACACGTATCACCACACGTTCTTCGAGATGCTCGGGAACTGGTCCTTCGGCGACTACTTCAAAAAGGAAGCCATCGAATGGTCGTGGGAGCTGATCGTGGAGCGGTTCAAGTTCCCGCCGAACCGCGTATATGCGACGGTCTTCTGTCCTCACATGGATATGATGCGGTGGCAGGCAGAATTGAAACACGCGGTCATGGCCGTGAAAACGGACGCCACGATAGTAGGTCGCGATAAGAATCCTTCGGAAACGGGTGGCAGTGCGATTGAGGTTTCGGATCAGCAATCAGCACAGTTTTGGGCAAAAAAGTTTCTAGATGCTGGTCTCGATCCGCTCGTCCACATCGTCCCCGGCAACAAGAAGGACAACTTCTGGATGATGGGCGAGACCGGCCCGTGCGGCCCGTGCAGCGAGATCCACATTGACCTCACGCCCGCCGGCGACACCCGCGGCGCGCTCGTGAACAAGGGCACCGCCGAGTGCATCGAGATCTGGAACAACGTCTTCATCCAGTTCAACGCGAACCCGGACGGCACCTTCACGCCGCTCCCCGCGCAGCATGTGGACACCGGCATGGGCTTCGAGCGCCTCGTCTCGATCATCCAGTGCACGAAAAATTTCACCGACTTCGCCAACGCGAAAATCAGCAACTACGAGACGGATGTCTTCCGCCCCATCTTCGACGAGATCGAAAAGATGAGCGGCAAAAAATACACGAGCACGCTCCCGCAGCCGAACGCGGCGGGCCAGGTGATCCCGACGAGCGAGCAGGAGAAAGTGGACGTGGCCTTCCGCGTGATCGGCGATCACATCCGCACGCTGAGCTTCGCCATCGCCGACGGCATCCAGCCCGGCAACAACGACCGCAACTACGTCCTCCGCCGCATCCTGCGCCGCGCCGTGCGCTACGGCCGTTCGCTCGGATTTGCGGAACCGTTCTTCTACAAGCTCACCGCCGTCCTCGCCCGCACGATGGGCGACGTCTTCCCCGAAATCCGCGCGAAGCAAAAGCAAGTCGAGGAAACGCTGAAGCGCGAGGAGGAGGCGTTCAACAGGACGCTGGATACGGGGATCTCGCGATTCGAATCCGCGGCAAGAGTGCTCGACGATTTTAAGCCGCTGCCCGATCGAATCTCGCGATTTGTTTCTAAATGGGAGGAGCCGCTTGCGAGAGGCCTAATCAGCCACGAGCTAACGTCAGAGACTGAAAATCTCAGCCAAGGCTTGAGTGCAGGTCGCATCCATTTCTACGCCGTTTGGGAAGATCAATCGCAGATCTTCATCGAGAAAGAACTCTCGGGGCTTCAGTATGCACTTTTGAAAGGAAATGCTCCGCTGGCAGCCGGGCATTTGGCGCGGGCTGGCGTTTTTGCCAAACGCGTGAGCGAAATCGCTTTTGACACAATTTCTGGAAAGACGGCTTTTGAACTCTACGACACCTACGGCTTCCCACTCGATCTCACCCAGCTCATGGCGCGCGAGCGCGGGCTAACAGTGGATGTCGATGGTCCGAAGGGCTTCAACTTTTACATGGAAGAGCAGCGCGCACGCGCACGCGCGGCGCAGAAGAAGCAGGTGATTGAACTGAGCGAAGTCGAGACGAAGGAGCCGACGAAGTTTGTCGGCTACGATTCGCTCTCCACGCCCGCGAAAGTGATCGAGGTCGTCGCGCTCAAGGACCGCACCGCCGTGGTGCTCGACGCGAGCGCTGCCTACGCCGAGATGGGCGGGCAGGTCGGCGATTCCGGCGAACTCACGCACGGTGCCGACGTGTGGCGCATCGCGAACACGCAGAAGACCGGCCACACATGGTTGCATTTCCTCGACGGCGCCGATGCGCCCGCAGTCGGCAGCGAGGTGACTTTGCTCGTCGATCCCGCTCGTCGCAACGCCATCCAGCGCCACCACACCGTCACGCATTTGCTCCACTGGGCGCTGCACGAAGTCGTGAACAAGGAGGCTACGCAGAAGGGCTCCTTCGTCGGGCCGGACAAGCTGACGTTCGACTTCAACTCGCAGGCGCTCACGCCCGCGCAGGTGCGCGACATCGAGCGGCTCGTGAACGAGCGCATCGTCGAGAACGCGCCCGTGGCGTGGAGCGAGGTGCCCTACGCCGAGGTGCGCGGGAATCCGCACATCATGCAGTTCTTCGGCGACAAATACGGCGAGACCGTCCGCGTCGTGCAGGTCGGCGGCGCGGCGAGCGCATTCGACGGCTACTCGATGGAACTCTGCGCCGGCACGCACGTGCGGCAGACCGGCGAGATCGGCCTCTTCCGCATCAACGCCGAGGCCGCCATCGCCGCCGGAGTCCGCCGCATCGAAGCCATCGCCGGCCTCACCGCCTACGACGCGGCCACCGCCGACATGCAGCGCCTCCACACGCTCGCCACGAATCTCGGCACGCCGCTCCCCGAGCTGGAAAAGCGCATCGAATCCATGCTCACGCAGCACAAGGAACTCGAGAAGGCGCTCAAGTCCGCGCAGCAGCGCGAAGCCGCCGGTCGCGCGAAGGAACTCATCGCCGCCGCGCAGACGATCAACGGCATCCCCGCCATCATCGCCAATCTCGGCGCGCTCGACGCCGACGCCGCAGTCGCGCTCGCCGAAGCGCTGAAGGGCGCATTCCCCGGAGTCGTCGTCCTCGGCACCGCGAGCGCAGGAGCCGTCGCGCTCATCGCGAGCGTCGGCAAGGAGCATCAGGCGAAAGTGCAGGCCGGAAAAATCATCCAGACCATCGCCCCGATCGTCGGAGGCAAAGGCGGCGGCAAACCCGACTTCGCCCGCGGCGGCGGGAAGGACGCGGCCAAGCTCGACGAGGCGCTGCGCGAAGCTGCCGCGTTGCTCAAAAAGAATTGAGGCAATTTTCCCCGCACTCTGCTGTTACTTTACTGAACCCATGAACAAACTCATCTGCTCCCTCATCGTCGCCATCGGCTTCGGCTCCCTGCCGGTGGCCAATGCCGAAGAATCCGCCACTTCTGCTCCCTCGGTGACCGCGGCCCATCCCTCCGCCCATCGGCAACTGACGCGCAAGCGCCATCACCATCGGCGTCACCATCACAAGCATCACCGGCATCACCATCACAGCAAGAGCAAGGGTAAGAAGTAGCCGCATGATCGTGCGACGCACCCGATCGCCATGATTCGAGGTGTCCTCATTTTTTTGCTCTGTGCCGCGGTGGCCGTGGCCGCAGAGGTGCGAAAAGCCGTGCCCTTTTCCACGCTCCCGCAAGCGGTGCAGAGGACGATTCAAAAGCAGGTCGGCAATGCCGTGCCCGCGGAGGCTGAGCGCGTGGAGGAAGATGGCGATGTGACTTTCGACGTGGAGATCACTGTCGGCGGACGCGAGCGCGACATCACCGTCGCTGAGGACGGCAGCCTGCTGAGCATCGAGGTGAGTTTTGCCGAGACCCCCGTCGCTGTTCAGAAAGCGGTGCGGGCACAGGTCGGCACGGGCGCACTCGTGAGCGTGGACAAGATTTTCGACGGAAGTGACACGAGCTACGATGTGGTGATGACCACAAAGGACGGGCAGGAGCGCGCGTTCACCGTCGAGGAAAACGGGACGGTCTCGAGCCTCGAAGTCGGCCTCGCCGAGACAACGCCCGCTGTGCAAAAAGCCATCACCGCGCAGGTTGGCACGGGCAAACTCGCCACGATCACGAGGATTTTCGACGAGGCCACTTCCTACGACGTGGACATGACGGCGGCGGACGGAAAGGAGCGCGAATTCAGCGTCGTCAACGATGGCAAGCTGCTGAGCATCCGCGTGACTTTGGGGGAGCTGAACGCCGCGGTGCAGAAGACTATCCGGGAACAGATCGGCTCCGGTAAAATCCTGCGGATCGACAAGTCATTCCAGCGAAGGAGCAAGACGCTGCCCTACGAAGTGGAAGGGATGAAAGACGGGAAGCGGTTCAATTTCAGCGTCGGCGAGGCGGGGAAGTTCCTCGGGCTGGATGAGTGAAAACGCACGCCAGCGCGTGACGCTGACGCTTGCGAGGACGCTGCTGTAAAAAACTGCGGCATGACCCGCGATGCCCTGCTCTTCCGCTATCGTTTGATGCTCGGCGCATTCATCGCAACGCTCGTGTTCAGCGGCCTGACTGCCTTCCCGCTGCTGCACGAACTCGAACTGCTCGCGCGCTTTCTCGGCATCGCGCCCGATGCCACGCCCGCATCGCTCAGCGGCCTGCAATTCTGGATCGCCACCGTGCGCGACGGCCTGCGCGAGCAGGGCGACGCGCTGGCGGAGCCCACCCCTCAAAAGTGACCGGACGGTCCGGCTGCGGCGACTTGGAAGCCGCCGCTCCCATGGGAAGCGGACAAAGATTTCCGCGCGCGCGGTCTTTTGTATAGCGACCCATGAACACCCGACTCCTCCTCCGCTTCACCGCTGCCTGTTTTTGTCTCACGTTTGCCGCGCGGGCGGCCGACAGCCCCGCGGCCAAATTGCGCGCCGGCGCGGCCGCGGTGGACATCACGCCGAAGGAATTTCCGCTAAATATGCCGGGTGGTTTTTCCGCGAACATGGCGGAGAGCGCGCACGATCCGCTGCACGCGCGCGCGCTGGTGCTCGATGACGGCACGACGAAGCTCGCGATGGTCGTGGTGGACAATCTCGGCGCGGGACCGGATGTGCTCGACGAGGCGAAGGACATCGCATCGAAGCAGACCGGCATTCCCGTGGAAAAAATGCTCGTCTCCTCCACGCATTCGCACACGGCCGCGCCGCTGAACACGCGCGGCGCGCCCGCGACGGCGTATCGGAAATTGTTTGTCGAAGGCGTCGCGGATTCCATCGTGAAGGCGCACGCGGCGCTGCGGCCCGCGGCGGTCGGCGCGGCGGCGCACGCGCTGCCGGACGAAGTCTTCAACCGCCGCTGGTATCTCAAGCCCGGCAAGATGCCGCTGAACCCGTACGGCAAGCTCGACGCGGTGAAAATGAATCCCGGCACGAGTCCGGACGTGCTCGATCATCCGGCGGGGCCGACGGACCCGGACATCACCGTCATCTCCGTGCAGGATTTAAAACGGAAACCCATCGCGCTTTTTGCGAACTACTCGCTGCACTACGTCGGCGGCATGCCGCCCGCGCAGATTTCCGCGGATTACTTTGGCGAGTTCGCGCGGCTCATGCCGTCGCGGATGCGTGGCGATGAAAGCTTCGTCGCCATGATGTCGAACGGCACTTCGGGCGACATCAACAACATCCCCTTCGGCATCACGCGGCCGCGGCGCGAGCCCTTCGAGCAGATTCGGATCGTCGCCGGAAAAGCCGCGGATACCGCGTGGCTCGCGCACGGGAAAATCGGGCAGCATCGCGCCGATGTGCGCCTCGGCATGGTGCAGCGCGAGATCACGCTGAAGTATCGCCGCCCGAGCGCCGAGCAGGTGGCCGAGGCGAAGTCCGTCGTCGCGATCAAGGACAAGGACGCGATCGAAAAACTGCCGCGGCTCGCGCAGAATTATGCGCACAGTATGATCGGTGCGGCGGAGCGCGCAAAGGAAACGATCACCGTGAAAATCCAGGCGATCCGCATCGGCGATCTCGCGGTGTGCGGGATTCCGTTCGAGACGTTTGTCGAGACGGGTCTGGATTTGAAAAAGCGCAGCCCCTTTCCGCAGACGATGGTCATCGGCCTCGCGAATGGCCGCCACGGCTACCTGCCGACGCCGGAGCAGCACGCGCTCGGCGGCTACGAGACGTGGCTCGGCACGAACGTGGTGCAGGAGGATACGTCGGTCATCCTCACGCAGAATCTGCTCGAGATGCTCGGCGAATTGAAGAAGGCGGAATGACGCCCGCCGCCGACAAACTCAAAGCTCCAGCCGCCCCGCCGGTTTCACCTTCCATGCGAATCCAACCCTCCCTCCTCGCCGCTCTCGGCCTCCTCACAGCCCCAGTGTTCGCGGCCGATGCGCCGGGGACAAAACCGGCTGACGCGCCTGCGGCGAAACCCGCGCCGCCGAAGCGCGTGGATCCCGTTTTGCCGACGCCGACGGCGGCCGATGTGGCGTACGGGAAGCATCCGAAACAGGTGCTGCATTTTTGGAAAGCGGAGACGGAAAAACCCGCGCCGCTGCTTTTCTACATCCACGGCGGAGGCTGGATGGGCGGCAATCGCACGAGCGTCGCGGGGCTGCTGCCGACGATGCTGAAGGCGGGGATTTCCGTAGTATCCGTCGAGTACCGCTTCATCCCCGAGGCGACGGCGGATGGCGTGGTGCCGCCGGTGAAAGGTCCGCTCGGCGACGCGGCGCGCGCGCTGCAATTTGTGCGGAGCAAGGCGAAGGAGTGGAACCTCGATCCCGCGCGCATCGGCGCGAGCGGCAGCAGCGCGGGCGCGTGCTCCTCGCTGTGGCTCGCCTTTCATCCCGACATGGCGGATGCGAAAAGCAGCGATCCGATCGCGCGCGAATCCACCCGCCTGACGTGCGCCGCGGTGACCGGCGCGCAGACGACGCTCGACCCGCAGCAGATGAAGGAGTGGACGCCGAACAGCAAATACGGCGGGCACGCGTTTGGCTTTTCCGGCGACAAGGCGAAGGGACTTTCGCAGTTCGACGAATTCCTCGCCAAGCGCGAGACGATCCTGCCGTGGATCGCGGAGTATTCGCCGTACGCGCTCGTGTCGAAAGATGACCCGGCGATCTACCTGACCTACAGCGCGCCGCCCGCGCTCGGGCAGGAGCAGAAGGACCCCACGCACACGGCGAATTTCGGCGTGAAGCTGCAGGAGCACTGCCGGGCGAACGGCGTGGCGTGCGAACTTTTCTACCCCGGCGCGCCGGATGTGAAGCACGCGACGGTGCAGGATTTCCTGATCGAAAAACTGACCGGCGCTTCGGCGAAAAAATAGCGCCAGTCGCTGCAATCGCCACCACCGTCGTGAACCGCGTGAGCGGGTGCGCGGACGCATTGTTTTCTCACTCGCTGGTGCGCGGCGCACGGCGGTTTTGCCCTCGCGTCGGCGGCAAATAAATCACTGCGTGCGGGGTGATTCTCCTGCGCTCCATGACTCGCCCACGCCTCCTCTCTCCTTTCGTCTCCGCGATCGCTCCGGTGCTGCTCCTCGCGCCTGGCAGCTTTGCGCAGACGCCGCCGGATTTTCAGCGCGAGATTCGGCCCATCCTTTCGAATGTGTGCTACAAATGCCACGGCCCCGATCCCGATGAGCGCAAGGGCGGGATGAAAGGGAGCGGAGGTCTGCGCTTCGACACCGAGGAAGGCTCGCGCGCGGATCTCGATGGCACGCATGCGATCGTGCCGGGCCACCCGGAGCAGAGCGATCTCATCGCCCGCATCACGTCGGCCGATCCGGATGAGCTGATGCCGCCGCCGAAGTCGGGCAAAAAACTCACTCCGCGCGAAATCGAATTGCTGCGCCAGTGGATCGCGGCCGGAGCGAAATACACGAAGCACTGGTCGTACGAAAAACCGGTGCGCCCGGCGGTTCCTAAAATCCTAAATCCTAAATCAGAAATCTTAAATCCCCTCGATGCCTTCATCCTCGCGCGGCTCGAAAAAGAGAAGCTCTCGCCACAGCCGGAGGCGGATCGCCACGCACTGATTCGCCGCGTCTCGCTCGATCTCACGGGGCTGCCGCCGACGCCGGAGGAAGCGGACGCTTTTGCAAACGACAAGTCGCCCGACGCGTACGGGAAGCTCGTGGATCGCCTGCTCGCATCGAGCGCATACGGCGAGCATTGGGGCCGCGCGTGGCTCGACATCGCACGCTACGCGGACTCCGCCGGATACGCCGACGATCCACCGCGCACGATCTGGGCGTATCGCGACTGGGTGATCCGCGCGTTCAACTCGAACATGCCGTTCGATCAGTTCACCATCGAGCAACTCGCGGGCGACCTGCTGCCGAACGCGACCGAGGAGCAGATCATCGCGACCGCCTTCCACCGCAACACGATGACGAACAGCGAGGGCGGCACGGACGACGAGGAATTCCGCAACGCCGCGATCGTGGACCGCGCAAATACGACGATGGCCGTGTGGATGGGCACGTCCTTCGCGTGCGCGCAGTGCCACACGCACAAGTTCGATCCGATCACAAACGCCGAGTATTTCCGCCTCTTCGCCTTTCTGAATAACACGGCGGATTCGGACAAAAAGGACGAGCAGCCCGTGCTCAGTTTCACCACTCCCGAGCAAAAGGCGCAGCGCGCGCTGTGGGGGTCCGAGTTGGCTGCGATTGATGCCAAGTTTAAATCGCCGCCTCCGTCCGTGATTGCGGGTGCGGAAAAGTGGGCGCGCGAATTTCCGTCGAAGCTCGACTGGCACACGCCGCAGCCCGCCGCAGCGAAAACGAAATCCGGCGCGCTGATCGAGACGCAACCGGACGGCGTGCTCGCCGTGCCGAAGAACGACGCGAAGACAGACCGCTACACGATCGAACTGCCGCTCGCGGCCGCGGAAAAAATCTCGGCGCTGCGCCTCGAGTCATTTCCCTCGGACAAGCTGCCGGGCAAGGGCGCGGGACACGCGGGTGGAAATTTCGTGCTCACGCGAATCCGCGCGAGCGTGGTGCCGCCCGCGACGGCGAAGGGCCCGGTCGCGCGGTTCGTCCGCATCGAGCTGCCGGGGAAGACGAAGATCCTCCAACTCGCGGAAGTCGAAGTTTTCAGCGACGGGAAAAATGTGGCGCGCGAAGGCGCAGCGACGCAGTCGGGAACGTTTGCGGATGCAGAGGCGTCGCGCGCCATTGATGGAAAGACCGCGGGTGAATACGAGAAGGCATCGGTCTCGCACACGGAGGAGGGCGACGACCGCTGGTGGGAGGTGGATTTGAAAGGCGACTACGCGATCGATCGCATCGCCGTATGGAACCGCGCGGAGTTGCCTGAGCGGATGAAGGGCTTCCGCGTGATCGCGCTCGATGCGAAGCGTCTGCCGGTGTGGGAGCGCGCAAACAACGACACGCCGATGCCCAGCACGGCGTTTTCCATCAGCGGCGAACGCGAGATCGTTTTCAGTACCGCCGTCGCGGATTTCACGCAGGCGAATTTCGATGCGCAGCAGGTGCTCACCGACGCGGCGAAGAAACCTCCGGTGAAAGGCGCGAAGACGCAGCCCGGCTGGGCGGTGGGCGGCGCAGTGGACAAGCCGCACACGCTCACGCTGCTCGCGGCCAAGCCGGTGGATGCGCCAGCCGGTTCGCGCATCGTGGTGACGCTTGAGCACGAATCGAAAACTGACAAGGCGACGCTCGGCCAGTTCCGGCTCGCGACGACATCCGACCCGCGCGTCGCGGCGCATGTGCGCACGCCTGTGGATGTGCTCGGCATCCTCGCCGTCACGGAACGATCGCGCACTCCCGCGCAGCATGACCGGCTGAAGGAACACTACACTCGCGAACTCGCGCCGGAGTTAAAGCCGGATCGCGACAAGCTCGCCGCGCTGCGCAAGCAGATTGACGGCATCGCGCCGGTGACGGTGCCCGTGATGCGCGAACTCGCGGGCGACCAGCGCCGCAAGACGAAGGTTCAGCTTCGCGGAAATTTCCAGGTGCTCGCCGAGGAAGTGACCGAGGGCGTGCCGGCCGCATTTCATCCGCTGCCGAAGGATGCGCCGATGAACCGACTCACCCTCGCGCGCTGGCTCGTGGACGACGCGAATCCGCTCACCGCGCGCGTGATCGCAAACCGTTTTTGGGAATCCATTTTCGGCATCGGCCTCGTGCGCACGAGTGAGGAATTCGGCGCGCAGGGCGAGCTGCCCTCGCATCCGGAATTGCTCGACTGGCTCGCGACGGAACTCGTGCGCGAAAAGTGGGACGTGAAAAAATTCCTGAAGCTGCTCGTGACTTCCGCGACGTACCGCCAGTCGTCGCGCGTCACGCCGGAAATCGCCGAGCGCGATCCGGACAACCGGCTGCTCGCGCACGGCCCGCGCTTCCGCATGGGCGCGGAGATGGTGCGCGATCAGGCACTCGCGGTGAGCGGGCTGCTGTCGCGGAAAATGTTCGGCCCGTCGGTGCGTCCGCCGCGACCGAGCATGGGGCTGAACGCGGCGTTCGGCGGCGCTCTCGACTGGGCGACGAGCGCGGGCGAGGACATGCACCGGCGCGCGCTTTACACCGAGTGGCGCCGCACCGCGCCGTATCCCTCGATGGTCACCTTTGACGCGCCGAACCGCGAAATCTGCACGCTGCGCCGCAACCGCACGAACACGCCGCTGCAGGCACTCGTGACGATGAACGACCCCGTCTTCATCGAAGCCGCGCAGTCGCTCGCGCGCCGCATGATCACGAGCGGCGCGAGCGCCGAGGAAAAAGTGCGCGCAGGTTTCCGGCTCACGCTCATCCGCCCGCCGAGCGAGAAGGAAGTGCAACGGCTCGTCGCTCTGCACGCCGCGGTGCTTCCGACGTATCGGCAGGACGAAAAGAAAGCCGTCGAGATGGCCACGAATCCGATCGGTCCGGTGCCGAAGGACTCTGACGTTGCCGATCTCGCCGCGTGGACGACTGTCGCGAACACGATCCTCAACCTCGATGAGACCGTGATGAAACGATGAACGCGCTAACCACACGATGCGGACGCCTGCCCGTGAGCACGCAGGAAAATGGGAGCGCACGCTGATTTTCCGCCACGATTTCACCACTGAATTCTGAGCACTGAGCACTTTCCCATGAACCCGCACCTCGACCTCCTCCAAGCTCAGACACGCCGACATTTTCTCCGCCGCGCGGGGCAGTTCAGCCTCGGCGCGATCGCGGTGAACTCGCTCCTCGGCGGCAGCGCATCCGCGCTCACCGCTGCGGTGAATCCGCTCGCGCCGCACAAGCCGCACTTTCCCGCGAAAGTGAAGCGCGTCGTGTATCTCCACATGTCCGGCGGGCCGCCGCACCTCGACCTTTTCGACTACAAGCCTGAGCTGGTGAAGCGCGACGGGCAGGACGCGCCGGATGCTTTCATCAAGGGCAAGAAGTTCGCGTTCACGACCGGCGTGCCGAAGCTCATGGGCACGCCGCACACGTTCACGCAGCACGGAAAGGGCGGCACGTGGATGTCCGATGCGGTGCCAAATTTCCACGGGATCGCCGACGAGATGTGCGTGGTGAAATCCATGTTCACCGATCAGTTCAACCACGCGCCTGCCGAGCTGATGCTCTTCACCGGTTCGCCGCGGCAGGGCCGGCCCTCGATGGGCTCGTGGGTCACCTACGGGCTCGGATCGGAAAATGAAAACCTGCCCGGTTTCGTCGTGCTCATCAGCAGCGGAGTGCAGCCGAGCGGCGGACAGGGGCTGTGGGGCACGGGATTCATCCCGTCGGTTTTCCAGGGCGTCCAGTGCCGCTCAAAAGGCGACCCGGTTCTGTACGTGGGCGATCCTCCCGGAATGGATCGCGAGCTGCGTCGCAAGACGCTCGATGCGATGCGTGATCTCAACGAGGAGCAGGCGCGCGAACTCGGCCATCCCGAGACCGCCACGCGCATCGCGCAATACGAGCTCGCCTTCCGCATGCAGACGAGCGTGCCGGAGGTGATGGACATTTCGCGCGAACCGCAGCCCGTGCTCGACGCGTACGGCGCAAAACCGGGCGAGGCGAGCTTTGCCAACAACTGCCTGCTTGCGCGCCGGCTGCTCGAGCAGGGCGTGCGCTTCGTGCAGCTCTTCGACTGGGGCTGGGACTTCCACGGCACAAATGCGAACGAGGAAATCAAGGACGGCCTCACGCGCAAAATGACGCGCACCGACAAGCCCGTCGCCGCGCTCATCCGCGACCTGAAACAGAGCGGCCTGCTCGACGACACGCTCGTCGTGTGGGGCGGTGAATTCGGCCGCACGCCCTTCCGCGAGGGCCGCACCGCGAAGGGCATGTTCCAGGGCCGCGATCACTTCCCGGATGCCTACTCGATCTTCCTCGCCGGCGGCGGCGTGAAGCACGGCATCAGCTACGGCGAGACGGACGAACTCGGCTTCTCCGTCGTGCAGGACAAAGTCCACGTCCACGATCTGCAGGCGACGATCCTGCACCTGCTTGGCTTCGATCACGAGAAGCTCACGTTCCGCTTCCAAGGCCGCGACTACCGGCTCACCGACGTGCATGGAAAAGTGGTGAAGGGAATTCTGGCGTAGGCGGGCAACACGTCGGAGCATCTTGACGTTCTCTCATTTGGCATCATGATGCCTGCATGAGAACCACCCTGACGCTCGATCCCGATGTTGCTGCGAAGGCGAAGCGCGGTGCAGCCCGTCTGCACAAGCCGCTCAAGCAGATCATCAATGCCGCACTCCGCGCGGGGCTGGATCAGGTGCTTTCGCCGCCGGCGGCGAAACGCTACCGCACCAAACCTCGGGCGATGGGCCTGCGCGCGGGCTTCAGCTACGACAATATTTCGGAATTGCTCGCGCGCGCCGAGGGCGAGGATCACGCATGATTCTCGTTGATGCGAACCTGCTGCTTTACGCGGAGGACAGCGTCTCTCCCCATCACGCGGCAACACGCGAATGGTGGGATGCGCAGTTGAGCGACTCCGCTCCGGTCGCGCTGTGCTGGCCTGTGCTCACGACTTTCATCCGCATCAGCACGAATGCGCGGCTGCACCGCCGACCGCTCACGCTCCGCGAGGCCACGGAGCGCGTGCAGAGCTGGATGGAGCAGCCGTGTGTGCGGCTCATCCTGCCCACCGAGCAGCATTGGGAGATTTTTCAACGGATGCTCCGCGCGGGAAATGCGACTGCGAACCTCGTCTCCGACGCGCATCTGGCGGCGCTGGCGGTGGAGCACAATTGCGTGCTGTATTCGTCCGACATGGACTTCGCACGGTTCCGCGGATTGAAGTGGAGGAACCCGCTCGAAAACTGAAAGCCGCGCGCGATGAAGATCGATTCCCACCACCACTTTTGGAAATACAGCGCCGCCGAGTATCCGTGGATCGGCGAAGCGATGGCTGTGCTGCGCCGCGACTTTTTGCCGGAGCATTTGCAGGCGGAGATGGCCGCGGCGGGGATTGATGGCGTCGTGTCCGTGCAGGCGCGGCAGAGTGTGCGCGAGACGGAGTGGCTGCTCTCGATGGCGGACGTGAATCCATTCATCAAGGCCGTCGTCGGCTGGGTGCCGCTCGGGAAGCCCGATGTGCGCGACACGCTTGCGGCATTCTCGGCGAATCCAAAATTCCGCGCGGTGCGCCACGTCGTGCAGGACGAGCCGGATGATCGCTTCATCCTTGGTGCTGATTTCAACCGCGGTGTGTCGGCGCTGTGCGCCTTCGGGCTCGCGTATGACATCCTCATTTTCGAGCGGCAGCTCGCGGTCTCAATTGAATTTGTGGACCGGCATCCGAAGCAGGTCTTCGTGCTCGACCACATCGCAAAGCCGCGCATCGGGGACAACGTGATCGAGCCGTGGCGCTCGAACATCCGCGAGTTGGCAAAGCGCGGGAATGTGTATTGCAAAGTCTCCGGCATGGTCACGGAGGCGGATTGGAAGACGTGGAGCGAGGAGCAGATGCGCCCGTATTTCGATGTCGTGCTCGAAGCGTTCGGTCCGAAGCGGCTGATGTTCGGCACCGACTGGCCCGTGTGCCTCGCGGCGGCGGGCTATTTGCGATGGGCGGAGTTGGTGCGGAAATTTTCGGCGGGACTTTCGGCGGATGAGCAGGAGTGGATATTTGGACGCACCGCAGTCGAAGCGTATGGTTTGAAGTGATGCGCGTCGGGCGCAGAGTCGGTGATGCAATGTGAGCGGCGCGCCTCGGGTAGGGTGGGCGTCCCCGCCCGCCGGATGATCTTGTGCGTGACAATGCGACTGCGCTGTCCGGGTGTGTTCCGCAGGATATGGAACACGGCGGGCGGGACGCCCACCCTACCCGAGACACGCCTGCGTGTTTTCGGGCGCGGCTACTTCAGCGCGGCGGCTTCGCGCACGAGCGACTCGGTCGTCGCCCAGTCAATGCACTGGTCGGTGATCGATTTCCCGTAAACCAGCGTGCTGCGATCCTTGCCGAGCGACTGTGCGCCGGCGACGAGGTTGCTCTCGAGCATCGCGCCGATCACGCCGCCGATCACGCCGCCGCGGGCTGCGCGTTGCGCGAGGATTTCGCGGAAGGTCGCGGGCATGCGCTGGCAGTCCTTGCCGCAATTCGCGTGACTCGCATCCACCATGATTTTCTCAGGCAGCCCGGCTTTTTCCAAAGCGGCGAGCGCGGCTGCGACGTGCGCGGCCCCGTGGTTCGGCGAGTCGTCGCCGCCGCGGAGGATCACATGGCAATCCGGATTGCCCGTCGTCGAGACGACGCTCGCGTGGCCGTGTTCGTTGATGCCGAGGAAAGTCTGCCGCTGCACTGCGGCCTTGATCGCGTTGATCGCTGGAACCACCGCGCCGCTTGTCGTGTTCTTGAAGCCGACCGGCATCGAGAGGCCGCTCGCCATCTGACGGTGCGTCTGGCTTTCCGTCGTGCGCGCGCCGATGGCGGTCCAGCACGTGAGGTCGGCGATGTATTGGGGCGTGATCGGGTCGAGCATCTCGGTCGCCGTCGGCAGGCCGAGTTCGAGCACGTCGCGCAGGAACGCGCGCGCGATGCGCAGGCCCGCAGGGATGTCGTTCGTGCCGTCGAGGTGCGGGTCCATGATGAGCCCCTTCCAGCCGATGGTCGTGCGCGGCTTTTCAAAATAGACGCGCATCACGATGAGCACGCGGTCGCGCACTTCTGCGGCCAGCTTCGCAAGCCGCGCGGCGTATTCTTGTCCGCCCTTCAAGTCGTGAATCGAGCACGGCCCGACGATGAGCAGGAAACGGGGGTCCTCGCCGGAAATCGTCCGCGCAATCGCCCTGCGCGACTCGCACACAAACGCCGCGTGCGCATCGCCGCGCGGGATCTCCGCGCTCATTTCCTTTGGCGAAGGGAGCGCGGTATTGGCGATTACGTGGACGTCTGAGACTCGGGTCATTTTTTGCGGAGGCGGAGTCTCGCCGGGAATCACAATCCCGCAAGTGCGGAACACACAGCGGCCGCGGGGCCGCTCCGGCGGGCCAGAGCAGCGGATCGTGCGGCGCGGTGAAATTCACATGGAGAAAAAACGGCGTGCCCGCGTGCGCGCGGATCACCGCGATCGCGCCGTCCGTGATGCGCGCATCCGTCTCCGGCGTGAGGCGGACGGTGTCGCCGGCGATGGCCTTGCCGTCCGCATCCTTGAAAATCCAGCCCGCGTAGCCAGTCACCTCCCGCTCGGTGCTGCTCTCGGGAAAAGTGAGCGGCGCGCCCTTTCCGCCGCTGGGAAAAAATGCGGAGGTCTCGACGTAGCCGCAGGCTTTCCGCGTGCCCGACGTGTGTCATTTTCCGCCATACGCCGTGTGCCAGCCCGCGCGCCGCATCGCGTCGGGCCACGTCGTCCAGCCCGCCTCGAGCGTGAACGCGCGGCCCGCCATGTCCGCATTCACGAGGCAGCGGCCGGTGAGGATTTCCGCGCGGCTGACATGGCAGATCGGGTAGCCGCAGGTCGCGCGCGTGAACCGCGTCCCGCCCGCCGCCAGCCGGTCGAGGTTCGGCGTCCACGGACTCCCGTAGCACGCCACATGCAGCGCGCCGTCCGCGCCCGGCTTGATGTCGCCAAACGGGATGAACTCCGTCCAGCCCGCGTCCGGCGCGGGAAATTTTTTCTCCTGCGTCCACGTCCTCCCGCCATCCGCCGAGCGGCACACCCAAGTCTGCAGGATGTCGTCACGGAGCGTCTCCTGCTTCGGGCGCGGCGGCTGCCGCACCTCCGTCCACCCCGAGCAAAGCACGAGCAGGTCGCCATTCTGCGCGAGCCCCGCGGCGACATTCATGCGCGCGGTGTGCGGTGTGCGGCTCATTCGGCGCGGGTACGCCGCGGCGCGTCCAGAATTCGCCGTCCGCGCTGTGCCAGCATTCCGCCGCGCCCTCCATTTTTCCATGGCTCGGCTGGCCGAAAATGGTGGCGTTGATCGAACCGTCCGGCAGCAGGGTCAGATTTGGCCACGCGCAGACATTATCGATCGCCACGTAACGAACGACCGGGGGCGGCAGCGCCGGATCCGCGGCGGCCCGCGCACTCGCAATCGCGAGGAAAAACGGAGCGAGAAGGTTTTTCGCCCACGCGCTCGGCCATGTCCGCCGCAACCTGCGATCAGCGGAAGTGGGGAGGACTCTCATGGGACGAATGCCTCTCGCGGGCAGACGGGCGTGGCCCTGAGCGCCAGCAGAACTGGTGGGAATTTCATCGATTGCCGGAGCATTGCGGCGTGCCGGGTTGAACGGCGTGATGCGCAATTGTTAGACCCGCAAATGAATCGCGACGGGGCGATGATTGTCCGCATCGTACACTTCCGAGCATGCGTCGCCAGACGCTGCGAAATGACGCGGCCGTTTCGCTTTGAAAATGCACGGCTCGCTCAATCTTCCGCCGTCGCGAGCTTCGCGAGGACGCTGAGATCGTCGAGGGTCGTGGTGTCGCCGGTGATGATTTCGCCCGCGGCGACCTGCTTGAGCAGACGGCGCATGATTTTCCCCGAGCGCGTCTTCGGCAGCGCGTCGGTGAAGCGGATTTCGTCGGGCGTGGCGACGGGGCCGATGACGGTGCGGACGTGTTTCTTCAATTCGGCTGCGAGGTCTTTGCTCGTGGTGATGCCGGTCTTCACGGTGACGAAGCACACGACGGCCTGGCCTTTCAACTCATCGGGCTTGCCGACGACTGCGGCCTCGGCGACGGACGGATGCGAGACGAGCGCGCTCTCGACTTCGGAAGTGCCGAGGCGGTGGCCGGCGACGTTCAGCACGTCGTCTATGCGGCCGACGATCCAGAAGTTTCCGTCCTTGTCGCGGCGCGCGCCGTCGCCTGCAAAATACATGCCTTTGAACTCGCTCCAGTACGTCTGCTTGTACCGCGCCTTGTCGCCCCAGATGCCGCGGAGCATCGCGGGCCACGGCTTGCGGATGACGAGTTTGCCGCCCTGATTCGGCCCGAGTTCCTTGCCCGTGTCGTCCACGATCGCGGCGTCCACGCCGAAAAATGGGAGCGTCGCGGTGCCGGGTTTCGTCGGCGTCGCACCGGGGATCGGCGTGATCATGTGGCCGCCGGTTTCCGTCTGCCACCATGTGTCCACGATGGGGCAGCGCCCGCCGCCGATGAGCTTGTGATACCACATCCACGCTTCGGGATTGATCACCTCGCCGACGGTGCCGAGCAGGCGCAGCGAGGAAAGGTCGTGCTTCGTCACCCATTGGTCGCCCCACTTCATGAACGCGCGAATCGCCGTCGGCGCGGTGTAGAAAACGGTGACGCCGTAGTCCTCGATGATGCGCCAGAAGCGGTCATTCTCCGGCCAGTTCGGAGCGCCTTCATACATGAGCGAAGTCGCGCCCATCGCGAGCGGGCCGTAGATCATGTACGTGTGTCCGGTCACCCAACCGACATCCGCCGTGCACCAGTACACGTCCTCGTCGCGCAGGTCGAAAACGTATTTGCACGTCATGTACGCGTGCAGCAGGTAGCCGCCGGTCGTGTGCAGGATGCCCTTCGGTTTTCCGGTCGAGCCGCTCGTGTAGAGGATGAAAAGCGGCGTCTCGGAATCGAGCGCGACCGCGGGGCATTTCGCGTCCACGTATTCGAGTTCGCGGTGCCACCACACGTCGCGGCCTTCCTCGATGTGGATTTCCGCAGCCGTGCGGCGGAAGACGATCACGCGCTTCACGGCCGTCTCGCCGCTCTTGAGTGCGTCGTCCACGTTCTTTTTCAAAGGCACGACAGCGCCGCGGCGATAGCTGCCGTCGGCGGTGATGATGAGCGTCGCGCCGCAGTCGAGTGCGCGGTCCTTGATACTCTCCGCGCTGAACCCGCCAAACACGACCGTATGAATCGCACCGATGCGCGTGCAGGCGAGCATCGCGATCGCCGCCTCGGGCACCATCGGCATGTAGATGAGCACGCGGTGCCCCTTCTTCACGCCGTTGCGCTTCAGCACATTCGCAAAGCGGCACACCTCGCGATGGAGCTGCTGGTAAGTGAGCACGCGCTTCTCGCCCGGCTCGCCCTCCCACATGATCGCCGCCTTCGTCCGGCGCGGCCCATCGAGATGCCGATCCAGGCAGTTCTCCGACACATTGAGCTGCCCGCCGACAAACCACTTGGCATACGGACACTTCCACTCGAGCACCTTCGTCCACGGCTTCTGCCACGTGAGCTCCTTCGCCTCGCGTGCAAAAAATTTCTCCGGGTTCTTGATGCTCTCGTTCCACATTTTTTGGTACTGCGCCATGGACTTGATGCGCGCCTTGCTCGCGAAAGCCTTCGCAGGTTTGAAGACGCGATTCTCGACGAGGGTGGACTCGATGTTGGTGCTCATGGCGGTTGCTGGTGAAAGGGAGGCGTTCTGCTAGCAGCCCTCCCAGCGGGCGACAAGGGGAATGGCGTTATCTTCCCTGTGCCCTGCCGCTGTGACGCACCGTGCTCCACCGGGCAATGCGAAATTAGAAAGTTCCAAAAGAACATTGACAGCACCTGGGCATGAGGTTGCGATTCGCACCGATGCGCACGGGTTCCTCCAAGTCGGAAAGCACTCAGACACCCAGACACACGGACTCGAGAAAAATGTAAGCCAGTGCGCCGTCGGCGGCCCTCCCGGCTACTCGGACTGGAGCGATCCTGTGCAGCAGAGTGATGTTAAAAATGGAAAAATACTACCTTTATCTATCTGACGAGCAGAAAGGACCTTTCACGATCGGGCAGCTTCAAGCCATGTGGCTGGCGGGCACGATCGACCGCAACACGCAGTTTTACACCAAGGTGAACGGGGATTGGAAAAAACTCGGGGTCATCCTCGATCTGCTCGAACCACCCCCGCCTGCAACCGCCGCGCCGGCACCAGTGGCCGCTGAGATAGCGGTAAAACTAACCGAGGTCGGGGAAAAACCGGCAGGCTCAGGATCCGCGCCAACGGCGGCATCAAAAACCGGGGCATCTGTTCCTCTCGCCCCACTAGGTCTCGGGCGCTGTCCTGAGTGCGGCGGCTTAGGCGCACACTTGAGCGGTTGCCCGAAGACAGGTGTGATGGGAGCAAGCCCGCCCTCCGCAGGAACGACCGATACGAGCGCAGTCGGGGCGTCCGTGCCCACGCCGCAACAATGGCGGGAGCGCATGCTCGAAGCGGCCCAAAGCCCAGCCCTGCCTCAAGAGGCGGGCCGCATGGTGCATCAGTCCTTCCCGATGCTGAATTTCTTTTCCAGCCTCATGCGTGGCGCGGGATGGCTCGCCCTTATCATTGGGGCCATGCTCTCGCTGGCGGCGCTCGCCGCCTTGGTCAACGGCCACGGAGCGGCGGCTTTGGGGTTGTTGCCCGCGTTGGGCCTAACGCTCACGGGCATCCTCACCATCGTCTTTGGAGAAATGATCGGCGTTCTTTTCTCCATTGAGAAGAATACGTTCAAGGCCACATCCAGCCTGGATGCGATTGCCAGATCCATGCGGCAAGGCCAGGACATTTCCCGCAAACCGGACAAGCCGAGATAGCCATCGCCTGTCTTAGTCCCTTCTTCTCGCCGCGGGCTTGCTCATTTCTCCAAACTTAGATCATGGAAAAATACTACCTCCATCTAACCAATGAGCAGAAAGGCCCTTTCACCATCGGGCAGCTTCAGGCCAGGTGGCGGGCCGGCGAGATCAATCTAAACACGCAATTCTGGACCAAGGTCGGCGGGAAATGGGAAACGATGGAGGCCATTCTCGACTTGCTCGAACCGCCCAGGCCCGTCCCTGCTTCCGTCCCGCTGTCGCCTGCAGTTCCGCTTGCTAGCGCGTTTTCCAAGTTGTCTGCCAAGTATGTCAACCCTCCCGCGGCGCCAACGAACCCACCCAAACCGGTTCGGCCAAGTGAAGTCAAACAGGGAGCCTCGATCGGCGGCTGGCTGTGTTTTGGGCTGGGCGTGCTCTTCATGTATTTCTCCCTGTGGTCATTCATCCTCTACCTGCCGTTGTTCCTTGTCGCATTCATCCTCGCCATCATGGCACTGGCCCAGAAGCGAATCGGCAGCGGCATCAGCTTGCTCTTGTCATGCTTGGTCGTCCCGGCGGTACTCTGGATTTATCTGGGCGCGACCCGCACGGCAAAAACCATTGAGAGCGCTGCGCGGGCCATGGAACAGGAAGGTGAGAGTATGAAGACGCAGGCACCGCAGCCACCGGCTCCTCCAAAGCCAGCGCCGCCGCCGGTTCTCG
This sequence comes from Chthoniobacterales bacterium, assembly GCA_038239865.1. Lineage (GTDB taxonomy): Bacteria > Verrucomicrobiota > Verrucomicrobiia > Chthoniobacterales > Chthoniobacteraceae > SXWH01. The sequence goes on from JBBSEI010000032.1 coordinate 31,064, forward strand.
CCCTGACAATACCCAGCGGCTTGGCAGCATCGAAGCTTCCCGACCCAGCATCCGAGAAACCTGCCATCTCAGATGTACCCAAGGAGGTGGACGCCGACACATCGAAGCTTCAAAGTCAGCAGTCGGAGATCGCCGCCGTTCCCGGCAAGGCCACGCCTTTCCAAGGCCGAAGCTCCGGTGGGATGGATGGGGAGCGATATCCGCGAACGCGCATGTTCTTTCTCAGCGCGGAAGAGGTGGAGGGGTTGAATGCGGATCAGCTTCGATACGCAATCAACGAGATGTATGCCCGTCATGGCGCGGAGTTCAAGAATCCTGAGCTTAAGGGCCAATTCGAAAAACTCCCATGGTATCAGCCAGTCAAGAAGCGCAGCTACGATGACGCGGAGCTTCTCTTCTCCGCAATTGAAACACAGAACATTAAGATACTTGGCCTGCGGCGGGATGAACTCAAGGGCAAGCCCGGTATCGTGCCTGGGGCTTACAAGGAGTCAGCATGGCAGCGGCCTGGCACAAAGGAAAAGACTGCTGTGGATCGGGCTAATGCCGAATTGGATCATCTATACAATCAACTGATGAGCAGCCTTGGTGCGCAGCAGCAAAAGACCCTTCGAGAAGAGAAGCTTGTATGGATCAAGTGGCGCGACCAGGAAATCACCCGCCTTCTCGGCGAGCCGAGAGGCGGGAGCGGCTACAGGATGGATTACTGGGAGACAATGCTCGCCCTCGTGCAGAAACGGACAGCGGAATTGAAAAGCGCAAGACGACGTTGAAGTGAAGCTTTGCCCCACCAGCGTGCACGGAGGGGCCGCTCCACCGGTCGTTGTTCTGCAGGTGCTCAGAGCGAAACGCCGCGCGTCATGACGTAGTCGTCCATCACGAAGCCGCCGCCGATGTCGAAAACGGCTTCTTTTTCGATCTGAAAACCGGCGCGGAGATACGCAGCGATGGCGCGCTCGTTCCGCTTGTTCACTTGCAGCCACACGGCCGGTGCGCCGAGCGCGCGTGCCTGCTCGCAGATGTGCGCGAGCATTTGCCTTCCGAATCCGCGGCGCTGCTGCTCCGGCAAAAGGTAGAGCTTGCTGATTTCACACGGCCATCGTCCTCTCGCTGCCAGGAAAGAAAACCGATCGGCGAGCCGTCGAGTTCCACGATTTTCCAGGGGATTTTCGCGGCGAGCTGCCGGCGGATTTCGTCCTCGGAATACATCCGGCCGAGCATGAATTCGATCTGCTCCGGCGCGATGATGCCGGGGTAGCACGCGCACCAGATGCGCTGCGCGAGATCGCGCAGCAGCGGGATGTCAGCTTCGGTCGCGGAGCGGATTTGCATCGTGGCAGGATGCGCGGCGCGGTGCCGGTGGCGAATTTGAAAATGGATCCCGCGCTGGCTGCGCGGAAAGCACCGGCGACCCGCCTGTTGTTTGCGGCGACCCGCCGCAAAAATCCGAATTAGTTTGCGCGTGATTTTGAATATGACGCCTCACGTTGCCGAGTGTTCCCGGCGGGTCGCCGGGACGGCAGACGGGTCGCCTGCGCTCCCGGGTCCGCGCGCCGCCGCGGAGAAAAACCTTTGCGTCGGCAAACGGGCGCGCGCATCTATCCCGGCTCCACTTTTTACCCACGCCATCGCCATGAGCAACGTCCCGCATCTTCCCGTCCTCCGCCTCGGCCGCAGCTACGAGAGCCTCGACAAACTCGAAATCAAAGACCACCGCACCGGCGAGGTGAAGGCGGTCGTCTCCACGATCAACGCGGGCATTTTGCGCAAAGATTTCCGCAAGCTGGGCGCGGCGCGCGCGGCGCTGAAAAAATTGACCGTCGCGCAGCTCGTCGCGTTGAGCGCGAAGGCGGGCGAATTTTTCCTGAACGGCACGCTGCCGCTCGGCGACAAGGGACACACGCAGAGCGCGGACGAATACGTCGCGACGCTGAGCAGCACGAGCGGGCTGCCGCATGTGATGGTGCGGCGGAACATGGCGAAGATCCACTACGCACTCACGCATCTCGATGTGATCCTGAACGGCCTCTCTCGCGGGCTGGACATGACGATTATTGACCGCGGCTTCGGCGAGCAGTTCGGCACGAAGCTCTCGTTTTTTCCCGCGTGCGAGGCGCTCGGGCTGGTGATGCCGAGCAATTCGCCCGCGGTGAATTCGCTCTGGCTGCCAGCCATCGCGCTGAAGACGCCGGTGGTGATCAAGCCCGGACGCGACGAGCCATGGACGCCTTATCGGCTCATCCAGGCGTTCATCGCGGCGGGCGTGCCATCGGAGGCGTTCGGCTTTTATCCGACGGATCACGAGGGCGCGGGAGAGATTCTGAAGTCGTGCGGACGTGCGCTCATCTTCGGCGACAAGAACACGATGGCGCAGTATGCGAACAATCCGGCGATCCAACTTCACGGGCCGGGCTGGAGCAAAATCATCATCGGCGACGACTGCATCGAAAACTGGCGCGAATACATTGACGTGATCGCCGGTGCGATCAGCGACAACGGCGGACGCTCGTGCATCAATGCGAGCGCCATCGTCGTTCCGAAATACGCGGCGGAAATCGCGGACGCGCTCGCGCAGAGACTCGGCCCGATCCAGCCGACGAAGAACGACGATGAGAACGCGCGGCTCTCCGGCTTTGCGAATGTGAAGATGGCCGACTTCATTGATGCGCAGATCGAGGACGGCCTGCAGACGCCCGGCGCGACGGACGCGACGGCGAAATACCGCGGCGGCCCGCGCAAGGTGGAGTTCGAGGGCGGCGTTTATTTGCGCCCGACGATTGTGCGTTGCGAGAGCTTCGCGCATCCGCTCGCGAACAAGGAATTTCTCTGCCCGTACGCGAGCGTGGTGCAGTGTCCGCAAAGCGAAATGCTGCACAACATCGGCTACTCGCTCGCGGTGTCAGCAATCACGAAGGACGGGAATTTCATCGGCGAACTCGAAGCCTTCGGTGAGATCGATCGGCTGAACATCGGGCCGATCTCGACGATGGCGATCTCGTGGGACCAGCCGCACGAGGGGAACATGTTTGAATTCCTGTGGCAGCGCCGCTCGATCGAGCGCGCGTGGTAGCATGTGGAAAAGGCGTTCCGCCTGTTCCCCTCGGCGAGCCGGTTTGAATGCAGCGCTCCCGAAAAAATGCATCGGCGACGGCGGCGGGCAGCGTTAGGATTTTCCGGAAATCCCCACCGAAAATGAGTCCCTCACTGAAAGACCTCGCCGCACGTTACCGCATCACGAAGGGGAAGAAATTCCGGCTGAAGGATGTGGATCCCGCGGATACGGGAAAGGTGAAGTCGCAGGATAAAGCGGAGGAACTGCTGCGCCACAGCGTGCAGTTGCTGAGCGAGTTTCAGGAGAAACTTTACGCGCAGGATCGCTGGGCGCTTCTGCTGGTTTTCCAGGCGATGGATGCGGCGGGGAAGGACGGGACGATCAAGCACGTGATGTCCGGTGTGAATCCGCAGGGCTGCGAGGTCACGAGTTTCAAGCAGCCGAGCGCGCTCGAACTGGATCACGATTTCCTGTGGCGCACCACGCGGGCGCTGCCGGAGCGCGGGCGCATCGGGATTTTCAACCGCTCGTACTACGAGGAGATGCTCGTGGTGCGGGTGCATCCGGACTTTCTCGCGGCGCAGAAGCTGCCGCCGAACTTGCTGGGTGATGAGATGTGGAAGCAGCGTTTCGCCGACGTGCGCGCGTACGAAAATTACCTCGCGCGGAACGGCGTCATCGTCCGGAAATTTTTCCTGCACGTCTCGAAGGCGGAGCAGCGGGAGCGTTTCCTCGCGCGGCTGAATGAGCCGAAGAAGAATTGGAAATTCTCCGCGACGGATGTGAAGGAGCGGCAGCACTGGGATGAATACATGGACGCGTACGAGGACATGATCCGCCGCACTGCGACGAAGGACGCGCCGTGGTACGTGGTGCCGGCGGACAACAAGTGGTTCACGCGGCTCGTCGTCGCCTCGGCGATCATCGACACGCTGAAATCGCTCGATCTCCATTTTCCAAAAGTCGGCCGCGAAAAGCTGAAGGAGCTCGCCGCGGCCAGACGCGCGCTGCTGAACGAGGCGTAGCGGCCTGCACCATTCGCCGATGAAATTCGCGCGCTTTCTCCTGCCGATCGTTTTCCTCGCTGCTGCACCGGCGTCGCGGTGCCTCGGTTTTCAGATCGTGAAAGTGCCGCAAGGCGCGAATGCCGCGCTGTCCGCCGGATCGTTCGGGCACGGCGGGACTTTGGGGACGCACGCGTGGGCGGACCCGCGGCGCGATGCGATTTTTGTGCTGATGATCCAGCGCGGCGGACTCGCGAGCACGGATGCTTCCGAGCCGCGCAGGGTTTTTCAGGACGCGGCGGCGGCGGCGCTGCGGTAAGTCGGCGCTCAGCAAGCCGCGGCGCGCTGCTTGAGTTCCCACACGCGCAGCGCCGCGCGCAGGAGCCGGATGTTTTTCGTGTGCCACGGGCTGCGCGGTGCGGTGCGGCGGGAGTGGGAGGAGTGCGAATTTTTCATTTTTGTTCGGGGTTCGCCGTCCAGTTTCAGCATTGCTCGTTCCATCCGCGGGCAGAAATCCCCGGGTCTCCCGGCACGATCCTTGCGTTCTCATTCGCCGCTAATCCAGACCAACACAGCCCCAACGGTATGACATCCAAACGCATCCTCCTCGTCATTGACGACAAGCTCCTGCTGAAACTCTACCAGGAGAAAATTGAAGAGAATGGTTTCGCCGTTTTCGCGGTGCGCGACTTGGGCAGGGCTGCGCAGGTCCTCGCGGAGAAAAAGCCGGACGTCGTGCTCCTGGATCTCGTTTTTCAAGAGGGCAATCCCATCGAGTTCATCCAGGCGATCCGCGCGGAGCCGGAAAATGCGAGCCTGCCCATCCTCATCCTCCCGCACCTCCTCGATCAGCTCGGACAGGAGGCGACCCAAGCCGGGGCCAATCGCACCATTTTGCCGGGTGCCAGCCCGATCGCGTCCATCGTGGATGCACTGCGCGGCAGTCTCGGCATGGCGGGGCTCGGTGCGTCCGCCAACCGCGAGATTTTCAAGCCGGACGATTTTTGGGTCGAGGCGATTTTCGCGAACGCGATGGAGAGCATCAACCGCATGCGCCACTGCCTGCCCGGCATCGCGGCCGTGGAGCCGGAGCTGCCGGCGCTGCACGATCTCTGGAATTTTGCGCACGCCTTTGCGCAAAAGACCGCGCTGCTCCCGTACAAGCCCTATTCGCAAATCACCGGCTCACTCGACATGCTGCTGCATGATCTGAACCAGACGCCCGAGCAGCTCAATCCGTCCACCATTCGCACCGTCGGCCAGGCGCTCGATTTCCTCGCGGCGATCTCGAATCCCGGATGTCTCACGCGGCTCACGGATCCCGGGGCGGCATCGCTGCTCGTGGTGGATGACGAGGACGGCGCGCGGCAATTCATCACCGCCGCGCTCCAGCTCGCGGGGTTGAAAAACGAGTGCGCGGAATCGCCGGCGCGAGCGATCGAGAAGCTGAACAACTCGCAGGTGAATCTCATTTTCCTCGATGTCGGACTGCCCGAGATGAACGGCTTCGAGCTCTGCACGAAAGTGCGCGCCATCGAGCAGTACAAGACCACGCCGATCGTGTTTCTCACCGGCATGGCCACTTTCCACAACAAGGCCAAGGCGAGCCTCAGCGGCGGAAATGATTTCGTCGGCAAGCCGTTCAATCTGCCGGAACTCGGCGTGAAGGCGCTCATGTGGCTCTGCCGCGGACAGCTCGCGATGATCTGATTTTTCACGCCACTCCGGGCGTGACTTCCCGACGCTGGCAAAACACGCTCGCCAATGCCCCGCCTCCTCCTTTCCGCCGTCACCGCACTCGCGTTTCTCTGCCTGTTTGCGGGTTGCTCCAGCTCCAGCCACGGGCATTACGCGTACCGTTACGTGCCGGGAAAATCGGCCACCGTGCAGGGTGGCCAGGCTGTCGCTCCCGCGAACGCGCCACACACCGTCCGCGCGGCGATCGAGGCGGGCAATCGCATCGCCGGGCTCCCGTACGCGTACGGCAGCGGGCACACGCGCGAGCTTGCCCACGCTTACGACTGCTCCGGCGCAGCCTCGTATGTGCTCTGCCAGGCGGGACTGCTGCGGGAGCCCACGACGTCGAATGCCTTTCGCGGCTACGGCGCGCGCGGCCAGGGCCGGTGGATCAGCGTGTGCGCGCGCAACGGCCACGTCTTCCTCGTCGTCGCCGGGCTGCGCTTCGACACGGGGTACGGCACGGGCGCGAGCGGTCCGCGCTGGACCACGCATGAGCGGCCGATGAACGGCGCCGTCGTCCGGCATCCGCACGGATTGTAGGCGCGCGGGTGGCGCTCAGAGCTGCAGCACGCGCGTGCCGTGTCGCGGCCTCATTTTCCGCCGATGCGTTTTTTTGCATCGTCGGAAAGTGCGGGCGTCGCGGCGAGCCAGCGGTTCGCGCCGGCTTCATCGCTGCGCTTCCACTGCTGATAGACGCTGCTCACGGCGTTTTCGCGCTTGTTGCTGTCACTCACCGTCGCCGCCCACGTCGCCGCGCCCTCGGGATCGCGCGCGGTGACTTTTCCCGCGTACGCCGCGACCGCGCCGTCGCGTTCCGCGCTCGACGACAGCTTTTCCAGCCACGCCGCCGCGCGCGCCACATCGCTGTCCGCCATCGCGCTCACGATTTGCGGAAACGCCGTCGCCCGCGCCGCCGGATCGGCGATCTGCGATGCCCACGCCGCCGCCGCCGCGGGATCCTGCCTCGCCCAGACCGACGCGATGCGGCCGGCCGCCGCCTTTTGCGCGTCGCTCGGCGCGAGCGTCGCGAAAAGTTCCGCCGCCTGCACCGGATCGTGATTCACCAGACCGCCGATCGCGCCCGCCACGAATGCCGCCTTCTGCGCGCCCTCGGGCCGCGCCTGCGCCCATGCCAGCGCGCCCTGCGGATCCTGCTGCGCCCAGCCGGCGATCGCGCGGCCAAAATCGTCCGTCTTCACGTCCGGCGATTTGATCATCCAGTCGAGCGCCGCGCGCGGATCGTTCTGCACCCACGCCGCGACCGCCTCGTTCGTCGCCTGCCGTTTCGAGTCACCCGCGGGCACGGATTTTTCGATGAAGGCGATCGCCTCCGCCGGCGATTCGCGCGACCAGTTTCGCACCGCATTGCGGATCGCATTTTCGCGCGTGTCGCCAGCCGGCAGCGTCGCCGCGAGTTCCGCCGCGGCCTTCGGATTTTGCCACGCGAGACTGTTCGCGACCTGCTGCACGGCTTCCCAGCGGCTCTGTCCTTCGGGCATTTTGTCGAGCAGTCGCAGCGCCTCCTGCTGGTCGCGCTGCGCGGCCTGCGTCACCACATTTGCGATCGCCTGCGTGCGGGATTCGCCCGTGGGCATCGCACTGGCCGCGGTCATCGCCGCCTCGGGATCCGTCTCCGCCCAGCGCCCGAGCGCCGTCGCGATTGCCCGGTTGCGCGTGCCGATCTCCGGCACTTGCTGCAGCCAGTCGAGCGCCGCGTGCGGATCCTTTTCCGCCCAGCGGCTCGCCACCGCGAGCAACGCCTGCTGGCGCCCCTCGCCCATCGGCAGCGCGAGCGCCTGCTGCGAGGCGAGCAGCGGATCGCGCCCGCCCCAGTCCGCAAAAATCTGCCGGTACACATCCGTCGATCGCATCTCGGGAGGCAGCGCTTTCACCCAAGCCAGCGCCGCACTCGGATCCACCTGCACCATGCCCGTGGCCACGCCGGTGATGGCCGCCTGCTGCTCCTTGCCCGTGGGCAGGCCGAGCGCCCACGCCTTCGCGCCCGCGACATCCTTGCGCGCCCACTCGGTCGCCGCGGAGGAGAGCGCAAAATCACGTTCCCACCGGTTGTCGCTCTTCATCGTGAGCGCGTACGTCGCCGCGGCCTGCGGATCGAATTCCGCCCAGCGCGCCACGATCGTCGGGATGACGAACCGCTTCTCTTCGCCGCTCCGTTTTTTCAGCATCTCGAGCGCGGCCTGAATGTCCTCCGGCCCGATTTTTTCCACGGCGGAAAAAATGCCGCGGAATTTCCGCATGTCATTCGGCTGCTGCATCGCGGTGAGCAGCCGCGAAAGCACGCGCCCGCGCCGATCTTCGGGCGTCGTGCCGGCGTCGTCGCTGCGGCCTGCATTGCCCGCGCTGCCACCGGCGATCGCCGCGCGCGGATCGCCGCGCCGCCCGCCGGCATTGCCGGAAATTCCCGCTGCTTCCGCGCCGGATCGCGCCGCGTTCTTTTCTCCTGGTGCGCTGCCGCCCATGAAAAATCCCGCGCTCCAAGCAGCGAGCGCGACGGCGAGGACGAGGACGATCTTGATGGCAGCGTTCATTGGGAGGAAGTGAGCATCACGGCGCGCGGCGCGGACTCAAGGGCGAAGTCGCCGCCCTGCCGGACGCAGCCGCAGGCACAAAGCGCTTCACTTCGACCGAATCCCGCGCATGGTTCCGCCGCCATGCACCACTGCGGAAACTTCCTCCCCCGCGCGCTGAGTCGCCGCGAAATGCTCGCGCGCTGCGCGAATGGCTTTGGTGCCATCGCGCTCACGGCGCTGCTCGCGGAAAAATCGTTCGGCGAGATCGTCCGCACGGAGCCGCACAATTCGCTCGCGCCGCGGCAGCCGCATTTTTCGCCGAAGGCGAAGCACGTCATCTTCCTCTACATGGACGGCGGGCCGTCGCAGGTGGACACGTTCGACCCGAAGCCGCGGCTGACGGCGGAGGATGGCAAGCCGTTCGGGATGAAAATGGAGGCGACGCAGTTTAACAACAACGGGAGCACGCTCGGGTCGCCGTGGAAATTCCGGCAGTACGGGCAGTGCGGCGCGCCAGTGAGCGAGCTGTTCCCGCACGTCGCGGAGTGCGTGGACGACCTCGCGATCGTGCGCTCGATGACGAGCGAATTTTCCGAGCACACGAATGCGAATTATTTCCTGCACACCGGCAGCGGCTTGCAGGGGCGGCCGAGCATGGGCGCGTGGGCGGGCTACGGGCTCGGCAGCGAGAATGCGGACCTGCCGGGCTTCATCGTGCTGAATGGCGGGCTCATCCCGCCGGGTGGGCTGGACAATTTCAACAGCGGCTTCCTGCCCGCGACGTATCAGGGTTCGATCTTCAAAGCAGGCGCGAACGCCGTCGCGAACGTCACGCCGACCGAGGCGAGCGCGGAATTGCAGAGGCGCAAGCTCGCGCTGATGCGCAAACTCGATCGCGGAGTGGTGTCGCGTTTTGGAAAAATGGACGCGCTCGAAAGTGCGATCGGCAACTACGAACTCGCGTATCGCATGCAGTCCGCCGTGCCGGAACTCATGGACATGAAGGGCGAGACCGAGGCGACGCGCGAACTCTACGGAATGAACGCGCCGCTGCCGCAGACGAAGACTTTCAGCGCGCAGTGCCTGCTCGCGCGGCGGCTCGTCGAGCGCGGCGTGCGCTTCATCGAACTCACCTGCCCGACCGGCGCGGGCGACCGCTGGGATCAGCACGGCAACTTGCGCGACGGTCACGAGAAGAATGCGCGCTTTGTGGACCAGGGAATCGCGGGGCTGCTGAAAGATCTGAAATCGCGCGGGCTGCTCGACAGCACGCTCGTCGTGTGGGGCGGCGAGTTTGGCCGCACGCCCTTCGCGCAGGGAAAAGACGGACGCGATCACAATCCATTCGGCTTCACGATGTGGCTCGCGGGCGGCGGCGTGAAGGGCGGCGTGACCTTCGGCGCGACGGACGACTACGGCTACAAGGCTGTGGAGGACAAGGTGAGCATCCACGATCTGCACGCGACGATGCTCCATCTGCTCGGCATCGATCACACGAAGCTCACGTTCCGTTTTAGCGGCCGCGACATCCGGCTCACGGATGTGTACGGCGAGGTCGTGAAGGACATCCTCGCGTGAAGCGCGCGGCGAAGCGGCAGCCAAAGTAGGCGAGGTTTCCAACCTCGCGCGGGCGAGCGCAGCGAGGCGGCGGGAGAGGCGTGCGCATCCCGCTCGTGTCTCGTTCCGCGCCATCCCGCCGCCTCCGCCCACCCTCCCGCGCGAGGTTGGAAATCTCGCCTACTTTTTCCGCGCGACGCTGGCGTGCGGCCTTGCAGGTGGTGTATCCCTTCTCCCCCACCCCATGAAAACTCCCCTCGCGCTCCTCGCATTCCTCGCATCCATTTTCGCCGCGCACGCGGCGCCCGATGCAAAAAAACCGAACATCGTCGTCTTTCTCGTGGACGATGTGGGCTTCTCGGACATCGGCTGCTACGGCAGCGAAATCCCGACGCCGAACCTCGACAAGCTCGCAGCGGAAGGCGTGCGCTTCACGCAATTTTACAACACGGCGCGGTGCAGCACGACGCGCGCGTCGCTCATCACAGGGCTGTATCCACATCAGGCCGGCATGGGCTGGCTCGATGGAAAAGTCGAGCCGCAGTCGAAGGGCTTTCACGGAAAACTCCTGCCGCGCTGCGTGACGATCGCCGAGGTACTGCGCGAGGCGGGCTACTTCACGGCGATGACGGGCAAGTGGCACATGGGCCAGCAAAATGGCACGCCGCCGTGGGAGCGCGGCTTCATGCGCTCGCTGAATTCGATTCTCGGCGAGGTCTATTTTCCGCACGAGGACGACAAGCCGGTGACAAAAAATCTCTACCTGAACGGCCGTGAGATTCCGAAGGATTCGCCGGAGATCGCCATCGGCGGAAAGCGCGACTGGTACTCCACGGATCTGTTCACCGACTGGGGGCTGAAGTTCGTGGACGAGGCGCGCGCGGAGAAGAAGCCGTTCTTCCTCTAC
>JBBSEI010000033.1:0-41597 GCA_038239865.1 Chthoniobacterales bacterium
GATCCTCCGGCACCCAGTCGCGCAAATCCGGCGGCAGGAGCATCGGGGTGTCGTGATCAATCGAAACGAAGCGCGCGGGCATCCTCCTTCAACCCGCAATTTCAAAATCCGTAGCGCGGAAAGTCCGACAGGCTGCTAGGGAGAGTGTGCAATAGGATGGCCGGCGGCAGGCGGGTGGGACGCGAGGCATTTCCATGTCTGCCCCCCGGCTTTTGGGGATTTCAAAGAAATACGGTGTTCCCGTGCAGACGGATTTCAGCCTACGGACGTTGGAACCATTACCGTTGCTTCGGCAGTTCCGCCTCGGGGAGTTTTCCCGTGCCGGTGAACTTCGCGAGGAGTGCGGGCACGTCATCCACGGGATCGAGCTTGTAGTCGTAGGGAAGCGTGTTGCGGGTCTCCCAGGTCCATTCCGCGGGCGCGTTGAATGCGAGTGCGGATCGCCCGGTGCTGCTTTTGAAGTCGTGCTCGATCTCGAAGGCGCGATTCGGATCCGCTTTCCCCGACGAGGCGAACGCAGCGACGCGCGGGCTCTCATTGCGCGAATTGACGACGACCAGAGTGCCGGTGTGATCCTTCTTCACGCTGTCCGCGGCGTGCGAAAACGTCGTGGCGATGCGAGCGTCCTTGTAAAGGCAGTTTTCCACGAGCGTCACCGCCTTCATCACGGAAATCGTGACGTTCTCCGCGCCATCAATGAAGTTGTTGTACGCAGGGACGTTTCCGAAGCGGACGCGCGGGGCGCGGTCGGCGATGTTTTGGAAGAGGTTGTGGTGCAAAGTGACGTTCAGCCGGCCCTGATCGATCTCTCCTGCGCCGCCGCTGGAAGAATGCCCGATGAGCATGACTTTCTTGCGCGGCCCGCTCTCATCGCCGCCGAACCGGCACCAGGAAACGGTCACGAGATCGGAGCCGTGCGTGATGTCCAGCGCGCCGTCGTAGGCTTTCGTGAAGTCACAATGATCCACCGAAATGTGATGGCTGTGCTCCTTGCCGGAGTTGGTGATTCGCACGAAGTCCCAGCCGAAGCGGTCGTATTTTCCGCTGGGATCGTATTCCCACAGGTCGCGGAATTTCAGGTTGCGAATGATCACGTTGGCCGCGCCGTGCAGCTCGATCGTCCCGTGACGAAGGGGCGCACCAGAACCGGCGGCGAAGATCGTGGTGTGCGGGCGGAGGCGGATGATGCCGACCGATTCCAGCTCCTTGCCGCCGCGTTCATTCGCGATGCGGATGACGCGCGGCGTGTTGTCGCGCTTTCTTTTGTCGGCGATGTCGGAGCGCTCGGCGGTGGCGAGAAACTCCTGCGGAATCTTCACCACCGTCACCGGCGCATCGCCGCCGCCCGTGGTCGTGTTGAGACCGTGGGCTTTGATGGTCGCGAAACCTTCGAGGGAAAATGATGGCTTTTCCTGTGCATCGGCCGCGGGTCCCGCGAGGGCGAGGACAAGGAGGGCACCCCAAGTAGCGAGGGAATGCCTTCCGATAATTTTGCAGATTTGCATGGGGTGGGTTGGAAATGCGATCTGAGCAATTACCTGAACTTGCTACCGGCCAAAGCGCAGGTTTCTGCATTGCTTGTTGAATTGCAGGCACAATGCACCGCACTGATCGATCGCATGATGCGCCGGGCGTGCGGTTCGCGCCCGCGCAAATGATCATGCCCATGAACAGCGCCATCCTCGCGGTGAGTCACCATGCGCTTCGGCAAACCTGCCCCTCACGGCGTGACGAGCACGCGGTAGAATCCCTTTTCTCCCGTGCCGCCGTTGGTGAGGGTCCACTCGATGGCGACACCGGTGCCTGTGACGGGGCTGCCGACATTCGTCCAGCCGTCGGTGAGTGTGAGGCTGGATTGAAGCTGGTAGCTGTGGCCGGTGTAGCCGGTGCAGGTGCAGATGAAGTCATTGCCGCTTTTGCTCGCGGAAATGATCGTGCGCTTCGTGTTCTCGATGATGATGCCGTGGTTGACGAGATTCGCAGGCAGCGACGACGGGCTCGTGAGCAGGTCGAGGATGCCGGTGTTCGTGAGCGCGCCGGTGGCGCTGAAGGCGGTATTGCCGGCGATGCGAAGTGTGCCGTTGTTCACGATGTCGCCTGTCACGGTGAGCGTTCCTCCGCTGCTGCTCCTGAGGTTGGCGAGGCCGCTGATGTTGAGGTCGGCGGCGATGGTGCCGTTGCCGGTGAGCGTCGCGCCGTCGGCGAGGTTCACGGCGTCGGTGGTGAGCGTGCCGTTGATGAGGCAGAGCGATGCGCCACTTTGCACGTTCACGGCTCCGGCGCTCGTGGTGTTGCCGCTGATGCAGAGTGTGCCCTGCTCGACGGTGGTGCCGCCTGACCACGAATTCGTGCCGCTGATCGTCCACATGCCGGCGCCGGTTTTCACGAAGTTCGTCAGCGTGCTGCCGGGCGTCTGCTCGGCGATGCTGCCGGCGAAAGTCGCGGTCGTGTTTTTGCCGCCGATGCGGTAGGTGAGTGCGCGTCCGCCGGTGACGCCGCCTTGCAAATACGAGCCGACCACGCCGCTGAGTTCGCCGATGTCGATGATGGTGCCTGTGCCTGCGCTGAGGATGCCGGTGTGCATGAGCGCGGCGTTGAACTCGAGATTGATGGCGCAGTTCGGGAAGCCATTGGGCGAGTAGTTTTCGGTCATGCGGAACTGCGAGCCGCTCTGGGCTCCGCTGATATTGAGTTGGCCGGTGAATGCGGACCAGTCGCCGAAAAAGTCGCCGCGGATGTATTTCACCACGACATTGAGCGTGCCGCCGCCGACGAGCGAACCCGTGAGTCGTCCGCGCTGCATCGCATTCAGCGTGCCGCTCTGTCCGCCGGGCACGATGAGATCATTTGGAAAAGTCTGCGTGTCGATCCCGGCCGAGCCGGTGGCACCAGCAAGCGTGAGCGTGCCGCCATTAAACGTGACTGCGCCGGTGCCGAGTCCACAGCGGTTCGCGGCTTCGTTGGTCAGCACGATGCTGCCGCCGTTGATCCTCGTGCCGCCGGTGAAAGCATTGCGCGCTTGGAAACTGAGCGTCTCGGTTGCGCCCGCGGTGTTGTTCGATGGTTGCGAGAAAGTGAGGATGCCGGTCGCGGCATCGATCGCAACCGGACATCGTTACGACTTGATTCGTGCCGTTCCAATTGCCGCTCTCCGTGTGCTGCGTCGTCGGCGTGATCGTCGTCGTCGTGAGGAAGGTGAGTGGCGCTGCAATCGTTGAGTTCGCCGCCGGTCCGAGCGACAGCGCGCCGCCGGAGCAAGTGATCGTCGCAGAGCCGACACCGCCCGCGGCGTTGATCGCGAGCGTGCCCTGTTCGAGCGCCACGGTGCCAAAGTCGCCGCGCCATTGAGCAGGCCGTCACCATCGCGATCCATGAGGTTGTTGTCCATGAAGATGCTGAAGGTGGGAAGCCGCGTCGCATTCCGATCCAGCCAGCCCTTCTCCAGCGCATACGTTTTGATGTTCGTCGGCGGGCAACTAAAGTAGTTGCCGCGCACATTCGCCTTCCAAGACGACGGCGTGTAGCTGTCGCCCATGATGAAACCGATGTCCCAGTCGAAGGTGACGTTGTTCGTCCATTCGAGCAGCCCGGTGGGCCGCGCCTTCGGATTGCGCGTGTGAGTATGCGCCCACAGCGAGTGATGGCAGGTCGCGTGATTTTAATCCCAAAGTCCGCCGGCCGAGTGCGACTCGAGTCCCCAAGTATTCAGCGACCACTGCAGCGTCAGGTTCTCCGGCGGCGAGCTGTAGGAGGAGATGTTCTCATCCGTGCTGAACGACATCGAGATGTGATCGAGGATCGCGTTCATGCTGCCCGAATCGAGATCAATGCAGTCGCCGCCGCTGCCGTATTTCCCGTGCCGGAAGCGCAGGTGGCGGATCACGATGTCGTCGCCCGAAATGCGCACCGTGCCGTCTTTCAAAAGTATGCCGTCGCCCGGCGCAGTCTGTCCCGCGATGGTGAGTTTGTTCGCAGTGATGCGCGTCGCGATGCCGCCCGCGAGGTGAATCTGCCCCGCCACCGCGAACACAATCGTGCGCCCCGCAGCCGGGATCGTCGTGAGCCCCTCAAACAACGAGCCGGCGCCCGAGGAGTTCAGGTTCGTGACGGTATAGACATCGCCGCCGCGCCCACCGGTCGCGTATGCGCCGAAGCCCTCCGCACCGGGAAAGGCGGGCACCTGCGCGCGAGCCTCGTGGAAGGCGGCGAGCAAAAGCATGGCGCCGAAAAGCAAACGGCGAAACATGATCGGAGGAACGACTCAGACGATGCCACTACTTTGCCCAAGCCCAAAGCACAACGTGCCGCGCTTTCAGCAATCGGAGTTGAACTTCGTGCAAAACAAAAGCGGCACTGCGGGAAAGATGCAACACACCGAACCGCATGAAAATCCTGCGCCTCGCCCTCCTCATCGCCTTGCGCGCGGACTGCACGTCCGTTGCCGCCGATTCCGCGCGTGACGCCGAAGCGAGACGCGCGATCAGTTGGATCGCGGCTGTCCAGAGGCTGACTCAAGTCACCCAAGCCAGCGAACTTCCCGCACCCTCCGCTCGGATGAAAACGAAGTGCTCCCTCCTGTTCCAGTGCTCCGGCGCGGCGACATAAGCGATGAACGATCGGTAGCGTCTTTCAGCGTTTTGTTGATGGCGGCGAGGTGCCGATTGCAGAGCGGTTCGTGGCTTGCTGCGCCATCATCCGCTTTCACGGAATCCAGCCATCAAACCTCTGAAAGCCTGTGTTCATGCGGATTTCAGACTGGAAGCGCTGGAGCCAGAGAAGGGGATTGAACCCTTGACCTGCGGTTTACGAAACCGCTGCTCTACCACTGAGCTACTCTGGCTTTGCGCAATTGCGGGCGCGGAATATCGGAAGCACTGCCCGGCTTGGCAAGCGCTTTCGCGGCCGCAGTTTTTCGCGGGTGCAGGCGCGCCCGGCAGGGCGAGGCGGGCGTCCGTACGCGCCTATTTCGTCTTGCGCGCGGCGCGAGTTGCCTTCGGTTTCACCGCGCTTTTCTCGACGGGTTTCGCCTCGGCTTTCGGGTCGGCTTTCCCGCCCGCCTTCGGCTCGCGCGCGGCGAATTCAAAGCCCACCTTGCCGTCCTCCTTCAGCACGAGGAACGCCTTGAACGATCGTCCCGTGCGCGCGCTCACGAAGCCCGTGAGCAGCCCAGTCTTGCCGTCCTTCAGCAGCGCCGCGCAGTCCGAACGCGTGAGATTTTTTCGCAGGATCGTCTTGCCCATTTTGAAGGTGCATTTCTTCTCCGCGCGCTGGTCACACTGGAACGAATCCGCCGCCTCCAGCACCTGCCCGCCCTCGCACAGGCGGCATTTTCCGACGGGCTCCGGATTCACCCATTCGGGCTGCGTGCCGTCGCCTTCATCCTCTTTCTTGAAATCAAACTGCACCTTCCACTCCGTGCGATCGAGGATCAGCGGGGCGGAAAATGGGCGGCCAAATTTGCTGCGGAATCCCTCGAGCGGGCCGACCTGTCCCTCGGTGATCAGCTTTGTGACCTCGCTGCGTTCGAGTTCGCGGCTCGCGACCGTCTTCCACACCGTGAGCCCGCACTCCGCATTCGAGCAGGTGTAGCTCTTGAATGTCTCCTTGAAAGACGTAGCGCCGCACTTCGGGCACACGACTTCGAGCGGCTCGAAGTTGCCGACGATCTCGCCGCCCTGATGGTTCTTCACCTTGTTCACGATCTCCGTCGTGAGCCGGCGGATCTCGTTCATGAAATCCGTGCGCGAAAGTTTCCCGCGCTCCATCTGCCGCAGCTTGAACTCCCATTCGCCCGTGAGCGCCGGCTGCGTGAGGCTCTGCGCGTCGAGATTGCGCAGCAGCGTGATCAGGCTCAGCCCCTTCTGCGTGACCACGAGTTCGCGTCCGTCGCGGATCACGTAGCCCTCGTAAATCAGTCCCTCGATCGTCTGCGCGCGCGTCGCCGGCGTGCCGAGACCGCGCTCGGCCATCGCCTCGCGGAGTTCCTCATCGTCCACGAGCTTGCCCGCGCCTTCCATCGCGGAAAGGAGCGTGCCTTCGTTGAATCGCGCGGGCGGCTTCGTGAGACTTTCCTTCGCCTCGATGGCGACGGTCTGCGCCTGCTCGCCGGGCTTCGCCGCCACGATCGCCTTCTCGCTGTCCGCGCCTTCGGTCTCGCGGCCATACACCGCCATCCAGCCGGGGTCCGTGATGATGCGCCCGGTCGTCTTGAACGCCTCGCTCTCGACCCGCGTGATCCGCGTCGTGTCCTCAAATTGGGCCGCCGGATAGAACACCGCGACGAAGCGCTTCGACACGAGATCGAAGATGCGCGCCTCCTTGTCATCGAGCCCGCTCGGCACCGTGCCCGTCGGCACGATGGCAAAGTGATCGCTCACCTTTGCATTGTTAAAAATGCGCTTGTTCGGCTTCACCCAGCCGCTCTGCATCGCCTTCTTCGCGTGCTTCGCGAGCTCGCCGGAGAAGCTGCCCATCACGTCCTTCGCCGTGGCGAGATGATCCTCCGGCAGATAGCGCGAATCGGTCCGCGGATACGTGAGCGCCTTGTGCTTTTCGTAGAGCGCCTGCGCGATCTGCAAGGTCATCCGCGCCGGAAATCCGAAGCGTCCGTTCGCCTCGCGTTGCAGCGTGGTCAGGTCATAAAGTTGCGGCGAAATCTGCGACGCCGCTTTCTTTTCCTCCTCGATGATCCCCGGCTTGCCCGCGCACTTCGCCACGATGCCGTCCGCCTGCGCCTTGTCCCAAATGCGCTCCGCCTTCGCCTGCTCGTCTGCGGTTTTCTTCGCGTCAAATTTCTCGTCGAACCACCGTCCGCGATACTGCCCGGCGGTGATCCAAAAATCCGCGAACACCTCGAAATACGCGCGCGGCTCGAAGGCGCGGATGCGCTCCTCACGTTCCGCGAGGATTGCGAGCGTCGGCGTCTGCACGCGTCCCGCCGTCGTCTTTTGAAAACCACCGCCGCGCGAATTGAACGACGTGAGCGCGCGCGTGGAATTGATGCCCACGAGCCAGTCCGCCTCGCTGCGCGACACTGCGGCATCCGCGAGCGGCAGCATCTCCGCATCGCTGCGCAGATTCGCAAACGCCGTGCGGATCGAGTCCGTCGTCATGCTTTGCAGCCAGAGCCGCCGGATGGACTGCTTCGCGCCGGTCGCGCGGATGATGTTGCGGAAAATCAGCTCGCCCTCGCGGCCCGCATCGCAGGCATTGATGATGTCGCCGACGTCCTTGCGCTTGATCAGCTTTTTGATCACCGCGAGACGCGGCGCGTTCTTCTCGATCGGGTTCAGATCGAAGTGCTCCGGCAGGCTCGGCAGGTTTTCCAGCTTCCACTTTCCGCGCGCCTCGCTGCCCTCGGGCGCGGCGATTTCTAGAAGATGGCCGACGGCGCTGGAGATCACATATTTCTCGTTCTCAAAAAACTCCGCGCCGCGTCCCGGCGTGATGCCGAGAACGCGTGCGAGGTCTTGCGCGACGCTGGGTTTCTCGGCGAGAACGAGTGTTTTCATGGGTAGTCTGGCTGGCGGGGCGTGGGGAGTTAGGCGGTCAAAGGTGATCACGCAACTGGAAAAAGTTTTCGCGGAGCTTCGTTGCCGGAATTTTTTGAAACGCAGAGACGCGGAGACGCAGAGGATGGTGGAACGGACCCTCCGCGCACGTTTCCAGAGGGGGAAACACGCGGCGGCATGCATGTTGCGCCGGATGCCAGGCATCTTCCTCCGCGTCTCTGCGTCTCTGCGTTAAAAAAATCTGCGGTGACCACGCGCTCGCGATGTTTCCGAAATGCTCCTTGCCGCTTGCCGTGTGCGAACAGATATTCCGCGCTCCTTTTTCCAAGATGGTCCACTCCACACTTCATGATCGCGGTGTCATCGCACGCTGGCGGCAGTTCCTGCCGGTCACCGAGACGACGCCCGTGATCTCGCTGAACGAAGGATCGACGCCGCTGATCCATTCGCCGCGGCTGAGCGCGATCGTCGGGCGCGGCGCGGAGGTTTACGTGAAGTACGAGGGGCTGAATCCGACCGGATCGTTCAAGGATCGCGGGATGACGATGGCGATCTCGAAGGCCGTCGAGTCCGGTGCAAAGGCGGTGATTTGCGCGAGCACGGGCAACACTTCCGCCGCCGCCGCCGCGTACGCGGCCCGCGCGGGCATCACGAGCATCGTCCTTTTGCCCGCGGGAAAAATCGCCCTCGGGAAGCTCGCGCAGGCTTTCATGTACGGCGCGAAGGTCGTGGCCATCGAGGGGAACTTCGACGACGCGCTGCGGCTCGTGCGCGAGATCGGCGAGACCGAGCCGATCGCGATCGTGAATTCGATCAACCCGTTCCGTCTCGAAGGACAGAAGACGGCGGCGTTTGAAATCATCGAGACGCTCGGCGACGCGCCGGACCTGCACATGATTCCCGTGGGCAATGCCGGGAACATCGCCGCGTACTGGATGGGCTACCGCGAATTTCACGCCGCAGGCCGCGCGACGAAACTGCCCGTGATGACGGGCTTCCAGGCCGCGGGTTCCGCGCCGATTTTTTACAACAAGGTGATCGAGCACCCGGAGACCGTCGCGACGGCAATCCGCATCGGCAATCCCGCGAGTTGGGAACTGGCCTCCGCCGCGATGCGCGATTCGGGCGGCGCGGTGGACATCGTCACGGATGCGGAGATCCTCGAGGCGCAGTTTTGGCTTGCGAAAAACGAGGGCATCTTCGTCGAGCCCGCGAGCGCGGCGAGCATCGCGGGGCTGATGAAATGCGCGGGCAAGGATCGCTGCGCCGCGTGCCCGCTGCCCCGCATTCCCGAGGGCGCGAAGATCGTCTGCACCGTCACCGGCCACGGCCTGAAGGATCCGGATGTCGCGCGCGATCGCATCTCCGGCATCGTGACCGCGAGCGCGGACAAGCGCGCGATCTTGGATCTCATCGGCGGCTAGCCATCTTCATTTTTCCAACACATGAGCACCTACACCTGGATCGAAACTCCCGCATGGCAACTTCAGTTCTTCGGCCTGCCGAATCGCATCCCGTGGCCGGCGGACGCGAAGCAGCCGGAGCCGGAGAAGGGAGAATTCGACATGCCGTCGCTCGTTCGCGGCGTGGAGGCGTGCGTGCAAAGTGAGCCGACGATCATCGGACCGTGGCGCGGATTTCTCGCGGCGTCGGAGCATTTCCAGGAGATGACGGAGGCGCTCGAAGATCAGGAATACGCCCGCGCGTCGGAGCTGATCGCGGCAATCGATCAGGCGCATCCGGGTTCGCCGTACGGGCTCTTCCACCAGGCCTACGTGCATCGGCAGAGCGGCAACGACGCGGAGGCGGTGCGCCTCTACGCCGAGGCCTCGCAGAAGGCACCGGGCGTGCCTTTCATCTGGAACAATCTCGGCGCGATGCTCGCGGAAAATGGCGAGCGCGAGAAGGCCGTGCAGGCGTTCCAGAATGCGGTGAACATCAACCAGAGCGACGCCGTCGCGCTGGAATCTCTCGTGCAACTCAAGGCTGCGGTGAAGCTGCTGCGCGACCAGAAGGATCCGAACTCCGCGGTCTATGTTCCGGTGGATCAGTTCCGCGAAATGGCCGCCGGGCAGATCGAACAAATTGCGGCGAACATCGATCAGCTCGTGGGCTTCGGCGAGCAGATGCTGCGCGACGGAGTGATCCCCGATGTCGGCGTGACGGCACTGGAAAAGGCGGACACGCTGAAGCCGAACGATCCGCGCATCCTCGCCGCGCTCGGCGCGGGCTACCGGCTCACCGGCGCGTTCGACAAGTCGAAGGCCACGTTTGAAAAATTCACGAAGGTGCGCCCGAACGACGCGTGGGGTTTCTTCAATATCGCGCAGACGTGCAACGCCGCGGACGACAAGGCCGGCGAACGCGCCGCGCTCGAGGAGACGCTCAAGCTCGACCCGAATATCCAGGCCGCGCTCGGCATCTACTTTGATCTGCAAAATGATCACGGCCCTGAGAAGGAGAAGACGCTCGTGGAATTTGCCGACAAGCGCGGCGCGTGGATGCCGCTGCTCCTCGCGAGCAGCATCGCACGCCAGCGCGGCGACATCCCGGGTGCGACCGCGCACGCGGCGAAGGCCTTCGAGCGCAATCCGGCTTCCGAGGAAATCTTGCTCCAGTATTCCGCGATGCTCGGCGACGCGGGCGATGCGGCGACGCTCGAAACCGTGATTCAGCCTGCGGTTTCCGGCGGGCGTTTCTCGAAGCGGCTCGACTGGAATTACGCGCAGTCGCTCAAGCAGGTCGGCAAGATCCAGCCGGCCATCGAGGCGCTGCGCCAGGCGCAGCTCGGCGAGGTGCCGGAGGACTTCAAGTCTGCCGCGGCGACGGCGATCGAATTCTGGACCGGCCTCCGCGCGCAGTCCGGCGAGACGCTCGAAGTGCATCGCAGCGGCCAACTCCTGCGCCCCGTCCTCCTTTCGCTCGAAGACGGCGAGGGCGGAGTGCTCATCCACCCGCGCTCGCCGCTGCCCGCGCATCACAAATTCCCGTGGCGCGCCCGCGAAAATGGCGGCACCGAGGCACGCGTCCGCCTCCAGCAGGGCCAGGCCGGCCTCGGCTCCACGCCCAAGCCGCTCGGAGTTTTCGTGGTGAAGAATGTCGTGCCAGCCGCGGATGGCCCCACGAACATAGACTGCCGCGTGGAAGTCGCTCCCGATGGCCGCCTGCTTTTCAGTGCCGGCCAAGACGGCCGGATGCTGCCCGTCGAATGGGCCGGCCTCGCGTAGCCTCCGCACCGCGGCGGTCGCAGGCGAATTTTTCCATGAATGCCCGACTGCTGATCCTTGCCCTCATTTCCATGCTCATCGGCAGCACCCGTGCCGCGGAGACTGCGCCGCCGGCGGACGCATTTGATCTGCGGCAGTGGAAGCTCCAGATCCCCGGTCCGATCGAGGTGAAGCAGCTCGCGGGATATTCGTCGGACTACTTTTTCCTGACGAAAAATCGCGAGATGGTCTTCAAGCTCGACGCCGCTGAAAAAGGTCCGACGCCGAACACGAAATACGTCCGCTCCGAGCTGCGCCACCTCCCGAACTGGCACGTGAACGAACCGCACAGCATATCCGCCGAGATCAAAGCCATCTCCCACCTCGATCCCGACAAAGTCACCGTGCTGCAAATCCACGGCATCATGGAAGACGGCAGCGACGCCCCGCCGCTCCTCCGCATCGCGCTGAACCGCGGCGACCTCATCGCCATGATCAAACCCGACAACGAAGGCGAGCGCACCGATTCTGTCCCGCTGAAAAAGGGTGTCGGTGCGAATTGGTTCAAGGTGGACATCGCTGTGAAGAACCGCTCGCTCGTGATCGCGGTGGACGGCCAGCAGAAGCTCGCCCAGAGCCTCGCGTACTGGAAATACCCGAACTACTTCAAAGCCGGCTGCTACCCGCAGGCCACGCAAGGCACCGCCGAGATATTTTTCCGGAAGCTGAGTGTGAAGTGACGGGAGCGCGGCGTGAAGAGCGCGAACAGTCTGAAGGCCAAAGGGCTCGCAGCGTCCCCGTCAACCGCCAGTCCATTTTTTGAAACGCAGAGACGCGGAGACGCAGAGAAAAATGGGTTTGGCGACGCGGAAATCCAGCGCACGCTGCGCCACGGAACGGATAAACTGCAGCCGCATCGTATTGTTTTCTCTCCGCGTCTCTGCGTCTCTGCGTTTCAAAAATCCTCAACCGCCAGTCCTGCCCTGCGCCACTTGACCGCCTCTGCGCCACTGCTAGCCTCCGCGCCCTTCGATGAAAATCACCCGCGCGCTCATTTCCGTTTCGGACAAAACCGGCCTCGTCGCCTTTGCCAAGGAACTCGTCGCGATGGGCGTGGAAATCATCTCCACCGGCGGCACCGCGAAGCTGCTGCAGACGGAGAAAATTCCGGTGATCGAAATTTCGCAATACACTGGCTTTCCTGAAATGATGGACGGCCGCGTGAAGACGCTGCACCCAAAGGTCCACGGCGGCCTGCTGCATCTCCGCGACAATGCCGAGCACGTCGCGCAGGCCAAGGCCCACGGCATCGAGCCGATCGATCTCGTCGTGGTGAATTTGTATCCGTTCGAGGCCACGGTCGCGAAGGACGGCGTGACGCTCGAGGAAGCCATCGAGCAGATTGACATCGGCGGCCCCTCGATGCTCCGCAGCGCGGCGAAAAACTACCGCAGCGTGACGGTCATCGTGGACCCGGAGGACTACACGGACGTGATTGACGCGATGAAGGCCAACGACGGCGAGACGACGCTGCAACTGCGCGAGCGGCTGGGCATCAAGGTCTTCGTCACCACCTCGAAATACGACGGCGCGATTGCGAATTTTCTGAACAAGGAAAAAGAATGTTCGTCGTCCTTCAGCATCAGCGAGCCCCTCGTGACGCAGCTCCGCTACGGCGAAAACCCGCACCAGACCGCCGCGCTGTACGGGCGTTGGGACGAGCATTTTGAAAAGCTCCACGGCAAGGATCTTTCGTACAACAACATCCTGGACATCACCGCCGCGGCGGAACTCATCGAGGAATTCGATGAGCCGACGGTCGCGATTTTGAAGCACACGAACCCGTGCGGTGTGGGCAGCGACGCGGACTTGCGCGAGGCGTGGGACAAGGCGTTCGCGACGGACAAGCAGGCGCCCTTCGGCGGCATCATCATCTGCAACCGGCCCGTGACAGAGGAACTCGCCCGCGCCATCAGCGAGATTTTCAGCGAGGTGATCATCGCGCCGGAGTTCGAGGCCGAGGCGCGTGCGCTCCTGCAGAAAAAGAAAAACCTGCGCCTCATGCGCAAGCTCGGCGTGGTGCAGACGAAGGAGGATCAGATGATCCGCAGCGTCGTCGGCGGAGTACTCGTGCAGAGCCGCGACTCGTCGCCGGAGACGGACATCGAGTCGAAGGTGGTGACCGCGCGCAAGCCGGCGCCCGCCGAACTGTCCGCGATGCTCTTCGCATGGAAAGTCGTGAAACACGTGAAGAGCAACGCGATCGTGTATGCCGCGAGCGACCGCACGCTCGGCATCGGCGCGGGCCAGATGTCACGCGTGGATTCCAGCCGCATCGCGATTTGGAAAGCGAAGGACGCCGGGCTCAGCCTCGCGGGCAGCGCCGTCGGCAGCGATGCGTTCTTTCCGTTCCCCGATGGCCTCATCGCAGCGGCGGAAGCCGGCGCGACGTGCGCAATCCAACCCGGCGGCTCGGTGAAGGATCCCGAGGTCATCGCCGCCGCAAACGAAAGGAAGATGGCTATGATCTGCACCGGTGTGCGCCACTTCCGGCATTAGCAAAGTAGGCGGGGTTTCCAACCTCGCGCGGGCGAGCGGAGCGAGGCGGAGGGACAGGCTTGGGAATCACGGGAGCGTTTTGCTCCGCGCCATCCTGCCGCCTGCGCCCGTCCCGCCGCGCGAGATTGGAAATCTCGCCTACTTTGGCCGCCGCAACGATCTGGAAATTTCCGAAATTGGCACTACACATCACACGTCTGCCCTCCGGCGCCACCTCTCGATTTCCAACTTTCACCTCTCAACATGCACCTTGGCGTCAACATCGATCACATCGCCACGCTGCGCCAGGCGCGCTACGCGGGAGGCATTGATGCGCACAACGCGGAACCGGACGTGCTCGCCGCCGCCGCGATCTGCGAGTGTGCGGGAGCGCACGGGATCACGATCCATTTGCGCGGCGACCGGCGTCACATTCAGGACGCGGATGTTTTTCGGCTGAGAGAAAAGCTCGCGACGAAGATGAATCTGGAGATGGGCAACACGGCGGAGATTCTCGAAATCGCGCTGCGCGTGAAGCCCGCCGAAGTCTGCCTCGTGCCGGAGAACCGCCGCGAAGTGACGACCGAAGGCGGGTTGGATGTCGCGGAGCAGTCCGATGCGCTGCGCCCGACGGTCGAGCGTCTGCGCGGGGCGGGCATTCGCGTGAGCATGTTCATCGAGCCGGCGCGCGGGCAGATCGAGGCATCGCACAGGCTCGGCGCGGAGATCGTCGAGCTGCACACCGGCGCATTTGCCAACGCGACCGGCGATGCGCAGCGCGCGGAACTCGCGCGGATTCACGAGGCGTCTGTCTTTGCGCACAGCCTCGACGTGCAGACGAATGCAGGACACGGGATCAACTACACCAATATCGCGCTCATCCGCACGGTGCCGCACCTCGCCGAGCTGAATATCGGCCACAGCATCGTCTCACGCGCGATTTTTTCCGGACTCGATGCCGCAGTCCGCGAGATGCTCGCGGCGATGAAAGGCTGACGCCATGGGCGTGCTCGGCATCGGCGTGGATATCGTGGAGATCGAGCGCTTCGCCGCTTCAATCGAGCGCAGCGGGCAGGCATTTCTCGATCGGCTTTTTCTTCCTGACGAGCAGGCGTACTGCGCGCCGCAGCGCGAGCCTGCGCGATGTTTCGCCGCGCGTTTCGCCGCGAAGGAAGCCGTGTCGAAGGCGCTCGGCATGGGCATCGGCGCGCAACTCGGCTGGCGCGACATCGAGGTGCGGCGGAGGGAAAGTGGAGAGCCGTTCGTCATCCTCCACGGTGCTGGGGGGGAAACGGCACGACGGCTGGGCGCGACGAAAATCCTGCTGACACTCAGCCACAGCGAACACTACGCGGTCGCGAATGCGGTCGCGTTGCAAGAGCCGGAATAGCCCGGGGAGCGCGATCAGCGGGGATCGCCGGTGCCGCGGATCAGCATTTCCGCCTTGCGCTGAACCCGCCCGACGAAGCGCCCGAGCATTCCTCCGAGGGCGCGCGCGGTGCGCCCCGTCGTGCCACCGCGGTTTTTCCAAGCCTCCGCGCGCTCGTCCGCGGCGGTGTGCTTTTCGAGATTCCACGGGTAGCCCTGGAAGTCCGGCGTGGCACGCACGGCTCCGCGAAAGGCCATGATGTACGCGCGGCGCGGATGTTCCGTCCGATTCGCGCCCGCTCCGTGGAGCGTGAGCGAATCATGCACGCACGCATCGCCCGCGCTCAGCGGCAGAAATTCTTCCTCCGCGGCATCAAATCCGCCCGCGCACTCGAGTGCCATGATCCGCGGATCGTTGTTCGGCGAACGATGCGTGAGGAGCGGGCCGCGATGGCTGCCGGGAATGTAACGCAGACATCCATTTTCCACCGTGGCCTCCTGTAGCGGCAGCCAGAAACTGATCTGCCGGTACGCGACGCCGCGATCGTTGCGATGCGCCTCGTCCTGGTGCCACGGCGTGGCGGCGCCGTGCAGCGCGGGTTTGCTGATCGCGTGCTCAAACCAAAGCGTCGCCTCGGCTCCGAGCAATTGCTGCGCGACGGCGAGCGCATTTTTCCGAAAGAGCGTCTCGCGCAACTCCAGGGCGAACTCGACGGGATTCAAAATCTGCGTGAGCTGCGGTGCCTGCGTCGCATCGTCATCGGGGCTCACCATGTCGAGCTGCCGGCCGCGCTCGTAGCCGACTTTCGAGTCAAAAAGCCGATCGTAAATTCCGCGCAGGCGCTCAATTTCCTCCAGCGTCGTGAGACCATGAATCGCGAGAAAGCCGTCCTCGCGGAAGCGAGCGACTTGGTCAGGCGACAAAGTGAACGGTGACTGCACGCTGCCATGTATAGCAGGAATCACCCCAACGCCAGCCTGCGAAACGAGTGTGCTCCGCGGCTTTGAAAATAGTCGCGCGCGTCCGAAGTGGCGCGTCCGAGAATAGCCCAGCGCTTCAATGCTGGGATTGCGGACAAGATGGAAAAAAGTCCCGAAGGGACGAAAGAAAACCAGCGATGAAGCATGAGGTTCTGCCGTCCCGCCGGGACTCGTTTCCGTCTGACGCCGATACCCAGCGTTGAAGCGCTGGGCTATTTTCGGAGAGAGCAGGATTTTTCCCAGTCTCTCAGGTGGGAGTGTAGTTCAGCCACGGGCCGAGCCAACGCTCAGCCTCGGCGAGCGACATTCCTTTGCGTTGCGCGTAGTCGGTGATCTGGTCTTTTCCGAGCTTGCCCACGGCAAAGTAGCGCGACTCGGGATGCGCAAAATAGAAGCCGCTCACGCTGCTGCCCGGCCACATCGCGAAGCTCTCGGTGAGCT
The DNA here is from genome assembly GCA_038239865.1 of Chthoniobacterales bacterium. Taxonomy (GTDB): domain Bacteria; phylum Verrucomicrobiota; class Verrucomicrobiia; order Chthoniobacterales; family Chthoniobacteraceae; genus SXWH01. The sequence continues at coordinate 16,046 of JBBSEI010000033.1, forward strand.
GGATGCCGGTCTTCGCTTCCACGTCGAGCAACTCCCAGAGTGTGCGCTTTTCCGTGTGGTCCGGGCACGCCGGGTAGCCGGGCGCGGGGCGGATGCCGCGGTATTTTTCGTGGATGATTTCGTCGTTCGTGAGCTGCTCGGTTTTGCCGTAGCCCCAGTCGTTGCGGACGCGTTTGTGCAGGCATTCGGCGAATGCCTCGGCGAGACGGTCGGCGACAGCCTCGGCCATGATCGCGTTGTAGTCGTCGTGCTCGGCTTTGAATTTCTTCACGAGTTCATCGAGCCCGCCGCCGCTCGTGACGGCGAACGCAGCGATGTAGTCGTCGCCCTTTTCAGCGACGAAGTCCGCGAGGCAGCGATACGGATTGGCGTTGTCCTTCGCGACCTGCTGGCGGAGGTGGTGCAGGCGCGTGCGCTCGGTCGTGCGCGTGTCGTCCGTCCACACGATGATGTCGTCGCCGATGCGGTTCGCGGGAAAGAAGCCGTAGATGCCGCGCGCGGTGAGCGCGTTCTCCGCGATGAAACGGTCGAGCATCGCGTTTGCATCCGCGAAAATCTTCCGCGCCTGCTCACCGTATTTTTCGTGGTCGAGGATCTTCGGATACACGCCGCGCAATTCCCATGTGTGGAAGAACGGCGTCCAGTCAATGAACTCGCGCAGCTCGGCGAGAGAGATGGGAATCACAGACATCTCGCTTGTGGTTTTGGGGAGCGCGGGCGCCCCGCCCGCAGTTTCCCGCGCCTCGCGGGAAACATCGGACGTGAGCACGCGCACGCCGACGAAGTCCGGCTTCGCGATCTCGCTGAAGTCGAGTTTCGGCGCTTTCAGTCGCGCTTCCTCAATGCTCACGAGCGCCGCCGCATTGCCCGCGTGATGCTGCCTCAGCGCTTCCTGATCGACCGCATTCTTCGCCACGAAATCCGCACGCCCAGCGGTGCTCAGCAGCGAACTCACGACCGGCACCGCGCGGCTCGCATCGAGCACATGCACGACGTTGCCGTCGTAGTGCGGCGCGATTTTCACCGCGGTGTGCGCCTTCGAGGTGGTCGCGCCGCCGATGAGCAGCGGCTGCTTCATGCCGAGGCGTTTCATCTCGCGCGCCACGTGCGTCATCTCGTCGAGCGACGGCGTGATGAGGCCGCTGAGGCCGATGATGTCCGCGCCGATCTCCACGGCTTTCTTCAAAATCTTGTCGCACGAAACCATCACGCCCATGTCGGTGACCTCATAGTTGTTACACGCGAGCACGACGCCGACGATGTTCTTGCCGATGTCATGCACGTCGCCCTTCACCGTCGCGAGCAGCACCTTGCCCTGCGCCTTCACAGTCTCGCCGCGCGCGGCCATCGCGAGCTTTTCCGCCTGCATGTGCGGCTCCAGCCATGCGACGGATTTCTTCATCACGCGCGCGGATTTCACGACTTGCGGCAAAAACATTTTCCCCGCGCCGAACAGGTCGCCGACGATGCTCATGCCGTCCATCAGCGGCCCTTCGATGACCGTGAGCGGCTTGCCGTATTTTGCCAGCGCCTCCTCGGTGTCGGCATCAATGAAGAGATCGATCCCGCGCACGAGCGCGTGCGAGAGCCGTTCCTCGATCGTTCCCTTGCGCCATTCCTCCTCGATCTTCTTGTCGCTCGCGGTCGTGCCTGCGCTCGCGGCTTTCAGCTTCTCGCCAAAGGTCACGAGCCGCTCCGTCGCGTCGGGCCGGCGGTTTAGCAGCACGTCCTCGACGAGTTCCTTCAGCTCCGGCTCGATCTCCTCGTAAACTTCCAACATCCCCGCGTTCACGATGCCCATGTCCATGCCGCCCCTGATCGCGTGGTAAAGGAACGCGCTGTGCATCGCCTCGCGCACCGGATTGTTGCCGCGGAAACCGAACGACACGTTCGACACGCCGCCGCTGACTTTCGCGTGCGGGAGGTTCGCCTTGATCCAGCGTGTGGCCTCGATGAAATCCACCGCGTAGTTGTTATGCTCCTCGATGCCGGTGCCAACGGTGAGGATGTTCGGGTCGAAAATGATGTCCTCCGGCGGGAAACCGACCTCGTCCACGAGGATGCGATACGCGCGCTCGCAGATGCGGATTTTCTCCGCGTAAGTCGCCGCCTGCCCCTGCTCGTCGAACGCCATCACCACGACCGCCGCGCCGTATTTCAAAACATGCCGCGCGTGCTGCTTGAACACGTCCTCGCCGCCTTTCATCGAGATCGAGTTCACGATGCCTTTCCCTTGCAGGCATTTCAGTCCGGCCTCGATGACTTCAAACTTCGACGAGTCCACCATGAACGGCACCTTCGCCACGTCCGGCTCGCTGCCGAGGAGTTGCAGGAAGCGCGACATCGCCGCGACGCCATCAATCATCCCCTCGTCCATGCAGATGTCGATGATGTTGGCCCCATTGTCCACCTGCTGCCGCGCGACGGCCACGGCCTCCTCGTATTTCCCCTCCTTGATCAGCTTCGCAAATTTCGGCGACCCCGCGACATTCGTGCGCTCGCCGATCATCATGAACTGCCCGATCTGCTGCGTGAACGGCTGCGAGCCGGAGAGCCGCAGGGGCTTCGTCTCGACGGGCGACGAAATCCCGCCGAGCCGCTCCGTGGCCGCCTCGCGCGGCGCAAGTTCGCGCGGATGCCGTCCTTCGAGCGACTTCGCGATCGCCGCGATGTGCTCCGGCGTGTTGCCGCAGCAGCCGCCCGCGATGTTCACGAGCCCGCTGTCGGCGAATTCGCCGAGGTAGCTCGCCATGTCCTCCGGCTTCAAATCAAAGCCCGTCGGCGAAAGTGGATTCGGCAGTCCGGCGTTCGGGTAGCACGAGATCGCGGTGCCCGCCTTCCCCGCGAGTTCCGCGAGGAATGGCCGCATGAGGTCCGGCCCGAGCGAGCAGTTCAGCCCCACGGACAGCGGCTTCACATGCGCGACCGCATTCCAAAATGCCTCCACCGTTTGCGCCGAGATCATCGTCTCACCGCCGCGCCCGACCGCCGCGGAAAATGACACCGGCAGCAGCACCTTGTCCTCCTCGAAAACCTCCTGGATCGCCACCGTCGCCGCCTTCGCATTCAGCGCATCGAAGATCGTCTCCACGAGCAGAAAGTCCGATCCGCCCGCGATGAGCGCGCGCACCTGGTTTTTGTAGTCCTCCTTCACCTGGTCGAACGTCACGACCCGGAACCCCGCGTCATTCGAGTCCGGCGAATTCGAGAGCGACACCGTGAGCGGCCCAACCGCACCCGCGACGAAGCGCTGCCTGCCGTCCTTGTTCGCCACGCGATCCGCCCACTCGCGGCACTGCCGCGCCGACTGCTCATTGATCTCCCACGCGAGCCCGCTGATGAATTTGTCCTCGATGATTTTCTGGTAAAATTCCGGATCCTTCCGTCCGCCGTGCTCGCGCGGGTCGTCCACGAAAAACTCGCTCAGCGAGATGGACGTCGCATTGAAAGTATTCGTCTCGATGATGTCCGCGCCCGCCTCCAGGAAGCGCCGGTGGATGTCGCAAATCATCGCCGGCTGCGTGAGCGAAAAGAGGTCGCCGTTTCCCAGCAGATCCTTTTTCGAGTCGGCAAACCGCGTCCCGCGGATGTCCGCCTCCTTCATCCCATACGTGCGGATGGTCGTGCCCATCGCGCCATCGATGATGGCGATGCGCTGGCGGAGGAGTGCTTCGAGAGGATGCATTTGGGTAGGGAGTAAAGCGGGAAAATCAGCGCGCTCAAGGAACAAAGCGATGCATCATGATTGCATGATGGGTAAAAATCTTCGTCCGCGAGTCGCTGCGCGTCGCGCCGCCTCCGTGCCGCTCCGGCGCGGAAATCGAGATCGGGAAAGGAAGCGTGCGCGGAGCGCCCGTTCCACCGCCTTCGCGTTGTCACGAAACCGGATCAGCACCGAACGAACCATGCCTATCCGGTTGGCTGCCAAGCTTCGGTGATTTGAGACAGGATTCACAAGATTCATAGGATTGCAGGATTTCGCCGCAAGAAAATCCCGTGAATCCTGCGAATCCTGATAATCCTGATAATCCTGTCCAACCGCAGCCCGCAATTTCTCAGCAAACCGGATGGGCATGGAACGAACTCGTGTGGGTCGCCCGTTTGCCGACGGCGACACTGCGTTGCGAGATCGACGGCGCATCCGAAAACGTTGCACCGAGAAAACCGCCGCGAGCCTCGACCCTTCATTTCGGGACTGATAGCCATTTGAAAAAGCTCCTCGCTGCGAACCGCACTCCATCTCCCCATGAATCCAAAACGCATCATCATCTCCCTCATCGTCGCTTTCCTCGCCATCAGCGCGACGGACTATCTCATCCACCACGTCTGGCTGGAAAAGACCTACGCGCTCGACCTCGGCAAACTCTGGCGGACGGAGAAGGACATGGAGACGCACTTCGCCGGGATTTTCATCGGCGAATTTCTCGTCGCGATCGCCTTCACGATGCTGTGGGCGCGCATCGCCCTCGGCGGCGCGGGCATCCAGTGCGCGCTCGGCCTCGGGGTCTTTCTCGGGCTGTTTTACAGCGGCGGTGCCATGATGCAAAATGCAGTCCAGCCTCTGCCCGAGGGTCTGCTGATGAAGTGGATCATCGGCGGCATGCTGCAGGCGATTTTCGTGAGCCTCCTGCTGTTCGTCGTAAACAAACCTGTGAAGTCCTGCCCGCCGATCCGGCGCGACTGACGCGCGACTCGCGAGGCGGGACTCCCGCTCACATCCGCTCCGGCACGCCGATGCCGAGGAGGTCGAGGCCCTTGGCGAGCACGCGCGCGGTCGTGTCGCAGAGCAAAAGCCGCGTGCTGCGTGCAGGCTCCTCGGACTTCAGTACCGGGCAGCTTTCGAAGAACGAGTGAAACGCCCCGGCGAGTTCGTAGAGATAATTGCAGAGGAGATTCGGACGATGGTCGTCGAGGATCATCGGCACGATCTCGCCGAATTGCGCGAGCCTCTTCGCGAGGGAAAGTTCGCCCGGTTCGGTGAGTGTGACTGGTGACTGGTGACTGGTGACTGGTGACTCTCCGTCCGTGACTGCGGACTGAGCACTGAGCACTGAGCACTGAATCCCCAACTCCTTCGCCTTCCGAAAAATCGACCGAATCCGCACGTAGCTGTATTGCAGGTAAGGCGCGGTGTTGCCTTGGAAGCCCAGCATTTTGTCCCATGAAAAAACGTAGTCGCTCTGCCTGTTTGGCAGCAGGTCCGCGTATTTCACGGCGCCGATGCCGACGATGCGCGCGACTTCGCGGCGCTCGGCCTCGGGTATCTCGGGACTTTTCTCCGTCACCGTCGCGAATGCGCGCTCCTCGGCTTCGTCGAGCAAATCACCGAGCTTCACCGTGTCGCCGCTGCGCGTTTTGAAGGGCTTGCCATCCTCGCCCATGATGCTGCCGAACCACACGTGCGAGAGTTTCATTTTCACCCTCGGCTGCCAGCGCGGCCAGATCGCGAAGAGCTGGCGGAAGTGGAGCTGCTGCCGTCCATCGGTCACGTAGATGATTTCATCCGGCGAGATTTCGCGGCTGCGGTAGTCGAGCGTCGCGAGGTCGGTCGTCGTGTAGTTCGACGCGCCGTCGGCTTTTTGCACGAGGGCGGGCGCGGGTTTCCAGCCGTTCTCGTCCTTGATCAAAAATGGATCATCCTTCTGCGGCAGAGAGCCGTCGGTGAAGACGCACAGCGCGCCGTCGCTCTCACGCGCGATGCCCTTTGCGACGAGGTCGGCGGCGATGTCTTTCAGCCACGGGTTGTAGAAAGATTCGCCGAGCGTGAGGTCGAAACGGATGCCGAGGCGCGCGTAGATCGTGTCGAACTGCACCTGCGAAAGCCGGATCATCTCGCGCCAGATGCCGAGGTTTTCCTCGTCGCCTGACTGGAGCTTCACGAGTTCATCTTTCGCCGCCTTTTCCGTGATGCTCTCTCGACGGAAATATACCCTGTCTTCTTGCTGCTGATGAAATGCGGTCGTTGTTTTGTCTGCGAAGATTTCTTCTTTGATCTGCGCGTTTACCGTTTTGTAAATCCGTTCCAGTTCAGCGATCGGATCGCGCGTTATTGCCTCAGAATCACGAATCGTTTTCCATCCTCGGAGTAGCATTCCGAACTGCGTGCCCCAGTCGCCGATGTGGTTATCCGCGACGACCGTGTGGCCGAGGAAGCGCCCGATGCGCGCGAGCGAGTCGCCGAGGATCGTCGAGCGGATGTGGCCGACGTGCATCGGCTTTGCGACGTTCGGCGAGGAGAAATCCACGACGAGCCGGCGCGGTGCAACGTGCGGGACTCCGAGGCGATCATCCGCGGAGAGCGCGGAAAGATGCGCGCTGATCGTCGCGGGCTTCAGTCGGAAATTGATGAACCCCGCGCCCGCGATCTCGGGCTTCTCGCAAACGTCATCCACTTGCAGCCGCGCGATGATCTCCGTCGCGACTTGGCGCGGATTTGCGCGGCGCGGCTTCGCGAGTTGCATCGCGATATTCGACTGATAGTCGCCGAAGCGCGTGTCCTGTGCGGACTGCACGGTCACGCCGATGCCGCCGGTGTCACCGGCTGCGGAGGCGAGCCGCGAGGCGAGAATGCTTTGGATGGTTTCCATGGAAAAAGGGGAGGGGATTTACCTGCGCGAGCCACGGAGGGCACGGAGAAAGCGTGCTGAAGTTTTTTCGGTGCGTGGATGTGTTTCGCCGTTCCGGTCGCCCTGGGCGACGCGGCGGAACAAGGTGGGATGGGCATCTCGCCTGTCCGCGAGCGTCCAGTCGTGCGCGGTGTCGGGATTCCGAATGGCAGCATTGCATTCGGGACAGGCGGGAAGCCTATCCTGCAATGGGCCGCGCGGCGGACTACGAGGGCTGGGTCTTCTCGAAGACCGCGAGGATGTCCGCGCCCGTCGGCGCGGTGCCGAGGCGGTCGCGCACGGAGCGGTCGTTCAGAAATTTCGCGATCGCCGCGAGCGTGCGCAGATGCGTCTGGAACTGATCTTTCGGCACGACGAAGAGCACGACGAATTTCACCAGCGCATTGTCCAGCGACTCGAATTCGATCCCCTTCGTCGAACGCCCGAACGCCGCGACGACCTTCGTCACCTTGTCGCTCGAGGCGTGCGGAATCGCGATGCCGAAACCGATGCCCGTGCTCATCGTCTCCTCGCGCGCCCGCAGCGCCGCGAGCACCGCTTCGCGATCCGCTTCAGCGACCTGGCCGTTCGTGACGAGCAGGCCCACGAGTTCGGCGATGGCAGCGTAGCGTTCTGTCGCCTGCATCTCCGGGAGGATCGTTTCTGCCGAAAGGAGATTGCCTAAGGTCATGCGATGGTTGGTGCCAAGGTTGGGCGCGGAGACTAGGTGCGGCTTTCGACGTGGCAAGCGCGTTCTCGCCCGTCTGCGTGTGTTCGGGCTTCCGTTGCCGGCGTGTTTTGAGGAAAGGCATGGTGTGCTTCCCAAACTCCAAGGCGACATCCCCGGCCCGCGCTCGCGCGAACTCGCGGCGCGGTTGCGGCGCGTGGAGTCGCGGAATGTCACTTTCACCGACGCGGAGTGGCCGATCTTCTGGGAGCGCGCGGAGGGCGCGAATGTGTGGGACGCGGACGGAAATCGCTTCCTCGATCTCACCGCCGCATTCGGCGTCGCGGCGACGGGCCACACGCAGCCGGAGATCCGCGACGCACTCACCGCGCAGGCGGCGACGCTCCTGCACGCGATGGGCGATGTGCATCCCACGGAGTTGAAGACGCAGGTCTGCGAGCGGCTGAGCGCGCTCACTTTCGAGCGCTGGGAAAATGGAAGCCGCGCGAAAACGATCCTCTGCAATTCAGGCTTCGAGGCCGTGGAAGCGGCGCTGAAAACCTCGCTGCTGCACTCGGGAAAATCCGGCGTGATCGCCTTTCGCGGCGGCTACCACGGGCTCGGCTTCGGCGCGCTCGCGGCGGGCGGCATCCCGTTTTTTTCGCAGCCTTTTCGCGCGCAGATCCGGGACTTCGCCACGCTGCTTCCGTATCCCGGCTGCTACCGCTGCCCGTACGGCGTGTGCGAGGGATTCCGCCTCGACGGCGGCGATTTTCCAAACTGCTCGACGGTGTGCCTCGAAAAGCTGCGCGCGGAAATTGATGCCGTAATCCGCCAGCGCGACATCGGCGCGATCCTGGTCGAGCCGATCCAGGGCCGCGGCGGATGCGTCGTCCCGCCGCGCGATTTTCTGCGACTGCTGCGGCACATCTGCGACGAGCACAAAATCCTGCTCATCGCGGACGAAATTCTCACGGGCTTCAACCGCACCGGCGCGCTCTTCGCCTGCGAGCATTCGGGCGTCGTGCCGGACCTCATCTGCCTCGGCAAGGCGCTCACCGGCGGCTTCCCGCTCAGCGCGTGCGTGGGCCGTGCGGACATCATGGATGCATGGCCCGCGTCGAGCGGCGAGGCGCTGCACACGAGCACCTTCCTCGGCAATCCGCTCGGCTGCGCGATGGCCCTCGCCTCGATGAAAATTCACGCGGAGCCGGAAATCGCGCGCACCGTCCGCGAAAAGGGCGCGCGCTTAAAATCCGCGCTGCGTGCGATTCGTTCGCCGCATCTCGGCGATGTCCGCGGCGTCGGACTCATGCTCGGCGTGGAGCTCATCGAGCCGGGAAAAGGCACGCCGGCGACCGCGCTCGCGCTGTCCCTCGTGAAGCGCGCGCTGCGCGACGGGATCATTCTTCTCGCAGATTCACCGACCGCAAATGTCCTCAGCTTCACGCCGCCGTTTTGCATTTCCGAAGACGAAATCGTCTTTGCCGCAGCGTGGCTGGAGCAGGCGCTCGCGCAGGAAAAATAAGCGGTGCGCGGCGTCGCACGGGATCCCCGATTCATTCGCGCGCGCGATTTTCACCAAACAACGAAGCCGCGCGGAGCTTGTGAAAACGCGCGCATTGTGAGAAGCGTGTCATCATGGTCATCGAACCCAACAAACCCACCAAGGCTCTCCGCACGATCGCGGTCTTCGAGGGCGTGAAGGGCACGGCGGGGGTGGCGTTCGCGGTCGGCCTGTTCGGGCTGGCGCAGCACCGCGTGTATCCGTGGGTGCAGTGGATGGTGGAGCGCTTTCATTTTGCGGATGCGGCCGTCGCGCCGCGCCGGGTGATCGAAGTGCTCGCGCATCCGGAGGAATTTCCGCTCGCGATCTGGATGACGATCGCGGTGGCGTATTCGGTGCTGCGGTTCGCGGAGGCGTACGGCCTGTGGCTCGCGCGCCGCTGGGGCGAATGGCTCACGCTGATCGGCGCGGCGCTGTATTTGCCGTTCGAGATTTACTGGATCGTGCTCGGCGCGACCCTCGCGAAAATCGCACTGCTCGCGGCCAACGTCGCACTCGTGATTTACCTCGCGGTCGTGCTGGTGAAGACGCGCCGCAAGCGCGCGCGCGCCGCCCGGGATTTAGCCGCCGGCCGCGCGATCGGGACTCCCGCCGGCGGACACTGAGGCGGTGTCGCGCAGGGCAGGCGCATCGCGTGGACCGGCGATTTGGATTGGACGAAAACGCGCGCGCTGCTCGCATCGCGCGCACCGCATGAACCCGCCCGCCCGCTTCGTTTTCGCCATCCTCCTCGCGATGCTCTCCGCGCTCCCGTCGCGCGCCGCGGTCGCCGGGCACGGCATGGTCGCCACCGTCCATCCGCTCGCGACGCACGCCGGAGTCGAGGCGATGCGGCGCGGCGGCAATGCGATCGATGCCGCCGTCGCCGCCGCGCTCACGCTCGGCGTGGTGGATGGCCACAACTCGGGCATCGGCGGCGGATGCTTCCTGCTGATCCGTCTCGCGGATGGCCGCTTCATCGCGATCGACGGACGCGAGACTGCGCCCGCGGCGGCGACGCGTGACATGTATTTGCGCGAGGGAAAAGCGGACACGTCGCTCAGTCAGACCGGCGCGCTTGCCTCTGCGACGCCCGGCGCACTCGCGGCGTATGAACACGCGGTCCGCCATTTTGGAAAACGCCCGCTCGCCGAACACCTCCGCGCTGCGGCCGACATCGCGGAAAAAGGTTTCCCGATCGACGCGAAGTTCGCGGCGAAACTCGCTGGTGCCGCGCAGGACCTCGCGCGCTTCCCGGCGTCGAAGGCGGCATTTTTGCAACCTGACGGCTCGCCGCTGCGCGAGGGGGAAACGCTGATCCAGCCCGACCTCGCGCGCAGCTACCGCTCGATCGCGGGGGAGGGGATTCGCTGGTTTTACGAGGGCGCGTTCGCGAAAAATACGGCGGCGTGGATGCAGGCGAACGGCGGCATTTTGACCGGGCAGGATTTCCGCGACTATCGCATCGAACTCCGCGCGCCGGTCCTCACGACGTATCGCGATCACCGCATCGCGAGTTTTCCGCCGCCGAGTTCCGGCGGCGTGCATGTGGCGCAACTGCTGAACATGCTCGAAACGCGCGACGTGAAGGCGATGGGCGCGGGCAGCGCGGACTTCGTGCATTTCACGACGGAGGCGATGAAGCTCGCGTTCGCGGATCGCGCATTCTGGCTCGGCGATCCGGCGTTTGCCAAAGTCCCGCGCGGGCTCGTGAGCAAGGAATACGCGGTCGCGCTTGCGGGAAAAATCCGGATGGATCGCGCGTCGATCGTCGAGGGACACGGCACGCCCGAACGCGCGCACGACGAGATTTTCGGAAAGCACACGACGCATTTTTCCACCGTGGATGCCGAGGGAAATTGGGTCGCCTGCACGGCGACGATCAACACGGGCTTTGGCTCGAAGGTCGTCGTGCCCGGCACCGGCATCGTGCTGAACAACGAAATGGACGACTTCTCCGCGCAGCCCGGCGTTGCGAATCACTTCGGCCTCATCGGTGCCGAGGCGAATGCGATCGCGCCCGGCAAGCGTCCGCTCTCAAGCATGAGCCCGACGATCGTCCTCACGGGAAAGGGCGACGAGCCGGTGCTCGCCGTCGGCGCGGCGGGAGGGCCGACGATCATCAGCCAGACGCTGCTCGCGATCGTGAATGTGTTCGATTTTGGAATGGACCTGCCGGAGGCGCTCGCCGCGGCGCGGTTTCATCATCAGTGGAGCCCGGATGAGTTGAAAATCGAACAAGCCATCGGCGCGCCCGTGCTCGCGGAACTGAAGGCGCGCGGGCAGAAAATTTCCGCCGGCGCTGCCTTCGGCGCGTGCAACGCAGTGGGCCGCGCGGCCGGTGGGAAGAGTTTTGTCGGCGCGAACGATCCGCGCGTGCCGGGGCTCGCCGAGGGGTGGTAGGAAGAGGGGGCGAGGGGGCGAGTGGGAGAGGGGGACGGAACGCCGCGGCTTCATTTCATGCCTATCCGGTTGGCTGCCAAGCTCCGGGGATTTGAGACAGGATTCACAAGATTCATAGGATTGCAGGATTTCGCGCAGGAAATCCCGTAAATCCTGCCAATCCTGATAATCCTGTCCAACCGCAGCCCGCTGTCTGCCAGCAAACCGGATAGACAGGCTCCTTTTCGCCCCCTCTCCTTGGCTCCCTCTCTCCTCCCTCTCTCCCACTCTTCCATCCTCTCTTTCCGGGTTGACGCACATCGCGTTTGTCGGGACTTCTCCCGCCCGCGTCCGGCCAAGACGGAACGAGGAAACCAAGCCAACCCTGCCACTTTCCGGAAATTGAAATCCCGCGACCTGCTCATCCTCCTCGTCCTTTGCGTGCTGGTGTTTTGGGTGAGGCTCGGGCGCATCGGCCTCATCGATCCGGATGAGCCATTTTACGCGGTGACGGCGCAGGAAATGTTGCAGGGCGGCGACTGGGTGACGCCGCGGATTTTCGGCGAGCCGCAGTTTGAAAAGCCTGTGTTTTACTATTGGATGGTCGCAGCGTCCTACCGGGTTTTCGGCATCAGCGAATGGGCGGGCCGGCTGCCGTCCGCCCTGCCTGCGACGCTGCTCGTCTTCCTCGCGTATGCCTTCGCGGCGCGCGTGTGGAATCGCCGCACGGGCCTGCTCGCGGGCATCGTCCTCGGCTCCGGGCTCGAGTACGCGATCATGTCGCGGCTGATGCTCACGGACATCGCGCTCGCGCTGTTCATCACGGGTTCGATGTATTGCTTCTGGCTCGCGGTCGAGGATCCGCCGCGGCGCACGCGATGGGTGCTGCTGCACTTCGCTTTCGGCGGGCTCGCGATGTTCATCAAGGGTCCCGTCGGCACGCTGGTGACGGTCCTCGCGACGGTGACATTTTGCCTCCTCACGAAACGCCCGCACCCGTACCGCGGCCGCGTGCTGTGGGCGGGGATCGGCGTCTATCTCGCCATCGCGGCACCGTGGTATGTCGTGATGTTTGTGAAGTACGGCCGGGCGTATTTCGATGCATTCGTCGTGCATGAAAACATCATGCGCTTCTTCCACGCGGAGCATCATGCGAACAACCACTTCTGGTACTACCTCGCGATCCTCCTCGGCGGCTCGATCCCGTGGATGCCCGCGCTCGTCGCCGCATGCGCGCGGGCATGGCGCGACGGCATCCGCCACGAGCTGCGCGCGGCCTTTCTGTGGAGCTGGCTGCTCACGAGTCTGGTCTTCCTCACGATCGCGCAATCGAAGCTCCCGTCGTATGGCTTCTTCATGTTCGTGCCCCTCGCGCATCTCGTCGCCATCGCGCTGGATGAAATGTGGACGAAAGGATTCCGCGACGCAAAGGAGCGGGTGGTGGTGCTGGCGCTCAGCGTGCTGCAAGTCGGCCTCGGCCTCGCCGCGCCGTTCTTCAACGTGACGAGGCCGTTCCAAATTCCCGCGCTGCTGTTCTCCGGCTGCCTCGCTGCCGGGCTGATTTTCGTCTGGCGCGGGCGCGTCGGCGGATGGGTCGCGACGAATGCCGCCGCGACCATCGCGCTCATCGTGGGCGCGCTCACTTTTTCCGCGGACCATGTCGAGGCGTACAGCTCTGCGCGCCCCGTCGCCGAGAAAATGATGGAGATGCGGCACGGCGATGAGCCGCTGCTCGCTGGCATTTTCCTCGTCCGCGGCGTCCACTTTTACACCCACGATCGCACCGGGAAGATGATGACAGTCGTCGGGCTGAGCGATACGCCGTTCAAATGGACGCAGCATGATCTCGCAGTGATCGCTGGCGGAGACGATGCCAACAAACCCGCGGGCGCAAAACGCGATAACAACCTCGGCGCTTTTCTCAAAGCGCACCACTCCGCGCTCTGCACGCTGCGCCGCAGCGAATGGAACGCCTACTGGCATCACTTCAAATATTGGGACGAAGCCAACCCTCCGGTGTGGTCGGGTGACAATGTCATCGTCCGCTTCGTCTGGAAGGAAACTAATTAGCCGCGGAGTTAGTCCGGGACGGTGAGCCCCCGCGCGGTGCTGGAACGGTGCGCGGGTCAGCACGCCGGACGCGACGACCGTCGTTCCGTCGTCCTGGACGGCCATTTTCCGAGAGTCCGCAGTTTTCCGAGTCGCCCCGTGGGAAAATCACACCTTTCGGAGAGACTCCAGCATGGCTTGATGCTCGCCTGCTTACCCGGTTGCATGACACAATAGCGGAAGGAGGCTCTGAGAAAGGCAGGAAGGCAGGAATTCACCGGGCTGGCCGCTCACTTTTCCTGCTTTCCTGCCTTCCTGAGATGCCTTTGTCACGCAACCGGATAAGCAGGGATGCTTGGTCGTCCTGGAAAACGAATGATGGAAATTAGCAATGCTCGTGCCCGATGGGTGTTTTTTCCGGCGGCACAGGACTCCGAAACGCTCGACCGCGGGAAGATGCTCCGAGCGGTGCAAAAAACGAAGGCGAGGAATGAGACCAAATCGCGGAATTGAAAAGACTGATGAACGCGCACTTCCACGGGCCATGGTGGGAATCTGCTGCGCCAACGGCGTTTGGTCGTTCAGCCCAGGGTTGGCGTGAAGCAGGCTCAGATGGAACGCCTTTGACGTTGCAAACGCGGGTTTCCGAACCGGCTGCATCCAGCGTCCATCTGTCGTTTTGATTCAGCGAAGTGGGACCAGACCATGTCCGTTTTTCGGAGCAGGATGAGCAGTCCACGCATCGCGAGACAACCCATGAGTGACCTCCCGCCGCGGCTCGCGATCCGCGGAGAATTGCACAATTTTATCACCCCGCGGCTCCCCGCGAAATTTCCCAATGGGCCAACCGTGCGGAATTCCCCGTCGAGATCGGCCGGATCGGATGCGAAAGCGTGCATCACGAACGGAGATTTGGCACACCGGTTCGTTCGGCGAGGATGGACGCAACAAATTGGCCGTGAGCGCGATGTATCCGATTCAGGAAGGTGTGATTTCGCAATATGGCGAATCCATTTCACCACGCACGCCGCCGCCGGATCGCGGGGGCTTTGCCTGTCACTCAGCCGTCAAAACCGTCGTGCCTGACACGCGCAGTGTTTCTGTTCAAAGAAAAGTGATGTTTTGCAGAGAAACCACTTGCCAGAGCGCTGGGGAGTATGGTTTTATCTGAGACCCTCTGTGACTCATTTCCGACAATTCCTCCCCTTGTTCCCCCTGCGTCGCCCCTCCATTTCCCCCGGTGATTCCGCCGTGCGTTCACGTCATTTCTCCTCGTAGCGCAGTCGGAATTCAGATCGTTTTCGCTCCCCATTTTTTCGTCCTTCATCAGTCCCTTTGCGCCCACCGTCACTCACCGATAATTCTTAGTTCTTAGCCACCCAGCCTCACGCCATGAAAATGAATCGTCTCGTCCTCCACACCTCCCGCAAAAAGAAGCAGCGCGCCGCCCAGTCCCGCAAGCCCTCCGTGCTCGCCGGATCCATCGCTCTTCTCGCGGCGTCGATGCTCTCGCTCGTTGCCGTACCCTCTGCAAAAGCGGCGGCGATCAGTTGGGACAATGGCGGGAGCGATCTCCTCTGGAACACCATCACCAACTGGAACCCGGACGGTCTGCCTTCCTTGCTGGACGATTTGACCTTCCCTACCGTCATTCCCGCACCCGGCGGGACTTCGCAGGTCATCACCCTCAGTGTGGGGGAGTTGGCGAAATCGCTGCGCTTCCAGAATAACTACACCCTCACCGGCGGCGATCTCACGATCGCCTCGGGTGCGATTCAGGTGGACTCCGGCAGCTACGCCACCATCGCTTCCAATCTCACTTCCACGTCGGGATTCACCAAGAGCGGCCTGGGTTCCGTGCTCCTCACCGGCACGAACACCTTCAGTGGCCAGACGGTCATCGAGCAGGGTGCGGTGGTGATCAATAATGCCGGTGCGCTCGGCTCGGATGCCTCGCCCATCATCATCAATGGCTTCTCCAGCCGCAGCGTGCAGGGCGGGCAGCTCGTTCTCGCCGGTTCGCTTGCCTCGGGCATCACCTTCACGCGTTCCATCGCGCTGAGCGGACGTGGTCCGGCCACCGACGGTGCGGCGCTGCTGAGCATTGGCAACAATACCTTCACGGGGAATCTCTATGGGAGCAGCCTGGGTGAAACGCGCTTTGGTTCGGCATACGGCACGGCGACGGTCAGTGGAAACATCGACATGACGTCCACCAACAACAACTTTGTTCTCGTGGGCAACGGAAACTTCAACTTTTCCGGTCAGTTGGGGGCGGGCACAAATGCGAACCCACCCGGCATCATCAAGACCGGCAGCGGCACGCTCATCCTCAGCAATAACTCAAACAACATCCTGGGCCGCTTTGAAATTCAGGGCGGCACCATCCGCGTGAGCAATGGCGGCCAGCTCGGCGTCAGCACGCGTGTGGATGCCTTGCAGGCGAACGGCGGCGGCGGCTTTGAAATCCGCAGCGATGCCGGCAATACGTTTGCGGGCCTGGTCTCGAACGAAACGAACAACAGCACGCTCTTCATGCTCGATCGCGGCATCGCCGGCACGGGCGCTCTCAATCAGAGCATGCAGTTTGGCAATGTGGTCATCGCCAATGGCCAGACTGGCACCATCAACGGTCGCAACGGCACCAATTTGGTTGTCCCGACACTCACTATTGCAGGTAATGCGAACGGCACAACTTTGACGTGGAACAGCGGCGGTGGCAACTTGCTGACCGCGGGCACCTTTAACCTGACGAATGGCGGCACCACTCAGACCGTCACTTTCAACGGTTCGGGCGATGCGCTGGTCACGGGCAATATGGCCATGTCGGGCGGCACGACGCCGATCTTCAATAAGTCAACCAACGGCACATTGACCGTGCTTGGCAATATCACCTCCGCCACGAGCGCCCTAAGCATTGCCAACGGCACGCTGTCTGTAGCCTCGGTTGCGACCACGGCGCTCCCCACCGCGGGTCTCAATATCGGACTCGGCGGCACTTCGGGCGTGCTCAATTATCTCGGTACGGGCGGTGGCGCGCTTTACGGCGGCACTGGAGCGGGGCAAACGTCATCCGCACCCATCAGGATCAATACCACCACGAGCAATGGCGCGCTCTACGCCAATCAAACCGGCTCCGCTCCAAGTGCTGTCTCCCTATCCGGAATCACCACTACCGGGGCCGGGGCCAAGATTTTCTATTTTGGCGGCGCGAATGCCCTGGACAATACGATCTCCAGCGCTCTGGTGGACAACACGGGCGCCCTTTCCATCGGCAAGACGGGCACTGGCACGTGGCTGTTCTCCGGCAATAATACCTACACGGGAACCACGATCGTTTCGGGCGGCACGTTGAAACTCACCAATGCTGCTACCACCACGCTCACTGGCGGGCTTACCTTTACTGCTGATACTTCAGCGGCCACGGGTTGGACCGGCTACCAGACCGCAGGCGGCACGCTCCAGTATAATGCCGCCGCCGCCGCCACGCTGACGTTTACCGGTGCGCTGACGCCTTCCGCCGGTGAAGGCAACATCTCCGTGGCGAATGCTGCCACGCTGACCTTCACGCCTGCCCTCGGCGCGCGCGCTTTTGGTGCCGGACTCAATTTTTCCCCTGGCACCGGGGCGATCAAATTCACCGCCGGCATTGCTGGCACCAACGGTATCGTCGGCGGCTTCGCTACGATCAATGGCATTGATTTCGTCACTACGGTCGCGGCAGCAGGCTCCGTGGCGGCTCCGACCTACACCGCAGGTGGCGCTAGCTTTGATTCCACGGTGAACGTGGGCGCTGGCTTGGCCACCAAGAACTTCCTCTCCAATGCCACCCAAGGCACTGCGGGTGCGTTCTTGGCAAACTCTCTGAAAGTCAGCAACGGAAGCACGCTGACCCTCGCGGGCAATCTCACCATCACCACCGCCTCGGCAACCTCCCTGGGCGGCATTCTCTTTGATGGCAGCGTCGGCACGGGCGGCATCACCGGCAACGGTATCACCACCTCGACGGCGAGCACGGAACTGATCATTTACAACAGCGGGGCCAATGCCTTCACCATCGGCTCCAATCTTCTCAACAACACCGCCACCGCGGTGACCAAAGGTGGCACTGGAACGTTGATCCTGAGCGGTGCGGCCAACGCTTTCACCGGCAACCTGACCATCAATGAAGGCAAGGTGACGGCTTCCGGGGCCAATACCAATATCCTTGGTCTGACCACCACGGCGGGCAACGTCACCAGCCTCCGCCAGCTCGGCACCATTGACATCAATGGCGCGGGTTCCAGCATCATTCCTTACGGCACGGCGACGGCGATTCCCACGGTCAGCATCGGTGCGCTGAACGGTGGCGGATCGACCTCGCCTGTGGGCATCCTCAGCACGACGGCCAACGGTGCCGTGACCAATAGCAGCACGGTCATTGTGACGAGTGCGACCGGCCTCGCAGTTGGCCAGACCGTCACCGGCCCCGGCATCGGCGGCTACCCCGTCATCACCGCGATCAGCGGCACCACCGTCACCCTGAGCACTCCGGTGACCATCGCGAACGCCGCGGCGCTCGCCTTCTCGCAGCAGGTCACCTCCGGCGCGACGATCACGAACGGGGGCGCCGCCTCCGCCATCTCACTCGGTGCGACCACCGGCGTCAGCACTGGTGTCACGGTCTATTCCGGTTTGATTCGGGACGGCGCGGGCGTGACGACCGTCATCTCGAACGGAACCGCGGCACGCGTCCAGAGCCTCACCGGCTTCAATACCTACACCGGTGCGACGATCATCTCCGGCGGCAGCACGCTCCGCGTGACGAATCTTGCCGACGGCGGCGTGGCCAGCTCCATCGGTGCCTCGACGAATGCGGCGGGCAACCTTGTCTTCAATAACGGCATCCTGCAATACAACGGCGGCACTACCGGCATCTACCAGGCCACTTCGACGCCTTCGGTTTCCATTGACCGTCTCTTCACCATTGCAGGTGCCGCGACCATTGATTCCTCCGGCACGTTCGGTAACAACTTCCTGACCGCTGCCGGGCAGGACAATGCCGCGCTGGTCTTCCGCAATACAGGTGCTGTCTCCTACGTCAACACGGGGGCTGCGGCCGCTCGCGTCCTGACGCTCACGGGCAACTCGATCGGGGATAACGAAATTGACCTCCAGTTGGTGAACAACGGCTCGACGACGAATTCTCTCGGCATCACCAAGGTCGGCAACAGCCTCTGGATCCTCGGCAACGCCACGAACTCCTACACCGGCCTGACCACGCTCAACGCCGGTCAGTTGCGTGCGCAGGATGGCACCTCGCTCCCGACGAACAGCCCGGTCTTCTTCACCGGGGGCGTTCTGGAAACCAGCGGCACATTCGCCAGGAACGTGCTGACGGCAGCCCCGACAGCGACCTCCGGAGCAGGCGGTGTGTTTTGGAGCACCGGTGGCGGTTTCGCCGCCTCGAATGCCGCGCTGACCGTGAACCTCAACAGTGGTGGCACGCTCGTTTGGGCCGGCACTGGTGGAAGCGCCGGCTTTGTCGCCAATGCCCAGTCTCTCGTCCTTGGCTCGACCACCTCGTTGTTCGAGACAAACTTCACGAACCCGATTGACCTGAATGCCCTCGCTGGTGCTGTGACCCGCACGATCACGGTCAATGACAATGCCAACACCGGCGCAGATTACTCGATCCTCTCCGGAGTCATCAGCAATTCCACAGGTGCCAATGCGGCAAATCTGATCCTCAATGCCAACGCCCCCTTGGTAATGAACGGTGCGAACACCTACAACGGCACGACGAACATCGCCACGGGTGAACTTCGCGTCCTGTCCCTGGGCAACTCTGTCACTGCTCCCGGAGCGGCGACCAGCGTTGGCGTGGCGAGCGCCGCCACGACCGCCGCGATCATCTTCGGCAACGCCTCCACCACGGGCGGCACGCTGACCTATGTCGGCGTCGGGGAAACCAGTGACCGCGCCCTCACCTCGCTCTCGACCACGGGCGGTATTGTCCTTGATTCCAGCGGCTCCGGCCCGCTCGTGCTCACCGGCACGTTCACGAACTCCAACGTGACTGTTGCGTCAAACAAAACACTTTCTTTGAACGGCCTTAACGCCGATTTCAACACCATCACCAGCACCCTCACGGACAATACTGCAGCCTCGGGCACGCTGGGCATCACGAAGAACGGCGGCGGCATCTGGGTGCTCTCCGGGAGCAATGGCGGCATGAGCGGAGGCATTGGCGTGAACGGCGGCATCCTCGGTGTGGGCAGTGACAACGCGCTAGGCACCGGCAAAATAACGCTGAACAACGGTCATTTAATGGCCGTGGGCGGAGATCGCACTCTCACGAACGTCCTTGAATTCGGCAACAATGCGAACAGCGGCTTTGTCGGGAATAACAGCTTCATCTTTTCCACTCAGGCAATAACTGTGAACGGCGGTGCGAACTCCCTCAACTTCTTTAACAACCTCGCGCCCGGAAAGAGCGTCACGCTGAACAATGGCCTGGCGTTCCAGCAGGCCAGCGGTCAGACGATGACTTTGGCGGGATCTGGCGCGTGGATTGTGAACGGTGCGATCACCCAGATCAACAACAACGGCTTAACCTACAGCGGTTACCCGGGTGGCTCGCTGACCTTTGGCGGCAGCGGCACGAACTCGCTGGGAGGCAGCTTCTCGCACAACAGCGGCACCGTGATTGTCAATCGCACGGGGGCCTTCAACTCGAACGTTCAATACCTTTTCACTGCCGGCTATCTTCAGTCCACTTCGGCAACGCCACTGACGGGAGCGAACGCGCTCATCCCAGCGATCTTGAGCGCTCCGCAAGCCGGGGTTGTTGGAGCCTTCAATATCAACGGCACCCAAGTCTATCTGACTGGCAACGGTGCGATCGAAATCGCCGGTGGATTCAACAACGCCGGTGCGGCCAACCGCACGATTTACGACAACATGACCTCCGGTGCGGCGCTGATCCTCTCCGGGACGGTCAATCTCTCCAGTGATTCCACGAGCCGCGTCCTCACCATCAACGGAACGGGCAATGGCCCGATCAACCTGACCGGCACCATCCTGCCCAGTTCGCTGGCTGGCTTCACGAACGTCGGCGGCACGCTCATCAAGGGTGCCTTGGGCGACTTTAACATCGCGCCGACCTCCTCGCTGAATGCGCCGACCAACGGCAACCTTGTGCTCACCGGCGGCACCGCGACGTTCAACCAGACGAACACGCAGGCCTTCAGCCTTCAGAAGATTGATGTGCAGGGCAATGCGGCGCTGAACATTGACTACAACACGAACAACGTGACGACCTCGGTGGGTGCCAACAGCGGTGCCTATCGCACGATCAACCTCAACGGCGGCACGCTGAACTTCACGGCGAACAGACTCGCAGCCAGCACCACGGAAACTCTCGGTGGCCTCCAGATGAGCTTTGCCAGTGCCAACCTGCCGTTCTCCCAGACCGGCACCGGCCAGATCAACGTCATCAACGGCGGCGGGGGCACTTCGTCCCTCAGCTTCGCCCAGTTGAACCCGCTCCAGACGGGCGGCACCCTGAACATCACGGCCTCGGCGCTCGGGACCACGAACAAGGTCTTCCTGCCCGGCCTGCTCACGAACACGGCGTTCGGAACGAACGCCCGCGTGACTGTCAACGGTACCGACTACGCCACGACCAGCTCCACCCCCGGCACCGGCTTGGTGGCCTTCACGAACTACGTCACCAGCAACAATCTGGACAACACCCAGACACTGGCCATCTTGCCGCAGCTCGATAATTTCAACCTCACGGCCACCCCGACCTTCACCGGCCAGACTGTCACCGGTCTGACCAAGACGGTCAACAACATCAAGATCGGCGCGAATGGCGTGAATGTCGGCTCCGGGACGAACCTCTTCCAGTTGACCCTCGGCGGCGGCGGCGTCCTCGCGACCGGCACAGGCGGCGTCATTAGCGTCCCGGTGCTCAGCATCGGCACCGAAGGTGTCATCAGTGTCTCCACGGGTGCCGACCTGACCATCTCCAGCGCGATTACCGGCACCAATCTGAATAAGACAGGCGCGGGCAATCTCACCCTCAGCAGCACGATGTATAACGGCGGCGGCACCTTCGTCAGCGGCGGCAAGCTGACTTATGGCGCCAGCAACATCGCGCCCAACTTCCAGACGGCCACGGTGCCGACCTTGCAAAACCTGCATGTCAACTTTGGTGGCATCGTGGACCTGAATGGGACGAACCAGTTCATCGGCTCTCTCAATGCCAACAATGGTCTGCAAGGCAGCGCCGGAAGCGTCACAAACTCGGCAGTTGGGGCGGCAAATCTCCACATCAACGTCGGTGCTGCGTTCGGTGGAGTCATCAGCAACACGGGCGGTGCGCTCAGCATCTACAAATACGGCAACTCCACGGAGACGCTGACGGCAGCCCAGACCTACACCGGCACGACCAATATCATTGGCGGCTCCATCGCCCTCGCTGACGGTGGCGCACTCACCGGTCCTGGCGCGATCAACATCAACTACGGTGGCACGCTCCAGATTAACAACACGGGCAATCAGGATTTGGGAAACCGGATCAACGATGCCTCCGCCATCACTTTGCTGGGCGGCACAGTCCGTTTGGACGGCTCGGCCAGCAACATCTCCCAGGAGACGATCGGAACTGTGACGCTCGCCGGCGGTGCAAACTCGCTCGCTGCGAACGTCAACGGCAGTGGCGGAGCCTTCCTCACGGCGACCAGCCTTACGCGCAGCCCCGGCACCGGGGCGACCATCAACTTCACCGGCAGCTCGCTCGGTTCCCTGTTCAACAACACGCAGTCCGGCCGCATCATTCTCGGCACGGCCCCGACGCTGTCGAATAACCTGATCGGCGGCTGGGCCACCACGAACGGCACGGAATTCGCCTCTTACATCGCGGCGGTGGACACCTCCATCACTCCGGCTGTCTCGCAGGGCGTCATCCCGCTTCAGTCCTACGTGGACACCACCGATCCGACTTGGACCAGCGCCGACAACGTCAAGCTGGCCAATAACCTTGGCACAAACCCGTCCATCTATACACTCGGCGGCGCGCGGATCATCAATTCGCTGAACATCCAGTCCACGACCAACCCGATCACGGTCAACAACACGGCGCTGACGCTCGTCAGCGGCGGTCTGCTCTCCAACGGCGTGGCCGGCAGCATCCTCGCGGGAGGCACGCTCACTGCCGGCTCCGGCGGCACGGCGGAATTGTTCATCAACGACAACGTCAACACCACCATCACCTCGCAAATCACCAACAATGGTGCGGGTGTGGTCTCCCTCGTGAAGACCCTCGTCGGCACGACCACCCTCTCCCCGACGGTGAGCAACAGCTACGGCGGCACGACCACGGTCAACCAGGGCACACTGACTTCCGGCTCTCTCCCGGGCATCGTGACCATCCCCGGTGCGCTCGTCGTGAACAACGCCGCGGTCACCTTCACCCAGCTCCAGCAGATCGCCTCGGGCGCGGCTCTCACCATCAACGGTGCAGGCGGCAACGTCACCTTCGCAGGTGTCGGCAACAACGTCCTCGGTGCGGTGAGCTTCATGGACAACGGTGGCATCACTGCCGCGCCGTCCATCACCGGCGGCACCGTCGTCATGTCGAGCCTGACCTCGCAGAACGACAACCTCGCCGCCACGCCGACCGTGGCCAGCGTGCTCGATCTCAACAGCACCAATCTGACGGTCACGACGAGCGGCCTGTCGGTGAATGACCTGAACATCACCGGCATCATCCAGAGCGCTGGAACCGGCGGCGTCGGTGCTGGTCAGTTGATCAAGGGAGGCACAGGCTCCCTCGTGCTGGGCGGTGCGAATACCTTCACTGGCGGCATCGCCCTGAACAATGGGACGCTCATCATCAACACGAGCGCTGGCGCGCTCGGCCTCGGCCAGCTCTCGATGGCGGGCGGCACGACCCTCATGTCCGGCACGGCATCCGTGACCCCGCTGAACCAGGTCAACGTCAACGGCAACATCTCCCTCGGCGGACCTGCTGCTGCCAATAACATCAACCTCGGCGGCATCGTTGCCCTTGGCGGAAGCGCCCGCACCATCACGATCGCCAGCCCGGTGGCGACGGCGACACTCTCCGGAACGGTCACCGGCAGCGCGGCGCTCTCCAAGACAGGAGTCGGCACGCTCGCGCTTACCGGCGGCACGCTGAACTACACGCCCGGCATCAATGTGAATGCGGGCATCCTGTCGCTCGACCAGACCCTCGGCAGCTTCTCGGCACCGATCGCGGTATCGGCCGGTGCCACGGTGAACTTCAATGTCGGCACCGCCGGCAATGTCGGCGTGAGCGTGAACCCGAGCGGCACCCCGTTCGCAATTTCCGGTGCGGGCCAGGTGACCAAGACAGGCGCCGGGGTGGTCAATGTCTATGGCAATCTGACCTACACCGGCCCCACGACGATTCAGGCGGGTTCGCTGCTGCTGTCGCCGAACGCCATCACCAACGCCGCCCCGACCCTCACGGCCACCAGCGCGATCAATCTCGGCGCTCCCCTGGTCGGCTTCGGTCTCGACAACATCGGTGCCACGGGCGCGATCAACGTCGGGGGCGGCTCGACTGCGATCAATTTCCTGGGCCGCGACAGCTTCATCTCCACGACCCGCAACGGCGACTTCGCCAGCACGCTGAACCTCGGCGGCACGGTCACCCGGTCGGCAGGTGCCACGGGCATCTTCAACTTCCTGAACAACGTCACCTTCCAGCCCTCGCCGAACGACAGCATCATCACCTCGAACAAGATTCTCGTGGGCGGCTCCACCGGGGTGATTGACCAGGGCGTTTACATCACCTCCGGCAACATCACGAACCCGATCCTGCGCACGGATTACGCCTACCGTGATGCGGCCGGCTTTGTCCGCCAGACCGCCTATGGCGTGGATCCCGGCACCTATTACAGCGCGGGCGTAGCAGCAGTCACCGCCACCTCCGGCAATTTCAAGATCGTCGGCAACGTTGCCCCGGCGGTCAATTTTGTCGCGGGCACGGGACTCAATACGTTCCTTCTCGCGAGCCCGAACTCGGACCTCACGCTTCAGGCGGGAAACAACGTGATCAACGGCATCGTCCGCACCCAGGCGGGAGCCAATTCCTTCGGCCTGCTCCTCAACGGCTCGCCGTTCCTCAGTACTTACATCACCAATGTGCAAGGGGGTGACGTTGACAACGGCGGCAAGGAACTCGTCGTCCGCGTGGACAGCGCCGTGGATACGCTGAACATCAGCAGCAAGATCGTCGGCTCGGCCAACGGCTTCACCAAGGTGGGCTCCGGCCAGCTCATCCTCAGCGGTAGCGCGGCGAACACCTATTCCGGGAACACGAACCTGCTCGGCTCTGGCACCGCCTATCTCAACAAGACCGGTGGCGTGGCCGCCATCCCGGGCAACGTGGTCATCGGCGATACGAGCAATGCCCTCACCGTCCAGTTCGGCCTGCTCAACAACTACAGCATCTCCGCCAGTTCCTCGCCCAATACCGGCGTGGCCAGCAATAACCAGATCGCCACTTCCGCAATCGTGACGTTCAACAGCTCGAGCACCCTGAGCCTGAACGGGGCCAGCCAGACACTCGCCGGCATCCAGACGATCTCCGGCAATCCGGTGATCCAGAACGGATTGGCCACTGGTGATTCCCAGTCCGTGCTGACGCTCAATACCGTCAGCGACTTCAACCTCGGTGCCGCTTCGACCATCCGCGACGCCGCCGCGGCGCAATACGCCAACCTCATGCTCGTCAAGCAGGGCGCGGGACGCCTCACCGTGGGCATCCTTGCCAACACGGGCGGAGTGGACGTGCAGGGCGGCGTCCTCGCGATCGGTGCCAACACTGCACCCGGCTTCACTGCGGTCGGAACGGCCGTGGCTGCCCTTGGCATCGGCTACCTGAATGTCGCCTCAGGTGCGACGTTGGACTTGAACAACTTTGACACGACCGTGGACTACTTGAGCGGCTCGGGCGTCATTACGAACTCAAGCCCAACCGGCAGGACGCTCACGATTGGCGACCTCAATAACACGAACATGCTCACGGGTGCCAACATGGACGCCTCGGCCATCTGGAGCGGTATCATTGCGGACGGAACGAGCGGCGGTGGCATCTCGTTGCAAAAGCGCGGATCCGGAACCCAGATTATCAACACGGCGCAGGATTTCACCCTCGGTTTACATGCCCTCGGTGGCACCCTGGTTCTCGACATGAGCACCATGGCGAACCCAGTCAACATCGTCCGCAGCTTGAATGTCTTGAACTTGCAGGGCAACCTGACC